>JBIIEI010000068.1:0-30405 GCA_044237915.1 Silvanigrellaceae bacterium | reverse complement strand
ACCTCGATTTATTATAGAATTTTCAAAAACCTTTGCCAAGAAAACGTAACAGACATACAACAGCTCTACAGGCTGTCGGCTATGCTGCAAATCTTACCCACACTCCATTTCCCGCTGAACCAGTACAATCCAACTGGGAATTCAGCTCTTGCCATTGCAGGAATTGCAGTCGCAGTCGGAGCTACGTATGCATACTTTAGCGGTGCAAAATCTGCTCAAAAATGGAATCCTGGCCATTGGGATTGGACAAGTGCATCAACAATTTCTTCAGTGATCGTGGGATTTGCAAAAGGTGTGATAGCAACTTATTCCATAGCCGGAAGTGGATTGACGAGGCAGACATTTAAGCAACTTGGGTCGAAGGTTACGAGGAAAGCTGCTTTTACGACGCTTGCTGTTGTAAGTGCGGAAATTGCTGTGGAAATTACTTCGATCTTTTCAATTGCCTTTGATTTAGATTGGCTTCAGAAACTCTCACTGGGATTGAGTTTTATGACGCTTGGCATTGACTTCGTTTTGTTATCTCGACAACTCCAATGGAGTTTTTCAAATCCTTTTGATTTTGGATTCGATAAAATTGACTTTAATATTGATTTCAATTTTATCGACAATGGATTCGATAATTTTAAATTTCCAGAAGTTAAATCACTAAATTTTGAAGTTTCGATGCCTAAGATTGAATTGCCAAAGGCTGATTTGAGTGCACTTATTCCAGATCCACCTCCATTGCCAGCATTGCCTCAAATGCATCTCGGAAGTACCGTGGGTTCTGCAATTGGTGCCTTCACTGGAGGCATCTCTGGAGGTATCGGTGGTTACTATCTTGGGGGATCTTTAGGATCTATTACGAGTGGAATCACAGCAGGTTCTGCAGCAGGTTCCTTTATAGGATATGCTGTAGGAAATGTATATGATGCAAGTATTACATCATATCTGACGAATAACTTTGGATCCGCTCTCTATTATTTGGCCCCGAAATTGCGTTGAGAATCTTCTCGGCAGACCCGCATGCTGCTCCTGCTGATTTTTTCTTTTTGCATCGGAGTTAAAGGGGCTCTAGGAGGGGAGTTAGTTTTGTTTGCTTGTTTGGAAGGTGATAACACTTTTAAGCGTGGGTACACGGCCTTTCGGTTGGAATCTCTCACTCTTCCATTAAATGAGCCTGACAAATATCGAGGATGCCATGAAGAACGGAACAGAATTTCTGACGGATCAAATGAGGGCAGGTATTGGGGCGTCTGCATCTCTTCAACCTCTGGAATTCGAATCTTTAAAGGCTTGGAAAGAACCTGTCGAAAATTCTGGAACCAGTTCTTTACAGTCGTGGGCCAACCCAAAAATGCGGGAGTCCAAAGCTGCCCCTCAGGATGTCATCTGTCTCTCGCATCTTCGTTGGAATTTTGTTTTTCAGCGTCCACAGCACCTCTTGACCCGCATCGTCGAAAATCGCCGCGTTTTTTTCTTTGAAGAACCCATTATTGTGTCTGGAGAGCCCCCCTATCTTGACATTCAGAATCATAAAGACGGAGTTCGCATTGCAGTGCCACACCTCCCTGAGGGATTAAGTCCCGAAGAAACCCATGCGCTCCAGCGAAGTCTGCTCGATCAATTGCTCAAAGAGCACGGCATCAAAGATTTTCTTTTGTGGTACTATACACCCATGGCGTTGAATTTTTCACGTCATTTAAATGCCAACGCAGTGGTCTACGACTGTATGGATGAGCTTTCAGCTTTTCGATTTGCGCCTTCCGAACTCCGCATCCGAGAATTAGAACTCTTTCAGCGTGCTGATGTCGTTTTCACAGGCGGTCAAAGCCTTTACGAAGTCAAAAAGCATCAGCATTCAAACGTCCATGCCTTTCCAAGCAGCGTCGATTTTTCACATTTCGCCCTAGCCCGCAATAATAAAACCGAACCTTCCGATCAGGCTCATATTCCCTATCCGCGCGTTGGATTTTTTGGCGTCATCGATGAGCGCATGGATTTAGAACTTTTAAAGGGAGTTGCTGAAGCAAAGCCCGACTTGCAGTTTATCATTCTCGGACCCGTTGTTAAAATAGATCCCGCGACGCTTCCGGCATTGCCTAATGTTCATTATTTGGGTTCAAAAAGTTACCAAGAACTTCCCAGTTACCTTGCGGGTTGGGATGTGGCCTTGCTGCCCTTTGCCAAAAACGAATCCACAAAATTTATCAGTCCCACAAAAACTCCAGAATATTTGGCTGCCGGTAAACCCGTCGTATCAACATCGATCAGAGATGTCGTTCGGCCCTATCAGGAACTCGGACTGGTGCAAATTGCAGATGACGTCCCATCCTTTGTAAAGGGAATCGAACTTGCACTTGATAAAACAGTGCACGACGAAAATTGGCTCGCACGCGTTGATGCTTTTCTCGCTCGAAATTCCTGGGATCAAACATGGAAACAGATGGATTCCCTTATCAATCGCATACTCAAACAACCTAAACCCTCTGCAGTTCAGCACAGTAAAATGTAACAGCAGTAATTAAACATGTTTACTTAGACAATCGTGAGGGAGACTTGGAATGGTGGGTGCTGAGAGTGCAATGGCCCCGTTGGAAATTTGGGCGGGCGTAGAATGCACTCTCAATCGTGTGGGCAACGTCTATTTTGATCAGCTCGAACTGAATGGCCATGCTTCTCGGGCGACTGATTTACAGACTTTCGCAGCTCTTGGAATTCGGACATTGCGCTTTCCGGTTCTTTGGGAGCGCACCGCTCCCCATGGAATTGCCGATTGGACGTGGGCCGATGAGCGACTTGCCTGGATGCGCGATCATAACATCCGTCCAATCGTTGGATTTCTCCATCATGGCAGCGGCCCTCGCGATACAAATCTCCTGGATCCATATTTCCCAGCAAAGCTTGCAAAATTCGCACTTTCGTTTGCCGAAAGATATCCGTGGGTGGAGCATTACACTCCTATTAATGAACCCCTCACGACGGCGCGCTTCAGTGGCTTGTATGGATTTTGGTACCCTCATGGTCAGGACTCAGGGGCCTTTATCACAATCGTGCTGAATCAATGCAAAGCGATTATTGAATCTATGAAGGCCATCCGCAGTGTGAATCCCGCTGCACAGCTCGTTCAAACAGAAGACCTCGGTAAAACACACAGCACTCCTTTATTAAAGTACCAAGCCGATTTTGAAAATCACAGGCGTTGGTTGGGCATGGATTTTTTGTGTGGAAAGGTTCTCCCCTCCCATCCCTTGTGGCGTTTTTTGTTACGTTATGGTTCCAATCGAAAGCTCGTGGAGTCTTTTCAGGAAGATTGTTGCCCACCCAATATCCTGGGCTTTAATCATTACGTAACAAGTGAAAGATTTTTAGACGAACGCCTTGTTCGTTACCCTGCTCACACTCACGGAGGAAACGGTCGCCACCGCTATGCAGATGTCGAAGCCGTGAGAGTGCTCAAGCAAGGGAGCGAAGGATCTTTTTCACTTCTCAAAGAAGCTTGGGAGCGCTACCACCTTCCTCTTGCTGTTACGGAAGTTCATTTAGGCTGCACGCGCGAAGAACAAATGCGTTGGTTGATGGAAGTGTGGAAGTCTTGCCTTGAACTTCGCGATTTTGGAGTGGATGTCCGCGCTGTAACGCCTTGGTCACTTCTGGGCTCATTCGATTGGAACTCTTTGGTGACAAGGCAAACCGGATATTACGAGAGCGGTGTTTATGATATTCGCTGTGGCAATCAACTTCGAGAAACGGCTCTGGCACAGATGATTCGTGAGCTTGCAATGGGCAAAGAACCTGCACATCCGGTGCTCGAAAACGTGGGATGGTGGAGGCGTCCGGAGCGTCTTTTGTTTCTTCCTCATGATTTGGGCGGACGTGAAAAAAGTGTTGTCACTCCTACTTTTCTGTCTTCTCGGCAAAAGAGCGGAAATGTGCGCCATCGCATTCTGGTTGCGGGTGGTTCTGGGACTTTGGGTCATGCGTTTGTGCGCATCTGTGAACGCCGGGGCATCGAAGTTCTTGCGCTCTCGCGTCGAGATCTCGACATCTGCAATCCACATCAAGTGAAAGAAACTCTGGCGCTGGTGAATCCTTGGGCCGTTATCAATGCGGCAGGATACGTTCAAGTAGACGAAGCGGAAAATGATCAAGAAAAATGTTTTCTGCAGAATGTGAAGGGCCCTGAATATCTCGCTCAAGAATGTGCAAAACGGGGTATCCCACTTCTCACATTTTCATCTGATCTGGTTTTTGATGGGCAGCGTGAAAATCCGTACAGCGAAACCAATTCTGTCGCTCCTCTTAGCGTTTATGGAGACAGCAAAGCAGAAGCGGAAAGCAGAGTTCTTGCGGTTCATCCAAACTCACTTGTTGTGAGAACCAGCGCTTTTTTTGGTCCTTGGGATCAATACAATTTTATTTATTTTGTCTTAAGAAGCCTCGAAGAATCCATTGATTTTCATGCTTCTCACGAAAATGTTGTTTCGCCTACCTATGTTCCTGATTTGGTCGATGCCTGCCTCGACTTACTGATCGATGGCGAAAAGGGAATTTGGCATCTCGCCAATCAAGGTGCGGTTTCTTGGTATGAGCTCGCCAAACGCGCTGCAAAACACAGCGGAGCGCGCCTCGATCATGTGAAAGCCCGTGCTTCAGACGAGTTGGGTTGGGTTGCCAAACGGCCCCGTTACAGCGTTCTGGGAAGTGAGCGAGGCATGATGTTACCTGACCTCGATCACGCACTCCATCGGTTTTTTCGCGAAAAATTAAATACATTTAAAAAAAGGTGAATATGAAACGAGAAGTAGGCGTTGTGGGTGCGGGCTTTGCGGGTGCTGTTCTTGCGCGCGAATTAGCAGAAAGCGGGAACTTTAAAGTCGTCGTTTTTGATGAGCGCAATCATGTTGCCGGGAATTGTCATACGGAACGAGATAAGGAAACAGGGGTTTTGGTCCACAAGTATGGACCACATATTTTTCATACCAGCCGTGAAGATGTCTGGAAATATATCAATCGCTTTGGTCAATTTGGTGTTTTTACAAATAGAGTGAAAGCGGTGACTGCCCAAGGCATGTTTACTCTCCCGATTAATCTTTTGACCATCAATCAATTTTTTAAGAAACAATTGAGACCCCAAGAGGCCAAAGAATTTGTTGCCACTTTAGGTGATGCCACAATCGGTGATGCAAAAACTTTCGAAGAGCAAGCTTTAAAGTTTCTCGGGCGCGACCTGTATGAAACGTTTTTTCGAGGCTATACCAAAAAACAATGGGGTGTAGAGCCCAGTGAACTTCCTGCAACTATTCTGCAAAGACTCCCTGTTCGCTTCAACTACGACGACAATTACTATGCCAGCAAATATCAAGGTATTCCTGTGGAAGGATACACGAAAATTGTCGAAAATATCCTCGATCATCCCAACATCCAGGTCAGGCTAGGAGAACGATTTTCTCCAGAACTGAAATCCGAGTTTGCACATCTTTTTTTCAGCGGACCCATGGATTCGTTTTTTGGATATCAATTGGGAAGACTCCAGTACAGAAGCCTTGTGTTTGAACGATTTGATGAAGAGGGCGACTATCAAGGCAATCCGGTGATCAATTATTGCGAAGAAAAAGTGCCTTACACGCGCATCACCGAACACAAACACTTTGCGCCTTGGGAAGTTCACCAAAAAACGGTGTGCTTTCGAGAATACAGTAAACTTGCCGATGAAAATGATATTCCTTACTACCCACTTCGACTTAAAAATGATAAGTCCCTTCTCAAGGAATACACAAATCTTGTTCATGAATCAAAAGGTGTTACGTTTTTAGGTCGGCTTGCAACCTATCGTTACCTTGATATGCATGCTGTGATTGGTGAATCCTTGGATTTGGCAAATACTTGTATTACAAACAAAATAACGGACTGGCCTAAGTTTAGTACACAACCAATTTAGCAAGAGTTTCATACATTGTTCGCAAGGAACATTAAATTGAAACTGAAGATCTGTGAACTATACTGAGGCCGGGAAGAACGTTTTGTTTGTCCCAGAAATCGAGTGAAGATGTCGCGTCGGAAATAACCTGTTGCCTTCGCGATTTTTCTGAGTGACACGCTCATGGAGTGATTACATGAACAAAACGACACTGGAGCAACAGGCCCCAGAAATGACTCCCGCGCTTGGTCGGAGTGCACAGTCATTCGAAGTCTCTGCTGCCTCGTATCCTCGGCCTCAACTCAGACGTAACAATTGGCTCTGCTTGAATGGTGAGTGGAAATTTATCTTTGATGATGAGGGTCGGTATCAAAGACCTTCCGACATCGTCGAATGGCCCCTCATGATTCAAGTTCCCTTTGTTCCAGAGTGCAAGTCGAGCGGTATTGGTGACACCGGATTTCATAAATTCTGCTGGTACGAAAAAGAAATCGAAATTCTGCCCGGCAAAGGCAGAGTGATTCTCCACTTTGGTGCAGTTGATTATAGTGCGCGCGTTTGGGTGAATGGCAGTGTGGTTTCGGAACATACCGGTGGTCATACTCCCTTTTCTGTGGATGTCACGCATGTGCTGCGTGAAGACGGCATGCAAACGATTTCTGTTTGGGTCGAAGACGACCCACTTGATCTTGCAAAACCCAGGGGTAAGCAAGACTGGCAATTAGAACCTCACAGCATTTGGTACCCGCGCTCAACTGGCATCTGGCAAACCGTTTGGATGGAACGAGTTTCTGATACTTATGTCGATCACATCCGCTGGACACCTCACCTAGAACGCTGGGAAATCGGCTTTGAAGCCTTTATTGGTGGACAGTATCGCGAAGGCATGCAGATAAAGGTCAAACTCAACGTCGGGAAACAAGTTCTTGTCAACGACTCCTATGAAGTGATTTTGAGCGAAGTGCACAGGCGCATTGCGTTGTCGGATCCGGGCATCGATGATTTTAGAAACGAACTTTTGTGGAGTCCCGAAAAACCTACACTCATCAATGCCATTATTCAGCTTTGGGATGGCACGACTCTTCTTGATGAAGTCAGCTCATACACCGCGCTGCGCAGTGTGGCCATTCAACGCGATCGCTTTATGCTCAATGGCCGTCCCTACTATTTGCGGCTGGTTTTAGATCAAGGTTATTGGCCCGACACCTTCATGACGCCTCCTTCCGATGAAGCCGTGCGCAAGGATGTTGAACTCGTGAAGGCTATGGGATTCAATGGAGTTCGCAAGCATCAAAAGATTGAAGATCCGCGTTTTCTATATTGGGCCGATGTTTTAGGACTTTTGGTTTGGGAAGAAATGCCCAGTGCATACCGATTCACCCATGAATCGGTAGAACGCATTATGAGAGAATGGATAGAAGCCATCGATCGAGACATCAGCCATCCGTGTGTCATTGTGTGGGTGCCCTTTAATGAATCTTGGGGAGTGCCTGACCTTTCCGAAAAAGAAGCTCACCGCAACTGCGTGATTGCTCTTTATCACCTCACCAAAACACTCGATCAATCGCGCCCCGTTATTGGAAACGATGGATGGGAAAGTTCGTCAACCGATATTATCGGCATCCATGACTACGATAACAACCCCCAATCGCTTTCTCGCAGGTATGGGCCGAACTCGAATTTAAACGATCTTTTTGATCGCCGCAGGCCAGGTGGCAGAGTGCTCACATTGGATGGATATCCCCATCGCGGTCAGCCCATTATGCTGACTGAATTTGGAGGCATTTCCTATGCACGGCCCGAAGATCCCGACTCTGAAAAATCCTGGGGATACGTGCGAAGTTTGAGTGCTGCAGAACTTGGGATGCGCTACTCAGCGTTGCTTGAAGCCGTTCACAAAGCCGAAATTTTTAGTGGCTTTTGTTACACCCAATTTACAGATACCTTTCAAGAAACAAATGGCCTTCTGTATGCCGATCGAACTCCTAAAATCCCTCTTGAAGCTATTGCGGCTGCAACGCTCGGGCGCTTTGGCGGGCACGATGCAACTCCCGCTGCGATGGAGATCTGTTGGGCGCCCGGTGATTCACTCACACCGCCCGCTTATTGGGGCAACGCGCACGATAACGAACGACAATAGCGAAATGTAGGATGTGTCCCATGGATGCTGTTGCTGAGGAAATTTCTTTTAAATTGAGCCTTCTGCGCACCTGCTTGCAAGAATTTCCGGGCAGTGCCATCCGACTTAAATCAGTCGACTGGTTTGCCTGGGCTTCTGCTGGCGCTTCTAATGCTGTTTTACTGACCACTTCTGTGGGTGTTGCAGAAATTCTTGTCACCGCCAAAGGGGTATGGGTTCTCACCGACGAAATCGAAGCGGCACGCCTGCGCCAAGAAGAACTTCACAGTTCATTCGAGATGGTTGCAATTCCTTGGGCCAAACCCCAAGAACGTGAAATATTCGTGAAAGACATCGTGGGGGAAGGCAAGATTTTTACCGATTTTTCTTCAAATAGCGGGGAGGAGTTGTTACCTCAATCTTTGCATGTGCACAGACAAGTGTTGTTACCTTCAGAGCTTGAACGCTACCGTTGGGTCGGACGCCTTGCCAGTGAAGCCATGAGCGAAGTCATGCGCAATGCCAAACCCCACTGGACAGAGTTTCAACTGGCAGGTGCAGGGGCTGAGGCCCTATGGTCGCGTGGGTTACATCCCGCCCTGATTTTATGCGCAGGAGAACGACGCTTGCCCTTGTACCGGCACCCCATTCCCACCGGAGAACCCTTAGGCAGAAGGGCCATGCTCGTCTTTTGCGCACGTGCTTCGGGGCTTTATGCAAATCTCACAAGGTTTGTTACTTTTGGGAATTCAAATCCTGAACACCTTGCAAAACACAAACTCGTTCGCGATGCCGAAGCCATCATCTTAAATAATACACACTCAGGACAAACATTGGCGCACATGTACAATGTGATAAAAAATGCTTATGCAGAAAGAGAGTTTCAAAGCGCCATTGACGAACATCATCAGGGTGGCACAACCGGATATATGGCCAGGGAAGTTGTTGCCGCACCTCATACACTACAAACTCTTGAAGTGGGGATGGCCGTCGCCTGGAACCCCAGCGTCGTAGGGGCTAAAATTGAAGACACTTTCGTTTTAGGGCCCGATCACACCCTCGAAAATCTCACCTACGATCCCCATTGGCCCGCTTTTCAGGTCGACAATCGCTTTCGCCCCGTGCCGTTGGAGGGCGCCTAAAAATTCCGCCATTTCTGCGTTGCACTTCAGACTCGGCTTCCTCACTTGTCACTCACATATTTTAAGGAACATAGCGAGGGCTGCCAAGTTGGCAAGTCTTGGTAGGCAAGCGCATCTCCAATTTTCTTTGCCATGTCATGGAATGACTTTTTTTCCAAGGGTTTTGCAAAGTGCACCGACGCAACTATAAGCATCTTGCGAGCAGCTTCAAAGTCTATGTTTTGGGCTTCAAAAAAAGATTGCTCATCCCTCGTTCTTTTATTGACATTTGCTGTTTCAGGAACATAAGTCTTCGCCAGCAATTTAGACCTGATTATTTTATCGGATTCTTTAAGTAAAAAATCTGCAATAGCCGGGTTGCTCGGCTTTATCTTTTCAAGTTGCTTGAGTGCCTCTAAGCGCAATCGACCTTCTTGTTGGATGGCTTGAAATAGGAAGTTGTTAATTTTAACAGATTTTATATCTACAATTGAGCCCATCATCTGTAAAATGTTTACTTTAAATTCGAAGTCGTCGAATTTAAATGCTCGTTCAATGTAGGAGAAAGCCTCTTTTGGAGCCACTTCGAGAAGTGCTGCAAGTGCTTTGAGGAGCAAACTTTTTTCACGTCTCTCCAAAGAATCTAAAATGACTCTCCGCAGTTCGGGAATAAACTTTGCTGCATTTGAACCTTGTTTTCGCACCAGTGCAATACAATTTTCTTTCAGATCAGAGATCACCTCCATGTCATTGGAATTGGCACTGAGAGAAAGGCATTTTGAGAGCGAGGAAAGTGCAAAGCTGGGAAGGGGAGAAGCCTCCCAAAAGACGCGAAAAAGGGGGCCGCTACGCATATGCGTTGTGGCCACGTAGGGCAGTAGAATCTTTGAAACCAGTTTTCGATGGGCAGCGGCGTCGATTTGAAGGAGATACTCTGCGACTTCCACTTGGGCGTAAAAATCAGTATGTTTTTGAAGATAGAAACTGAGAATAGGTGCCGGAATTTTACTCTGTGGTTCAATAAAGTGAATCAATTTTGCGAAAAAATTTTTGGTGTGGAAATCCAATTTTTGATGCATGGCTGTTTGCAACTTCTGTATTGTCCAATTTTTTTGTGCAAGGCGCCATGGCTTGTTGCATTCAGGAATGATGGATTGTCCATAATAAACTGATTTGCGCTTATCTAAATTCCTATTGAGAACCAAGAAAACTTTTTCTTGAAGACGGTCTGCTTTTTTAAGCCTCTCCAATAAGAGCTCGAGGCTGGGTCGATAGCCATCTTCGAGCTCCAACATCGATTCTAGAAGATTGATGCTCCACTCTACATTTTCGTCGCTTGAAAAGACCTTTTTAAGTGGCAAAATATCCTTTCGACTGTACCAGACAATTTTCTGTTCCAGTATTTCATAGGATTCGGGAGGAAAAGAAGGAACATCTCGACTGCGATTCTTTTGAAATGCGTTCCATTCTGCTTTGAATTGCTGCATCAATGCGTGAATATTTTCGCCTTGACGTGGTTTCCCTAGACTTTGTTGCTCTTCTTTTCTCGAAAGCGTGTCGCACACTGGAAGCATTTGTGAGCCTGTCCCTTCAGCGTTGGCAACTTTTTTTAAATTCTTTGAGGGCTGAGCCTGCACCGCAGGCATGTGCTTGGAGCAATCGAGCCGTTGTTCCCACGTAGGATTTTCAACGGGTGGAGGAGTGGGCTGAGGTGAAACAGCTTGATTCCAGTATAACCACGGGCGTTGAAAGTATAACCAAGCAGCCGCAATAACAAGGCTGCCACACACACAGCCTGTCAGCACAAGTGTGCCCCATCTTTTGTAGTTCACGAAAACTCCTACCAAGCCTCTCTCTTGCGAGAAAGAAAACTCAATGTAACGGAAAGTGTTTTCTCAGAGGTAAGGCAGTACGAAGAGTGTCGCAAGGTAACAGCAATCACGTTTTTGGCGCATTGACGAGAGACCATGACCTCTGTGCCGCAATAATAGCTTTGCATTTCTGATGTTACTGAAACTTAAAAAATCAGACACTGTGTTAAAAATCCCACAACATTTTCTGCCGACTTGAAGACTGTTTGAGGCCGTCGGATGTCAATGAATTCTAGAAGTCTCCATATCTATTGAACTCTTTTTGGGTTCCTTTTTTGGTCTGCCGCTTGCAAGAGGTACAGTGGTGTCTTTTTTCGTGTCTATTGAAAGGAATCATATTCGTGAAGTCTGCATTTTTTCTCTTGACGTTATCTTGCATGGCAACAATTTCGTGCTTTAATAAAACTCAAAACTCAGATTCCAGTCGCCTTCATCTCTCTTCCGAGAGTTCTGGCATGGGCGAGCTTCTGAAGGACGTGGATTTTTCTCAAAAGAAGTATGTCATCTATGGCGAGTCTGAACACGGGATCGATGAAAATCATGCCTTTGCTGCTGACATGTTTCGACATCTTGTGCAAAAAGAAGGCATTCGAGTCTTTGTGATGGAAAGTTCGTGGAGAATCGAAGACGTATTCCAGGCATATGTCTCTGAAGGAGATGCGGTCTTTCAATCGCCAGAATATGCCCTGGCAGCCAATGCTTTCCGTTCAAAGCACTTGGAGTCCATTTTTGCTTTTGCGAAGCAGCACAACAAGGAGCATCCTCAAGATGCCATTATCATCACAGGGTTCCAGCCAGAATCGCCGGTTTCAGACATCAATGAAATTGAGAACTTTGGAAGCGCACATTCAGATTCGGAGATCCGTGCTGCAGTAAGTGATGTTCGCCTAAAATGCAGTCTTCCCCAGCATCTCAAGACGGATATTGCTTTCATGTCCCATGCTGCTGCACGAAGAAAAGCGCAAGGTGTATTTTTAAGTAACACGGAATATGATCTGTGCCAGAACGCTCTTGAAAATTTAAGCAATAAGGTAACCGGCAGCTTTAAGTACAAAATTGTAAGCCTGCAAAAGGGTCGATTGCAGGCATCGCTCATGGGATTGCAGTTTATGTTTCTCACGATAAGTAAACACATCGACGCAGAAGCGAGCGGCAAGCCAGAGACTGAGCTGGATGTGTATACAATCGGTGATAATTACCGGTTTAAGGTGTTTCAGGAACTGATCGAAAAGCCGCGTCCTGGCAAAAAGGCAATGTTTTGGATGCACAATTGGCATGCCGCAAAAAATTCAAGTGTTCTTGGCACTGAAGGGCGAGGGATGCCCGCGAAAGGCGCTGTTTCGTTTGGGACATTGTTTGCGAAAGAGAGGCCTGGCCAGACTCTCACAATTGCTACTGTGACCTTCAACCACAAGTACGACTACAGCGCAAAATCGTTTCTTGAACCTGTTTTGAACACACACTTCTCGGGGCGCACCGGAATGATGTCAACCCAAGGATTTCCAGAGATTTTTGAGGCGAATCAGTCGCTTTATTTGCAAGGAAACGGGGCACATGTTGACAATGTGATGATGTCGGAACAATTCGATTACATCATCTTTTCTCCAACACTCACCAGAATCTAAAACTGAAAAAGCTGGAATGCCCCGAGTTTGGAACGAGCGTCGAGAACTCAAAAGATTAAGGTCTGAACATTTTTATTGAGGGCTTGCAGATCCATTGTTCGCAATTGGAAAAAGAATAAGAGACCTTCTGTCTGTTTGAAGCGCCGCTATCTGTCCCTTTAAACGATTGACTCCAAAGAAAAGGCCCCATCAAGCGGCTGCTTATGGGGCTTTAGTGCTAACCTTACTTCATTTTCGAGTATTTAAACCCTTAAAGAGCAGGAGCATCCTGGGGCGCAAGAATTTGAACGTCATCAAACTTCCAGCCGTCTCGCGTGATGGAAGTGTCGGCCTTCACTTTAAAGCGGATTGAAAGCTCTGTGGAGCCTTTGGTGATGAAGGGTTTGAGGTCAACAATTTCTGTGCCCCACTCTTTTTTACCTGTGAAAGATTTTGCGATTTTCCAAGTTGTTCCGTTATCGGATGACACTTCGACGGTGCCGTGGTCGTATCCACTTTCAAAATCAAAGGCGGTGCTGAACGAGAGGATGATATCGTTAGATGTCACACTGAGAGGAGCAAAAAGCAGACTTGTTTCAGTGCTATCTCGGTAGTTTCCATTGGGGCTATCATCAAAGACCTTGCCCCGCCCTGCGACTTCGCTTTGGCCCCAAGTTCCAGTGGTGGTGATTCCATCCAGACTTTCGCCGTTATTTTCCATCACAACTTGAAGCTTTCTTACTTGCACGGCAACGCTTTCTGAAACAGGGCTTACATTTCCAACGTTGTCGAGTGCGCGTACCGCAGCGAATCCTTGGAAATTGAAAGGGAGACCCGTGAGATTGCCTTCAACTGTCGTTGCGCCTTCAGTGCCACCCAGGACCGTTCCTGCAGCAGTTGCGGCGTTCCACTCTGCTTCCGTTGAAATGGGAGTTGCAGAATAACGTAACTCGTAGGCATAGGCTTGACCTACAGCATCATCGTCGCCCGATTGATTCCACGAAAGTTTGATGGAGTTTAAGCCCGATTCTACGATTGACATTGCAGCAGGAGAGCTTGGAGCTAGGGTATCGACTTCAAGCGCATTGTTAATATTGAGTCTGCCGCCCGTAATCACTTTGCCTTTCATGCTGGCAATTTTATCGGAGTTTGCAAGAAGGCGAGCCTTGACACCTGCAAAATTCAAGTCAGGAAATGCAGACTTCACCAGCGCAGCGGCTCCAGCAACATGGGGAGTTGCCATCGATGTTCCGCTCAGCTTTGAATAGGCGCCACCTGGAACAGTTGAAAGAATATTTACGCCCGGTGCCGAAAGGTGAACAGTATTTAAGCCCCAGTTCGAAAAGCTGGCAATGCGATCGTTGTGGTCGGTAGCGCCCACGCTAATGACGTTATCGAGCTTGTAACTTGCAGGATAAGCGGGTGTGCGATCGTTGTTTGAACTGTCGTTTCCTGCAGCTGCAATAAACAGAATGCCTTTGCTATTTGCTTCACGGATGGCCGCTTCCATCGTTTCAGAAAAGCCTCCACCGCCCCAGCTATTGCTGGTTAATGTAACGCCAATTTTGGTTGCATATTCGATAGCCTTTACTGCATTTGCAAGGGTTCCCGAGCCTGCGCCGTCAAGGAACTTGATGCCGACCATAGAAACTTGCCAATTTACACCCACCACTCCCACGCCATCATCACCGCGTGCGCCAATGGTTCCTGCGCAGTGAGTTCCGTGTTGATTGTCGTCCATGGGATTATTTGTATTTTTTACGAAGTTCCATCCACGCCAGTCATCAACATAGCCGTTTGCGTCGTCGTCAACGCCATTTGTGGCCTTATTATTGCCTTGCTCATCAACGCCCACTTCGCCCGGGTTATTCCAATAATTCGGCTTAATATCGGGATGGCTATAGTCGATTCCAGTGTCGATGATGCCAACGAGTGTATTCATGGAACCCGTAGCTTGTTCCCAAGCTTCCGTCGCACGGATGTCAGCACCTGCTGTTCCACCTGTGCTGCCTGTGTTCTTCAATCCATAAAGTTCACCGAACTTTGGATCGTTTGGTACTTTATTGATGTGCAAGATGGTGTTGGCTTCGACATACTCAACTCGTGGGTCTGCCGCAAGTTGTTTTGCCTTTTCAAGTAAAGAATTGCCATTTGCCATGATTTCTGCAGGGAAAGAAAGAAGAACAGCTTTGCTCGAGCCAAAAGCAGCGACCTGCATGGCCCCCAACTGTGTTACGAATGTGCTCTGAGTACCTACCGAGGTTGAAGGTTTGAACTTAACAATAAGTTCATTTGCTGTGTGAGGAAGGTGAAGATTGAACTTGTTTAGTTCGCTCTTGCTTCTTGCTTCTGCAGAAAGAGAGCCAGACATTAAACCGACGAGAGAGAGCAGCAATCCGTATCCAGAAAGCTTCTTCATGGGCACTCCATTGAGAGGGTTTGGGACTGAATGGTTGGTCAAACAAAAGCGTCTCTCGTCTATCTGCTCTTGTCGATTCCCACAAACGCATCATGTCAAAATTCCATCTCATTGTATTCATGCAATGTAATGTTAAGTCGACTTTTTTAAGTAGAAAAAAGAGTTGAATTGTCAGGTGCAAACGACAAGATCCATGACTTTAACAATGAGGGTTCATTTAATAATTTTCTGTTTGTGACGGTATTTAGGCTTTACAGTTGATAATATTAGAATATGTTTTGTCATTATTTGAATTTGGAAATCGAGAGTTTATTGTAAGGATGCCTCTATGATAAAAATTGTAAGTCTTTCAATTGTTTTATCTGCCTCGAGTGTCTATCAGACTGGATTTGCAGCGACTGCAGAAGCATTGCTGGGATATCACATCGATTCACGGGGAGTCACATTTCAGGTTTCGAGCAATGGATGCACTTCCAAGAAGAGCCTGCAAGCTCTTCTGATGGAGAGTTCCCCGATTCAGTTGCAGTTAAATCGCACCACTCCTGACCGGTGTAGAGCGTATGTCCCCTATGGTGTGAATGTCTTTTACTCATTTGAGGAGTTGGGCATTTCGCCGGGTTCAGAGTTTCGCATCACGAACCCGATGAAGGTTCTTAAGTTCCATTGATTTTGGATCTGGAAGATTCAGCAAAGTCTCCTAGAACCGCATTCTCCAAAAGAGGTCAAGTCCACCCTCCTGGGCGTCGCCAAAAAATCCTTCCAAAGACCACCGGCGGGTGAGGGTGTAGTCGAATCGGATCTCATTGGTATTTTCGCCCAGTTCTGCGCCGAATTGGCGGTCATAGCTGACAAAAAGGTCGGGATTTACGTACTGACCCAATTCAACTGTACCGCGCCCTTCTGCAGCATCTTGCATTTCTAAATTCACAGTGAGAGGTGTGCGGGTCGAAAGAAATCCTTGCAAGCGATCGGACACAAATCCTGTGAGCGCAGACGAAACAAGGGAGGTGGCTTCTCCTTGCATGCTGCTTTGCCCTGCGCCCCCTTCGTTGGGGGAGCGTGGACCCGCTATAAGCAATGCCATGATTTCAAAGTCGCTGCGTGCAGGCTCGGAGCGCAAAAGGATTTGAGGTTTACGCACTTCTCCACGGATTCCCACTTGAACTTTCGCTTCTTTTGCATCGTGAATGGCATCGATATTGAGTTTACCGCGCGTGACTTCGGTATTCATAAAGGTAACACCTACGGTTTCGAGCTTGAATTTTCGACTAAAGACTTCGAGGTCTCCGGCTCGCACTGCAGAAATATCACCTACAAATCGCATGGGTCCTTCGTTTTGAGTGATGTCGAGATTGGTGCGCAGCTCAAGGGATATTTCGGGGCCCAAAAGCCAGATATTGCGGGGAGCAAGAACGGCAACATGCAAAGTGCGACCGGGTTCTTGTTCGACTCTTTTCTGTTCCATGACTTGTGCAGGGGTTGTCTGCGTTCTTACAACGGTAATATCGGGGCTGCGATTCAAACTTTGGACATCATTATTTTTGGTGAGTGAAGGGATCCAAACGCGAAAGGAATCGACGTTTACTTTGGCGTCAATTTTTTCGCCTGTTACAAAGCCTGCAAGCCGGATTTGAGAATCGAGAGTAGTGGAAGGGTAACGTGCAGGTTCCAGGATAAAGTCGTCGGTTTTTAAGTTGGCTTCAAACTTTTGCAAAGGACTTCCAACATCTGAAAAAGTACCTTTGGCAAGCACAAGTCCGCCACTGGTGAGGCGAAAATCATTGAGAATGATATCGTTGCCCTCAAAGGTCACGAGCGATTGAATGCCGTTGAACGTGCGTCCTTCTTGGAAAGCGAGATGTCCTTCGGAGAGTTTGAGAGTTCCTTTCCATTGCGGCGTTTGCAGCGAACCTGCGACTTTAATATCGCCGATGAGTGTACCCGAAAGTGAACGCACGCTTGGGACAAGTGCTTGGAGGAAAGAAAAGTCCTGCATGGAAGCAGAGGCCTGTGCTTCGATAGGGGAAGATGTTTGATAAAAAGTTTTATTTTGCAGTGCTGTTAAGCTTAAGTCGGCAGGAATGCCGCCTGACGCCACCAGGGTGTTTTGCGGACCTGCAGATGCATTTACCGAAAACTCCGCAAATTTGTTTCGATAATTCAGTGCGATATTCGCTGTGCCGTTCTTTTGTGGTCCTAATTCCGTTGCCTGAATTTGAGTCGTCACCAGGGGCGCGTTCAGTGAACCATCGAGCTGAATTTCTCCGTGCAACTTTCCTTTCACCGCGTTCTTTGCATCTTTTTGCAAGAGTTCGACAATCTGCAAATCTTGAAATTTTACACTGAGCTGAGATTGCCCTTTTGCGGCTTGGGCGACATTGGCAGGAAGTGAAAGTGGTAACGAAGTGGGAGTCTGGGCTGTCCACGATCCGATTGCTGTGAGGAGTTTTGCCTGTGTATTCCACAGATCTCCTTTGACATTGAAACCGTTTTTTTGTGTTTCAAGCGTGACTTTGCCGCTTAAATCTCTCCAGGTGTTGAACCGGGCATTGGAAGCCGTGACATCGAGTCTTGCAAAAGGCTTGGGCCACACTCCTTTTCCATCGGTTTTAATGTTGAGAGTGCCTCCAAGCGCTTTTAACTTCTCGGGTACGACCGCACCAAAACTCGCAAGTTGTTCGAGGCGGGCTTTGCTCACTTCCCCGTCCCATTCCAAGGGAAGTCCGACTAAAGAGCCTCCTTTTAGAATTCTGCGTGCAGTTTTTGCCCGCAAGCGCACAGGGATTCCTTCCAAAGAACCTGTGATGCGAGCCTCGACATCGTGTTTTGCCAGCTGAATCTGAGATGAAAGATCGATATTTCGAATGCGCATTAGTTTGCCAGGTCGACTCACGGAGAGTTCACCTTTTTGCAAACGAATGTCGGTTGTAAGTTGTGGTTGAGCAGCAGTGCCCCAAGCATGGACTTTTCCATTCAAAACGCCAGTGATTTGAACATTCTTGTTCGCTAAGATGGCAGGAAGAGTCGCAAGATTAAATTGCCTAAGTTGAGTAACAACGTCGAAGGTTTCATCCTTGTTACGACTTCCAGTGAGGGTAATTTGGCTTTTTCCGGAAGCAAGTTTCAGATTTTGAACGGTTAAAATCGGCTTTATGGTCACCAGAAAAGGAGACAATAAAGTCCAGAGTGTGCCTGGATAATTGAATTTAAATTTCGCAAATTTAACCTGTGTGAGTTTTTTGTCTATTTCTCCAGAAAATGCCGTTCCAATCGGAAACCCGTTTCCCATTTTTACCTGAGCATCGGCTTGAAATTTAAGGTTTTGGATGTTGGCTTGTACCTGAAAGGAGCCTGCTTTTTTCTTGTCTTTTGCCTTGGGGTCTAGCTTTCCCTTGGCATTAAAAGATACGGTGGGTATCCAGCCGTGTTCAGTTCGAACGACATTGCCTTTGCCTTCCAATTCAAGATCGTGGCCCTTGGCAAACACGTGGTCAACATGAAGAGCGTTGGGAGAGTATGTTCCTTTGAGTCCGGCGTCGTCGATGTGAGTGGCTCCGTAAAAGCTTTTTTTGAACTGAGCATCCACAGAAAGTTGAGGCGTTTTAATTCCAATGCCCTTGATCTCAAAATTGGAATTGATGTCCCCTTTTTCTAAGGGCTGCGAAAGTCCCAGTTGACCTGGATTGACACCCTTCACATTAACAAGAGCCTCATAGGTGGGTTCTGGAATATCGAAATTGCCTTTGCCTTGCAACGTTGCGCTACCGGCTTGATGTGTCTCTAACGAGACATTTGCTTCGAGTTCTGCAAGCGGGCCTTTGACGGTGCCTTCAAGATCCCAAGGAAGTTGCGATTTAAGCGTGGCGTAGGTGTAAAGATCTTGTGGTGCAACAACAACTTTCTGGAGGTGCAAATCGATGATTTTGCCCTCAAAGTCGAATGAACCCTTTGCCACCAAGCTTGACCCTGAAGAGGTCACAGAAAGCTCGGGGACAAGGATCTTTGAATCAATTTTTTGCAATTTTCCTTGGGCGGAGATGTCTCGTACCACAGGTTGTAACAGCGAAAGTGAAATTTTCTCAACGACAATATCAAGCTTTTGTTCTTCAAGAGTGAACTGCGAATCAAGGTTGAGGGATCGCAGTGAAAGAGGTTGATTCAAACCAACGACAGAAACTTTTCCATCCTGAATTTGCAACGAGGAAAAAGAAACAGTCCAAGGTTTTGAATCCTTTTTTTGCTCAGGAGCTTTGCGTGGTTCAAAGGCTTGCAACAAATTCCAGTTTTCTTGTTCGCTTTTGACAAGGGTAAGAACCGGTGTTTTTATTTGAAATCCTGAAAGGAGAACCTTATTTTTTGTGAGAGGAAGGAGCTGAATGCGCCCTGCTGCTTGAGGGATATCAGCAACGGGCTCACCGTGAGGCGAAAAGATTTTGACTGCATTCAGGTAAAAACGGCCATCCCAACTAAAGCCAATTTTTTCGGCCTCAAAGGTGCCCTGAAATGTTTCATTGAGGAGTTGCAGTGCTTTGCCTAAAGCCATGCGTTGTCCTGAAGGAGAAGTCAGCCAGTAAAGCCCCCCAGCAGCCGCTCCGACAAGCAGTAGGAGCAAAATAAGGCCTCCGCCTAAAATTCTTTTGAGCCATTTTATTCTGCCAGACATCGTTGTCACCTTTCAATCAAAGCAATTCATTTCATTTTTTAGAATGCATCGCCCAGAGTCAGGTGCAGTGCAAGCCTGGGTTCTTGGCGAAACCGTTCCGGATTTGTGAGTCGATATCCTGCGTCAAGGCGGATGGGGACCACGGGAGTTTCGTAGCGAAATCCTAAACCACTTGCAGGATTAAAATGGGGGTGATCAAAGACTTCTTTATGATCTCGAACGTCACCGGCATCGAAAAACACAATTGCGGAAATATCCTCTTTAATAAGGTAACGCGCTTCGAGATTGGTCGTGGCCAAGGAGTTCCCACCAATTGGAATTCCACGTCTACGCCCCGAGGTGTAGATTTGCGGAGAAAGCCTGCGCAAACCAAATCCCCTGTGATTCGTTGCCCCACCTGCATAAAATCTTTTTGGAATGGGGGAATCGGTGCCTTTTTCAGGCATCATCACACCGACCTGAGCGCGCACGGCAAGAGTAATGTCTTCGTGCACTGTATGATAACCACGCGCTTCGGGCACCACACGAACATAGCGAAAGTCGCCCCCTAAACCCGCTTCTTGCAAGCCTAAGGAGGCCCAATATCCACTGCGAGGATTGGTACGATTATCGCGCATATCGGCAACGAATTTTTGATCGAGAAAGGATATTTTACAGACCGTTTTGCATTGAGAAACTTCAGCAGGAAGATTCGCGAGGTTAAAAACCTCGAAATTGTAACCAGCTTCAATGGGGTAGTTTGTATCCGTAGGCCAAATAAAGCCCGAGCGTGCAGCTCCCGTTGTGACGATAAATCCGTCTTGCAAATCGCGGTTTAATTCTAATGAGTTTGACCATCCTAAATCTCGCATGCCGAAATCATACAAAAATTCGGGTTGAAAGAGCGAAGCCTTGGCTTGCCCTCCAAAGCCGCGTTGTTGTGGATCTTGAATGCCGGGCACAAAAATGTACGCAGGGCGAATTTCAGTTTCAAGGCGACGCAATTTTCCTAAAAAATTTCCATGATTATATTGGAGGCGGGCGCGAACTTCTTGGCGCTGATTTTCAAGCCCCACCCCTGCTCCAACCCCCAAGGTGTGAAAGGGGCCTTCATCGACATTCACAACAACGGGAACGGTGCCTTCGGCGACATTGGCTTCGCCCAAGCGGACTTCAACGAGCCTAAATATTCCCATTTCATAGAGATTTCGTTGTGCCCGCTCAAACTTACTTTCTTGAAAAAGAGTTCCGGGTTCTAGCCCTGTGAGGTCTCGTAACATGGCAGCATCGGTTGTTTCTGTACCTCGAACATCAATGCGACCAATACGGTAGAGGATTCCTGCTTTAATAAGGAAACGCAGATCTGCAGCATAATTTGCAGGATCGATTGTCACTTTTCCTTCAACTTCTGCATAAGGATAGCCGTTTTCTCGCAGGCTCGTTCGAATGAGGGCCTTGCTGGTGTTGTAACTGGCCTCGTCAAACTTGCCACCTTTTTCGAGCAAGAGTTCTGGAGCGGGTAAAGTCGATGGGAATCCATCCAGTGTTAAGTTTTCGATGCGAACGGCTTTTCCTTCATCGACCCAAATCGTGAGGTTGACTTCTTTATTGTTTGTATCAACTTGGTGATTTGTAACCTTGCTTCCGTAATATCCCTTTGTTTCATAGATGCGCTCAACGCGTAAAAGATCTTGCGGAAGGACGGAGGCATCGTAGTAAGTTTTTTCTCCAAAAAAGGGAATCCACGAAGAAGATTTAAGAGCCAGTTTGCTTTCAATTTCTCGGTCGTTGAGTTCCTTATTCCCTTCGATTTTAACTTTATCCAAAACGGGAAGATCGGGTGCATTGGATTGGCAGGCACAGATGCTCGCCAGAAAAATGATTGTGAAAAGAGAAGGGGTGCCGGTTCTTGGCATTGAAATTCCATCCTGAAAAAGGGCCGGGGCGAGCACGAAGTTAAGATGTTCGGACTATCACACTCTGTAGGCCCGACAAAGAGAAATATCAAAGCCCGAACTCTTTGCATATTTAATGAGGAAAGAAGTGCGTGTGCAACCGTATGTATTCTTCAAGGCAAGTGATGGAGTAAAGTGTGTGAAACTCATCGGAATTCGAAATTTTCAACCCTAGGGGTTTTGGGGGGCTTATGAGAATTGCGTCAGAAGCCCCGCAGGACTTTGGCATCTGAATTCTGACAGAGTTGTCATGTGGGTTGATTCAAGAGGGTATTTTATGGCCGTTCTGCACGGGCGGTTGTTTAGTATTACGAAATTCTCGGACGGCAGATTCGAGCTCTTCCGTCGAAGGAATTCCAAGTTCTGCCCTTGCTTCGGCAGTTAAAGGAACTGCATTTTTATTAGGAATAATTTTACTTCCAAAGGTTTTTGCAAACACCTTCGTAAATTCTGCACCAAAGAAAAGGATTTGAGCTGAATAGTAGACCCATAACACAAGGATAATGATGGAGCTTGCGGCTCCGAATGTTGATGCAACAGCGCTTTGCCCGAGATAAACACTGATTAAGAATTTGCCAAGTCCAAAGAGCGCCGATGTGAGTGCTGCGCCAATCCAAACATCACGCCATGCGACGACAACATCAGGGAGCACTTTAAAGATCATTGCAAATAAAAGGGTGATTATAAAGAAAGAAACGCCAATGTTCAAAATTTGTAATAAAGATTCAGAACCAGGAAGCAAGTCTTGAATGTAATGACCGGCTGCAGCGATAAAAGCGCTCAATACTATCGAAACAAGCAAAATAAAACCGATCGATAAAACCATCGCAAAGGACAGAAAGCGTTCGCGAAGAATTTGCCAAATTCCGCGACCGGGCTTGGGGGCGACTCCCCAAATCGTATTCAGTGAATCTTGAAGTTCCGCGAAGACTTGCGATGCCCCAAAGAGTAAAGTCGCAATTCCTGCCAGTGCTGCAATGGAACCCGTTTGAGGTTGGTTTGCATCCGCAATCAGTTCTTGAATGGTGCGTGCGGCATCATTTCCAAGAAATCCTTGCAGTTGGTGTATCAGTTCGCCTTGCGCAGCTTCTGTCCCAAAGACCATGCCCGCAACGGCAACTGCAATAATTAATGTCGGTGCAAGTGAAAAAATGGTGTAGTAGGCGAGTGCTGCCGCTAAACGCGAAGCTTTATCTTGGCGCCAATCTTTAAACGTTACTTTGAAGAGACTTAAGAATTTTTTTGGAGTGATATGCATGTACACCATGATAAATTCTCCTGCTCCATCACACAAAAGATGATGCATTAAAAAATGCGTCCTCACTGCAGGTGTGAACGATTTTTATAGAGTGTGCAACCTATTGTCGGTTCTTAGTGCCTTGTGTTTGGAACTTCACTTGTGTAGAAGGCGATGCTTTCGAGCAGCTTTTGACGATTGATAGGTTTGGCAAGATGGTCGTTGCAGCCCACGCTCAAAGCTTTTTCGCGTTCTTCTTTAAACGCATGGGCGGTGACTGCAAGAATGGGCTTACAATAACCACGAGTGCGCAGTTCTGAAGTTGCCTCATAGCCATTTTTTTCGGGCATTTGAATGTCCATCAAGACGATGTCAAAATTTCCCATTAATGCCTTTTCAACGCCTTCACGGCCATCCTTCGCGAGTTCGACAGAAGCACCTGCGAGTTTGAGAAACTTACTCATAATGAGTCTGTTGTCTGGAGCATCGTCGACGACCAGAATAAGCAGGCCATCAAGGCGCACACGTTGCTCATTGAGGTTTTGATAAACAGCATTTCGCGGAGCAGCAGATTCGGGTTTGTCGCAAGCACGCTCTGAGTTTGCAAGGGAAGGGGCCGGTTCCGGGATTTGAGAGTTTGGCTTGTCGAGCATCGAAACTTCGCTCATTTCTTGTAGCAATCCGAGAAGCCTTTCTCCGTTTCGACGCAGCTTTACCACGCAGTCGAGCCTTTCGGGCAGGGGTTGTTCGGCATCTAAGAGAAGGTCTGAAAATCCGAGGAGCGAAGTGAGAGGCGTGCGAAGTTGGTGGCACACCGAGGTCATGAATTCTTTCTTAGAGTGAGCGGCTGCTTCAATCTCACGCTGGGCAATTTGAGTGGCATTGGACAAATGGAGGGTTTGAGTTTGGGCCGTTTGAAGTTCGGCGTACATTCCGAGTTGTTTTCCGAGGGTGTCGAGTGATTTTGCATGGGCAAGGAATTGGGTCCGATCTTCGGTGGCATAGAATTCAAGAACGCCCTTAAAATTCATTCTAAACTGAACTGGAAACGCCATGGCCACATTGAGTCCTGCCTTGGTTGCTTCAGCATAACGCACAAAATCGAACTCCTTAGTAATGGCATTCGAAACGAGTGTGCGCCCGAGCTTCCAAGCTCGCCCTGGAAAGCCTCGCCCCACGGTAAACCTCAACTTTTTGCTAACCTCTAGGAATTCTGCGGAAGGGCATGGAAAATCTTCATTTTCAAAGATGAAAACGCACTTGAGCTGATCTGTTTCGTTATCAAACTCCCAAAATGCGGCTATATTCCATTGAGACAATGAACATATTTTGGGAATAATTCGTATAATCGCTTCCTCAAAACAGGGAAGTCCTTCCAATTCAACGAGAAAGGACTGGTAAAATTGCTGAAGCTGCGAGAGAGTCAACGCATTTTCTTTCGTAAACTCATGCTCATTGTGACTTAAATGTAATATTTCTTCCGTTGCAGGGAGTAGGTTTTTTCGCTTTTTTTTCTGACGGAATTCAGCAGCAAAAAATAAGAGGAGTGCGAAAGTAAAAAGAAATAATAATAAAAAATGTACAAATCTAGGGAGGGCTAAATTCCATGGTGCGAGGTTGAATTGAAGGCTTCCCCAAAGAAGAAGTGCTCCTGCGATGGCAAGAAAAGTGACGCAACGTTCAATTTTTCGCACAGTTCGTGTCATCTTGCCTTTCTTTGAGTAGGAACCCTTTCTTCGAAAACCCTTCAAGAATGACTTATTCTTTTTGCTCTTTCACTCCTGGATTCATATTTCATACTCTGATTCTCGACAATTCTCCAGGAGAATTTAAAAAGATCCCCAACTTATTGCTCAATGAATGGCGCGTGAACACAGAAACAGCTTGACGTGTTCAGGATGATTCGGGAGATTCGGAAAATCCAATGGCGGCGAAAGAATATCTACTGTGTGGAAGTGCTTTTTGAGGACCTCCCAATAGGCGTCTCTCTCTTTGGCGCGGTGGTTTGTCGAAAAAAACGCCATTCCGCTTTCGTTCAGCAATCTCGCGCAATCTTTGGCAAGAGTGCCCCATTCCTCATCCACAGAAAATTTGCCCAACTCTTTGGTCGTCGAAAAAGTGGGGGGATCGCAGACTATGAGATCAAAGCTTGAACTCGGAGAATCTTCGAGCTTTCGAATTTGCCTTGCAAGCCATTTGCGCACATCTTCTTGGACAAACTTTCCACGTCTGCTTTCTTCCAGTGAATTGTTACGAAAGTTTGTTTTTCCGATTTCAAGGCAAGGTTTTGCCACATCCACTGAAAAGACAACTTCGGCTTCTGCAAAAGCAGCTGCAACAGAAAAAGAACATGTGTAAGAAAACAAGTTTGCCACGCGTTTATTTTTTGCCATACGCATCATCCGTTTTCGGTTGTCGCGTTGATCTAAAAAGAGTCCGACATGCTGATTTTCTGTGAGGGTTACTGTGTATTGAAGGCCATGCTCTTTCACACAAAAATAGGGCGGAGGAGGTTCTTGAAAAAGATGTTGTTCAGAGACAAGTTTGCGATTGTGAGGATCTTGACGCGATCGCTTAAGCACCCAACCCCTCGCTCCATAGTGCTGCATTAAGAATTCAACATAGGGCGTTACCATTTCAACAATGGCTGCTGTGGGCTTTCCTTCATCGTAACACCACACACAAAGGTAACTGCCATAAAAATCAATGGCACAGTCGAGCGCGGCAAGCTCTCCACGGTGTACGCAACGAAATGCTTCTGTCAATTCTTTATGAAACTGCAATCTTCGATCGAAGGAAACAAGGAATTCGGAGCTTTTTGCCACCAAAGAGTCGGCTTTTTGCATCACAAAAGTCACGGGGAGGGGCGCACTGACGGGTGAGCTTATTTCAGGCCACTGCAATGTTTCACAGTGGAGGCACAGTCTTGGAAACGGGGCTCCGCCATATTCATGGTCTCCAAGAATCGCCACACCACTTTCTTGGGCATGCCTGCGGATTTGGTGCATGCGCCCTCGACGAATGGCCGCGCGGTAAAGAAAGTAACGTCCCCAGGCTCCTTCAAGGCGAAATTCAGTGCGCGAAGGTTTGCCTTCGAGTGGTGTTTCGATCGCCCAAGAGTGTGCCTGACTTTGAACGGTGCTTAAAAAGACATACTCTTTAAGTGAAGAGCCTGCTTCGTGAATCAACTGGGCCCTGTGACTGGCTGCTGGAGATTTTGCAAAAAGCAAGACTCCACTGGTTCCTTTGTCGAGTCTGGAACAGACGTACGTTACTTTTGCATGATGCAACAAGAGCCATTCTTGGGCTGCAAGATCACCTTCCCAAGCGCCATGAGTAGAAATTCCTGTCGGTTTATGAATGATGATCCAGTCTTGGTCTTCAAAAAGAATTTCCACTTTCGTGCTCCACTCCCTTGTCTTAGTAAGGCTTTTCAAGAACAATGATGCCTCAAGGACTCTCATAGGTGAGGACAAAAGTCATGGAAGTCAAGTCTCAAAAGTGCAAGCCGCTCCTCGCATGCATCGCGTTGTGTGTGGGTACATTCGCTGCAGTGCCCGCTTTTGGTGCATATGTGATGCAGCCAGGCCAGGGCGTAGGTGGGAAATTTCAAATCAGTCCCATGTTTGGACTCAGCACCTTTGGCGATCTCGATTTGGGAGTTGTGGCCTCCTATCGCTTTGTCGATAACGGATTTATTCCATTTATGAACAATTCTATCTTCGGTGAGCTTTCATTTTTTCATGATGTGGTCTCGTCATACCCCTATGGGGGCTTGGGCGTGCGCATGCGCTGGGACTTCAATCTTCATCCCCGTTGGACGGCCTATGCGGCTCCAGCAACCGAGTTCTATTTCGGGCGTGGCGTAGAAGAATATGATAAAGGCCGCGTGTATGACTTTGTGGGCTATGTCGGTGGTTTTTTTCATGTCAATGAATCCATTTCCCTGCGCAGTGAATTTGTACTCACGGGTCGCTATCGGAAACAAGGCGTGCGCGCCGGGGTCACGTTTCAACTCAAATGAATTTCTCCATTTTTGAAGCGATGGGGCAATTCTTTACAGCTTGCGAGCAGGAATTTTAAAAACTCAGCATTTTTTGTTTCCACCAGAGAATTTTCTAAGGTTGCGAGAAAAAGTCCATTCTTTATTTCCTTGGGAGAGGCCAAAATCAATCGGCCTTTTGCAAGTTCTTCTTCAACGCTCAGGAGGGGCATCACCGCATAACAATCGGATGCAAGCAGTGCATCAATCATAGAGCGGTGAGAGTTTACGATGATGTGAGCCTTGATACGACTGAGTGAATGCCCCTTGTTATGTTTCTTGAAGTATGCGGAAAGCAACGGATCGTTGTGGCGATAAAGCACAAAACTTTCGTCTAGAATCGAGTTTGATTTTTTTATATTATTCGCCCGCGTTACTAAAACCCCTCTTTCTGAAAAGAGGGGGTATGCGCGGATATTTTCTCCGTCCAAGGGTTGGGTGACAATGCCAAAGGCCACTTCACCTTTTTTAATGCGCTCAACGATTTCATATTCTTTCATGTACTCAACGAGGATTTGAATGCCTGGATGCATGACCTGAAAGTTGAGTAAAATCTTCAAAAACGTAGATTGCCCTACCTCTTGCAAACTCGCAAAACCGATCGTCCCTTCCATACGTGTTGTCTGCTCTCGCACCGATTTTAAAACACGTTGAAGTTCCTTGACGAGGGGGCCGATGTTGCTTTTCAATTCCCGACCGGTTTCGGACAAGAAGATACGATGCTTGTCCCGAATGAACAACTTTGAATTCAGGCGCTCTTCGAGTAATTTAATCTGCCGTGAGACACAGGGCTGAGAGACCGACATGAGGTCTGCGGTCTCCGAAAAACTCAACGTCTCGGAGAGCAAAACAAAACACTCCAGGTAGCTGAGATCTTCTTTCATTAAAAATATCCTTTAGAAATTTCCCATCGAAGCTGTTACCTTTGTCGTGCTTGTTAATGCAAAAGTAAACTTTTAACTTTGCTTTTGGCCTCAATCAAGGAATAATTTGAAAAGTATCATCCGATATATCAACAGTTGATTCACCTTGAACTTGCACAAGCTTTTTGGGACTCTTGGGAATCGCAGAAGTAGGATAAAGTGCTGAAAAAGGTTCACTCATCCCCAACTCAGGATTACTAACAAGTCCTTTTTTCTGAGAATAAGAATTAAAATAGAATTCTCGCACCATGTCGTGCCGAGTCCCTGTATTTCCGCCGAGCCACAATGGATTCATTGCCTGTACATTGGCAATGTCTGAGAGTTTACTGGCACGGTCAATGGAATGTGCAGAGGGATAGACAACAACTTTAACATTATGTGTCATCATATTTTTTAATTTAAACTTCATTTCATTTACAATTTCAGGCGAAACAAATGGAATATCGGGAATGCTTTCCCTGACGTCGTAAAGCAAAAAAGCAGGATCCAGCAATTCAGCACGCAGGGGACGACTTTGAAGTGAATCTAAAACTTCATGCACAGATTTAGTGAGAATGATTCCTCCTAAACTATGGGATACAATGCGGAACTCTTGACTGTTTTTAGTAACCCTAAGAATTTCAATTAATTTTACAAGCTGAGGAGTTAATTTTTTAGAGGCGCTTGGTGTGTTGTTCAACGATTTAAGTGGAATCCTTTGAGAATCTAATCCAAGTCGATGCCATCGAAACATAAAAACATTAAATTTCTGAGTCCACGCAGTGGGATTTCTGAAAAATTCACCAACTCCCTTGGGCGAGCGGCCTGTAATGTAGACTAACGTTGGCTTACTGCAATCGAGCTGAGAGGTTGGCTTTCCATCTGCTCCAAGCAGCGTGAGCCCTTCAGGGACATTTTGTAAATCTGGATGTGAACCAATGACGGGTAAATTAGGATTCACCTGTGGATTTTCCCATTGCGGACATTTGTGGGATGAACCACCCTGTTCTATGCTCGTAGATTCAAGATTAGTACAGGAAAATAAAGAAAATAGCATTGCAGAAGCGAGTAATTTTTTCATCTAAAAATCTCCCTTTAAGATAAAAAAATCAATATTATATATAAATTGAAATAACAACAGTTTTTAATAAAATACATTTTAAGTCACTGCATTTGTTTTAAATTTTATTCGTTTTTGTTGCTCTCTCGCATTAGCACGGACTTGGATGGAGATGAAAGTTCACGAATTGAGGAAGTATGATTCACAAATGGATCGAGTAGAAGCTAAAACGTTTTTTCGATTCCAGTCGTTATTTGATGATGAATTAGAAAAAGAGGAATGCCATTTGGGACAGGAATAGAGACATTAAAACCCAGAGGTGCAAAGAATACAACAAAATTATGCTTCATGCTAAAGCGAATATCGACAGGGCGAATATCGAGAAAGTAGCCCCAGGTTCCTGCAGTGTCGACATCTGTTTTTGTATTTAAAATACTTGCCCCAAGCGAAAAACTTGTGCGCAAAATCCCAAGCAGCCATAAATTTTCATAGCCAATCCCAATATTCGAAATGGTAAGTAAATTCTGCATTGTCGCAAAGTTGTGAATGCGGGAGTGCTCAAGGTGAAGATATGGACCAGACCTGTTGATGCGATATCCGACCTGTGCAACTGCAGAAAATCTTTTTTGCCCCAACACACGGTAACTTACTCCCAATGAGCTATTTGCCCAAATCCGTTCTGGAGTATAAAGGGCTTCTTCAGTCAAAACAAAATTCTGCCAATCTGAACGATCGGGCACTTGTGTTTGCAGTGTTTCTGCGATGCAGGCATCTGTGAAAATCAAATTAAAAGCAAAAGATAAATTTATGAAATATAAGAACTTTAAAGACCATTTTATCATGATCAGTTCTTTCCATCTGAATTGAAAGAAAACAGAGATGCTCCGGCAATCATCCACAGCTTCAGTCGCTTTGAGTACACATAGCAAATGGGAATGATCAGAGGAAGAAGTAAGAGCACCAAGGAGAAAATTGAAATCCATGACGAAGATTTTATCTGCGTGTTGTCTTCAAATTTTAAGCGACTTCCGATGACGCCGCACTCAGGTTTTAGACGCAGTGCCTTGGTAATTTGTTCATTGGCAAAAGGAAGCCAAGGACTTTGGCAGTACGCGTTTTCATCGGTGCAGCCTGGGTGAAATTTGTAGATTTCTGACAAGACTTTCTCAATGCCTTCAGAACGAAAAGTTTCTTGTTTCCAAGTCTCATGAGTTGCAAGAACAAAATCAGTTGTAGCATCGACTGCTTTCTGAAACCTCTCCCTGTCGAAGGAGGTATGAAGTTTGCATTCATCAAGTCTGTCGGAATGACCGAGCCCGTCACGGCGTGTGTTACGTCGGTTTGAAACAAGGTCGATATAGTTCGCAACGGAAACAACTTCCCATGCTTCATTTCGAAGGGTATGACACCCCTTCCTGACTCCATGTGAAGCAGGAATTTTGGTGCTCTAATTTTAAGCAATTTGTAAAAAAATATATTAAACTGGGGGCGGGGAACTCATTGGGTTTACTGTCTGCGGACAGGTTTCCTC
>JBIIEI010000134.1:0-8973 GCA_044237915.1 Silvanigrellaceae bacterium | reverse complement strand
TAGCGTATTTTCCTCGCCTCAATGCAGGCTCCAGAACCTTTAGCCTTGCTCCAACAGGAGCTTCGGCTTTTTTAGACGCTTATATCCTCCACATAAATGTGGAGGTTTTACGCTTGGTCTGATAAAAAAGAAGAAAAAAAACAAAAAAAGCACTCGGCACCCGAAGAGAAATCCTTCTTCTCAGAGCTTATGGTAAGCCTGGAAGAAGCGCATGATTTTTCAAAAGGTAACAAGAGGGCGGGAACCAAGGTCACGAAGAGACATTTTGAGTCTGTGAAAATCTTGAATGCTAGAGAAATAAGAAGAATACGGAATTTATTAGGGCGGACCCAACTAGTTTTTTCTGAAATGTTGGGTGTAACACCTAAAACCGTTGAAGCATGGGAAAGCGGAAAAAATAGGCCCTCAAAAACCGCTTCTAGAATGCTACAGCTCTTATTAATAGAGCCTAAGCTTTTTTCGAAACTCGGTTTAGAAAGCGAAGAAAAAGTTAAATCTTAACTCAGTTGTGATAATCGAGATTATCAAGATGACTTTCCCTTGTTCGGGAGAGGCGAGTGCTCATCACCCGGCCTCGGACCGGAAGGAGAGCGCCTCAACAAGCGACAGGTCTCGCTCGATGACTTGAAAGAGTCTTAGGACGCTCCCATTGGGTTTCTTCGTTCCCGCCTCCCAAGCCTCGACGGTTTTCTTGCTGACGCCGAGGAGCTGGGCGAACACCTCCTGCGTCTTGCCAAGCGACAGGCGCAGCTTCTTGATGGCTGCAGGTGAGCGCACCACTGGGGCGATGATCTCGCGCCGCATGATGCGGGTTCCATGCCGCGTGTCGCCTTGGGCATGTTCGATGGCCTCTTGCAGCCCTTCCTTAAGCTCTTCAAACAGCGTGCTCATGAGAGTCCTCCTTTTCGAAAGCCTTCTTTCAGGTGCCGTTCAAGGATTTGAACGAGCCCGCCAAGTTCGTTTCTCTCGGCTTTGTCGAGGTTCGTGGCGTCGTTCTTTTGTAAAAGCGTGATGAGATAAGTGACTTCGTAAAGCGGAAAGTCGACGTAAAAGATCCGTAGACCTCCGCTCTTTCCTTTTCCCGGCAAGGCCCAACGGACTTTGCGCACACCATGCGTGCCCTGCACGACGTCGCCTTCATCCGGATTGATCTGCAAAGCGGTCTGCAGGTCCGCAAGCGCATCATCGCCCAGTCCTGCTGAGTTCCACTTGCGATCAAAAACCTGCGTCATGACGAACGTTCGGTACATCGCGACCTCCTGAGCAGAGGATGCCCTACTTAGTAGGGTTTTTCAACAGGAATTCCCACTCTTGATAATGACCGTTATCATAAGTGACTGATATTTGACGGAAAAATTTGACAAATAAAAAAAACGGAATTTATTTTACCCTGTATAGCAGTAGCAGCAAGAGCCGAGTGCTCCATTCACCAGCTCACTAAATTTCAAGCTGTTGTGGGTTGCTGACCTGAATTCGAATGGTTCAGCTCAAAAGATGGTAGCCTTTCGAGCTAAACCACAAAGTTAGGTGTTCACCCTAAGAAAATTTTGCTAGGGATAAGTAACGCCGATACGTAATTATAAATGCTATAATTGTACATTAAGGTTTTCCGCCGAAAAAACACCATTTTTAGTTATCTTCTTTAAGGAAAATTTAACTTCTTGAAAAGGAATAAGCTGTTCGCTTTCTTCAATAATATCTCCATTAATATCAACTTCAACAAATCTTACAAAGTCAAAAATGTCTTCTTCGGAGAACAAATCTATGAAAACATTATAGCTCGTGATCAATTTTGTATCAACTTCTTTAAGATCTACACAGATAAAAATGCTGTCTAAGTATTTTCCCATTATGGAAGAAAATTTAAATTCAAACTCTTCAAAATCAAACTTATCTGGAAGGGAATGTATAATGCTCCTCGTAACTATATTATGAAACATACAACTGCATATACTATCCCAGCCGTCATAAGCATCACTATTTTTCCATTGAATTCTGGCTTTATTTAACGGTGATTTTAATAAATATAGTGATTCCCTAAAAATACCAATCAACTCATTTATATCTGTTTTAAATATATTAACACTCATTTTTATACACTCACTTTCTCCATACTTTTTCCAATAATTCCACTTCCCGGACAGTTGGATTACGTTTCCCGCCAATATAGCCACTTCCAGGATTTACAAACTTAACTCTTTCTCCTGTGATATCCATTATTACTTCACCGCGTTCGTTTGTAACAAAAATACGTCCTTCAGATCCCTTAACAGCGCTATTTGGAGGTCCCGTAAAGTCTTTTACAAATCTACCATCTCGTCCGCCACCCGGCATTCTAACATCTGGTTTTGGATCAGCATTTCTAATTAATTCTTTAGTTTCTGGTCTTTCCTTAAGATCTTTGACAGTCTCTTTATGCTCTTTAGACTGCTTTTCAATATTATTTGAAGTCGTTTCTCCCGTGTTTTTTGAAGTCGGGTCATCGGTTACATCGGTTGCTTGTACGACCCAAGATTTAGCTTGATCTAATATTTCTGAAGCTTTATTATAGGTTTCGTATGCTTCTTGGGGATAATCCCAATTTGGGATATACTTTTCGAGCGTTTTTCCCGTTTCATAACCCGCATAAGCGGCTGCAGTCACAGCTGTGATATTCCCAGCACCAATTGCGCTTCGAATGAGGTTATTCAGGGCGGCTTTTTCCCCTTTTTCCACCATGACATCAATAGCTGACTTTAACACTGTGCGATACGCACTTGGCCCTTCGGTTGTCAGTACTGAAGTCGTTTCGGCAACCTTAGGGTCTGCCCAATCGACATCCAAAGGAGGTTTGCCTTGGTTTGATTTGTCAGCCATAGTTTGCAATGCATTTTGCTCGTTTGCATAATCTTTAAGAACATCTTTACTGCTTGTTTTTGAGTTTTCTTGTGCTTTATTTGTATGCGGAAATGCTTCCTTAATTTGTTGGGCAACATCTTGAATCACTGCGGACTTTGCTTCCGCTTTGGTACGTCTTTGGAGTTCCTTCGAACGCTGTCCTTTTTCACGTGCTTTCTGAAGAGATTTATTAGAACTATTATCGACTTTTCCATCATCAACATCACTACGAGGAGGTGTTATGGGAGTTGGGGTTGGCTTTGGAGTCGATACTGGCGTAGCAACTGGAGTGGGCTGTTGTGTGGGTACGGGGGTTGGGGTTGGCAGTGGGGAAACGTCTGCAAATTCTTTTTGAATTGCTTCAACTCCCTCCCGGCGTGTTATCTCCAAGTTTTTTAATTTCTCACTGAGCAAATCATCATGATGTTTGACCACGTCATCAATGCATGCTTGCTGATCTTCTCTATAATTTTCTCCAGCCATATTGCGTACAATGCAATCACGCGTCCAATACTGTTTCTCACTTATATTAGAATTTTTGGCTTCTTGAATTTGTGCATCGATGTCACGGTGCCAGTTCTCAAGGCGCCACTCATATATACAGAGTCTATAATCTGCTGCACTCTCACAGGGGACGCTGCTACTTTCAAACCGTGTTTTCAAAACTTTGGGAGACGCGCTGTCTGGCAGAACTGCTTTCACAAGCGATGCAAAATTTTTCTTAGTTCGAGGCTTAGTCCCCAAAGTGACCGAGCCTTGATGAACAGCCACAAGCTTTCCGTCTTGCAGAACTGGGGAACCGGAAGCTCCAGGTACAGAGTCCATTTCGCTCCACAGAAACATTCCAGTAGGATCAAGCTGCAAAGGCTTATCAGATGTAACTTCTGTCAGCTTATCTTTATCTTTTGAGTATGAAACCATAGAAACAGTTTTTGAAGAATCAAAAGTTCCAGCTTCGATCCATTGAGAAATTTGAGGTGTATAAAGTACTACAATATTCGTAGTTGAAAGTTCTTGTACTTTTCCAACAACGCGATGGATTTTTTTGTTCCCATCCATGAATATGTAAAACTTATTTTCTTCACCCTGCCAACAATGTGCTGCTGTTGTGATCTGATTTATTCCCGAAGCAAACGCTGTACAAACAGAGTTCGTGGGACGAAGCCGCCCCTTCTGGGGTTCCGGTAGTAACGGGTGCAAATCCAACGCTAAGGAATTTTACTTTTTAAAGTTATACTTGGCATAAGCTTTCTTGAGTGCATAAAATTGAGAAGCGTTGATCGGTCTACTTCCATAATTCGAGCAATAGAAGTTTTCGAGACTTTCAACCCGACAAGTTTGCTGATTTCAAGCTCTTTACCATCAAGTCTGGACTTTCCAACGATTCCTTTGGGGCGTCCCAGCCGTTTTCCTTCGCGTTTCAGGGCCGCCAAAGCCTCTTTTGTGCGTAAAGAGTTCAAGTCCCGCTCAAGTTCCGCGAAGAGACTAAAAAATGTGCTGGCAACCTTTGATTGCATGTCATATTTGTCTGCCAAGTGGATTTTTTCTTTAATGGCAATAAATTTTATCTTGCGCTTGTGAAGATCATCAACCAGCGAAACGACTTCTCCCAAGCTTCTACCGAGCCGAGAAAGTTCACTCACGATAAGTGAGTCCCCTTCTTTCAAAGAGTCACTGAGAAAATCGATACGTCTTTCCTTCTTGCTGCGACGCGAAGAAATTTCAACCTCGATAAAATCATCAATTTGCAGTTTTTCTTTGTGTGCAAATTCCAAAATGGCGAAGCGTTGATGATTGGTGTCTTGTCCATCGCGAGACACCCGTAGGTAAGCCCAAACGCTCATTATAACCCTCCGTGGATAAAAGTCTGAAATTTGAATTTAAGTCTACACCAGAGCGGGAAATATGTTGGGCATTCAGTCCCCAGATACGGTGGAATAAAACGATCGTTTTCCTACACTGGGGCATGCGTTTGCCATGCAACATTTGTCACAATTTGAACGTAAACATTTCAATTTATTCTCGTGCATCTTGTTGAACAAGTCGTCGATTTCGATGCATTCGCTCAATGCGTTGTTGAAGTTCGAGTTCCAGTATATCTTTTCAGGCAATACAAGCACCATTGTAAGCGGCATGAGCCGAATCTGGCCGTTCTGCCGCGTCACGTAGGTTAGGCTATTTTACCATCAAACTTTTGGAGGACTCAGCCATGCGTTATTGGATTTTGGTTTCTACTGCGCTCGCGCTCGCGGCATGCGGGCCGAGCACATCTTCCCAACCCAAGAATTCTGTCGACCCAACTGCGACCACAAATAAACGAAACGGTCCTTCGGAACCGGGAAGCGAAGTTCCTCAAGATCCCGCAGCGCTTAACAAAACACTACAAGCTCGAGTCAGCAAAATATCAACCTCAACGGCATTCCCGCGACGAAGCACGACCTCGACTCGAGACCCTCGCGCGGTTCGAAAGCGCGTGGGGTGTGCAGGTTCCCTCTGGCAAATACTGGTACGACAACACAAGCGGCGCTGCGGGTCTGTGGGGCTGACCGACGCGCGGCTTCCTGGGGGCTGGGCATGGCCTTGGCGGGACGCAGCTGCCTGCCAACGCCTCGGGTGGCGGCAGTGGTTCGCTCACGAGCGTATTCATCAATGGACGTGAGCTCCATTCACTCGACGTGCAAGGACTTACGCAGATGCTCGGCCAGGCTCCCTCGCCTGGGCAATGGTGGGTCGACGGACAGGGTAACTTTGGCCCCGAGGGTGCTGGCCCGATCGGCAACCTTCTTCAAATTGCCGCCAAGCGCCCTGGCAACAAAGGGAGCAGCTACTACCGCAGTGACATTGGCACGGGCTCATCGACCTTCGTCGGCAGCGGTTGCGCTGCGGTCACCCAGCGCCTACGGCCCTCTGAATCCGACTCGTCTTACTCCTACTAAGTTGGCTGTGAGTAAAAGTACAACCGGGTTCGGGATACTGTTTTATTTAGGACAAAATGATGACACAGAACTTTGAAATTCGGCGAGTCAAGTCTGACGAATGGCGAGAATTACGTGTTTTGCGATTACGCGCTTTGAAAACGGACCCTTTGCCATTTGGATCAACTTACGAAGAAACAAGCCAAAGGCCGGATTCATTTTGGCAGTCACTTGCAGAAAGCGGTGCCGCTGGATCTGAGCACGCCGTGTTTGCTGCATGCTTTCCTTTAATGCTTGGAATGGTACGTGCTGACAGGATGAGCGCCGAAACCTTTGGAATATATTCCATGTGGGTTTCCCCTGAAATACGCAAACGGGGCGTCGCAGAAAAGCTATTGACGGAAATAGAGAAATGGATCGCAGAGTCCGGCGGAAAGTTTTGTGAACTCTTTGTTGCCGACCAAGCAGTTGCGGCACAGAGCCTTTATCTCCATTGTGGCTATGCTTATAATGGCAAAACTGATGATTCGCCTCACAAAGGCATCACTGAACTTGGTATGACGAAAGCAATTCGCCACTAAGCTCGCGCGACCTGTTACATTGCGTCCATATTCGTTCTCCCAAAATCACTGCAGTGGGACAATTAAAGGAGAATTGAGGCATTGAGATTTGGCAAACTCGGCATACATTTCATTCTTCGAGAGGCCACTTTGACGTGGCGGATTATTGGACGAGATCTCTGCGCAACGCTTGTACCTGGCATGCTTTTTATTGTCGCAGCTTGGAATAATCACGCCCCATTGCGAGCGGCGAACTCACCGTCGGCAGTGCGTATTGCAAGTCGGCGCACTCCTGGATCACCGCACCTCTATGATTTTTACGTTTTGGGACTGTACGGCGGTTGGAAGCGCAATTTTCGCAATTTAACATTCACGATGGGAAAATAGCCCCCATCAGGCGGTTTGTGTTCGCTTGCTGTAGTAATCTTTGATGCGCGGCTCGTTCTTCACTCTCTCAAAGTGCTGAACAAGACTTGGAGCGACGCGATCGACCAAGTCCGCAGGGAGGTGGTCAAGAATTCCCGACCGAAGCCACTGGACGAGGTCATAAACTCTCAGATCCGCAACCGTCAGTTGACTGTTTGCAAAAAATATTCCTCCACTTGATAACAGTCGACGTTCAAGGCCCGCTAAAAAAGCGGGAAGACTTTCAGACCCGAGAACCTGACGCTTCAATTTTTTTTCTTCGTCGGCGAGGCCTATTGTTGCGCCAATGAGCATCGTCATTTCTTCGGCTGTTTCCAATGTCTCATCGCACAAAGCCGCCTGCCAGGGATCTGCAGGATACATGTCGGTGAGTTTACCAACGTAACGACAGATCGCACTTGATTGCGCGAGGGGAGAGCCGTCGACGTAAAGAACAGGAAGGGCTCCAAAAGGCAGTCCGGTTTTGATCTGAGGCCATTTCTCATACGTCACGCGGTCGTCTTCAAAGGGCACTTTTCCGAGCGTTAAAGCCAAGCGAATGGATTCGCCTCGTCCACCATCAAAATTGAAGTAAGTGAGTTTCAGTTTTGTCATTTCGTTCTCCTTTTCAGTTTGTTCTTCCTCTTTACTATCAGCCAGATATAAGGGCGTCAAACAAACGCACAAATGGAAACCATCAAATGCCAACTCGTTGTTGTTTATTTAGTAAATTATCGTTGCAGTATTATCGATTGATTCGCTTTTTAAATCACCTTTAACATCTTTCAACAAGCAAAAAAAATAGACCAATCAAAATGAAATTCAGTTGTACGACTGAATTTTAGTGATAAGTGAGGGTAAGCAAAAACGTACTTGTGAATGAAATTATAATAATCACGGAATCCGCCATTCCATCAGGTGCTTTGCGCATCGGCTTGACAGCCAGTCAAGCGATAGGATAAAAAAGTAACGTAACATCTTATACCCACATTTCATAAGCAATATTGCCTTCTGTCATCGTATCCGTAGTTTGACTACTAGAGGAGTTTGTCATGTCTATCAGAAATCAAGTTCAGTTACCTGTTACATTACTTTCGCTCTTTGCATTTTCATCTTGCGCTGCTCCGGTTGCACAACAAAGTGTAGACTCCCAAGAACTTATCGTTGGCGGAAGCCCTGTTGCAGAAAACGCTCAAGGTGCGCCTCGGTGGTCTACAGTTGCATTAACAACGGATTTACCGAGTAGCAAAGATCCCAGCAAGGGTCCCCTCCTTGAGCAAGGACATTCTTTTTGCACTGCAACTATTATTTCTAAAACTGTTGTCATGACAGCAGCGCATTGTCTTCAAAAAATGGACAATAATACAAGACAAAAACTTCCCGAACTTGTTCTTCCCAAAGAAGAAAATTTTCTCGTCTTTTTTGGCCCCAAGGTTGGCACAACAGGAAAATGGATCAAGGCCAAGAAAGTGATTCCACATCCTGAATGGGATCCTAATCAAACGCTTTCTCCTGCTCCCACTAAACCGGCCAATGACATTGGGCTCATTGTTCTCTCCGAAGCCATTCCAGAAGGGTATATGCCCGTTCAACTTGCGAGGCCTACACTTTCATTAAAAGGAAAAAGTGTTTTCCTTGCCGGATTCGGCGTCTCATTTAATCGCAATAAGAATGACACAGGGATCCTGCGTCAGGTTCAAGTGACTGTTCAAAACGCAGACGAAAGTATATTCCGACTTGGAGTGGGAGGAGAATTCTTCAAGGGCGCATGCGCAGGCGATTCCGGCGGACCTGCCTATTTCAAGGAAGGAGACACTTGGATGGTGGTCGGCGCAACGTCAACAGGCGCGGAGATTTTCGGAACATGTTTAGGCATCGTCAACAACTACACCGATGCACGTCATTACTTTAATTGGATTGACGCCACCATCACAGACAATGGTCAAGAATGGTGATTTGAAGTCTTTAGAGGCTTCTGCGCAACAGGGTACTTTTCAATTAGAGTGCTATGATTATCAACTGTTGCGCGCTCCTTTCACATTTTCCTTTCTATTTTCGTGCCCACCTGACGATACTTACTCTGAGAAATTCCGGCCAAAGGCGTTTTTGTTGCTCACTTGTGAGCTCCCGAAAAATCATTTGGACGCGCTATTCCCAGCGTTATAAGATGGGTAGTACGGGGGTTTGTGAAGCCATCAGGTTTTGGAGGGTTTTAT
>JBIIEI010000067.1:0-31257 GCA_044237915.1 Silvanigrellaceae bacterium | reverse complement strand
TTCCAATCCTGTAAACTCTTGGAGAATTCTAAAATCTCTTTTTTCATCAATACGCCTCCTCAAAAGCTGAGGGCATCATCTCTCGGCAGTACCTTTGAAGTACAAATGATTTCTCGGGAGCTCACCCTGAAGAAGATATCATGCAAGTGGCACATCGAGTTCTCGTCATAAATCTTATCATTGCGCTTTCCGGGGCATTGGCTTTATTTATTTTGGTTTGGATTGTTTCGGCTGGACTTACAAAGTCAATTCGAAAACTACTAAAGGGAACAAAACTGGTTGAAGCCGGTGACTATTCGACCCAAGTCAATCTAGACTCTGAAGATGAAATTGGAACGCTTGCTTTGCGATTTAACAGTATGACCACCAGTATTCACGAAAATATTACTCACCTTCGCATGCTACAAACTCGTTTAGAATCCATACTGATTGGAACAAAAGATCTCGCATCGTCACGAAATTCAGTTGCTGCGGCCCAAAAGACAGCCGAATACATCCTTAAAGGTGTGCCTGTCGCTGAAAATTGCTCTGTGAGTGCGTCTTTTTTTGTAGAATCGGATGGTTTGTTCAGCAAAATTCGCGTTCATGAGTTATTCAGAGCGGGAATTCCGGTCGCGGAAGCTGCAATAGAAATTCCACTTCACCTTGTCCATGCTGACGAGTCCTCAAGTAAAGATTGGGAAAGTTGTAGCCTCACAGATGGAAGGGTTTTACTCCCAGTCGTGATGCAGCAAAAGCGACTTTGTATGCTGATGTTTGATGGCTACGCAAGCAAGGAAATCGACGCTGAAGATGCCCATTTTATGAATACCTTTGCTTCATCACTTGCTGTTTCTTTAGAGAATATTTCTTATTTGAGTCAGACGGGTGAAAAAGCCAAATTAGAAGCAGAGTTTGAAGCGACAAGAGCCGTTCAAGAGCAGCTCCTTCCCGTTCATTCGAAGTTTCCAAATCTCGAAATTGCAACGCATTTCAAACCCGCTGTGCTTGCCGGTGGCGATTGGTATGGCCACTATTACGACAAAACTCTGCACCGCATGAACTTTTTTATTGGAGATGTAACCGGACATGGCATCGCCTCAGCACTCATTACAGGCGTTGTTTGCGGGGGTGTGTATGCGGGAGAGCACCGTGCCGATTTAATGAAAGATTCCGAAAGCCTTCATCCTGAAAAGAGGCTGCTTGCCCTTGCCCATGCTGTGAACTCGGTGGTGTTCATCACAGGGCGACAAAAGAAACTGATGACCATGGCTTTTGTCTCTCTCGATCTGATGACAGGCGAGCTTCTTTATCTGAATGCCGGGCACAACCCCATCTATTTTGTTCAAGGCAAAGAGAGGGTTATTAAGGTAGTTGCTAATCGAGGCAGTCGTCTGGGTTTTACGGCAGAAGGAGATTTTTCAGTCAAGAAGATTCAGTTGCAGGCAGGGGATATTATCTTTATGTACACCGATGGGCTCATCGAAAATTCGGGGCCCGATGATGAGACAATTCGCGAACGTCATCTCAAGAATCTGCTTGCATTACCTTTGGATGTTCATGAACTCAACCGAAAAATCATTTCAGAATGTGAAAAAATCTGGCAGGCTGAACCCCCTCGCGATGATGTGACGACGCTGGTTGTTCAGTGGAAAGGGCCCGTGAATCGTGGTGATTTTGCAGCTTCTTAGGGAAGTTGAGTGTCGAGATTGATGGCTGGGAATTCGGCAATGCGTTCTTGCACAAGCTGATTTCCAACCTTTTTGACTTGATAAATATATGCAGCGTTCAGAGGATCTCCATGGGAATCGAACTTCAATTGCGTGCCATGGCGCGGAGACATTAAGGGAACGGTTCGCATCTTGTTTACAAGTTCGGTTCCATTCCATTGTCCTTTCATTTCTTTCAAAGCCTTTACGAGAAGCCTTCCTGTGTCATAACCATGCATGGAATAAATATCGGGATCCGATGTGTATTCTGAACGAAAGTTCTTTACAAATTCAACATTTTCATCGTTCTTTAAGTCAACGTCCCAGTGCGAAGCCGTCACAAGACCGACCGCTGTGTCGAATTCGCGCTGCGTTTTTTCATAGTCTTTCAAGAGTTGTCCCGCCGTTAGAAAACCAGGTGCCAACAGACGAACCTGCTTTTGGGCTTTGAGTTTGTAGTAGTCGCGCACGAAAAATGAAGCCTCGGCACCTGCAAAAAATGCGACGGCGAAATCAGGCTTCAGCGAAACAAGTTCTTCGATCTGTTTCGTTTTTTCGAGGGTTTTAAAGGGAACGGGAATGCGTTTAAGCTCATTTTGAGAGTTTTTATATGCAAGCGCGAATCCTTCGCACACATCTTTACCGGCGGCATAGTCCGCATAAATACAAGACCATTTTCGTGTTGGTTTTCCGGAAACTGGATTTTTAAGTTCCCAAAGTGCAAGTCCATAAGGTGCGAGGTAATTAGAGAAACTCATTCGAAGGTAAAGTGGATTTTTAGTTCTGATTTTTGGAGTTCCTGCTGCACCAAAAACGATAAATGGAATTTTGTGTTCATTGATGACCTGATCGCGGATTTTCTCAGCAACGTCCGAAGAGACAATGCCCATGATGGCCTTGCTCCCTTGAGCCACAACTTTCTTCAATTCGCCTTCGGCAGAGGCGGGATCTGCTTTTGAGTCTACAAAATCAAAAGTCACCCAATTGTCGAGATCTGCTTTGATGTCGTGGCCTTCTTTTTTAATTCCCAACAGGAAGCCTTTTTTGGCAGATTCACCAAGGTGTTTGTAGACACTGGTAAAAGGTAACAAAATTGTGATTTTTGCAGGTGCGGCATATGAGACTTCAGAAATAAATGCAAGTGACAATACCGATGCGAAAAGAGCATGTTTGCACATGGAATGAGCCCCATGGAAGTTAAAGGAAATAAAAATCTACGAAGACATGAGTGTCGAATCATTATGACACATTTTTCGAATTGTCTTAAGTGGGACTCTTTTTGGTCCGAAAAGGAACAAGCACTTTGGTTTTTCTTAATTTTTCCTGTGAAATTGTGAAGTCTTTGAGGCACTTATGAAGCTTTTGTTGCCTTTGCTTATGATCATCGGAATACACTCTTGCGAGAACGAGAGCAAACGCGTGTTGGCAAAACCTTGCCCAGAAGGCGCCATCTGCAAGGATTCACACTTGCCTGCCGGAGCGGGATCAAAGGCTCCCCTGGCAAATGGTGAGAAGCACTCAGAGAATTCAACGACGACACCTTCGGGATTGCCAAGCACAAACCAAAAATTAGTGACTTTAGAGGGCTGTGCTGGTTGGAACACTGATGTTCGATTGAATTTGGCTACGAATACTAAGTTGAAGCTCCTTGAAAACTTTTTTACCTTTGACAGCTCGAAAACTGCCTGTGACTCTCTGGCTGATGGTCCATGGCATGTTGCAACGGGAGGCGAATGGACCCGTGCAAAACAAGAGGGTCTTTTTTCAAAAGACGTCGAACTGATGAAAACCAGATCGATGGAGCTTAAAAAAGATCTTTTATGCGGATTTTGGGTGGGTAATAGCGCCGGAAATTCTACCACAGGCACACAAGGCTATTTAGTGAGCGTTTTTCCGCCTTCAGCAGGCGTTTCAAATGCTCGTTTTTCGATCGATTTTTTTGCTCCCCTCAAGGAAGACAAACTCGCAGTCGCCTGCGCGAAGTAACATCGCTTGTGGCTCGCTTTAAATATTTCGCCAAATCAAAAAGTATTGTTTTGAGTGAAGATGTCATCAACGATGCTTCGGTGCTCTACATTTGCGGCGTTACGATAGTTGGTTCTAAAGTCGCCCATCTTTTGCTTCATGCCTGCGTTGAGGAATATTTTTGGCACTGCTCCCACATGCACAAAATTGATTTTATCGTCGCCGTCAGAAACCATGTCATGCAAATCCCAAAATGTTGCTCCAACCCATGCTTCGTTTTTATTGGATGTGGTGCATGCAGATATTTCGTTCGGATTTTCAAGATTTCGGACCATGGGAGAGTTGGTTGAGCGGTTAGTTTTAACCCATCCGACCATATAGTTTGCCGTCAAGGGGGCCTTGCCGAATAGAATTTTATGTGGAAGTTTGGACCCGCTTTAAAAATCCCGCCAGGGGCCATGGCTTCGTTGCGCGTCGGATTCGGCCTCCTCTGGTGGCTTGGCTCTATTTCGGGAAAGAGGATTTTTGGAATGTCCAGTCGATTTACATTTCGACCCATCGTCGTTCTTGGCCCCACAGCCAGCGGAAAGACTGCTTTTTGTCATCGGCTTTCTCAAAGTTTCGCTGAAGCTCGAATGGCGTCTGAAATTGTGAATCTGGATGCCTTTCAGATTTATCAAGGTGTCACGGCAGGAACTGCAAAGCCCAATGAAACAGAAATCACTGAATTCAAGTATCACGGTATCGATGTGCTTAAGCCTTTTGAAAGCCTTGATGCGAGAGAGTTTGCGCGCCGAGCCCATGAATGGTGTGCGCAAATTGCATCGCGTGGTGCCGTGCCGCTCTGCCTGGGTGGAAGCGGGCTTTATCTGCGCGCATTTTTGCATGGACTTGATGAACTTCCACAGAGAGATGATTTTCTCAGAACTTTTTTTCGCGAGAACGCTTCACAGCATAGCTGGCCATTTGTGCACAATTGGCTGCAGGCCCTTGATCCCGTTCGCGCTGCAGAGGTTCATCCCAATGACGGCGTTCGAATTGAACGCGCATTAGAGATTTATTTTCTGACGGGAGCCCTTCCGAGTGGGCAACGCAGTCTGACCCAAACCCTTGATAAACAAGAATGCCTTTTTGATTGTCACGTCCTTCACATGGATGTTCCAGAAGGAATTCTCAAGGAAAGAATTCGCACCCGCGTCGATCTTCTTTTTGGACAAGGATGGCTCGAAGAAGTCACAAAATTGCGCGATGAGTTTGGGATTGAAGCGCTCAGATCGTGGCCTTCCATGCGTGCCATTGGTTATAGCGAAGTTCTTGATTATATAGAACAGCAAGTCATGGGAAAAATAAGGGAACAGTCACATTTATTCGCCCTCAAAGAGCGAATTTCTACACTCACATGGCAATATGCAAAGAGACAAATGACTTGGAATGCGAAAGAACGTTCGGATGGGAAATTATCGGCAGACGCAGCAGGGGTGCTCATAAATGAGAAAAGTATGATTGAAGCCTGCCTGCATTTTGCACAATAAATTCACTTCTCACATTAAAGTTCCACAGGAACATTGAGGGTGCGTAACAAATCTTCGGGTTCTGCTTTTTGGGAAGTCGATCTGAGAATTGCCATCGGAAAATGTTTGAGAGCGTCTAAGAACATGGCCTTTGTTTCGCTCGGTACGGGATCTGCCGCTCCAAGATGCCCTTGAAAGAGTGCGTTGATATCGAGGCTCGAAGTTGTGGGAGTACAATCTGAGCCCTCAAAGGAACAGAGATCTTTAATGGCGTCGATGCCGATCCCGGCAAGTATGAGTCCGCCCACCATGGGATTTGAACCTGAACTGATGAGGCCTACCGCATCTTTTATAAGCGACAATTGGGCGGCAAGGGGGCCCAAGGTGCGGGTCGAGCGGGCTGCATCGAGCACGGGGCCAATGAGGTGACCAACATAGCCTATGGTTTTCGCGCCATCGAATTGCAGGGAAACTTCTTTAGCGAATGCGACATGGAATTTTGAGGTTTCAAAGACTCCATCCCAGGTCCAGGGTGCAAAAAACCTTTTTCTACCTGCAACAGGCTTCCAGGCAGAACGGATTTCATCACCAGATTCGCCATGTGTTGCATACACATCTCTGAATTTTGCAGAGAGTTTTGCATTGTGAAACGTAAATTTACCTAATGCAGGATTGCTCTCGGTTTGAGCGTTTTCAACTCCAAAATCGACGAGGCGCACGCTCAATCCAACTTCGTTTTTAGCAAGCGCAGGCAAGGACACACTTTCAGAATCTACGATCTCAACGAGGCAACGCGCTCTTTTAGTGTTCCAAAGAAACTTTGAAAGGAGGTCTTTTCCTTGTGTTGCAAGGCGTGCAGACACCGAAAGTCCATCATTGCAGGCGCGTTCAATCGCCGCTTTGTAATTATTTTCATGGAGTGCGAGTGTTAAGGTCGCAAGGCCAAAGTTCTTTTCGAGACTTGGCGCTGGAATACGAATATTGAGCGTAAAACACTCACCCTTTAAGAGTCCGTGGCAAAAATCATCCGGAATGAGGCTGGTTGGGAATAGAAAATCTCGTGAATATGTTCGAAAATTTGGCTGCGATTCCGCATGTGAACGTGCTTGATTATCAAATAATTCGATTCTACTGGGATCGAGTGAATTTCTCTCTGTGCGAGCCTGCTCTTGAGCAAGTGTTGCAAGTGAATTTTGAGAAAGCACACCTTCGCCGCACGATATTACACCAAAGCTGCAGGTCATTCCGAGGAAAAGCGCAATTTTCATCTATCCTCCGTCTATTCAATTGTATTGTTCGATCTGCTTGCAATCTCGAAATAAAGTATACTTTCAGCACAGTCAAGTGAATAACCCTGAAATTGCTAGAATTGGGCCAGATCATGCGCAAAGCCTCAAACTGGATTTGAGAGAATGACAATAATGATGAGCTTTCTTCATTTCGAAAGTAGAAAATTTTGTATAAGTTCTATACCCTGTCGACTTTCTGTCGTATTGTGTCTCTTCGTGCTGAAATTGAACCGAGATGGCAATGGGACTCCAGTTACTTAAGTGGCTGGGAAGTTTCTGACTTGAACGTAGTGAGCTTCGTGAATATTTATGCGCAAACGAACGAGTATTGTGACCAGGATTTCTCTTTCCGTTGCACTTGCAACGGGTATTCTCGCGTTCATCCTGGGGTCATTGTATATCTATAGCCAAAAGTCTACCTTCGAGCGTGAAATTGTCAGAGAAGTCATGCGAAATGTTGAAAGCTTCATGGTTAGCACTCTGCGTTACTTCTATCAGCAAGCGGATTTCGATCATGTTCAGCTCCACCAACGGCTTTTGAGTCAGACTGAAAACGTCTTATATAGTTATATTGTGAAACATGATGGCCTTATCGATGTGGGAAGAAGTGGATTAAAATCTCCTGATGTGGGTTCATTTAAACAGCCCTGGGAACCCGAGATCGCATCCCATGCTTTCCCCGGTGAAAAGTTTCAAATCGATTTTTTTGCGAATGAGGAATTGGCAACCTTATTTCCACACCGCATTTCTGTGGGTACCAAGCTCTATTTGCTCTCTGTTCCGCTTCACTGCACTGCAAAGTTGCAGCAGTGTGCTCATATTCGAGTTGTGATCTTGCCAGAGTCCATTGTTCCACTCCTGCAGGCCACAACGTGGACGATCATTTTTTACAGTATTTTATTTATTGTTTGCGTGGCGAGTGCTGCAGGAATCGTTTCCTATTTTCATCTTCTTCCTGTGCGTACCATTTCAGATCAGATGAACCGCATCACGGGGGCTCCCACACTCCAAGAAATCAGTGTCGAGGGACTGAATCCCAATCCTGAAGACACCGAAGAGATCGCCGGATTCAAGCAGGCTCTGGGAAGGTTTATGGATCTTCAGGCACTTGCGGCCCGCGATGCCATCATTGCAAGGTTGACGACGATGCTCGCCCACGATGTGAGGGCTCCTTTTAAAATGGCTGAAAAGGCCATGTCGTTGCTGAAAACGGCTGAGGAAAACGGAACAACCGCAGAAGTGTTACCTCAATTTGTAGCAGAAATGCAGGGCTTAATGGAACGTGCGGATGCATTGGTGCAAGACGTCCTTGTGCTGGGTCGCACCTCCCACTTGGCAGCGGATTCAGTGCAGGTCTCTAAACTTATTCAAAGTGCCCTCGATTGTGTGCTGAGGCTCTTTTCACACACGCGTCACGCAATTTGTTACGAATTTGTGACGAATGATCACGTCTACGTCGACTCCGAAAAATTGAGACGGGTCGTTATTAATCTTGTTACAAACGCACTGGAGGCCATGCCAAGCGAGGGGTATGAGCTTTGGTTCAAAACTCAGTTATCAGATCGGTTCAAAGGACAGCTCGAAATTGTCATAGGGAATACCGGATCTTCGATTCCCACCCACGAAATTCCATCCCTTTTTGAAGACTTTTTTTCACGGCGAAAGCCCAATGGGACAGGACTGGGTCTTGCCATTGCAAAAAAGATTGTCAAAGATCACGGTGGGGATATTTGGTGTGTATCGAGTGAGACATCCGTTGAATTTCGATTCACCCTCCCGCTCGCTTGCAGTGAGCAACAACTAGAAAGAGAAGGGGCACCCCAGCCCCAGGGGGGGGCTTCCGAACAGGCTCCAGACATTCCTGAAAAGAGATGGATAGTCGTTGTCGATGACAATTCAATTGTTCGCACTCTCTGGAGCGTTTCGAGTTTGGGAAGTCGAGTTCTGACCTTCGAAGGGCCCGAAGCATTTTGGCGGCAAATCCATTCTGGTTTGCTTATTCCTGAAGAAATCACGTGCTTGGTCACAGACTATTTTTTTGGTGCGCAGTCCTCAATCAACGGTCAGCAGTTTTTGCAAAAGATAAAGGAACACTTTGAATTTCCAGTTTTTTTAAGCTCAGATCTCTCGCATCTTGAAAAAGATGCGGTTTGCGGCTTCTTTGGAATTCTCGACAAAGGTCCCGAAGGAATTGAAGTTTTGCGGCGAAGGATCGAGCACGTCACATGTAATTCCCAAAACGTGTGATTCAAGCAAAATCGATCTTGGCCGATAGATATTTTTATGAATTGGTTTGAAGCTTTTAGGTTCATACTGTGGAACCAATTTGGGGGAAGCAATGGAGTTTCCGGATTGGACATCCAAAACGAGAAGAATTGTGAGCTGGGGCCTCTTGGGGCTGCTCAGTCTTACCGCATGTGGAACGGGTCTTTTTCCGCAGAAAAAAACCAGTGCAAGTCCTGATGAGGAACAGATTCCTATCGATGTCGACATTCAGTTTACCGGCCCCAGTCTGACTGCCCAGGGCCTTATCGACAACTTCGAAGTCACCGATTTTCAAATGGACATCGTCAGTTGTAAATCGGGATTCACCAAGTCTGTGACGAGTACAACGGCTGTTCCTGTGACGTCGGTTGCACTGTATTCCTCTGATGTAGGCTGTGCAGTGGCGCTGAAGTCTTTCACTTTTGGCGGCAATACCTATGTGAGGCCCGATGGCACAGGACTGTCTACGGGATCTGCCGTTTTTCAGGCACAAAATTTATCTCGAACGCTCACTGTTTCGGTCTTTCAAAATTTACCAAGTCCCCTCGTGAGTGGAGGCAAAGCAGTCTTTACCTTTCAGGAGGTCTTACTGGGCGCAGACTTCACCATCTCAAATTTTGCGACATCTCATTCGATGGATGTCAACGGCATCGCGGCGCCTCCCATTAAGTTTACAGCCGGTGGGATTTACATTGAAGATATTAACCGAACTACAAAGGTTCCTCTTTTTTTCGTGAAGTTGGAATGCATGTCCGTCATTACAGCTCCCAATCTCTGCCCCGCTCCTTTGGGTTCGCCACAGGCGTTCTCAAACATGAAAGTGAGGCTCGTCGACGACACCTATGGTGGAGTCGTGACCTTTGCAGATGCGGAGGCCATTATGGCAAATGGAACCCTCGTGGGCCCTGCTGCGACGCTGCCTGCGAGCGCAGGTTTTAATGGTGGATTTTCACTTTCTATCAGTGGTCCGGGAAATTTCTTTAACCTCAGAAACCTTTTGCTCCTGGCAAGATTTCAAGACCCCGCTAATCCAACTTCGGTTTCTTACCGTTACTTTAATATTGATATTGGGACGGTGCCTTAGGATTTTGCGGGGAAGCGGGCATCCAGACTTTAATTTTTGGAGATACAAGTTTTCGTTGAGTGGCTGTATTTGCAGCCAGGCCACGCACTAAAACATGCTCCAAATGTGGTGTGCTGTGAACATTGGCCGCCCGTTTCTTGGGTGGCGCTTGCCTCAGATTTAGGTTGCATTTCTGTACTTGTTTCTTCTTTGCTTGCTTCTTCTTTAGGTTGAACTTCTGGGATAATGACTTTTTTAGCGGTGGTCTGTTGCTTCACGCATTTATTGCGTGTCACATCATATTTGTCTCCAGGTTTACATTTTTTTTCCATCTCTGCTGTTTCTTTGTCTAAAATGCTTCCTGATTTGGTCACACACCTCTTTTTAGAATCATCAAAATGGCAGTGACTTCCTTGCAGCATGCATGAAAAATTATCACTACTTGCAGAAGAGCAGGAATCAATTCCAGATTTCTTTTGAGCCACACAAAACTTTGAACGCGAATCTAAAACCATGCCTTTAGGACACTCGATCTCTGTCTGAGTCTGAGATTCGGGCACGCACTTTCCATCCGCTGAAAAAAATGTTCCAGTGGGACAGCCGACTCCCTCATTGTCTGTGATCACGGGAGCTTGGCCCTTTCCTGCAGGGATGCAAAACAGCACTCCTGTTGGCGACAAATCTGCGATCTTTTTCTTTGAGCTGGCGTCACAAGTCTGTATTCCTTTTTTTAGAAAATTCCAAACAGCAACCAATCCCAACGCATCATCCTGGGTCAGAGAGGCGGAGTCTCCCTTCATGACCGAAGGAGGATGGTATTCGAGTCCAATTCCCTGCTGGTAATTTTTTTCTTCGTAGACATCTCCAAGGCCGAGTAAGTGTCCAAATTCATGCTTTAAAACATAGGCTCCCCCGTCGTTAGCTGCGAGCTCATGATTATAATTTATGGACTTATTGAAAATGATGGCATGGCTTCGTGCTCCATTTTCTTGAACTGTCCAATTGTTCGTTTTATAAAATGCGGTGATGTCAGCTTGAAATCTGACATTGTGTCGCCAGACATTTATAGTAAAGTCGACTCCATTTAAATTGCACTTGTTACCCGAAACAACTGTCACGTCGTTTCGTTGTTTTTGAGGCCAACTCGGCTCATGCCTGATTATCAAATCGCTCCACTCTCTCACAGCGGTTTGCACAACGGGTGCAAGTGATCGAACAAAGGTATCTTCGTCGAAGTTACTTGTTTTATCGCTCAGCCTGACACAAGCGATCAGGGTTTTTCGAACCGACATTTCTTTAAGGAGCGAAATTGAGAGTTCGTCTGTGGGTCTCAATGCGTAATTCAGATCAGAGGATTCTTTTGCCTGTTGTTCACAAGACGCCTGAAGTCCGAGAGTGGCGATTCCGACCACCGAAAGCAGGGTACTTAAAAACCTTTGACTCATCTTTTGCTCCATTTCGGCATTGCCATCTTTGAATTCATATTTGTCACTGTATGAACATTATCGGTGCCCGCATGTTGAAACTTGAGTTTGCAGATAAAGATGAGCGATTTCCGAATTGAACGCTCCTATATTTTCTAATTTAATTGCTCTCTCTTTCGTGGGTTCCCTTCGTAATGTGCTTTGTCAAAAAGGTCGTTTTGAAGGGGTATATTTTATGGCGAGTTTTGAGAAAAAATTTGAAGTGCTGTGGTCGCAGCTGGAATCAAGCCAACATATGCGAAATATCCATTATAATGTGTTTGCAACCGATGCTCGTGTGGCTTAGCGGAAACTGTTTAGAAAAGTGGACACTTCTGCTCTTTCAGCAGTGGTCATGGCAGTGGCTTCGGCGCTTCCTGGCTTTGGCATAATGACACTCGCATTCGCGCTATTTATTCTAAGAGCGATGTCGGCCCTATTTGAGAACACGGAACTGAAATTACTGTACATTGCACCATGGCATGTTTGGCATCTATTCACTAATATCGGTTGAACCTTCGACTCCCACGAGGGGCCAGGTGTTGGAATGACTGGAGTTGGAATGATTGCACCATTGCCGTCGCCTGGATCTTCAGGAGTGATTTTGCCTAATTCTGGTTGAAGCCAAACTAAGATGGCCCTTCGTTGCGCTTCGGTTATTGCCATTCCAGCGGGGCTTGTGGGCGGTGGCATTGTTTTTTGAGTGACACGCTCAATAATACTCAGTCTTTTGGTTCCTTTAAATGAGGCCTCTTCATCTGCCTTGCTGAACCCTCCTGCTCCCTGCGGGCCGTGGCAGCTGACACAATACTGCTCAGAAATTGCTCTGACATCCTTATCCCAAGTTAAATTTATACTGCTCTGTATTCCAGACCAATAGAAGCCAGACGAAGATATCAGTAAGAGTTTATTTTTTGCTTTCCCATCGGCTTCCAAAACTCCGGCTATGAAAGTTTCTGTACCAGAAATTCCGGAAAACGCTAATTCTATTGGATCATTGTAAGTTACAGTACTTGCGCCATTAGCATCTTTTCCTATGTTTCCATAAAAGAATGTTTTTGCCGCAAAAATCCAAAAAGCTTTTTTGTCGGTAGAAATTCCGGCGCCTATTATTTTACTGTGCAATGAAACGTCGTCTCGTGGATAGGGAATTTCGATTTTTTCAAACGCTTGAGACTTATCCTCCAACAGCACAATGTTTTTTGCTCCTGCCAGCATTAAGAAGTCTTCGTTTAAAAAAACCGGTTTTAATGTTCCCTTATTTGGATTGTCCTGGGGAATGCTGTAGCTTGAAATGCTAAATTTTCCGTTACTCTCGGGAACACTTGTCCGTGAAATTTTATCCGCAGAAATTTCCCACCTACTTCTATCTGGTAAAGTGTATTTTGCGGCGCTTGTTTCAACAGTTTCTGTGCTGGCATTTTGAAATTCGGTAGCTCCTGTTTCGGCATCAACGAACCATACCGCTCCGCTCTTTTGGAAAATAAGAATCTTTCCCGATTTAGCTTGGCTCAAAAATAAGGTGTCTTGCAGAAATCTGTTCCAAATTTTAGTCTGATCGTTTTCACCAAAGGAAAGAGAAAGCGAAACCAATTTTTTTTCAGATGGAATAGGAGAAGGCTCTTTTTCCAATTTCGGAATGGGTGATGCTTCAAGCTTTGAAGCTGCATTTTTAGGTTCTTTTCCACAACCACTGATGGCAATTCCAATGATGAATGGCATGATGCGGAAAAATTCAAACCTAAACATCACTTTTATCCTCCTTGAAACATTTTCCAAAAAAATCAATTCGCGTTCATCTTATGCAAACTACAATTTTTGTTATGTTAACAACTGCGAAATAAGATCCGACTCTTTCAGCGGCTGCCAAACATCACGCATCGCACGATAATCGGGAAAAACTCCTGGAAAAACGCGCATCACCACCGATGCAAACAGTTGCAAAGAGGTGTACGGAGGCAAAGAATTGCTTGGTACTCCATCGAGTCCTGCAGTTCCGGTTGGCACGTAGGTGTCGCCAATTGCGCCTAGCCGGGATGAAGAAGGAAGCTTGGAGTTTAAAAACACCATGCCGCAGCTTAAGTGGTGATCGGTTCCGGGGCTCATAAAAGTTTCTGCACGCACACGGGTGTTGCCAGTTCCGGCAATGATCACATCATTAACATTGTTCGCTGTGCCAGGATTTACGGCCACCGAGGTTGCGTTTGCAGCAGTGCGATTGAATTCATTGTAAACCACCACAAGAACATCGTTGTTGTAGCCTTTTTCTCTGACCCAGGTCCAAAATTCAGCCACTTGAGCCCAGATTTGTGCTGCGGTACGGACTGTTTGAACTGCAGCTCCTCCAGCATGAAAATCGTGGGCACCAACTCCCAAAGAAATTGACATTCCACTTGCCGCCTGAGTTTCAATCAGCAAAGCGGCCATCCGCAACTTTTCCAAGAACGGATCCATCGCAGTGTTGTTGGCTGCAACTCGACCCCCAGCATCGATTCTTTTGACTGCAATGCTGTCGGGAATTGCATCAAGCCGTGTGTCAACTTTCATTCTTGTTAAAGCAGCACTTACAGAAGTTTGAACAGTAGTAAATCCTGGAATACCATTCATGAGCCCATCAATTGCCGAACTCGCTGCACGTGTCGAACCAATACTGGGAGGCGAAGCGTTAAATTGCTGAGCGTACAAAGCCTTGCTTGCCGCAGCAAATTCCGTTGCCGAAGCTGTGCTGGGGGCTGAAGGCATCACATCGGAATCTGAAAACTTTGCTTTCAAAAGAGTGAGGGAAGTGGCCGTAACCTCAGAGACATTGGGGCAACTTCGAGCACCGCTGCCGGCGCTTCCTACCCGAGTGGAGTCGGAAATAACGTATGCCGCAGCCTGACTTCCTAAAGTTGCCTGAGCCACCCCAGCGCACCAGCCTGGGCTTCGCGCTCCCCCCGAAGCCTTGTTTCCTGTGCTTTGAGTACGCGCAGCTTCTTCATGAGCGAGTGACTGAGGAGTGGCCGCGCAAAACATCATGTCGCCCGCAATGCTCTCGAGGACCTTTGTGTAATCATTAAAAATGAGTTTTCCAGTTTTGTGATGAACATTAACATTTGGGTTCGGATGATTTTTCACTTCATTTTGAAAAAATACCCCCTTGGGGTACACTCCTACGTCGGAAGGCATCATAAGTCCGGCAGAGTACCCATCCATTGCTCCCAGGTGAATGGAGAGAACAAAAGGTTTACGGACGGGAGTGGAGGCACGAGCTTCGCTAGAAAGAAATGAGTTTAAAGAAAAGTTACGATCTGCGAAAATGATAGAACTTAGAGCTGAAGCACCTAACAATTTAAGTAAACGCCTGCGTTCAATTTCAAAGTCTAAATTTTTCTTATTGATTCCCATAATATCTCCCGCGAAGTAAATGTTAATACTGACTAAAAGTGCTCGATATTTAGCGAGTAAATGTTCTTGGGTCTGTTACAACATATGCGCAAATAAGTTTGTAATTATTTTTTAATGCATTCGCTTTATCAGCTGCACTTGCTGCACTAACATTCGCTTTCATAATTTCCGAAAACTTACCGGCACCTGTATGCAGCCCTTCCGTAGGAGAGTAAGTAAAGGCGGCACTCATGAAGCTACTTATGGTCTCTGGACTTGCGCCTATCTCTGCCTCGGCAGACTTCACTAATTTATTTTCAGCTTTCTGAGGAGCACTAAACTCTGCTTCCACGAGTTTATGGCAAGCGTTGGCGGCGAAAGTGCGAAGAGCAAATATATAATCTTGATTGAGCTCTAGCCTTGAGCTCATTCGTTTTTTTATCTTGGTTCCCACAGTTAAAATTTCATAATCACCCAGCATTTCCTTTTCATCGGCCGTAAAATACTCCTCCGGCGCTGTGTTGAAAAAATTGCCCGCCAATGACTCACTGCGACCGCTACGCGGTGTGTTTCCAAAAAGAGGTGTTAAAACGCTTTTTAAAGTCTTAGAGTTGAGCAGTATAATGTTAGGTCCCTTGTGAATTAAATCTGCCGATCCAGTAGACACGTCGGCTTGAACGGTGGTTTGACGAGTCACTTGTGAAAGGATTGCAGTTGGATCCGCTACTTCATTCGCGGATGATATCTTGCGTTCAGGTGCAATTCTATTTGAACTCACTGATGTTTTGCCACTGCAAGCTGCTAAAAGAACAATCCCAAAAATCTGAGTTTGCAACAAAGCCCGCTTGATGAACAGTGATTTTAACGAAACGCAAGCACTATCAACAAGGTTTAATTTATTTCTCATTGTTTATTCCCCCTTGTATGATTTAGAGTTTACGATCTTTTTCATAAGAGGAATGATCTTCTTACCACTTTCTCTGTATGTTTTGCTCCAATCACTTAAATAGGCTGCCGATTCGTTTGTGGTCATTTCTCTGCCTGCTAAAAACTCAAAGGTGCTGCGAACGGCGCAGTCTTCAAAATCAACGGTGTTCGAAAGAACTCTTCCAAGTCCGTTCGTATCCGCATCACTCATGCCCTCAAAACTGCCATTTGCGGTCACCCCGGCGCTTGGATTATAAATGAAGTTTGTTGAGCCTAAATTTGGCCAGCGTCCATAAAACTGAGAAAGCGGCTCCAATACGCTGTGACAAGAGCTACAATAGGGACGTCTTGTAAGGTCAGACTCCTCGGAAGGAACGATCGCTGTGCCCTCGGGCACGCTAAACTGCCGACACAAAAATGCACCCAATGCTGCATTCGATTTTGCTCTCCATCCATTGAATGCTTTTTGAAAAGTAATCGTTGTGAGAACCCCGGCATGCAATGCCCCTTTTGAAACGAACTTCCATTTGCGATTGTTGGGGTCGGAGCGCGTGAGAATACTTTCACTCCCATTTTTGTAACTCCCAGGAGGCATCGCAAGCATCACCCGAGCCCCCCAATCACTTGCCAAAAAGTCTTCCATGACTCCGGTCATGACCCCGTCGGTACTGCGTACCACATCATCCCATGGTCTGCCTTCCTGAACTATTTTTGCAATAAGAATGCCAGGCTCTAAAGTTATATCTTTGCTTAAATTTGAGAAATAACTGTACCCAGGATCGGCAGCTTTTCCTGGAGTAAGGCCAGCTGCGGGAAAGCAATTTTCTAGTTTGTTTCCGCAATGTTCTTTCACACCTGGACATGATTTTACTGTAGAAGTCGGGTTCCACCAAGGGTTTATATCTATTAAATTAGACGGAACAACTAACGGAATTTTTCTCTCAATTGCCGTCCCATTAGGTGTGTACTTTATCTCTGTTCTTACTCGACAGTCTCTTTGCGAGATCGCAGTTTCCAACGTCAGCCTTGCTGCATCAGTCATATTTGAGCTGCGTAAATTTGCAAGGACATGCGAATCAAGTGCATAAAAACTGTATGAAACATCATCTTTTGATTCTGTTAAATACTGTAGGGAGCGGGAATTAATGTTACCTGCATTCGGCGTTAAACTCGAAAGAACTGTTCCTGCGGGGGTGCCAGCGGATATGTTCTGGAAATCTGTGGCATTTGTAATGCCCAAGCGGGTAAGCCAGTATGCAGAAAACTCTGACAGAAACCCGTCAGACTGAACCATCTCATCTATGAACTGGTCTAAATCTTTCTCGCCATTTACAAATTTTTGTTTTTCTTCACTTGAAAGAAGGTTCCCCGTCAGGGAAAGCGAAACCCTATCCAAAAGGCGGCTGGGATGAATTTTTACAACTTCTGCGAACGCTGTTTCTTTAAGAGAGCTGAAGCTACCAAATAAACAAACCGAAGAAAAGGTTAACAAAAATAGCAATCCACTCTTTCTCTTATGTTTCGACAAAAAAGTTGTAACCATTTTATTTCCTTTTTCAGGGTATGACAGCGTGTTTCAAACATCGTTATCGGCAGAATGACTGTAATCTTTAGGAAGTTTTTTTACCTCTGTGTTTGTTCAATGCAAACAGGCAAAGTGAACTGAGACCTGCCTCGCAGTTTGCGTGTATCGCGTACTTTGGGGATACTTTGCGCATTTGACTAAGCGTGCTGTAGTTGATATGAGAATTGAATCATTTGACAAACTTGAAGTGGAACTTTTCTCATACGGAATAGGGAATATTAAATGCAACTTTTAAGACCGTTATCACTTTGTACTTTTTTTTCTGCGTTTCTTTTTCCAGCGTCCGCATTTGCGGATGAAATACAATCAAGCGATCCTGTTGTGTCTGTGTTCGCTGGACACTGGAAAGGGAGTTGTTTCAATCAAAAATCTTCGCGTCATGGATTATCGCAAAAAGTTGCCGATATGGAACGCGCCGTTTCTTATGATGGACAGACAAAAACATTGATTTGGAATTCACACTATCATTCTGAACGATTTGGGAGCAGCTCGAAAAATTACAAATTGATTGCTTTGGACAGCGATCGTGGAGCTTATCAAATCGATGAAGGCGGAGGTCTTAAGCTCGACACATTCTTTACTGGAGATGCGCTTATCAGCCTCTTTTCTATTGCTGCACAGCAAGGCAATCCCGGTATCCAAATGCACTCTGTGGAAAGAGTTGTAGGCGATATTCTCACTATTGATTTTACTACATTTCCGCTCTCTGGGCGCACGTCTGATATGGCTATAACAACGTTTCAGCTGCAAAATGTACAACATTGTGAGCTTAAAAAACAAAAGCAATAAAAAAACGCAGTCAAAAATCCGGGAAAAATCACTTGCTTCCCGGCTTTGCTTGCGACACGCCCGCGCCTTCACTCTCCAGTGCCTACCTTATTCAAAACGCAGCGATAGTTTACCATGAAAACGTCGGTGCGAACTACGGGGGCCTTGCCAATGCCTCCAGATCTTGTGGCGCCTTGGCTCGTGAACGACAGCAAATCCACAACCATAACCTTGCCCTCACTCTCCAGCCTATCCGTTGCCAGAATGGTCACGTCGCCAACCTGGAAATGTGCATATAGGCTATCGTGTGCAAGGAACGTATCAATTTCGACGGTATTTTTCTCATCGAGCCGAAAGTGCCCCCGTTGCGCGTCAACCGGATAAATCTCGTAATCCTTAGGTGGGTGGGAGCTACCAGGCATCTGGTAGTCACTTTTCCATTTGTAACGATTGCTGCCCGGAATGGCTTCAACCGTCCGGTCGAGATAAAATCGAATACCCACCGTCGGCACTGCGGCTGGAAGCCTCGACTCACAAGGACCTTTCCACTGCCCTGCCCAGGCGGCTAAGGGCGAATTCACGAGATATCGGCAAAAGCTTGCACTGACGTCGCGAGGCTTAACGCGAGACAGGGTAAAAAAATCGTGGGGGCCGAAACGATTCTCTGCCAACCGAAACTTGAGAGCGAGTTCATGCTTCCTCCTGGTATTGCTAAATAAATTCGAAACTACATTGAAGAATTTACACTGTCAATGCACCAGGCTCAACGCATCATCAATCGACCTTTATAAGGTGCTTTTTTCGGAGGATCAAAGTCAATTTTATATTGAATTTATTTCACACTAAACTTATATATCACAAACCTTTGTTTATCTCTATTTCTTGAAGCTGCCCTGTATTTAGTTATTGATTATTCTTTGATAAAGTGTGGAGTATAAAGATACCCAGGAGTCCCTTTTTTTCCAAAATCGCAGCCATCAATGTCGCTTCCAAGCGTGACTTTAACATGGCCCGAGCTCGGGAGCGTGTTTTCACTCAGAGCATGTACGAGCAGTGAAGTTCCGACTGAAATTGCGCACTTTTGATGGGGTTCAAGCTCTTTAGCCTGCTCTTCAGAGTCTTTAAAATATGTTCCTGAATTTTCAATGACTTTAAGGGTAATAAATTCTTTTCCAGTATTTAGGATTTCCCCTTGTTTTGAAGCTGAATTCATTGAATTGTTAAGCGTATCCTTTTTTTGAACAGAGCTTTCTGGCTTGAATTTTCCGCAGCTTACGCTTCCGTCATCGGCATGGATTGTTCGTTCCAGATCTCCGCACAGCGGCTTGCTGTCAGGTGCTTGATTTTTCGAAATACGTTTTACGATTTTCTCTAAGCCGTTTAAGTCATCTGCTGTTAAATTCAGTGGTGCGTTTGCAAGTGATGGAGTCATGACAGAATGCAAAACTGCTGAATGATCCATCCCAAAAATGTGCCCAAATTCATGCAGCAATGTTCTACGTCCCTCTTGAGGGTCTCTGTTTGGATTTGTGATTCCAGGTACGTTCAAAACAATGGAATTGGTCTTGAAATCATACCCGCCCAATGTTGGTTTTCTGTCTTCATTTTGCCCTTCATATATTTTATCCATGAACTTTTGTTCATGATTGTAGAGAGAAAGTAGCAAACGCCCTTTTGAAAAGTCGCCTGGATGGCACTTCTGATCGCTACTAAAGATGGAAGTGACGCTGATATTTTTCGTCTCTGAAAGCTTTGAGAGCCATTCTTTCGCTGCGCTCAGGGCATGTCCTGAGACACGCTTACCAAGAGCATGGTAAGAAGAACCTTCGTTTGCAGATTGATCTTCGAATTGCGTGCAAATCTGGAAATTTTGCTTTTTAAAGGCTGTAAAGAGCAAATTGTACTGAGCATTAAGCGCCCAAGATCCTTGTGCATATTGCACTTCGCTTTTTGATTCTTTGTTTTGGCACGCCAAAAATGCAAAGGTCATTAAGGAAACAATTTTGCTTTTCAAAGCATTCACTCCGCATGAGGAAACAGACGTGTCCTCCTATCGGAATATGCCGTTAAAAAATGAAGTTTTATAGAATGTCATTTGAACTTGCATCTCATGGCCTTGTAGTACAAGAGCTTTTTAAAAGCAGCGGTGGTTCCACACACTTACTTTTTGAGCCACAGGCACCGGCAATCCAGGGGGTGGAGTGGGTTCCAGCATGTAAAAGATATCAAAGGTTTGTAAAGTCTCTTCTCCTTTGTGATTTTCATTCCACGTTCGACAAAGGTAACGTCCCCAGTAGAGCCGAAAATGAGAGAAGTCACGAAACCACATATTATTTAAATACTTGCGCCAGTAGGTGTCGATGAAGATATCGCCCTCTATCGTGGGTTTTGCCCAATTCACAGGTTTTCCCTGCTGAAACAGGTCGACTTCTTTTCCGTTGGTGAGTTTGCCGGGAATAACGTACCAGCCATCCTCTTTTTGGGGGTAGGGTGCGAACATTCCCCAATTCTGATCGAGTCGAACGAGGTTGCCAAGCCACAATACCCAGCGCAAATCCAGCTTACTCTGAGGAAGTGTCGCCAAATTCCAATAGATGACAAATGCGAGGACTCCCAATAAAGGAACGTCCCGTCGCTGCTTAAAAACAAGCGCCGCTTTTTGTACAAGGAGGCCACTGACCTTGCGATCCCAAAGTTGGCTTGGCAAAAAGGCGAGCCACATCACTGCGCACAGCGTTGGAAAAAGCCCCAGTTGGATAAAAAGGTGAAATCCGATGTGAAGGCCACAAAAAATAAGAATTGCAGCCCACCGCAGGTAAGTCTTTACAAAAGGAACAAGCAAGAGAAAGGGGCCAAAGCGCTCGATGCCAAGGGTCATAAAATTTAAGAATTTCATTAACCCCGGATATTCAAGCAGGAAGGGAGAAAGCCGGGTTGTAAATTGTTGAAGGTGCATGGTGTAGTAAATGGCACTGCCTTCTTCGGTCCAGATAGGATGGTGTTTGAGGAGCCCAGAGCACCAATAAACAAGACAAACTTGTAGCGTAAATGCAATTGTAGCTACAGAAATTTCTGCATTTTCTTCAGGATCAGTTTCATGTTTCGTTTGAGATCGAGCTTGAAGGGCCTCATCCACTGAAAATCGTGCACCAATCGGAAGAAAGAGTGCCCAAAAAAGAAGAACGCGCGTCAGAACATCGGCTCCAGTCAGTACTAAGGGATTTCTGTTTTGAAGTGAGATGAGCAACACCCATGTGACCAACGTTGCCAATCGGGTGCGATAGCCTACTAAAAGCGAAGTCGCCGCAATGGCGTTACATAAAAAAAGAAACCATTGGAACAGCAACAGGCCGCTCACCAGATGAAGGGAAGGGTGCCATGTGAGATCCCAGTGACTTAAAAGCGCAACTCGAGGCACAAGGCCTTCATCGGAGTAGAATAATGGAATGAGTTCTGCTCGCCATAACAGATCAAAAAGGATGCAAACTGCGATTCCAATTCTGAATACTGCGAGCGATCTTTTATCCAGGGAGAACACTCTCATATTTCTCCTCGTTTCATTTTTTCAATTTGAATTCTGGAGCCAACCGCATAAATGATGTCTTCGTTCTGAAGTAAAAAATCGGACGGCGGATTTTTAATACGTTCCTCACCCCGGCCTACTCCTAATATTGTGCAATGAAATTTTTCCCGGATGCGCAGTTCCATCAAGGTTTTTCCACAAAAAGGGTGTGCTGCGGAGGTGACAAAAGACGTGAGTTCACAGTCTTGGAGGGCTTCGCTGGAATGGGAAGACTCGAGAATAGAATCCCTTGCCTGACAGGCTAACGCAAATTTTGCAATATCAACTTCGAGCCCATACACGAGAACTTGATCTTCAGGATAGAGTCGAAGTTTGGGATCCGGAGAAATATAACTTCCGGACTCTCTTTCAACGGCAACGACATTGATTCCATAATCTTCTCGAAGATTGAGTTCCATCAATGAATGCCCAGCAACAACGCTGTAAGCATCAACGCTTATTTCGACAAGATACTCGTCCCAAGGCGCCAATCGGTCGAGTGTACTCGCTTTCGAAAGCTTTGTGACGCGCAGATAATTCTCGCGAAGCCTATTCTGAAATTTTTTCAGAAACTTGAATTTTAGTGACTCTGTCGATGACGACAGTTTGCTTTGCATTGCCCATTGATTAAAGTTCCAGCTTTGCAAAGTGTCCGCATAAGATGCAAGAAATCGCTCCGATTTTCGGGGCAATATATTTTCGATTTTTCGGGCTAACACTTCAGAGGCTTTGATACTGTAGGGAGTGATGACAATTGTAACTGTTGCAACGCCTACAATGATTGGAAAGAGTTTTTCCGAAATCACCCCGCTCGAGGATCCAATTTCCATAATAACGAACGAGAACTCTCCAATTTGGACTAGGCTTGCTGCGATGCGGACACAGTCTTTGAGATCTTTTCCTAAAATTAAGTTCACACTGAAATTTATGATGAATTTTCCAAAGACAAGGACGAAAATGAGGATGCCAATGAGTTTCCAATTTTCGATAATTTTTTGAAAATCGACGAGCATTCCAAAGGAAACAAAAAACAGAGCAGCAAAGACATCTCGTAACGGTGTCACAAGGGTTTCGATCTTTCTCAGTTGACGGGTATCCGCCAGGATCGATCCCATAACGAAAGCGCCGAGTGCTGCGGAAAGCTGCCATTTTGCAGAGAGAACTGCCAGACTCATACACAGTGCGACACTGAGAATGACGAGCAGTTCGTCACCCCCATTTTTGTGTGCGGCATCGACCACCCTTGGTGCAAAAATTGAACCCAGAAACCACCACACAAACACGCTGCCCACCAGAGTGACAATGAGAAGGGCGGGATGCAAAGCAGTAGATCCGCCCACAAACGACGAAAGTGTTACGATAATAAGGATGGCAACGAGATCTTCTACCAGGAGAATTCCATAGAGTGTTTCGGAAAATCGAGCTGTTTTTAAGTTCAGTTCTGCAAGGGATTTTACGATGATTGTCGTCGACGAAACAGCGAGAGATGCCCCAATAAAGAGCGAATCTGTGCCATTGAGTCCCATAAACTGAGAGACTAAGGTTCCCAGAGCCCACATGCCCAGTCCTTCAGTGAGGCCCGTGGCCACAGGCGTCAAGCCCAAACTGCGAAGTTTGCGAAATCCGAATTCGAGCCCCAACGAAAACATCAGGAGCAGAATTCCAATTTCTGCAAGGGTTTTGACAGGCGCTGTGCCCGTGGAATGGAGATGCGAAGCCAGTGGGCCAAATGGCCCAATCAAGATTCCCCCGACCATATATCCGAGTGTGATAGGCAGGGAACACTTTTTTGCCAGCAGGGCACAGCTGCCTCCAAAGAGCAGGGTCAGTGAAAACATTTCGATGAGCGGCGCTATTTGCATGGGAATGTTTCCAACTCCTGTGGGAGCTTATACTTTTTCTGATGGATATATTTGCACATTAAAACGGACGATGGAATCGGCATCGGAAGACTCAAGATTCGTTTGAAATTGGAGAATATGCATACAGAACTTTGGATTGCTCGTTTTGAAACATCGAAACAGACCTCGAATGGCCTGTGAAGATCCTTCCGCGCTCAGAATGACGTCAATGATGGCCGAAGGTTGAGGTTGCATGTCTCGCCTTGTTCGCAAAAGGGCCTTTTCTGAGAACAGTATGATTGATGAGGCTGCCAATTTCAATTGCAAATCATGTTCAAAATCCTGTAACACCTCTTTATCGGAAGTGAGTCATTTCAATGCAAAGTTGAAAGCTTCCTGTGTTTAGTTTGAGTTGATTTATTTTTTAGGAGTATTTATCATGGCTTTAATTTCAAAATGTGCAGCTGCAATCGTTATTACAACTTCTGTGTTCGGAAATATGCAGAATGCCAGTGCTCGTACAACTTCCTCTGATGTTTTTACTCAAGATGCAGTTCCTTACCTTATTACATTAAAGGAACATTTGAGTGATTTACAGGTTGCGGAATGTGAAATTTCCATGGGATTGTACGGCGAAGATGTTAAGTCTATCGTTCCTGCGTTGATTTATTCTGCGGTGGCAACGGTTCCACAGTCGGAAATGTTAAGTAAGCTTTCGTGTGTTGAAGCGGTTGAACTGGATGGCCAAATGGGAATATTGCCCGCTCCTAAATCGCCTACATTCATGCCACCTCCAGAAAAGTCTGAAATGTACCTCGTTACCTTTCATGAAAATCTAAGCCCTGCGCATATTAAGTCATGCGAAGCGGGATTGAAGAAAAACAGCAAGGACATGTACGCTATTGTTGATAGCCTCATTTACTCTTTGAAGGCAACGTCTACACAGGTTGAAGTCATCGCAGCGCAAAAAGCATGCGTCCTTGCCATCGAAGCAGATAGCACCATGTACCCCACTCCTGGAATTGGTGTTTCGAACTAAGGTTTTGTCTTGGTGTGAATCACGTCGTAAAGGCTGATATTCAAATGGCAGACCGTTTCCTTACACTTTGATTTTTTGACAGCAGCTGCAATGTGCAGTTTTGTTTCTTCAAGAATATTTTGAATTTCCTTTTTTGCCTCGTTTGACAATATCAAGCAAAAACTTGTGAAAATGTCTTTTGTTGGATCATAAAAGTCTTCAAGATGTTCTTGGGCAAGCTCAAGAGCTAAAGAATAAATGTGTCGCAGAGAGAGGTTTGACTTTAAAATGACATCTGTCGCTTTAAGCCTCTCTCCTTCCTTTTTTACCGCTCCCAAGTCTATTAAAAACTGCAAAGTCGCTTTAATGCGAGAAGAGTCTGCCTTACGATTTCTCAACTGCTGGGAAATCCATGGGGAGTCATCTCGAAAAGTTGCGAGGCCCACTAAAGAATAAAGTTCCCATGTCAAAGAGTCTCGAAATATCGAAATCAGGTTTTCAGTCTCATAGGGCAGGCACTTCTTTTCTTTCAGAGCATTCAAAACACTCGTGTAGTATAACTGAAGATCTTTTGACTTTGCCGAATCGGCAAGGACCAGTGTCAAGAAAAAGCTTGTTTCTGTAGAGCTGAATCCAAGTTTCTTAGCAAGAAGTGTGGCTTTATCAAGATTGAGTCCTCTTTTACTTAAGAGGACGAGTTTAAGATAGGCATCTGAAGTATCGATGATTCTTGAAAAATAATTAAGTGAGAATTTAGAGTTTTCAGCCTTCTTTGCCTCGAAGAGACTTTTTAAAAACTCTCTATAATCGCTAAAATCAAATAGGTTAATTTCAGATGCTTTTTGTTGTTGAGCCATCTTCTGCCTTCGAATTTAATGTCCAATGACACCCACGTTTAATGGGCTCATGTCTTGTACATTTGTTTTCTTTAAAAAGACAGTTTTCTGAGTGCCACTGTAGCTGATCAGCAATCGTACCTTTGAACGTTCACAAGGATTTTCTTGGAGCATGTATGTGGGAAAAGCATCAAGCCCCGTTTTAGTTGCCACTGAAGTTGATCTGTCAACCCAATGACAACTTGAAATGGGATCTTCTTCGATGGCAAGGTCGACCATTGGAACCGCATCAGCAAAAGACTGGCTGAGTAAAATATAGGAAAAAGGAGTTCCCACGAGTCGCGCAACTCGATGACTAATGGGCCTGCCAGGAAGCGTTTCGTGTGTTTGTGCCCAAGTGGCAGGAAGTTCTGTTGCGCTTGCCGATGTCGCACCGAAAATAAGGAACATTCCAACGAAATTGTATTTGTACATGGCAGCTTCTCCATAGTGTGGGTGAATTCCAATCAAAGAATATGAAATGCACCCACATTTTACAATGAACGGAGAGGGGAAATTTCTAATAAACGGGTACAGAACGTACCCGTTTCTATTTTTTTGGAATTTGACGTAACAACATGCTCTTTAAATGACCCAACGAACGAAACGACGAAACTGCTGAGTATTGCTCGGCACTCAGTGCCGCATTAAAGCGCGCCACTTCGCAGCCCATGGAATCCGGAGCCTTGAGTCCGCTAAAATTTTGAATGGCCTTGAGGCTAAAACACTGAGCAAACTTCTGACTTCCAGCGACATGTTCGATCATTTTAAGACCTGTATCGTATCCCACCGCTGCATCGCCAAACATCGACCCTTCAAATTTTCCCGAGGAATCAATGGGCAGATCGAACTCCGTCGTTCGAAAGCGGCCAATAGGATCGAAGTTTTCAAACGCCGCCCCAATAGGGTCCATGATCTTGTGACATCCCGAACAGGCAGGGTTCTGCGAATGTAGCTTTTCGAATTTTTGCCGCGTGGTCATTTTTTCTTCGACAGGCATATCGAGTTTGCTCGAAATATTTGGAGGCGGCGACCCGAGCGGAGCACAAAGGATTTCATTCATGAAGAAATCAGCGCGGTGTGGAATTCCTGTGCCCTTTTTTCCCGAAAATCCTGCCACAAAAGCTCCCTGAGTGAGGATTCCCATTCGCTCGTTTTTGGGAAGTGCAACCCGTTGAAACAGATCGCTCGATCCGCTTTGGACTCCATAGTATTTGGCGAGATTTCCGTTAAGGTAACTAAATTGTGCCTTAAAAATTGCAGCGATAGAAGGCTTTTCTTTAAGAACATAGTCACGAATAAAAGAAACGGACTCTTCGCGCAGCTCATTTCTCAAAGGAGGAGTAAAAGTGCTGCCAAAAACTCCGGCGTCTTTTTCGATCCACAGAACGGAACGGAGGCCTAACCATTGATCGAAGAGTGTTCGCAAACCACGCTCAAATTTCGAATCTGTCATCATGCGAGAAATTTGCGCTTGAACTGCGGCTTCTGTTTGAAGTTCATTTTTTTGAGCTGCCGCATACAGAACGTCATCTGGAGGGCCGTCCCATATCGAAAAAGAAAGCAGACTCGCAACTTCGTAGGAAGTGAGTTTTAAAATATTTGGATCAAGTTCAGAAGGCTGCCCAAGCTCAGATCGGTACCAAAAGGATGGAGCATGAAAAAGCGCTTCAAAGACAAAGCGTATTGCAGTTTCTTGGTTTGCGCCTTTGGCCTTCAAGGCAGCAACTTGGGTCATCAATTGATCTGCTTCGGAGTCCTTTAAGGGGCGCCTCCACATTTTGGTTCCATATTTGTGGAGGAGGTTTTTGATGCACGCGGTGTCTGCTGCTAATTGACACGTCTTCACATCGGGTATGAGTTCTGTAACTCGCAAAGAAAATGCTTCGCCAGCGGGATAAAGCTTGCTAAATAAAGGTGCCGAAACAACAAGCGAACTCACATTGTTTGAAAAAGTGCCTTTTCCTCGCACTTCCTGAAACTCGGGAAGATCTTTTGCAACAGCTGCGCCAAAGGTTTCTTCGATAATATTTTTATATTGAAGATCTGTGATTCTCCAAAGTCTTGGAGGAAGGAGTTCTTCACCTTTGCAGTTTTCAACGGTCGAAATTTTTTGAGAGAGGGGAGTTGTGGCCATTGCACTTTGAGAAATACGTTCTCTCCAGGCCTCAGAAGCCTGTGCGCGGGGCCTGGATTCATGCTTTGGAGTTGGACGACATCCTGATAATATTAAAATTCCAGTCCAAAAAAAAATTGCGGAATGGCTCATTTCAAGTCGCCTCCTTTATTGAGTTATCGGTGACTTGAATTATGAACTGAGACATGTTTTACGTGAGAATAATCGGACCTTTGTTACGTTGCTGAATGCCCAATTTTGGAAGCTCTAAACCCAAAGACTTTGCCACTCCAACCCAAAAATCAGCTTCTGTGTGCGTTGCGATAGGCTGCTTTCGATACACTGTAAATTTTCCAATTCCGTCTACAACAACATCTCCCGCTTCGAAAGTGGGCAATGCCATGTAGCGTCCGGTTTTAATTGCAGCGCCTCCACCGATGATCACATTTGGTTTAATCAGTGTATTGTGATCGCCATCTGCAATTTCTCCGGTCAGAATAATCATTGTTTTGTCGAGCAGTGTTTTGTTTTCACCAGGAATTGTCATTGCATCGAGACTTTTTGCAAATGCAGCAATTTTCTCAACTGCCGCGCGGTAGTGGCCCTCAAGGCAAAGTCGACGTCTGGGCGAATCCGCACCCTTGCTGTCCCAATGGGAAACATCTTCATGAAAGTTATTTGAGAAAATATTTCCGTTGCGTGCTGTTCCATCAGAATCCGTCCATGAAAAATCGAGGCCCTCTCCAATTCCCAAAACTCCAACGCGATGGGTTCCGCATGCAAAACCCGCTTTCAAGAGAGCCAGATGACCATTCAATCGACTTTCGGTTGACTTCGCGTTGGATGGCGCTGTGGGCTTTACACATTGAACAGAGCTCACAACAGTGCCAGGTCCCCCCAGCGACGAGCCCGCTTCCGATAAAGCTTGAAGATGAATATCAAGCCTTTCTTTTACATCTCCCGAAACTCTGCCCTGAAGAAGTTTAAGATCGTCTTTCACATAATCAAGTAACGCACGTTTCTTTTCGGACGAGATATTTACTTCCGGTACCGGTGTTCCGCCACTTGCATTGGGAAAAAGTCCGATGATTTCTTGGAATTTGGCAAGTGGATCATCTTGCTGAAACAGGTGAACTCCGTTGTTATCGAAACACAACGGATGACAAGAAGCACCAAAAGATCGGTAATTCGCGTTGAGTCTGAGGGCGCTTGTCTTCATGTGCTGCGCAAGCAAAAAATCAATGGATGGCCCATTGGGTTTTGGAAAGGGCCCATTGACACCTTGAATTCTGCTGCTGTCGTCCCCTGGGGTCACTGCAGAAGTCAGAATATCGGAGTAAGAAACGTCATGGGCATTTGCCCAATAAGTTCCCAGCAGTCCGTCGACCACGGTCATTTTGTTTTTGAGGGATGCAAGCGGGGCAAAGTAGCCTGGTAAATTGAGCATGACATCGTTTCCCGAAACTCGCGTCGGTCCATTGCCATCGGATGAGCGCAGGCCCCATCCAAACTGCATTGCAACGATCAAAACACGCATATCCGATTGCCCTTGGGCAAGGGCCTCTTCTTGTTGAAAAATGGCGCGTAACAGAGGCGCAAGTAACAGCGCGCCTCCGCCCAATCCTTGCAAGACGGATCTTCTCTTGTAACGGTAGCTTCCGAATCCCATGAGAAACCTCGTTATTTAATTTGAAGCTTTGCGCAAAAGCATACTTTTTAAATTCCCCAGAGATCGAAGCGCCGAAACTGCGGAATAGTTGTCGGCAATCAATCCGGAATTCAAACGGGCAACTTCGCAACCCATGGAATCCTGAGCCTTGAGTCCGCCAAAATTTTGAAACGCTTTGAGTGTGAAGCACTGTGCGAATTTCTGGCTCCCCGCCACATGTTCAATCATTTCAAGTCCGGTGCTGTAGGCCACTGCCGCATCGCCAAACATGGAGCCTTCGAATTTCCCCGAAGAGTCTACCGGAAGATCAAACTCTGTCGTGCGGAAGCGACCAATGGGGTCGAAGTTCTCGAAGGCCCCACCAATGGGATCCATGATCTGATGGCAGCCTGAGCACGCAGGGTTTTGTGAATGGAGTTTTTCGAATTTTTGCCGGGTCGTCATTTTAGTTTCGACGGGCATATCCAGTTTACTCGAAATATTAGGCGGCGGAGATCCTAAGGGAGAACAAAGAATTTCGTTCATAAAGAAGTCAGCGCGATGCGGAATACCTGTTCCCTTATTGCCCGAAAATCCCGTAACAAATGCACCTTGGGTTAATATTCCCAGACGTTGATCTCCAGGAAGAGAGACTTTTTGAAATTGCGCTCCGGCATCACTTGTAACACCGTAATGCTTGGCAAGATTTGCATTGAGGTAACTAAATGGTGCTTTAAAAACCGCTGCAATAGGCGCTTTTTCTTTCAAGACATATTCGCGAATAAACGTCACAGATTCTTCGCGTAAGTCTTTTCGAAGTTCAGGAGTAAAGGTGCTGCTGAAAACTCCCGCGTCTTTTTCGACCCAAAGGACGGATCGTAGACTTAACCATTGGTCGAAAAGTGTTCGCAATCCACGCTCGAATTTCGCATCTGCCATCATGCGCGTGAGCTGCGCTTGAATGGCGGCCTCTGTTTGAAGTTCATTTTTTTGCGCTGCCGCATAGAGAACTGCATCTGGCGGGCCATCCCAGAGCGAGAAAGAGAGCAGACTCGCAACTTCGTAGGAGTCGAGCATCATCACTTTCGGACCTTTATCAGAAACTTGTCCGATTTCGGAGCGGTACCAAAAACCTGGGGAATGAAACAAGGCTTCAAAAACGTAACGAATGGCATCTTCTTGGGTTCCGCCTTTATCTTTGAGCGCCTGTGCCTGTTTCGTTAACTGATCTGTTTCGGCAGCTTGCAGCGGGCGTCTCCACATGAGTGCGCCGTATTTGGTTGCAAGTGCCTTGATGCAGTCTGTATTTGCTGCCATTTTGCATTGTTTTGCATCCTCGACATTCAACATGACGCGAGCTGAAAATCCTTCGCCTGCAGGATAAAGTTTGCTGAATAAGGGAGCTGAAATAACAAGAGAGCTGACATTATTCGCAAAAGTCCCTTTTCCTCGTCCTTCTTGAAATTCAGGAAGATCTTTTGCAACCGCAGCACCAAAGGTTTCTTCAATGACATTCTTGTACTGAAGGTCTGTGACCCTCCAGAGCCTGGAAGGAAGCAGCTCATCTCCCTTGCACTCTTCAACCGACGGAATTTTTTGGCTGAGGGGCGGAGGCGCCGCATCTGCTGGTGATGCGCCTTGAGTGTTCGTTTGGGAGGCTGAAATGCGCGTCTTTTTGGAAGTTCCACAAGCCTGCAAAACGCTCAGTATCGTACAGGCTGTCAGTGGCCTGCCGAAATTTAGTAGTTTAAGGCCCGCTTACTGATCTCATTTTTGGTCCCGGAATTTTATCTGATTTTTTGAGAAGTGCTTTCCTGGTGCGACGATTTGTATTTTGCAGGTTGGCCATTTTCCAATTTGTCAGCGTCTTTTGTGGACAACTCTCAAGTGCCTGGGTGAGTCCCTTTTCATCCTTTGTCCCACAGAGGAGCGGGGTTGCCAGTGATAACGTACCAAACTCAGGCGATGGTGTTCGCTCCAAGATTGATTTCACCACCCCAAACAAGGATTCAATGACATCACTTGAAACAAGTAATGGAGTTTGCCCAATGGACAACAGGCAGTGAACTCTCATTGTTTCGTTGAGCCAAGCGAGGAGTTTTCTCGAAACTCTCGATCTCTGAGGAAGTAACATGATTTTATCTTTGCAAAGTTTGTAGGATTCTTGGTTGAGACCCCAGGGCTGATTCACGTTTGAAAAATGCCAATATGAAGTGCGACCAGCATGATCATGAACTAATGGGGAATCCCATCACGGCCCCGGAAGGAGGGAATGTGTAGGCAACAAAGCAAGGGTGTCCGAAGAAA
>JBIIEI010000066.1:0-31705 GCA_044237915.1 Silvanigrellaceae bacterium | reverse complement strand
GTATTTCTATCCAATATCCGATGACAAGTTGTGATTGTTTCTGATTTTAACAATTCACAAGTTTTTGAATTGAAGGAGATTGCTTTGAAGATAAATCGTCATATTTTCGCAGTTTACGCTCTCTGCGCAGCGGGAGCAAATTCTTGTGCTCCGGGCGCACCTCCAGTTCAAAAACAATCAAGTCAAACAAAAAACAATGAAAAACCAAAGAATCAGGCAGATTCTGAAATATTGAATGAATCTGGCCCTAGCCAGATCGCAGACACCAATCACCCAATGAGGGCCCAACGCCCCACTGGGGCCTATGCTCCCATCGGTGCCATTGATTCCAATGGCGGGAACGCAGTCACACAACTGCTGTGTGCTCCAAAATCCATCAAAATAGATCAATTGTGTATCCCTGCAAAACCTGTACATCACTGGTTTTCCGTTAGCCTTTCAGACCACCTTTATACAATGAGTGCAAACCCAGATTGCGTGGGCAAGTACAAAACTCACCCCAGTTGTGGCGGAGAAGCCGTCAATGAAGATCAATACAGTTATCTGGGAATAGCGTATTACTCTCTTGACAACATTGAACCAACTGATCCTCAGCTTGTAAAATTTTTCCGACTTTACGACACTTCGCTAAGACAGCATTTTTACACAACGAATACCGAAATCCGCGACAACTATGTCAATAATGCGAAGTATCTCTTACAAGGTTGGTTCTTGTCTCTTCCACTTTCTCCTCCCGCTACAAAAGCACTTCACCTTTGGTTTAGCGCTAAAACGAACGGCAACTTTTATTCCTTTTCTGCAGGTGCCGACTGCGCCGGAAAAACAGCAGTGCATCCAAGCTGTGGTGGAGATGGTGCAAACAAACAGGGCGAGCAAGTGAATGAATTGGGGTACTCGTATCGTGGCATTGCAGGCAACTTCTTTGTTCCATGATTGGAAGCCACTTTTTTAACTAATTTTAATGCGAATATATCCTTTTAAAAAAGTATTTATTGTTCATTAATAAAAGAATAATGCCTGCTAAATTCGAGAGTCAGCCCGAAGACAAAGCGACCTCGCCATTTCTTGAAACAGCCGATCACGTCTAATCCTACACAGCGCTCTGCTGAAAAATTGACGCAACGCTTTAAAATGCGAAGCCGAATTGTGGTAACCTTACTCTTTGAAGAAAGCCCAACCGTGATACTGTCTTGCGCACGCCAACCTTTTAAGCTAAAGGTACAGTCCGATTTGGATATGGCGACGGGAGGAGAACGTAAAGGCAATTTTTAGACGTATGGCTGTGCATCGAGATCTTAAGGTCTCGTTGATGCAGTCCGATGTCGTCACTTGCGGCGACAAGAAACCAGGTTGGTTCCACCAGCCTCTTTAGTGGGAGACGGAATGCCCTTCAACAAGGTAAACTCATCTTTTCCATGCCTCAGAGCACTGGTCTTAACAGCTGGACTTCTCGGGGCATCCTCTTGTACACATCGTAGCGAGACAGTCGATCTCATTCTCCGAGGCTCTACAGCAGAATCCTCTGAAGTTGTTACTCTCGATCCTGTATTTCTCTCGAGGCAGAAAGAAGCCGAAACTCAGTTTTTCGGCTTTGAAAGCGCTCCTTTAACTTCCGAAACCCTCGTTTCGAAAGTGAGTGCTGAAGCTCCCGAAGAAGATGTTGACGTTGAAGTCGACGAGCGCACAGCCGCTCAAATCAAAGCAAACGAAAAGTTTGAAAGTGTTCCAAGCTCCGGAAAAGCAGTCGTGCTGACTTGGCCTGTTGCCGGTCGCATCACCAGTCCTTTTGGCATTCGCCATGGCCGCTTACACGCAGGCATCGACATCGGCGCGCCGCGTTGCACGCCCATCGTTTCTGCAGCTTCAGGCCAAATTCTGACTGCAAAAGTTAAGGGTGCGTACGGAAATGTTGTTGTAATTGGTCACGATCACGATGCACAAACACTGTATGGTCACATGCTGCGTATGAACGTTGAAGAAGGCCAGTATGTTGATGCCGGAGCACTCTTAGGATGTGTGGGCAAAACAGGGCGTGCGACGGGCTATCACCTTCATTTTGAAACCCGGCTTGCCGGTGGAATCCCGCAAAATCCAATGCGGTTTCTTCCAAAGCATGATTCCGCCAAGTCCCTGAGCGAACTTTTTAAGCCGCAGAACACCTATGCCTTCGTCGAAAGCCTTCTCAAAGCACAGCCCGTTCAACGCTAAGTAAGGCGTCACGAATACTCAGCAAAAAAATTTCGACTCCATTTATCTTGGCTTAATTCTTCTTTGAATGGGGCTCGGCGGGCTCTTTTTCCCATTTGCATTTTGATCGCGTGTGGGTCGCTGATTCCCAGGCTGGGGAGCGCGTGGCGAACCTTCGTGTTGCCCTTTGCGTTTGTCCGAGGGGATTTGAACGCGGGGTCTTTCGTTTTGAGGCCTGCCGCCTGTCGGAGGAGGGGGAGGCATCGTAGAGGCCACGCGGGGATGCACGGACTCGCCTTGACGCCGACGCCAGTTTTCGCACAACAGAGCCGTAGTAGCGCATGCAACATTTAAACTTTCGACGAGGCCCGAACCTGGAATTTGAACGGTCATGTCGGCGAGTGCCTGAATGCCGCTGGAAAGGCCCTCACTTTCAGACCCCAACAAAAAGACCAACCGTTTCGGCAATTCAGCTCCCAAGAGATTTTTATCGGAATGGCTGGAAGTCCCGACGATTGAAAATCCTTCTGATTTTAGCAACCGCAAACTGGCCCCCAGATCGGCAAGCCAGACCATTTGAAGGTGCTCTGCCCCACCCTCCGAAGTTCGATAGAGGGAGCCCGAGGGACGTGGGCAGTCCCCGTAAAACAACACACCCTGCACTCCAAAATGGGCGCACACGCGCAGAATAGCACCGACGTTGTGAGGATTTTGAACGTTTTCAAGCAACACCAATGTCGCTTGCGGATTGTCTTTGCAGAAAAAAATCAGCTCCGAAAGATCTTGGGGCAGCTTTTCTTTCACCAACAGGCAAATGCCTTCGTGATGATTGGCTTCGGTTACTTTTTGGAGATCATCAGTAGAAACAACGTGATAGGCGCGCTTCGATTGCGCACACCATTTGAGCATGTCTGAAAATTCGGTGATGAGTTCGTGTACAACGTAAACTCGAACGATGTCTTGGGGGCGGGCTTTCCACACGGCCTTGACCGCATTTTTGCCATAGACTTTGTGTTCTTTTGCGGGAGTCATGCGGGTATTCGCGCTAGGATCAAATTCGTTTATCATAAAACCCATTCATGGAATTGAGACATCAATGGGGCATTTTAACAATATGCGTGGCCGCATCACCCCTTCAAAAGCAAACCGACGTGATGAAAATAGCAATCTTCGAGAGCATCAAAATCCATTTCGGTTCCGCAACTGTGTTTAACCTCGGGAGCTTTTTTTGCAAGCAGGACATCACGAAATTCATCGGTGCGGATCAGATAATTGACCTCTTCATCACAATGCGGGCAATAGTAGGGCGCATAAAACGATTTGACAATGGCACGCCCCAAGGTCTGCGGCACGACGTTAAATTGGTCGACGAGCGCAACCGAACATTCTTCAAGCTCGAGGCGCGGGATGTCTGAAAATTCTCGCATGAAAAAGACCCATTCCCGGACTCCGCACGAATTCAGGGTCTTGATGCCGCCCAGTTTGAAACGGGTGACGGGTTTTGCCAACTTTGGGATCTTCTTAAATGTGAAATGCTCATCCACATCTCCCTTGATGAGATACAAGACCTCAGATTCAGAACTAAAAATCTGAATTTCTAGTCGACCGAGATCAATTTTATCAACAAGTTCCACAATTAAACCTCCCTGGCTTACTCTAGTATCGGCAAACAGCCCCCAGGGTTGAGGGAAGACATTTTTTCACCGCCAGAGTCTGCACACGAGAACGCCACAATTAAATGCAAACCGCTTGAGGACCCGTTTCATCGAACAATTTTGGCCGTTCGATGGGGGGTTATCCACTTTTCGTGTGGATAACTCATAAATTGGCCCACCAATCAATAGCCGTAAAATACGATTTTTTAAGAGAAAGTTACCCCCTGCATAAAAAACACCCTTCTTGCGTGCAGATTTGGTCGCACTCCCCTGTATCCAGTGGGATGTCAAAGTCTGAAACACTAGATGTAGCTTTTGGGTGCAACTCACAGTCTGACACCGTTTGACAAGAATGCAGAACAAAGCAATTCTCCCGTGAAAACCGTGGGGAGAACGTCATGGGACTTCGAGATCAACTTCTCAAAGCAGGCCTCGTCTCAAAAAAGCAAGCCAAAAAGGCCGATGCAGAAGTCAAGCGACAAGACCACGAAGCCAAAAAAAGCAAAGTGGTCGCCGGTCAAGTGGCGACCGAAAAAGAACTCGAGCTGATTGCCATTGAAGAAGAAGCCGCCAAAAAACGCGAGCATGATCTTCAACTCAATATGGAACGAGAAGCCGAGCGGGCTCGAAAGGAAGCGTGGTATCGGTGCCGCCAACTTTTACGCAGCAATGTCCTCAATGAGCGCAGGGCCGTTGTGCCTTATTATTTTGCCGAACGAGAGCGTTTTGTGCGCACTGTTTATGTCACCGAGTATCAAAAAGAACTTCTGGCGCGCGGTAAACTTGCTATTGGCCGCCCCGAGGAAGACGTCGACGATTTTGTGATCATTCCCCTCTATACCGCCCAGACTGTGCAGCGCCTTTGTCCCGAGATGCTTGTCTGTCTCCACTCAGAAGTTGAAGACTCAGTGGACCTTGCAACTTTAGTCGATTAACATGGCGGTCTGTCAGTCCCCGAATCTTTAAAACACGAAAAGATAAGGATGCGTAAGATGAAAAATTTTAATGGATGGTTGATTGGGATGCTTTTGGGCGGCCTCGGAATGGGCGGCGCCATCGGTTTTGCCGTTGCAAATGGGGTGAATAAAAGCAAACAGAATCCCTTTGGAGATTCGTCTGGATCTTCAAAGTCAATGACAAGCGGCCCCTTGTTTGACCTCAATGGCACGGCCTACAGCGCAGAAAATCTTCCCGACCAAATCAAAAACAACATGTACGAAATTCAAAATCAGGCCTACGAACAGATCTCAAACTTGGCGAAGGAATACGCGATTCGCACTGCGATCTTCAAAGAAAAAAATCCAACGGGTGATGTTAAAACCCTTCCCACCATGGAAGAGCTCTTGGGCGCAAGCGAAGTGACTGAGGCAGAGCTCAAAGACTTTTACGAAAAAAACAAGGCGAGTATGGGTGGCATGCCCTTCGATCAAATCAAACCTCGACTGCAGCAATTTTTGGCAGGACAAAAGGTTAGCCAAGTCGCACGCGAAAAACTTGCGCAACTCGAAAGCTCGGGCAAATTCAAGCTCCTTGTTACCCCTCCCGAGGCTCCTCACGTTGCACTCAATCTTGAAGGCTTTCCCACTAAAGGTGGTGCCAATGCCGCTGTAACCGTTGTGGAAGTCACCGACTTTCTCTGTTCACACTGCCGCCATGCCAAGCCTGAAGTTGCAGAAATCGTCAAAGAGTACGGCGACAAAATTAAGCTTGTCCAGGTTGATTTTGCTTTAAATCCAACCTCATTGAGCGGAGCCCTGGCGAAAGGCAGCTATTGTTCGAAACAGCAGGGCGGAGACGAAGCCTACTGGAAATACTTCGATAAAGCCTTTGAAGTGCCTCCCACTGCAGGAGATGTGCCTGCAGGAGCTGACGCGCCCAAGCACTATGCTTCCGTTGCGGCAAAAGCAGCAAAAGAAGCCGGACTTGACGACGTGAAATTTGAGCAATGCATTCTCTCTGCAGAAGCGCAAAAAGCCATGGAAGAAACCAATGATCGTATGAGTAAGGCAGGCGTAAATGCCACTCCAACTTTTTACGTCAATAACCGTAAAGTTATTTCTGGCGCCACGAATGGCCTGCGCACTGCGATTCAAATGGCATTGGGCGGCGCTAAAACCAAGAACTAACGTAACGCTGCTTTAAGAACTCGTCCCACCCTTTGCTGGGAAGGCAATCGATACGAAACATCGAGAACCCCCACAACTCCCGGGGTTCCATAGAGCCCCGCAACTCTTCCAGGCTCTCTTCTACTCAAGTAATCCCGCGCAATCGCAAGTGCCTGCAAATCAGGGTAACAAAAAGCGATCTGCCTCCAGGCTCCTAGACTGCCGCCCGATGGGAAGGCTTCCATCTGCAAACTGTCGTCCAAGTCGCACACGACGTTGTTGGTCGACAGTATTTTATCGACCGTTTTTTTCAGCTCTGGAAAGAAACTTACCGCAGCTGCAAGCGAATGCTCTGCATAGGAAGTCTGGTTCAAAAATACAAGCACAAACAGGGTGGCAAAAAAGGAACTTTTCCGCATTCGAACCTCCGAGAACGAAACAACGAAACACAAAGAGAAATGTTATTCATTGGCAGGAAGATATGTTGTAAAACAGAAAAAGACCAACACCTGGAATATGTTTTGTTCAAAACAAGTAAACATTCCAAAATTTCCTTATGGTTGACATGCAACCGGGGTATGGTAAATCTAGTCACAAAGCAAGTTGTCAAAACGCCTCATATACTGAGAAGAAATGGAACAGGATCACGCAAAATCCAGGCCGGACATTTCTTACTATAATTCTATTAGTGAATATCTCAGTGCAATGCTGTCGTGGAGAAGAGAAGAAAGTCCGGATTTTTCAGTTCGTGCAGAGACAAAGAAACTTTACAAGTGTTCACCCGCATTGGTCACACAAGTCCTCAGAGGCCAACGCTGTCTGACCAAAGATCGCGTGGATGCCTTCTCGAAGTTGTTACGTCTGACTCCCGGTGAAAAATCCCATCTCGATTCCTGGGTCACCACCACAGAACTCCAAGGCGAAACGCGCACCGAATCTGAAATCAAAAAAGTATCAACGGCTCCCAAATCTCGATATCGCAGGCGAGAAGGAGAAAATTATCTTCTCCAAAAATGGCTAAACGTCTATGTACGAGAAGCGGCCACCGTCAAAGGTTTTCGCCCTGAAGTAGCCTCCATCTCCAATATCCTTGGCAATATCGCAAGCGATATTCAAATTGAACGTTCCTTAGCTTTCTGCCTCCGCGAAGGTTTTCTGAAATGGACTCTCGATCAGGAAGTGGTGCAAAACGAGCCCGTTGTGACCACAACGGATGAAATTCCAAATGCAAAAATTCGCGAATTTCACAAAAAAGCACTGGGTATTGCACTCGACAGCATCGACAAGTACCCACACACCGAAAGACGTGCCAACGCGGTTGTCATTTCACTTACCGATGAGGAAGCACAGGAACTCAAACAGAAGATCTCCGAATTTTACGAACACATTTTAGCTTTTTCTGAAAAAAAATCCGAGCGAGGCACGCGCCTTTATCAAATTTTACTGAATTTTTGCCCCATGGGAGAACTTGATTATGAAAAGAGTCGTTAGAAAATTCATCCCTGTGATGATTTTATTGTTGGGAATTAAAAACCAAGTAGCCACAGCTGCCACCGGAGTCGGCAATGGAGGAGATACCGTCGACAGGTTTCTAGGCTTGGCAAGATCCGTGCTAGTGGAAACTTTGGTTCGCATCCAAGATCGAACGAATACCGACAAGCTTTGTTCTACCAACGTCAATCTGACCGAAAGTCAAAAGGCATTTTGCAGAGAGTTTATTTTTTCTGCCTTGCCGCAAATTCTAAAGCTCAACCGCACTGCTCCCGTAACGCCTTTTTCGCTCACAAGCTTTCGCCTTTTTGTAGAGGATCCCTTTGGGAATACAAGGCAAGTTTCGGCAATGACACCACTAGGAGTCGAAGGAGAAATTGTTTTCTCGCGAGAAGTGGTGAGACTCTTGTCGCCTCGAAATCTCATGTCACTCATGACGCATGAATTTGGCCATAAAGTAACATTGAAAAGCCAAGGAACACCGATTTCTGACAACCAACCTGTCGGCCCCTTTGATTTTCCGGGTGGAGGACGCGTTTTACTCGACAGCGTGGGCGAAGCCTTGGCACAGGCCGCTGTTGAAAAGAGGCTGATCGGAGACAGCTTTGGCATCTCCGACTTCTTTGAGTGTCGCTTGCAACATATGGGCACCGACCTCGAATTTTCTTCATCGGGATTTAGCACACGGTTCTTTTTCCAGGCCCAAGACTACGATGCCTACGAAACCCATATTGGCTACTTTCCGCAAGATCTGCGCTGTGAAATTCAAGACCGCGTCTCGGGCGACAGACTTTCGCTGCAAATGACCATCCACGAAGAAGCAGGGTGCCAATTCGAGCTCGACGGAAAACGTTGGACCAAGATGTCGATCTTCAATGTTGAAAAGGACAGCGGAACTCAAACGCTCTTGAAAGAGGAATTATACGATGCCTACAACCCGATGTGCTCAAACGACTTCGACAATGTAAACTTGCCTGTGTACACAGAAGTCGATTGGCATGGCAAAAAATACAAGTTTGAGGTCAGTTACCTGAACTCTGTGGGCCGCTCGTCGTTTGCGGGCTTCAGTCCAAACTCATACAAGAAATTCAAGTAGTAACATCTTGCGTGCAGGCATATCGAGTTTGATTTGATTTCCCTGGGCAACTCGGGTGCTTGTGGTCATTTCAAGGGAACACGCACCATCAATTCCAGCCGTGATGATTTTAGAGTGCGCGAAAGTGTGTGATTTGATGCGACAGGTTTCGTTTGTATAACCAAAATTCACAACTCCCATAAAACGCCGGTCTGCCAACACAAGTGGAAAAAACTGTAATTCGCGCGCACTTTCGCTTAAGTCAACAACTGTCGATTCCATCCCCACAGACTTCCAAAACCAACGCGTAAATTCAGGTGTGATCTCGGGACACGTTGCAAAATGCGTGTGAATTCCACCGCTCTTAAAGCTCTTGTTTTGAATCACTGCAGGAAATCCAGCGTAGTGACCCGACTCAAACATCGCCAAGGGCTGCCACGTTGAGTTTTGCACCACGATCTTTTCGGCCCAACGCAGGCCTTTAAAGCTCCCGTTGCTACCTTTATCGCCCGCAACAAAAGTATCACTTTCAACGTCAAGCAGTGCACCGTAATCATCCAAATAAAAGTCATCGCGGTTATAAAGAAACAAAGGCAAGGGACTCATCTGATTATTCGGTTTTTTCATGGCGGTGCGCGGAAAACTCACCACTTTGCCGCCCCGTGAAACAAAATCTCGTAACACATGCCTTTCGTTTTCGGTAAATTCGAAGGCATAACCCGGCAGAACAAGACACCCAAACTCGCTCAATTGCGACTTTGCAGCCTCCAAGGACGGCGCAAAATGCAGGCCAAGCCCGCCCCACACGCACAACTGACTCACCGCATCGATCTCTTTGCGTGTGTGATAAAGCACCGACTGTGAAGTGATTTCATGACTCCACAGGCTCTCAGAGTTAAAAATGCACAGCACATCTTTTCTTGTATCAGGCAAAACATCGAGGGAAAAATCAGCCGCGACTTTGTTAAAAAATTCGTTTTTGGCCTCAATCACCTTTTCTTGCGATGATTTTGGGATGCGCACATCATGAGGCACAACACCATCGTGATACTGCTCACCCCCGCCATACATCCGCTGCCAACTGAAATCATACATGCCTTTGGCGCCCTGAAAGGCCGACTGCGCAGCCCACAGAAAGAGCCAGTCAAACGTGAATCGTCTATTTACAGGTTGCCAGTTCACCTGCACAGGTTGTTGTTCCAAAATAAGGAACTTTTCTTGTTTCTTTAACGATCGCATGAGGCCAAACTGCCATGCCGAAGACACCGGATGGGGATCTTGCTCCATTTGGTAATGATCGAACCCCACCACATCAAGATCTTCCGAGGCCACCCACGGGCACAGATCAAAAAACAGGGTCATAAGATTGTGGGTGATAAACCGACCGGGACTGTATTTTTTAATGAGTAGAATCTGATCTTTTTGAAACTGAGCGATCAGCTCATTGGCAAATCGCCTAAAGTCGAGCTCTAAGTGCGGATTTTGATCGGCCCACGAGGCAAACGGAAGCTCAATTTGAGAAATTTCGGTGTAACCTTGTGACCAAAACCACGTAAACCAATTTTCATTGAGACTTTTGAGATCTTTGCCGTACTTCTGCTCCAACCAACCATGAAATGCATTTTTCATGTGCTTTGTGAACAAAAAAATGGAATTGTGGCAGCCAAACTCGTTGTCGGTTTGCCAACCCGTAATGGCGGGCGACTTGCCAAACTCTTTTGCATACACTTCCGAAATGCGCTTCGATTCCTGCTGAAACGCGGGATGCGCAAAATCGTAATGGCGACGGCTGCCAAAGGGAATTTGAACATTGTGACGTGTAATGGGAAGAATATCGGGATATTCATCAATCAGCCATTTGGGCGGTGTGGCGGTGGGCGTGCAAAAAATCACGTTGATGCCATGTTTTTCGGCCAATTTTAGTGCCAGATGAAACCGCTCAAAGGTAAACTCACCGCGCTTAGGCTCAACGCTGCTCCAACTGAATTCACCCATGCGAATGGTGTGCAGACCTTGGTTTTCCATGCGCTTAAAATCTTCGGCAATTCTTTCGTTGGTCGAAAGCATGCGAATGTCACCATCCGTCATGCGCGTTAGAATTTCGCGGGGAATGTAGTCGGGATAATAGGCCGCACCGAGTTCATAAAGCCTGTTGCGTGGATGCACTTTTTTTGACATGAATTCCCCTCAAATCACTTGAATTCGAAAACCGTCCCGAGGTGAAGACACCCGCATGACGCTGCATTTTTTCTGTGTTTGCTTTTGATATTCATTTTGTGGCGCTTCAAAGCACGCTTGCAAAGCTTTGGCGATGGATTTATGAACGAGCTGCACCGTGCTGCCTCCAAATCCTCCACCCGTCATCCGCGAACCCACAACGGCAGGCTGCATTAAATTTATTTCGGCTGCGAGTTGCTTGCCCTTGCTGGTCACAAGTTCACAGGCAATGTTGAGCTCTTCACATGACACTTCGTACCATTCGTTCAAGCTTTTGTGGCTGTCACGCATCGCTTTGTCGAGAATGGCAATGTTCCCCTCTTGCAAAGCTTTAGAAGCACGCTCAACACGGTGATTTTCCAGAATGGCATGGGTTGCTCTTTTTGAGAGCACGAGCGCTTTGTCGCCCTGCTCTGCAAAGAATTCACGAGCGAGAAATTCGGGTGTAAAGGTATCGGCATCTTGGTTGATGGTGCGTGCAAATACTTTTTCAAACACGGCTTTGCGTGCATAGGCGCCCAAAGATTTTTCTTGCAGACCCGCTTTTTTATTCAAAAGTGCAAGGGCATCTTCACAGGTTGAGCGCCGCAAATTGTATTCTGAATTGGCAAGGGAATGGGTCACACCGGTGTTTAAAACAAAGATTTCATAGTCTTCAAACACGGGGTGCGCCTTCACTAAATTCAATGAATATTTCCCGTGTTCGGGGAATTCCAAAAAGTCTATTTTGGTAAAATGCCCTTCGCGCGAAAACTCAACGGCAAGTTGATCCATCAAGCCACACTTGGTTCCTGCAAAGCGATGCTCGACCCACATGGCCATGCGTGCCACTTCACCTCCCGGCAAGGGAAAGCCAAAGTGAGCATTCAAAGACTGCAAAAGTCCGATACAAAAGGCAGCCGAAGAACTCAAGCCACCCCCCGGCGGCAGAGTGGTTTTGAGGTAGATGCCAAGAACTTGCTGCGGCAATTTTAACGGAACACGCTCCGCAAAGATGGCAAGTGCACCCGCCGCAAATCGGACCCAATTGGACTGAATTTCAGGGGGGAGGTCTTCTTTTGTTGTTTGCTTTTTACTCGTTACAAACTGAGCCATTTCCTGCTCTGTTGTCACAAAAACGTCCGGAGAAAGATCGGATGCAATGATAAAAGCAGGCGCCACCTTTCCTGCCAATATCGACGAAGACACGGGAAGATCGCCGCGTGCACAGCGGATTTGAATACCCTGTGCAATGGCAAACGGGAGCACATTGCCCCCGTTGTAGTCGGTATGCTCACCGATGAGATTGACCCTTCCGGGTGAATGGACATCAAGTGAGGGAGTGAGCAAAGAAAAAAGTGAATTAAAATCTGCGTGATAATTCTTTAACAACCGCATCGAGAAGTCTCCTGCTTGAAAGCAAATTCTTTTAAAATGGGCACACGATGGCCTTCAATTCCGCCGCTTTCTCTTCAGGAATGGTATCATTTATAAAGAGCCCCGTTCCACTTTCAACACCTGCAAGATATTTCAGCTTCGTTGCATTGCGATAGGGCGGGTAAAACTCCATATGCCAGTGGTAGTGCGGACAACTGTTTTCTTTGGCCCCCGCCTGATGCTGCACACAGATGTAAGGCATCCGAAATTCAAAAAGGTGATCGTATTTGTAAGTTAAACGTTTGAGCATCGTTGCAAGCTCGAGCCTTTCGGGGGATGCCATTTGCTCGATTAACGGAACATGTCGTTTGGTTGTGATGTGAATTTCGTAGGGGTAACGGGCTGCGTAGGGCACAAATGCCACCAAAGACTCCGACTCGAGCACAATGCGCCTGTGGTCTTCAAGTTCCGTTTCTACGATGTTGCAGATCAAGCACCGCTGATTTTTTTTGTAAAAATCCCGCGCTGCAGCATGCTCGCGTTCAATAAACGGGGGCACATGATGAAAGGCGTAGATTTGCCCATGGGGGTGATGTAACGTAACACCCACTTCGGGACCCTTATTTTCAAAAATAAACACGTATTCAATGTTCGGAAGAGCTCCGATGGAGCGCGACCTGTCTTGCCAAACCTCAACCAGCCCTTCAATTTGTTCGATAGACTCATCGCCCAAGGTGCTTTCGTGGCGAGGCGAATAAAGCACGACTTCGCACTTGCCAATGCGCGCACGCTCATGCTCCAACCCCGGAAACATATTTTCAAACACCGCCCATTCGTAAATCCGGTCGGTCGTCGGAACTTCGGTTTGAAAAGTGCTTGTGTCGCCGCCCAAATGGCCTTGCGGGCAAAGAGGGCAATATTCCTTCGGGGGAAGAAAAGGACGTTCTTGGCGGCTGGCCGAAATGGCTGTCCACTCATCGCGCATCTTGTTGTAGCGCACATGGGGAGGTTGCCACGACTCAGGACGTAACAGACCGGGGTCTTTGACCGCGAAGTCTTCGGGAAAAGGCATGCGGCTGTATTGAATCCAGACTCTGCCATCGGGTTTGCGAATCTCAAACTTTTCAATTGCCATTTTTTCGTTTCCTCAATTCCTAGGCGGCTGTCTTTTCTCGACTGCAACACATGCGCATTAAATCTACCTGAATCGATCCTTTTTTCCAAAACGAAAGAGCATCGGTCAGAAGTCACACTCTTTTTGGCATTTGAGGAAGGAAGCAAGCTTTGGCACAATCAGGGTGGAAAACGATCCACAGACAATTCAATTTCTATCTCGCACATTGAGGAGCCACCCATGGCGTTTCCGTTAAATGTTTTGCACAGCCGTTCGTCGTTAACAACATTTCTCGTGGGAATTCTGGCGGCTCAAAGCTGCGCTTCCACTCCCCCTGCCGAAACCCCTGTGGCTTCGGCATCCGACGCCACAGCTGGCTCAGCCAAAGCCACGCCGCCCGCAAGTGATGCAAGCTGCATCTCAAAAAGAGGCGTTTTTGAAATCGGACCCACAGCTACCAAAATGAAGGTCGCAAAGATCGACACCTGCACGAAAAAAGTCCTCACCATCGAAACAGACGATGTCACGCGCGTCGATTTTCAGCAGAATATGACCAAAAACAAAGGCCAACTCACAGCAGACGTCGTCGACAGCGCGGCGGCCTCCATTGTTACTTTAAAGCGCATTGGCGAAAAACTTGCCCCGAAAGACTGGGTGGGAATTGCAACGGGGCCTTTGCGCACCGCAAAAAACGGCGCAGAAATGAACAAACGCATTTCCGAAAAAACGGGCATTGCTTTTAAAGTTCTCACTGTGGAGCAAGAACAAGAGCTTGAATTTTGGGCTGTGGCTGCTTCGAGCAAAGAAAAGAACGAAAATGTTTTGGTTTTGAGCGTGGGCCCCACAACGTCTCAGTTCTCCGCATTGCAAGGCGACAGACCCAAAGTCGTATTGGCAACCCTGGGTCATATGTCCTTTAAAGATGCGGTGCAAACAATTAAAAAGGCACCCAAATCGAGCAAATCTCCCAACCCCATTTCTGCACCCGTCGCTGAACAAGCCGAAAACTCCGCCCGCGACCAAATCCGAAAAATGGACAGCAGCTTTCTTGCACTCACCAAAGGTAAAGTGGCAATCGGAATCGGCCCCGTATTTTGGGATGCACTTTCCCAAGCACTGCCCAATAAAGACAACTCCTACGCCCTCAAAGACATTAAAGCCGTCGTTGCTAAAAAAGCACCCTTAACGGATTCCCAGATCGGGGGACGCAATCCAGAGCTTTATACCAGTAACCTTATTTTGGCAGCAGGCGTGATGAACGGATTTGGAGTGGATAAAGTCAATGGGCTGCGCACAGAACTTGCCCATGGTGCGTTGGTCATGCCTTAAGAATCATTCACTTTTAATCCAAGGTGAAAAAGCAGCTTCTTGTAAAAAGTAAGACTACTCGGACGCGATTCACCGAATTATTGAACGCAATTCCCTTTAATTTACTCAAAAATATTTAATTAATTCTGTATTAATCAATGTTCTCCGGACTAGCCCTTGCTATTCCCAGAGAACAAGTGGACACCCTCAGATTCATCGTCCACTTCCAAATGAAGGAAGCCCAATTCCAAGCCCAACGCACGTAAATTGGATTCCATATTAAAATGCCTATTATTTCTTTTTTCTTAAAATTCTGTATTAGGTCGACTATTTCTCGTGCGTCATCTGCACACCATTTGCAGCGCAATACTTCGCAATTGTTTTCAGTCGCTGAGGCTGAATCGGACCAAAAAGATGAACACGCCGCTCGTGCAAAGGGAAGTGGCCACCATAGACAACAACCTGACCAATTGCATGTTTCCACGCATTGACCTCTTTGACTTCGATGACTTCAGTTTCAGTCAAAATATCGATCCGTCCTATGCGACGTGGTAGCGAAACTTCCATCTGCGCACCAGGAAGCTTTGCTGCTAGCGCATTTCGCACTAAAACTTCACGACCTCGCCAGGTCGAGTCCTGACGCCTCAATTCTTTATTTGCATTGTTTCGCGCAGATTTAATTGCACGCCTGACGAAGGCGCGCGCAATTCGCTGGATAAAACTGGGCATCATTCGCCATCAAAAAATGATTTAATACCATAGGCAGCAAGGCCTACGACACCACCAACCACTGCAAAAGGAACCAAACCCATACTTACAGCAGTGCCACCAATCGCAAGTCCTGCACTACCCAAAATAGTACAAGTTGCAACGCCTCCAATTGCGCCACCTGCTGTGAAGGCACCTACCTCTAACTGTTTGTCACTGGAGGTTTTTCTCGAATTTAGATTGTTTCTATCATTATCATTGTAATCCATGTGCTTCTCCTATGAAAAAGCAACCGATACACTTACAAAAGAGACCTGTCATTATAAATTCTATCGAAGGTTTTGAGCTGACTCCCCGATAGATCTCAGCTGGGAGCACTCCCATTAAACTTTTGCAGATGCGAGATTCATCTTATTTCCATGATCTTAATCTTCTTCATATGTAGGCATTAAATGTGAAGGATAGATTTGGCCATTCATTTGCCTATTATCTATCAGCGAGATCATGTGGATAATAACTTCGCTATCTGAAAAAATAACTCGAAAAAAGGCCCGATATCGCCCTGTCCCAAATATCCAAGATTGATCTCCTGTCACAGGATGAACCGCTGGTGTCTTAGGGTTCTGACTGAGAAAATCCAATAATTCGTCATGCTCATCAAGAAATTTCTCAACGTCACCCAGCTCTTGTCTGCTTGAGAATATAAAATCTTCCACTTGACTAAGTTGAGCTTCATAAGTCTTTGCAAAGATAAACCGCACCATTATTTCGATGCCTTAGAAAATCGCTCCAATCGAGATCGATCTCTTGGATCCTTCTGTGAAACTTCACCCGTCAGGGCCTCAGTCATCCCAAGGAGCCTTTTTTGCAATGATTGAATCTCATTCTGTAGCTCGGCATAGAGGTCTTCACTCATCAGAACATAGGACTCACCTGAACGTCTGAGGATCCGAAGAGGCTCTTTCGAAGCTAAATCAAGGTAATCTTTCAACTCTGCTCGCAACTGCTTTGCATTTGTCTTTTGCATTTCGGCCTCCTCCTTTTAGAGTACCATTAGGTGTACACCAAGAAAAGGCTTATTTTTGAGGTGAGGTTTATCCTTTCTCAAGATCTTCAAAATGATTGACATTTAAAGATGAGAAGCGCATTCACGGCAGTTCGACCACCTGCACAAACTGGGGCTAGAAGCTGCTTGACAAATACCTAATTAAACCTTATCATTTCTTATTATGAAAAGCAGATTTGTTTCGATAGGTGAAATGGCGAAAATTCTTGGAGTCTCTATTCCCACACTTAGACGATGGGAACAAGAGGGTCGTGCTCCAAAGTCGGTGAGAACAGAAGGCGGTCAGCGCAGATATGAAGTCCCCTTAGAAACATCGGAATGTGATGATGTCGGAGTTCAAACTCTTGCTTATGCTCGTGTGTCTTCCCAGGGCCAAAAAGAAGATCTTAAACGGCAGATCGAAGTTCTTGAACTCTTCTGTGCCTCAAAAGGCTGGACCTTTGAGGTTATTTCAGATCTCGGCTCAGGAATGAATTATCATAAAAAGGGCCTACAAAGGCTTCTCTCTCTTATTCTTGAGAGTAAGATAAACAGGTTGGTTCTCACCCATAAAGACAGACTTCTACGCTTTGGCGCAGAGCTCGTTTTTGCTCTGTGTGAAGCAAAAAACATTGAAGTCGTCATTATCAACAAAGGGGAACAGCCTTCTTTTGAGGAAGAGCTTGCCTCTGATGTCTTAGAGATCATCACTGTTTTTTCTGCGCGCTTGTACGGTGCAAGAAGTAAAAAGAACAAATGACTTCTTGATTCTCTGAGTGAGGCTCTGAAATGATTCGTGCCCATCGGATTGAGCTTGATTTGAATAATCAACAGCGTACTTATTGCGCCAAAGCAGCAGGTATCGCTCGTTTTGCTTTCAATTGGGCTCTTGCTGAATGGAAAAAAGAATATGAATTAGGGCTTAAACCCACAGAGTGCTCTTTAAGGCGGCAGCTAAACTCAATTAAAAAATCTGCCTTTCCATGGATGCTGGAGGTCACAAAATGTGCTCCGCAAATGGCAATCAAAGATCTTGGAAAGGCATATCAAAATTTCTTTGAAAAGCGCGCCGCTTATCCAAAATTCAAGAAAAAAGGATTTCACGATTCTTTTACCCTTTCCAATGATCACTTTTCTGTTTCCGACAAAAAAATTAGAATCCCTCATCTCGGTTGGGTAAAAATGCGGGAGTCTTTGCGGTTCAAGGGAAAAATTCTGTGGGCCACAGTGTCAAAAACAGCAAATAGATGGTTTGTATCCATTTCAGTTGAAGTATCACAAGCAGACAGCGAATTGGAAATAAGTACCAACACAGAAACCGTCGGAGTTGACCTTGGAATTTCAACTCTTGCCACCCTCTCAAATGGAGAAAAATTTCAGAATCCCAATGCTCTTGAAAAGCTGCTAGGAAGACTTAAACGTCTTTCTAAAAGGCATTCAAAAAAAGTGAAGGGTTCCAAGAATAGGAAAAAATCTGCACTGTCTCTTGCCAAGTTGCATGCTCGCATTTCGAACATCAGGAGTGACGCTCTTCATAAAATAACGACTGCTCTCACTTCAAAATTTGGGGTTATTTGCCTCGAAGATTTAAACGTGAAAGGGATGACAAAAAACAAGCATCTCGCAAGACGTTTAATGGACTCTTCTTTTGGTGAATTTAGAAGGCAAATGACTTATAAAGCTGAGGCAAAGAATGCACGCATTATCTTTGCTCCTCGTTTTTACCCAAGCTCAAAAAACTGCTCTGCTTGCGATATTAAAAACGAAGATCTCAAGCTTTCAGATAGGGAATGGACTTGTAAAAACTGTGGCATTTTTCACAAATGTCGTGATATCAACGCTGCTATTAATTTGAAGAAATATGCCGTGAGTTCCACGGTCACTAATGCCTGTGGAGGGGAAAGCTCTGGTCCTATTCTTCGCAAGAAGAAAAGGACGAAACTGGCCCCAGTGAAGCAGGAATCAGGCATTCAATCTGAGCAATCAGGTTTAAATAGGTCCTGAAGAACGGATTCTTCATCTCTTGTTTTGGAGGTAACAGCTTCAACATTCCACTTTCGGGATGAATGGAAAAGACAGCGATAAAATTTGAAGTTGCATTACCAACAAGAAGCCATTGGCCCGTGGGGTCGATAGAAAAGTGGCGGGGATTTTTTCCTCCGGTGGGAGTTGTTTCCTTAAAAATCACTCTGCCGGCAGTGCCGTTTTCTAAGCGCGCCCAGTGCGGATTCACTTTCCAGATTCAAGGATCGTTGTTAATTTTGCATTCATCGGATGATCTTTGCCATGCCAGAGTGTCCATGCGCCAATTTCGGATTCATCAGCAAAGAAACACGTTTGAAAGCTTTCCATTTTCAGTTCGCCGCTTAAACGGACTGTCAGGACGTTGGTTTTAATGACACCTGATTTTTCTTCACACAAGCGAGCTGCCGGATTAACAGCGTTTGAACCGGGCTGTAAAAAACCGATTTGAGGACGGGGTCCTTGCACAGACAGATATGCCGCAACGGCCGCATCAACCACCGGAACTGGCGCATGGTCGCGATCGATAGGCAGCGCAACCCACCGTCTGAAAATCTTCACTATTCGGCGCTGTATTCCTTGAGCAAAGCGGATTGCGCGAATCTGCGGGAAGTCATACTGCGCTGTATTCAAGAAACACGAGCCATTGTGACAGAAAGCCCCGAAGAAGATGTTGCTTGCTTTTTGATCGACTTTTTTGTGCTTTAATTCGACCATGAATTTTTAAAAGTCAAAGAAAATGCTCATTGTGTAAAAAGTTCAACGTTTTTCATTGATACCAATTGCAATTCAATTTTTTCCACGGATTTCCGATACGAACTGTTGGAGGATCTGATCATGCAATATTCCCAGAAATTTAAGGTGACGGCGTTTTCAATAGGACTTATTGGATGCCTTGGGATCTTCTTTGCCTGTAGCAAAGCACCCTTCCAACCTACAAATTCTCGGGATGTTACTATCAAGTCGTCGACAAAGCCTGCGGGACCGAGGGCAGGCAAGCGACCCATTTCTAAAGCCGAAGCGGATGCCGACGCAGAGGTAGAAGCTGAGGCCGCTGTTCCCGCGCCAGGCTTGCCTGGAAGCAGCGCAAATGTCGAAGGGAGTTCAAAATTCACTCCCAGCCGTGAAGGTCTTCCGAATAATACCAACACCACTGTTGTCAATGCTGAAAAATTGCCCGTGACCGTCGTTCCTCCCACACAAAATAACCCTTGCACGCCACGGGAAAAACCCTATCGCATTTTAATCCTCGATCTTAAAAGTGGTTGGTTTGCGGGCGACGGCGATGGATTTTTTGCCGACTTCTTGAAGATTGAGTGCAGTCAAAAGGTAGAAATTATTTATGCCCACGTTACGCGAGAACTTATAGAAACCAACTTTAAGGATTCCCAGGCTGCAGCAAATCTTCTTCCATGCTTGGGTGGCGGTAAGGTAAAAAGGAGCTTTGGGACAGATAAATGCAGACTGGGAAGCATTACAAATGTCGATCAAGCATGGCTCCTTTCGGGTTCTTCAAGGGATGGAGACGACCTCAAGATTGGAGGAGATTTCTACAAAAGTATTAAAGAGAGGTTTTTGGAACTCAAAGCGATGCAGCCGCAGTCCTCTTTTTTCTTGAGTGCGGGTGTGGGTAACACCGACCATTCGAACGACATGGCAAGGGATCTCCTTCCAGAACTTGTAAATCGTCAGGGCGCCTTTAATGGAAAGATTTTTACCAACAATCCAAAGTCTCCCGTGGGCACGCTTCCCAATCGCGGTTGGGGAAAACACTTTCCTGCTGGACTCTTGTCTCCGGGAAATGGCGTAACAAATGGAACTTTTCTTTCAACCTTTCCAGCATTTAAAGACCTTACAGCCATTTTCGACTACAAGCATCAGGCCCACAATAACCTTGGAAAATGCCTCACCGATCCGGTTGTGGCTGTGAATACTCAGTCACTTATTCAAGACCATTGCAGTCAAATCGCTGCAGCCGCAGCAATGATTGGCACTCACAAGATCTATCTTGAAGGAAATACAGCGCGATTTTACGGCTCACGTTCGGAAGAAGAATTAAAGACCGGAAAAGTGGGGCCGATGGATTATTTTCTACGCGTTGTTGGTTCACTGATGTAAAAATGTCTCTTGCAAACTCTTCTATCCTTTTCTAGGTTCCGGTCCGAAGTTCACACATGAGATTTTCAACTTGATGTTTCGACATCTTTGATGACATTTCAACTTCCAGGAAAGAAATTATTCCCCATGAGCCACCTCCATTCCTTGCAGTTGCTTTTAGATGAGTCGTGCTTTGAGAGAGTCAAGTATGCCTCACACATTGAATGGCTTAAATCAAGAGTGGAAAGCAGGAGTTTTATTTTGAAACCGCAATATTTCCGCTTGCACACGAGTTCTGCGCACTCCGCAAGGAATCTCGAAATTTCGCACTCCCCGCAAAAACGGCCCTTGAGCGCGAACAAGTCTCGAAACTCAGAGCCCGATGTGATGACTTTTTGTTTCGACTTTTTCATGCCTGCCAAGTGATGGGCGGCACGGCCACATTAAGTGGAGCTTTTGGTGAGCGCTTTGAAATTCTTCAACGTGAAGTCAATTTCTGTGTGGTTCACTATGCAAATCCATGTGCAATCGAGGAAAGTTTAAAGCTTATTCTGCAGTCCTCGGCTAGCCACGCACCCTCTCATTTCCGTCCAAGTTGACCTTGGCGGTTCGAACCCCAGCAATAAACTTCGTAACGATTTCCACCAAATCCGCGTTGCACTAGGGCGCACGAGTGAACCCCACCGGAAGCGAGTGTTACGTGGGCTCCGCGCCCTGCATTCAAAACAACCACGGGTTCATGGGTCACTGGAAGGGCAGCGCTGTTAAAAACTTGTCCTTTTTCGTTTCCGCCCCAGCAAGCCACCTTCACATCGCCGTTGTTTTGCGGGTCTTTTCCATCAAAATTTGTTCCAGCTGCGCAGATATGAAAGAGCCCGCTCGAAAGGTATGTTAACTTTTTATTGCTGTTTGGAAAGGGCTTACCCGCAATGGACACCAACGGACGCGTGGCAAAGGGGAGGTAATCCATGCGTCCACCGAGCTGACCGTAATAGTTTGAACCCCAGCACCAAATCGGTTGATTAGAGATGTTGGTGAGTGCGCAAGTATGGTTTCCACCTGCCGAAATTTTTGTGAATTTAACATCGATTAATTTATCGGGCGCGCTCGCATTTGCATATTTAGCAAAGACACGCGCCAAATGCGTGATGTTACCTTGCTGCCAGCCGCTTTCTTTATGCCCAATTTGCCCTGTGTTGTCGCGTCCAAAGCAATAAGCCAACTCACTCAATGGATTTTGCGCTTGGTTTCTGAGTGCAAAGAGTAAACACGAATGCGATGTTCCAACGGTGAGACCCGTAATAACGTAACCCGCTCCTGCTGTTTGGTTGACGTCAAAAGCCTGCTTGGGAGTTGAACTTCCCGCCAACTGCTGAGGGCCTAAACCAATTCCAAGCTGTCCAAACTTGTTTGAACCCCAACAAAAAAGTGTGGTCCCGCCATTGCCCACTGCGCAGGTGTGTTCTGCGCCGCCTTCGATTGAAACCGCTTTTTCGAGCCGGACAGGAACGGGAGTGGGACTCGAAAGAATTCCAGCGACTCCGAGTTGACCCGAACGGTTGTCTCCCCAACAAACGACGTTACTTTTAAAATTGGCGCGGGTGGCAAGATCGGCATGTTCAACGGGTTTATCCAGCACGGCACATGAGTGATTCGATCCAGAAGTCACCGAAATAGCACGGGCAATTGCGAGGCGTTTGGCGTCTGATCCGGGCAGAAGAACTTTGACAGGCATATTGGAACTTCCAAGGTTGCCTCCCACGCCCAGCTGACCGTTTCCATTGAATCCCCAACACCAGACCGCACCGTTGCTATCGAGAGCACAGGTGTGCCCAATTCCTGCTGAGATCTTATTGATACGCCCCGCTTGGGGAGGAAATTGCACGACGGCAGCGGGCTGAAACGTGCCTGGACGCACATCGGCGGTCACACGCCCCACGGCAATGGCTGGAACTGCCACGGCCCCGCCAGTGACAGGATCGAGGGCCTGACCCAGCACGGGGGCAGCCGCAGGTTCCTCTCCTGGTGAGGGCTGATTGACTCCGACATTGGGATCATAATTTCCAGGTGAAAAAAAACCGTTGTTTTGTTGGAATCCATTATTTTGTTGAAACCCATTGTTCACATTATTTTGCCAGGGACTGTAGGTTCCCATGCTCATTCCACTGGGGTTCATCATCCCTGCGGGGGGTCCAAAGGAAGGCCACCCTCCTGAAGAGTATGAATTGTTATTCATTCCTCCAAAAGCGCCCGTATTGTAAGTATTTTGACCGCCTCCAAATCCTGTCCCCGTTGTTGTTCCAAGATCAGGATTTGCACTTCCGGGGGTTCCTGTACCGCCTTTTAAATCCACGTCCGATGGATTACCAGAAGTAGGAGCCTTACAAGTTTTAGAAGCGGGGTCATAATCTAAGCCTGCAGCCTTGCAATGGGGCTCTTTTGAGCCATCTTCTTTGTACAAATCAGTCCCAGCTGCAACCACTGCCGCCTGAGGGCGTTCGACGCCGTTCTTTTTGCACTGCACAAGCACTGCAAGGGTGCAAAAACCCGAAAGAATTCCCGCAATTCGAGAATGTTCCATTTTTAGCTTCTTTCGCATCTGCTCCCCCAAAATTCCTGCGCGAGTCCATCGCGAGGTGTCATACTCAACCCGCGACTCCGGCTTATCGGTATTTTTACTCAATAATTGAGCTTTGAAGATTTTAACTTTTGATTTAAATGACCTGCAGCGCCTTTGGGTGCGCTCAACTATTTCTGGCACCGTGAACTGAGGCAAAACCCCCATGACGACCGCAAGTCTTTACATCGTTGCCACGCCCATCGGCACCCTTGGTGATCTTTCTCCAAGGGCAAAAGAAATTCTGGGGAGTGTGGATTTTATTGCCTGTGAAGACACACGGCACACTGGAAAACTACTCAGTCTTTTTGGAATTCGCTCTGCCCTAGAAAGCCTCCATGCACACAATGAAAATGAAAAAGCGAATAGCCTTGTTCAGCGTCTCTTGAACAGCCCCGGAAAATCAGCAGCCCTCGTGACCGATGCAGGAACCCCTGGAGTTTCCGACCCCGGATCATTTTTTGTGAGTGAAGCCCGCAAGCAGGGCGTTCGAATCCTCACCGTTCCAGGCCCGAGCGCGTTGGCGAGTGCGCTTGCAGCGTGCGGATTTCGGTCGGAAAGGTCGCTTTTTTGTGGATTTTTAGATCGCAGCCGTTCAGGGCAACTTTCTGAGTTCAAAAAATGGATCCACATTGCGCCTGTCGTGGTCGTTTTGTTTGAAAGCCCGCACCGGGTTGTCGACACCCTGCGCAACATTGCCCATGCTTTTCCCACCGTTCAGGTGTGTGTGCACAAAGAAATTTCGAAGCTTCATGAGCATCAGTATGCAGGGGCCGTTGAGGATGTTATTGTGGAACTTTCGCAAAATTCAGGTCAATTGGGAGAATTTGTCATTTCGGTGATGCTTGAAGAAAAGTTCCTGACAGAAACTCTCGTTCAGATGAGCTTAGATGAAGCTGCGGAGCGCATATTTAATAAACGAGAACTCAGTGCAGAAGAAGTGACTCTGCCTACAAAAGAACTTTCAAAAAAGTTTGCAGAAAAATATAACTTGAATGCAAGAGATCTTTACAACAAAATAATGGAACTTAAAAAGTGAAATTCACACCCTCACAAAAAATGATGCTGATTCACCTCCTCGAAGAATGGTTTGCAAAGGGTTATACGCGCCAAAGCGAACCCACAGTAAATTTGGAGGCCTTTGATCTTGATATTGCCACTGTCGCTGCGAAAATATTTAAAAGGGGCCTGCAAAGAATAAATACGAGCGATGGAAAATCCATCGATTTCTCAAAAGAACAAAGCACTTTGAGTCTTATTCCACCCCTATCGCTCATGAAGCGTGTAAACTTTTTAAGCGCATTTACGGAGCTGGACAAAAAGAACTGTTACTTTATTGTAGACTCTGAATTTGCCGAACATTGGAGCGAATGGAAAGAGCTTCAAGAAGAAACAGGCGAAAACAGTTTTTATTTAGTTGCGTCGGAAGCAAACAAAAACCTCTCCATACTGTTTGAAATGATCGAAAAAATGCCTGCTCAATGCACTTCCATCTTTGCGGTTGGAGGGGGCATCACGCTCGACATGGCAGGCATGGTGGCGGGTCTGTTAGATCTGCCCGTGGATTATTTGGCGACGACGCTTCTCAGTGCAGTGGACGCCAGTGTGGGCGGAAAAACGGGAGTCAATTTTGAGCCCTCTGGAAAAAACCAGCTCGGACTTTTTGTGAGTGCACGTTCACTGACCATTGTTCCCGAGTATTTTTCTTCCCTCCCATCCACAGAAATCATGTGCGGACTCGCAGAAGCAGCTAAACATGCATGGCTTTTTGGTCGGTTTGAAGAAGAGCGCGCGCTCCTCGAACGCATCCGCAATGGTCTGCTCATCTCCAATGATGTTGCCTCCCTTATTTTTTCAAACTACACTTCTAAAACCCATGTTGTGATGAATGATCCCTTTGAAAAAAATATCCGCAAAACCTTGAATTTAGGTCACACGGTGGGCCATGTCCTCGAAGGGCTTGCAAGCGAAGGTCTTATTGCAAAATTGCCCCATGGACTTGCAGTTGCCCTCGGGATAGTAACACTTCTGCGCCTTGAATTCTTAAAAAATCCTCCTAAGGGCTTTGAAGAATTTTTACTTTCACTGTGCAAACTCTCGGGAGTGACCTTTCCGGTCCCTATTTGCGCCCCCCTCGAAGAGGTGCTGAAGGCAGCAGAACGGCTGTTACGAGGAGACAAAAAGAACGAATCTGACGCCCAAATCAGTTTTGTCATTCCCCCGTATGGGTCGCTTTCGAGCCTTGGACAAGTCAAGGGAAGCGATTTTCTTTTCCACACTTCTCCCAGCGAAGCCCTCAATCGCATGATGCGTTTTGCACTTTTCGTTCCGGAATTTTAAAGGAAATTTGGGTATTTCCTAAATTTCGACCCACTTCGTCCGATGATAGAAAATGAAGTTAGAGGAAAGTCTGTTGGCCCGTTTAGACCCCTCGACTTCGGAGGCTGCTATGTCTTGGCTCAAGGGAATTGCCTTCATCAATGTGAGCGCACTTCTATTGTTCCTGCCTTGCACTTCTGCTGATGCCGCTGTTTTCGAAAGCGTTTCGGGTGCAAACGACGAAACCTTTTTAGCAGTTCAAGAGTTTTACAATCCAACTCTCGTCATCAAAGGCTTTGGCCCGCATGCCTCCATGGGCGATATTTTAAATACCCTCAATGGCGCAGAATCGGGGGGACTGGTCGAAAATCCCATGGGAGCTTTGAAACAAGAAATTCGCAAACTCACCACACCACCAAGCTTTGAAGAGCAGGTTGTGGAACTCCTTTCGCAGCCGTATGCACCCTAATTGAATGATTCCCAGCATTCACTCGTAGAGCGAGTCGCCAGGACATTCGCTGTGCTTTCTGGACCGCACTCACAAACTCAGTTAAAGTTCGACAACTAATGAAAGGGGGATATCCCATGGGTTTTTTCAGCAGCTTGTCGCGTTTTTTTCGTTCGATGTTTGGAATTGCAGAAGGTAACATTGAGCGCACCACAGATAAAATCATTTCGGGCAGTCCCGAAAATATCAAAGCACAGTTTCGAAAAACTAAAGAAGACTGGACAAGAGATTACAGCACCATGCGCGAAGCCGTCGCAGAGCTGATTCGAATCCGTGAAATGAAAATGGATGAGGTCAAAAAGCTCAACAAAGAGTCCGACGAAGTCGAAGTCAAAATGGCGGGAGCCATCGAACTCTTTAAAAAGACTCCAGACGAGCGCTTCCGCAGTGCCTATGGCCAACTCGCTGCTAAAAATGAAGGCATTGAACTTCGCATTAAAGAGCTGATGGTTGAAATCGACGAGCAGCAAAAAACTCTGGAACGCTACAAATTGCGCCTTTTGGAACTGCAAAGACAGATCGAAGATCTCAGCAAGGAAGAAGCAGAAACCGTTGCAGACATTGTAAGCGGACAAAAGATCCGAGAATTAAACGACAGACTTTCGGGCCTGTCCATGGATTCTCAGTCGAAAAACCTCGAGGCCATACGTTCGGCCCGGCAAAAAGCCAAAGCGGTTGCCAAACTTTCTACGGAGCTTTCGGGTGCCGACAAATCTGATTTTGACATGGAATTAAAGAAGGCTGGAGCGGGTTCCAAGCACGTCGATTCCTTCGATGCAGCCGTGGGCATCAAAAAGGTCACCGCTGTAGAAGAAACTCCCGAAATATTGCCTGCTCCGTCCCCTGCTGGAAATGCCCTTAAAGCCCTCGATCCTGTGGATGCAGAGCTTGCAAAATTGTTGAGTAAGTAACAGCACAGAACAGATTGAGCAGAGATCGCCATGGTTAATAATGTGGGCAACGTGTTACTTTCTTCATCTGAAGGAAGAGTGCGACTCGAGCGCAAAGAGCGCGTCCTTTTCCTCGTCTTTGATGCTCCTGATTCCCGAAATGCCATCGGACTTGAAAGTGCCGAATTTCTCGACCACCTGTGTGCCCCGTCGTCAACCACTGGATTGCCTTTTATTGAAGAACTTATTGCGGAATCCCAATGCGGGGTTCTGGCATTAAAATCGACACTGCCACAAATCTTTGTGAGTGGGGGCGATCTCAAAGCAATCTCAGGTTTTTCGAAATCGGACGGCCACAAATTTACACAGCGCATGAGAAATTTTTGCTCGATGCTCAGAACGGTTTCGATTCCTACTGTTTCGTTATTGGCGGGAGCTTGTTACGGGGGGGGGTGCGAAATTGCGTTGGCGACAGATTTTCGCTGGGGACTTTGCGAAAAGGCTTCACTGAATTTAGCACAAACGCTGTGGGGCGTTCCGGGCGGTTGGCATGGCATGAAAAGATTGCAAGAAATCGTTCCGCACTGGGATACCCGAAAAATTGCGTTTCTTTTTGCGTGTGCGCAAAGCATCCATTTTAACGAAATGTTACACGCCCAACTTCTTGATAAATCGTATTTACAACATGAATGCCCTTCCCTTTCTGCAGAGCAAGATTTACAAAACATCGGCGCAGCGTATCTCAATTGCGATGCTCAGTTGCGAACCGATCTGTTAAACCGCTTTCCTCCGCGTCGCTACAGCGAGCAGGAAAGGGATGCGCAAGACGAAAAACTCTTTGACAAATACTGGCTCAGTGAAGAACACTTGCAAAAAGTGAACGCTTTTGTTGAAAGAAAAAAAAGATGACACCAAAAAGATTTTTAATTTCACGTCCGAAAAGAACCTGGGCAATGCGCGCTTGTCTGCTTCTGCTCGGTGCACAACTATCTCACTGTGGAGTTAAGGCGGCACCCACTCCGCTTTTTGATGGCCCTGAAGATCGCTTTCAAAGTGAAATTCAAGCCCGCGACCTTCGCCGCAAACCAACAAGTCCCCCAAATAAATCGCAGCCTCCACCTCCCCCTCCCAAAAAGGACTGAGCATGCCCGAAAATACAGCCACGATCTGGCCGAAAAATCGCATTTGCGAGCTTTTTGGTATTGCTCATCCCATCATTCAAGCGGGAATGATTTGGGTGAGCGGAGGAAAACTTGCTGCAGCAGCTTCCAATGCGGGATGCTTGGGCATTGTGGGCGCCGGGAGCATGAAACCCGATGTTTTGCGCATGCACCTTCAAAAAGCGAAATCACTCACGGCAAAGCCCCTTGGGGTCAACATTCCTCTTCTCTATCGCGACGCCGATCAGCAGATTCAAACTGCACTCGATGAAGGCGTGCGGATCTTTTTTACGAGTGCTGGCTCCCCTAAAACATTCACTCCCCAGCTTAAAAAAGCAGGGTGCACGGTTGTCCATGTCACCAGCACTCCTGAGCTGGCGCGCAAGTGCGAAGACGCCGGGGTTGATGCTGTGGTGCTCGAAGGTTTTGAAGCGGGAGGCCACAATGGCCGCGACGAAACAACCACCCTCGTTCTGTTACAACAGACTTTTGGAAAGCTCTCCATTCCCATTTTGGCAGCGGGTGGGATTGGTTCTGGATCAGCCCTTGCAGCCGCATTCGCCTTGGGCGCCGAGGGCGTGCAAATAGGAACGCTGTTTGCAGCAACGGCCGAAAGTTCTGCGCACAAAAATTTCAAAGATGCGATGATTCAAGCAAAAAATAATTCCACTTTTTTGCGCCTCAAAAAACTGGTTCCCGTGAGACTCCTCGAAAACGATTTTTCGCAAAAAGTAGGTGCCGCCGAAGAGCGCTGTGCCACTGCAGAAGAACTTGCAGAAATTTTAGGCAAGGGTCGTGCAAGAGCGGGCATGCTTGAGGGCGATCTTAAAGAAGGTGAATTGGAAATCGGTCAGGTTGTTTCGACAATCCAAGACATACCAAGTTGCCAAATTTTAGTTGAAAGGCTCATCAGCGAATATCAAAGGGCACGCGAGCGGCTTTTCGTTTAAAAATCAGGCTGCGGGTTTGTCGGAAGGAGCGGGATCGACAAGCGGCACGCTTGCAGGAAATTCGTCGGGTAACTGAATGCAGGCCATCATCACATCGTCGTAAAGTCCAACGCTTCCCACATGCTTTAAATGTTCAGATTCCAAAGTCTTTAAAAGTTTAAGAGCAGGCCCTGTGCGTTCTTTTTCCAGAATATCTTTAAGACGCCTTTCTCCAAACTCCACACCATGATCATTGATATTTTCAATCAGGCCATCGGTGTAAAGAAACAAGCGATCTCCGGGTGAGAGCTGGTATGCTTTGGTCTTATACTTTGAGTCTGGAAGGTATCCAAGGCGGTTTCCACTCAAGACGATGGGCTTCACATGTTGGTCTGCTTTTTTCACCGCAGTCAACGAAGTTTCAAGTTTTTCGCCCGAAACAGGTTTTGGCTGAAAGCACTTTTTACTCAGAATATAGGGGAAATTGTGTCCCCCATTTGAAATCTGCATGGAACCATTTTCAAGATTAAGAACCAGTGCAAAAGCAGTCATCCCAATTTTGCCTTTGGTCGAACTGTAAACAATGGCATCAAGGTAGGCAAGGTAACGCGAAGGATCCATGCGCGTTGAAAAATCGGCATCTGCTTTAAAAAAGGCCGTCATGGCAGAAACACATCCACGCCCAAATGAAGTTAATAGAGCCGCAGGAACGCCGTGGCCAGTCACATCTGCAATGATAAAGATGAGATTTGCGCCTACTTCATCATAGTAGAACCAATCTCCGCCGCCTCTGGAAGCCTGTTGAAACACGATGTCGACCTCACATCGACCCGAAATATTCGGACGGTGCATGAGGAGTCCCTGCACTTCTTGGGCAAGGTTGACTTCTTTATTGAGTGCCGTGTTCGAGATGCGCTGCAAAGACATCGCCGTCGAAATCGTGATATTTTCAAACAGGTTTGCCACAAACTGGTTCCAGGGCTTCCCATCGCGACTAAAGGCAAGCACCGCAAATGTGGCCTTTTCTCCGTCTCGAGCCACCATGACACCCAATTGAATACACGAATCTTCCTGCTGCAAAGGCTGCCTAAACAGTCCCTGCGTTTCGAAGGCCTTTTCGAGGGTGCCTGAAATCTGGGAGGTGAAGTGAGTCCAAGTGGGAGAGGTTTCTGGGCCACCTACGGACATGAGGTGAATGGAGTGATCTTCTCCCCGAAACAGCACCTGGGCAGCGGCCAATCCTGCTGCTCGTTCACCCTTCGTATAATCGATGACTGCAATGTCTTCAAAGCCCAAAATATCGTGAAATGCATCGAAGAGCTGTTTTAAAACGTCGCCTTCTTTTTCTTCACCCGAGACACGCCGGGTAAACGAATTTAATTTTTGTTGATTAAGGTAACTCTCTTTGAGTGACTCTGTCATGCGCGAAAAACAGTGCGCTAAAGTAGCAACCTCATCCTCGGTTGTGGCCGTAATGGGGACCTGAAAGTTTCCGTTTGCAAGTTCGCCTGCGGCATAGACAAGGTCAAGCAATGGTCGCACAATTTGCCTGGAATATCTTAAGGCAAGAATGGCGCCCACAGCCAACAACACAGAATTCAAAGCCGCAATAACAGCCACTGTGGTTGTGGTACTGCTTTCAACTTTGGCGCCGTTTACAGCCGATTGTTTCGAAAATTTGGCGAGTTTTTCCGATAATGATGATGTTCCTGCATTCAAAACAGAAGACATGCGTCCCATTAAATTTTTCTTTTTTTCTTCGATGATGGACATTATTTTTGAAACATCCATCTGCAGAACGATTGTCGCATTGTGGGCAGGGATCTGCTTTACTCCTTCGAGGAGCACAGATCCATTCCGTTCAACTTCACGAATTCCGGAAAATTCATCGAATTCTTTTCCGGAATTCTTAAAAATTTGCGTCTGTTGATTGATTCGAACTTTTCCATCTTCTGTTTCAGAGAACTCAATTTCGCCCATATAGGTGCGCAAAAAGATGCGCGAAATATCCGTACTGACCATGAGACCCTTGGCTTGTTCTTCCAAAAGATAACCCGTCAATTGATCCAGCGCTTCATGGGCTTGCTTTGCATAAATTTCGAGGTGAGTGTTTAAATTCTTTTTTACGTCTGCAAGCAATACTTGGGAATTTTCGCTTGCGACTTTGTCGACTGTCGATTCAACTTCTTTTTGAATATCCGCAAATGACTCTCGAAACTGTTGAAGTTCGGCGACCGATGTATCATTCGTTTTCAAGAAATTGTTGATGACACTGCGCAGGGGGCCGAGCAAGAGTAATAAATTGAGAAATGTCGCAACAAGCAAGCCTGCCATACTGATTGCAAGCATTTTATTGACGATGGAACGAGCAAGCCATTTCAACATAAACCACCTTGATACGAAACGGCGCGGAAATTAACTCACTCTACGAGAAATTTCATCACTTGCTTCTGAACTCGGTTACCATCTTTTGAACATCGTTCGAGTAACGAGACTTAAACTCTTCATAGACAGTCGCTGTCGCAGTCTTAAACTTTGCAAGCTCATCCGCTGTGGGCGTGTAAACTTTCATGTCTTTCATTTTCTTCAAATCGGCGATACGGCTTTGGTTGTCGTGTTCGTTTTCTTTACGTTGTTTAAGGCGTTCATCCCAAACAATTTTCTTCAATTCTTCCTTCTTTTTATCGTCCAAAGCCTTCCATGTTTGCTCATTAACCACCGCATAAAACACGCTGTACATGTGGTTTGTAAGCGTCACGTTTTTGTTTACTTCGTAGTAACCATTCAGAGGGAGGGGGTTGACGTTTGTTTGAAATTCGGCAGTTTGCCTTCAAAAAGGTCAGTCAGCGCTGAAGAAACGCAGATCCCTTGTTTTTGGCACGTCGAAATGAAGCTTCGGATG
>JBIIEI010000065.1:0-31765 GCA_044237915.1 Silvanigrellaceae bacterium | reverse complement strand
GAATCTCTTCCGGCAATATCTTCCTACCTATAAAATTTGGACAGCGAACTCTGGTTCACGTTCTAAGCAGCGCTTCGAACCGGCGCGTTTGTTTGTATTTTGTCGGATTTCCAAGAGCGATGACACAGTATTGAGTCCCATATTCTGAGCATCGTCCAATACTGCCGAAATCGAAGAAGTATTGGCCAATATTTTACCGTAATGATGATGAGGAATCCAAACCCCAACAACACGCTGACCTTGGGAAGTCGAAGTAGAAAGGACTTCCGTTTCCGGTTCCATTTTCTCCATGTTGCAGGCAACACATAAAAAACTTACCCACCCAAGAACAAAAATCAATTCCAAAAATCTGGCAAATTTGCGAATTCTCAAATTTATTCCTCCCTAGTGCACCTGAGCACTGCGCATCCGAGGAATCCAATTCTGACCTCATCAAGTTGCATCACTCAATAGGGTCTTATCGGAATTCTGCATATAGAACTTTAATGCAGTGCCTCGTTAGTGTATTGGCTCATGATATTCGCTCAATAGATTTTGCAGTCTTCCGAAACGAATGCCGGCCCTGAAATGCGGTTAGAAAGGCATGAAACAATGGCCTTGACACGATCAGTACAGTTCACATATAAAGCAAGGCCCCAATTCAACAAACGCCTGTGGTGGCTAACGTTCATAGGGCTCATGTGTTTACTGTTCCTTTTCTGCAAAAAGTCCGAAGCCAGCATAGTGGGCAAAGCTATCGACGTTTCGAGTGCTCAGCTCGAATTGAGTTTGGGAAAGCACCTCGAAACTTTTTTAGAATCCGAGCAAAAATTAACGATACAGGATGTCATTTCCTCCAATCAAATTCAATGGAGTGCCTGTCATTGTGAGCATCCTAACTTCGGATACACGGATAAAACTCTCTGGCTGCGCTTCTCTCTGAAAAACCCGCTGACAATCCCAAGATCTCTGAACATTGAATTACCATACCCCCATGTTCAGGAAATAGAATTAAATGAAGTCATCAAGGGGCAATTGATTAGCCAGAAAAAAATGGGCGCAAATCATGTGGGTACTTTTCGTAAAGTTCACTTGCGCAGTAATATGCATATTACCACCGTTCCTCCGAACACCGAGCTTACTGTTTATGTGCGTGCACATAGCATTACGCCTCTCAAGGTTCAAATGTTCTTACGTGACAATTCCAAGCAATTTGAGCGTACGACTCGTGAAGAATATTTTTATGGAGCCTATTATGGCTTGCTGCTTTCCGCCATATTTTATAATATCTTCCTCTATTCTTCGACCAGAGACCCTGGATTTGGATCTTACGTCCTTTACCTCATTTCAATGATGACTTTTCAGCTTTCACTCCAAGGTTATCACTACCGATTCTTTCCTCAAAACCTGGGCTGGATGGCAAGCCGAGTGCCATTGGTGTCAGCTGGTTTTCTGATGTATTTGCTCACCGTTGTAACGAATCAGTTTCTAAGTTTAAGCTGGTATTCCAGACGAATGACCTATGCATTGAAAATATACGGAATCTTTGCATTGGCAGTTTCCTTTTTAAATTTTGCTTATCCCAATAGAGTTTTCCATATTACCATGAGCTTGCTTGGAATTTTAAGCGCTGTTATCGTTATTATTCCAGGCATTACTGTTTGGAAATTCGAACGCACTGCTAAATACTTTGTGCTCGCTTTTGTAAGTTTTCTTATCATGGCAGCAATTTGGGTTTTACAAAATGCTTCATTTATTCCTGCAAATGGCTTTACCGAAAACGCGATGCTTATCGGTTCTGCATGTGAGGCAGTGTTGCTGTCATTTGCGGTAGGCGACAAAATAAATGCGGAGAGATCTGCAAAGCAAGAAGCCCAACTCGAATCCCTTGAACACCATCAAAAAGCCATCGAAGCTTATGAAAAGGCCGCAAGACTTAAAGATGATTTTCTTGCAAGCACGTCACGAGAGCTGCGCATTCCACTCACTGGAATCATTCATTTATCAGACGCGCTCTTGCATGGTTTGCATGGCCGATTCCCGGAGTCAGGTTCGCGAGAACTCAAGCTTATCTTAACAAGCGCGAAAAGGCTGACAAGCCTTGTCGATGACATTCTAGACCTTTCCCGCATCAAAGAAAAAAGCCTCGAATTGACGCGTAAAAGTGTCGATTTGCCGTCGGTTGTCGATGTTACCTTTTCCGTTCTGGGAAGTCTGGCGCATGAAAAGCATGTTTCACTTATCAAAGAATTTTCCGACGACTTCCCTAATGTCCATGGTGACGAGCACCGCATTCAACAGATTCTCATGAATCTGGTCGCAAACTCCATTCGATTTTCAGATAAAGGAACTATCATCATACGGGGGAGGCATTTTCCCTCCAAAAATGAATCTGAAATTTCTGTGTGCGACGAAGGTGTTGGGATCTCAAAATCAACACTTTCAGAGATTTTCGAACCTCCTGAAAAGAAAAAATCAAAACACCAAGATGCCCTTGCAGGTGCCGGTTTAGGACTTCACATCAGCAAAAAACTCGTTGAATTGCATGGTGGCCATCTGAGAGTTGAAAGTGAAGAAGGAGAAGGAACTCAAGTCTATTTCACACTTCCGAGTGCAGAAAAAGAGCCGACTGCAACGATATGGAAACCCAATGCGGAAATGATTGTGTTTCCTCATTCCGAGCCTCATGCCGATATTTCTTCCATCCTATTGAATTCGGAATCCGTTGCACCCCTTGAGAAACTCACAACTTCCTCTAAATTATTAGAACCCGAAATCGGTCGTGCCCATATCCTTCTCGTTGAAGATGACATTATGCACTTAGCGATGGTCGAGTGCATGTTGCGACTGGAAGGTTACAAAGTCACTGCTTGTTCTTCTGGTACCGAAGCACGGGCACTTCTGGCACAAGGACTCAGGCCCGATGCGGCAATCCTCGACATCGTCATGCCACGTATTTCGGGTTTCGATCTTTGTCAAAGCTTGCGAGCCCAACATTTGGGACGAGAAATGCCCATCCTGCTGATGGCAGGGCCTTCAGAACCCGAAGTCTTGCTTGCTGGATTCCAGTTGGGCGCCACAGACTACTTGGGCAAACCCGTCATGCGTGAAGAACTTGTGGGACGCTTGCAAGTTCACCTTTCTCTTGCCCGCGCCCTGCATGGGATGAGCTTAGCAAATGAAAGGCTCGAAAAAGTTCTGCGCCTCACACGAGAACTGGGCCTCGTCGGGAACTGCCAAGAGGCCGTCTTACTGGCAGCCGAAGCCATCGTTGAAACGCTGCATTTGAGTGTCAGAACCCTCGGAATTGCCCTTGCATCTCACGATTGGACGCCTGATCATCATACCTCTGCGGGAGACGAGTTTTCACTTCAACAATACTCACGAGACTGCCACTCGGGAAAAATGCAAACCCTTCCCGACATTCCTTTGAAGAAGCAATTTCAGGACTTTGAACTTGATCTGTGGGGCAATCTACAACCCGTTCTCGATAGCAAACGCTCCCTTATTCTGCCCGGACATTATTTAGGCGCGGTGCATGCCATTATCATCATTCCCGCTCCCGAAGTGTTACTTTCAAAAGAAGACATGACATTTCTGGAAGCCGTGTGTTCTTCACTTGGTGCATCACTGACAAGCCTTCGTGTTGAAGAAACTGAGCGCAGAAACTTACTTCAAAACGTGTCGCTTGCATCTCAAATTTCGGATCGTTTGAATTCTCCGCTGCTTGTCCTTCAAAACATTCTTGAGAGTATCGATAAGAAATTCCATGAAGCTTATGAGCTCCCTCCTCAGGAACAAGAACGGATTTTTGCTGAAATTGGGGCATTGCTTGAACGCCGGAGAGGGCATCTTCAGAATTCTTTAGAATCAATGTTACTTGTCTCGCAAGAACTTTCTCGCGTTCGAGATTTTTTGCAGATTGAAGCGACCGCCACAATGAATCGAGAAATTTCAGGTATTCTCCATAAAATTGCGTAACAAATTACTTCTTTTTAGCCTTAAATTGGCTTACCAGAAAAAATGAGTCCTTATTTTTTACGGCTCCTAGCATGGCAGAATAGGGTTTGATGCCAAATTCAGAAAATTTATATTCGCCAAACACAGAAACCGAAAGGATGCCATCTTGATACGAAATATTGGCAGGGATGGTTTTTTCGACAGTTTTACCTTTAATAGTCAGTGAAAAACTCACTGAATGATCGAACTCAACTTTTCCAATTTTCTTTGGTGATTTTTGAATACCCATCACTTTCGCAGTAATAACAGGATAACTTTCGGAGTCGAGTTGTCCGGGCTCCAGCATATTCCCTTTTATTTTTGTTCGATCGGACTCTGAGATTTCAACAAATGGGGCATCTAAAATCGAAAGTTCTTTAACGGACGGATAATGTCTTTTTTGGTACTCAGGTTTGTCTATCACAAGTTTATTCACGGGAATTGTCATTTCAAAAGTCCCAGATGACAGGTCTTTTTCATCAAAAGAGATTTTTTCTGAAAAATTTTCTGCCACCACGAGGTGATTGTGCGCAAATGCCGAAGCAACTCCTGCTTTAAGCGTCACAATGGCAAAGAGCGAATCAGGCGTACTGATCTGAAATTCAGCTGCCTGGACTGAATCAACGCCGCCGAGTATCGACGCCATGCTGAAAACAATACCTTTGGAAATCAGTCTGTTCATAAAAAATCCCTCCGGAAAAGTCATCTTGAAGTCAGGTTCATGTCCATAAACAGCGGCTGCAGATTTGCCCGAGCATTGAACCGTGAACTCTATCTTTTCATACTTCAAGTAAACAACACAAGGTTATTGGATACATTCCGATTCCGAACACAAATTTCTCATGTTTTTGAACACATCTGCCGAAAACGATGTTATCGCCTTCCTATTTAAGGAGGACAGAGAAATATTGCATACTTTGTTTTATGCCTTCAGAGTCGGCATTTCACAATTGTGATTTCATGAGGAAATGGACATGAGAAGATCGATTTTATCGGGTCCTATTTCCTCTGTTACGTTAGCCGCATTGTCTGTTTTTTCGTGCGCAAAAGAGTCTAAGGACAACTCAGACATTCAAAATACCTCTGCGACTTCAGCTTCAAAAGTTGTGCCTGATATTTCGGTGAGCGACAAAGATGCGCTGTTAAACCCCGCTCTCTTTAATCTTGAATTTTACAAATCAAAGCATAAAGATCTTGCAAGTCTCTCAGATGAACAGATCAAAGTTCATTGGTTAAACACAGGCTCTGCAGAGGGCCGCGAACCTTCTTTGTTTTTTTCTCACACCGAATATTCGGCTCTGCACAAGGATCTTGTCGGCATGTCTGCACGAGAACTTGCCATTCATTTTTCGAAAAACGCTCGTTCAGAGCGAAGAGCAGGACGCACCCTTTTGCACTCCAATGCATTTGATGTGTCGGGATATCGACATTTTAATGCAGATCTGAGCAGCCTTTCCGACCTTGCTGCGGTTGAGCACTGGCTCACGAAAGGCAGCACCGAAGGCAGGCAGGCATCCCCATTTTTTAATGTTAAATCATACCTTAGTGGCAATCCAGACCTTCAAAAATCCTTTGGAGCAAACGGTTTTCAGGAAGCCATTCTTCACTTTGTCAAAGTTGGCCAATACGAACAAAGAATATTTTCTGCCGGAGACGGAGTGAAGGTCACTGGAAGTTCAAAGGTTATTTTTAATTATGCAACGTCAAGGTGCGATGAAGAAGATATTCCTGATTTGCCAACACGAGCCTTCAGGAACGCAGAAGGAATCATTCAATTTATAGCCACTCACTCAATCAACAGAAGGATGACAGGGACGAATTTTTCGAACCTTAAGCGCGACTGCGAGCCCATATACAAATCGCCTAAAAATTCCAACTGGAAAGAATTTAAGGACTTCACTTGGGTCGCTTCTTTTTACACCTTCGACGGAAAATCGGTTTATACGTTGAATCACAACGAATATCACGGACACGAATATGATGCCGTACTCCCAGGCACTTGCCCTTCTCGGGTCTACGCCGAATGCTGGTACAATGCAATTACATCTGCGTTTTCTCATGATGGTGGCAAAACATTTGCCGTAAATGATACCCCTAACCATATTGTTGCACGACCTACATATGAATACGCAGCTGGAATTGGACCGGCAGGATATATGGAGCCTTCAAATATCGTCCGTAATGCCAAGGATGGACTCTTTTATGCGATGTTCCGCAAGGTTTCGAAGGATCAAAATGATCAGGGAACCTGCGTCATGCGTACAGCAGATCTTTCTAAGCCGTCAAGCTGGAGAGCCTGGGATGGCAAGGGATATAACGCAAATTTCTATCCAGGTGGATCTCATTGCACAGCAGTTTCTCCACAGGAAATTGGCCAAATGAGTCACAGCCTCACTTACAATAAACATTTTGGGAAATTTCTGCTTGTGAGCATGCAAATGCACCCTACATCTGAAAAAGATGATCAGTTTGGATTTTACTACTCCGTCTCTGATGATTTAATCAACTGGACTCAAAGACGACTCCTTTTACGTGCACCTTTGCCTTGGGGAACTGCAGCAACAGATGGCAATCGCGTCGAATATGCCTATCCTTCACTGATCGACTCTAATGACACGGGCCGAAATTTTGAAGTGACTGGAAGGTCTTCTACGCTGTACTTCACAAAATTTCACCCTATAGGTGTTGAAAATCCAAAACGCCTCGACCGCGACCTCGTTGCAGTTCAAATAGAATTCGATTGAAATGCAGGGCAAAAAATGCAGGGCCTCGTCTTGACTCTCAATTCTTCAACTCTCTAAACGCAGTTTGAGAATTAAAGAGGCCTGCCGAAACACTGAGAAGCAGAGGGATGAGCAGTCATCGATGTCTGCATTAAAGACGCTTTTCGAAAGGGACTAGGCAATGGATGAGACCGAAAAAGCGTTGCCGAAAATGCTCGGACCTCCTTTCGAAAAATCCTTCCGCCTTCGGCTTGTCACCTTGATATTGGCCTCTTCTTTTTGCATCGCAATATTTGTGCATTTCTTTTCAGAAAAGTCTGAATTCTTATTTATATTTAATATCGTGATAGCAAGCGCACTTTTTCATACTTCTTTAATCTTTATTTTAATCGTCAAGCCGTATTTTAATTTAATACAAAATAAAATGCATGAATTAGAAAATTCCATCGCCAGGCAACATAGCTTTGAAGCTGCAAAGCACAAGCAAGAAGAGTTTATTTCTGCGGTTCTAGAAAATTTGTCGGATGGAATTGCGGCATGTGATGCCGACGGGATCCTCACACTCTTCAATCGTTCTACGAGGGAAATGGTTGGATTTCAGGAAGTCCCTGTCGCTCCTCAAAAATGGGGTGAGTTTTACTATCTTTATCTTCCCGATGGGAAAACGCTTATGAGGCACGAAGACAATCCTCTTTTTCGTGCACTGCAAGGTGAATCCGTTCGAAATGTGGAAATGATCATCGCCCCGCCCAATGGAAATAGAAAGACCCTTGTCGCTAATGGCAAATCTCTTTGGGATGCCTATGGAAACAAGATGGGAGCCGTCCTGGTGATGCAAGACGTCACAGAGCAGAAATTTTTAAAGGAACAACAAGAAATTTACCTACACGAACTCATCGAAGCCAGGGAAGCCGCTCTGGCTTCAATGCATGCGAAATCTGAATTTTTGGCGAATATGAGTCATGAAATCCGGACTCCAATGAATGCCATTGTGGGCCTTAATAGTTTACTGCTCGACACTCCACTCGGCAGCGAGCAGCGAGAGTTCATGCAGATCATGAAGGATTCTATTGATTCTCTGCTCCGTTTAATCGACGATATCCTGGATTTTTCAAAAATAGAGGCTGGCAAAATCAGTTTTGAAAAAATTGAATTTTCGCTTTATGATATCGTTTTTCAGGCTTGCAATCAGCATTATCCCTTGGCAAAAGCGAAAGAGATTTCTTTTATTCACGAGATCCCCGAAAATTTGCACACTGTTTTTATTGGCGATCCGTTTCGCCTCAAGCAGGTTTTGATGAATTTAATCAGCAATGCAATTAAGTTCACAGACCACGGGAGCGTTTCAGTCGCCGTTTTTTGTGAACAAAAGTCATCACGTGAATCCAATGTGCGCATTGAAGTCACAGACACAGGCGCAGGAATTCCCAATGAGGCTGCAGATCAAATTTTTCAAAAGTTTTCTCAGGCTGACAACTCCACAACGCGCAAATACGGTGGCTCTGGACTCGGGCTTTCGATCTGTAAAGGCCTTATCGAACAGATGGGGGGCACCGTTGGATTTGAGAGCAAGGAGGGCGAAGGATCGAAGTTTTGGTTCAGACTTTCTCTAGAAATGGGAGATGCATCTGCACCAGCTGTTACGGTATCTCATGCACCTGACATTCCTGTTATTCGCGAGCATTCAATTCGTATTCTGTTGGTAGAAGATAATATTATCAATCAAAAAGTGGCGCAAAAGATCCTTGAAAAAATGAGTTTTGCTGTCACCATTGCGGACAATGGCGTGCAAGCTCTCGCCATCCTCGAAAATAAGTCTTTCGACGTCATTTTAATGGACTGTCACATGCCTCAGATGGATGGGTATGAAACGACTCGCAGGATTCGCAACCATTCCCAACTTCACATTCGATCGATCCCTATCATTGCGCTGACAGCAAATGCGATAAAAGGCGAAGCTGAGAGGTGTTTAGCCCTTGGAATGAACGACTATATCGCCAAACCTGCAAGTCGCAAAGCGCTTCAAGAAGTTCTCAAGCGCTGGCTTCCTCACATTTTGACATCCACCGATGAGCGAGAATCCCATAAACAAGTTTCCTAAAGAGCACCCTGCAAGGGATGTTACTTTCCGCGGTCTGAGATCTGTAACCGCGACTCGAAAAGTGGAAAACCTTTTTCACTCAAGGGGCCTGGAACACCTTCAATAGTTGCATCAGAAATAGGCGTTTTGCGTGCTTGTCGCTCCAAGCGCTCAAAATTCTTTTCTGCCATCCAGACTGTGACAAGGCAGTCACCACATTCAAAGACAATCTCACGATCGCCATTTGACATGATTTCCTGAACTTGAATACGTTCCTGGATGCGCAACAAGGCTTTCAGTTTGACAGGCACGGAGCGAGACTCCAGTGCTTCTGCCGCGCGTATTGCCTTTTCGCTTTCGCTGGGCTCCGCCTTTTCAAAGATACTCACACTTGTTTCCACAAGGCGAAATCCATATTCGCTCAAATTCGTGGGCTTCCCATGGATTTTCGCGACCCACGCTGGAAATTTTTCGCTCGCCTCTCGGATGCGATCGAACTCTTCCGCGTGAAGATAAACAGCAATCTGTGCGTCACGGGTATGAACAACAAACTGTACGAGCCCCCCTTCCAGACTTGCGACACTCTTAGGAAGAGTGTTGAGTTTTACCTGAATGACAAGGCTTCCACGTGTTTTCATGCATGTTTCCTTTGGAAACTCACCGCCCGCAACGGACTTTTCGAAGTCCTGCAAATGAACGGCCATCTGACTCCTCAAAATTTCATTCCAACTGTTTTCAGTTCAAAACAAGCTTCAGGATAATGAAATCTAAAGCCTGCCTTACCATCACCTTTAGACTGTATCATCGCCTGTGTGGTCTTTCCAAGGAATCACGTCGATGTGCTTTTGGCACTCTGAAATTAAATCAGGGGATGCGAAGTAAAGACATGACATGAAGTACCGCATTAAGTAGATAGATACGGAAGTAATGAAAAGCGAAACTCGAACATTTAATAAATTTGGATAGTCTTGTTCCCTTTTTAAAAGTTGAAGGGATAATAACTCTGCCATGAGGTGAGGCATTTGCAGCCCCACACACTGCTGCCGTGCCCAGAGCAAGCTCGGGGAAGGATCGTCCCTCGAGCTTCCCCTGCCAACGGTCATGGGAAGCCTCTGAGAAATTCCTTCAAGGCTCAAAATGCGCATGGGCAAAATTTGGAAACATCACCGCTGAAAAAATGACACCCTATCGAAGCCATGGCCCCTGGAGGGATATTTAAAGCGGGCCTTTCTTCTCGTTTTTCAGGCCATGGAATGTTGTCGCCTTTGTCCATCAGAGCATCAATTTTTGGATTTTGGGTTACTTCAAAAAATAAAGTAACTTCTCGGGAAAGAGCTTCATATAGACAAAATCCTTGGGAAGCGCTTTTAAATGCCATTCGTGAACAGACATGCAAATGCTCCAAATATAGAGTTCACGCCCTTCAACGGGGTCTGAATCGTGAGCAAGCTTTACCTGCACCTGGACACTGAAGAGTGACTCTCGGACATTTAATATCTGGCAGCGGTAACAAGAATCCCCTCGTTTTTCCATCAGCAATAAAATGTCTCGGGGCCAAAAACCGACTGCTGAAAAATCGCCATTTTCTGCACCTTCAGAGGATTGTAAAGTGATTCCATCCCAGTCGAGGGCGCGCAATTGTTTACTTTGCTGTTTCTCGGCACGGGAAATATTTCGACACCCCGACATCCGCGCGATTTCAACCCACCGAGGATGGGAAAAAATCTGCTGAGATGCCCCTTCTGCAAGCAATCTTCCATGCGATAAAAAGAGCGCGTAGTTGCTGAGGCGTAATAATTCTTCCACATTGTGAGAAACAATGAGAGTAATTCCTTTGAATGTGGCCAAGACCCTCTGCAATTCCTCTTCCAACTCCACTCTGAGATGAGCATCCAAAGCAGAAAAAGGCTCATCGAGGAGAAGCACATCGGGTTCTCGAACGAGAGCGCGCGCCAAAGCGACACGCTGTTGTTGCCCCCCCGAAAGTTTGGAAGGCAATTGCTGGGCAAGATCTTGAAGTCGAAGCAGGCGGATGACTTCATCAACCTTTGATTTGCGGGCAGTGCCCACCTTATCCTTCAAGCCAAAAGCAATATTCTCAAAGACCGTGAGATGCGGAAAAAGAGCGTAGTTCTGAAAAACGACGCCCACATTGCGTTCTCTTGCAGGTATATTCAGACTTAATTGGGAGTCAAAAAGTGTGCGACCACAAACTCGAATGATTCCTTGTTCAGGCGTTTCGAGACCCGCAATGCAGCGCAGAAGCATACTTTTTCCCGCTCCGGACTCTCCACAGACTGCAATAATTTTGTTCGACACACAAAATGCAACCCCCAGACTGAACTTTGAATTCGATTTTTGAATGTCAATTGTTGTTTCCTCAAATCGAGGCAAGGGTTCATTTGTTACGTTATTTTTCTTGTTTTTATGCGCCTTTGAACTGATAATACCCCATACTTTTTCGGAATTATTCTCATATTCTGTAAGGCGATTCACTAAAATAAGAAGCACAATAGAGATAAACATCACAATTGCCGACCACAGCGCCGCACTCGAGTAATCTCCAGCCTCCACATCGAAATAAATGGCGATGGGAATGGTTTGAGTGACTCCAGGCAAGTTTCCTGCAAGGACGAGCGTTGCCCCAAATTCTCCGAGCGCCCGTGCAAAACTCAACACGGTGCCCGCAGCAATTCCAGGCCAAGACAAAGGTAACAAAAATTTCCAGAAAACCTTGAATTCTGATGCGCCCAGAGTTCGTGCCGCATTGAGAAGAGTAACGTCGACTTGACGAAAGGCACCGCGTGCCGTCATGTACATGAGAGGAAATGCAACAAGAGTTGCAGAAACCACCGTGGCAGACCATGTAAAAACCAAAGAATGGCCAAAGATCTTTTCCCAATAAGTTCCCACCGGACTTTGTTTACCCAACAAAAGAAGGAGTAAAAAGCCTAAGACTGTGGGAGGCAAGACCAATGGAGCCAAAAAGAGGCCCTCTAGAATTCCTGCATGTCTGCGACGGGGTAACATTGCCCAAGCCGCAAAAACTCCTAGCCCAAATGTCACAACTGTAGCCACAAGAGAAGTTTGCAACGATATCCAGAGAGGAGAGAGGTCGAGTGACATGGAGTGTGAGGTATTCCTTTCTTAAAAATGATCTTCTTCTTTTCTCAAGGAATTCCGACATGCACAAGCTGGAGTGAAACAAAAAGTTCAATGATCGGAACGGCGGGCCGACAAAACAAAGGAACAACTTCTTTGGGTCACTTGAGAGGAACGCGCTTATGGCAAAGATCTTGGTTGTTGATGATGTCAAGACAATTCGAGCAGCCGTTAAAATCTGCTTGAATGAATTGGGCCATGAAGTGCTAGAAGCACCTGATGTTCCTCATGCTTTGTTACTTTTTAAGTCCCATAAATTTGATCTCGTGGTATCCGACTGCAATATGCCCGGCATGTCGGGTCTCGACTTGTTACGTAGCATGCATAAAGTCCAGCCATCGCTTCCTTTTTTGATGCTAACCTCTGAAGCCGACAAGGAGAAATTGAAGGCGGCTTTGACCCTGGGAGTCTCGGGATGGGTCGTCAAGCCTTTTCAAAAGGAAAAACTACAGGAAAACATTACAGCCCTTCTTGAGAAAGCAAAAAAAGCGGTCCCCCTTGTGAAACCCACATCCTACGTTGGAAATCCTGCTGGAAAATTAGGGTTCTCGCTCAAAAATCGCAAAGTCCTTATTGTCGATGACATGGCAGTTATTCGACGTCTTGTGCGTGTGACCCTTGTAGATATGGGATTTGAAGTCGTTGAGGCGACACAGGCAACACAAGCTATTAAATACTGGCAGGAAACAAATCCTTGGCTCATCATCTCAGACTGGAACATGCCTGGACTTTCAGGGCTCGAATTCTTGGAAACCGTGCGCAAGTCTGACACAAAAACCGCATTTTTGATGTGTACGTCTGAAGGTGACACCGAGAAAAAAGAATGGTGTGCACAGTTTGATCTCGATGGGTGGGTGGAAAAGCCCTTTACCGTGCAACTCCTCACTAAAACCGTCCGCGAAGTTTTGAAAAAACGCTCGGAAGCCGCTTAAAGTGATTCTGCACGCATTCAATTCTGTTTAGTTATTTCATAGGATGCGTGAAAAAAACCTGCACTGCATCGTTAACATGCCTTGGCATCCATCGGCACTCCAATGGATGCAATGAGAACTTTTCTCAAATCTTTGAGATTTCCAACGAACACTGCACCACCTAACTGAATCGCTTCTTTTGGCATGCCAAACACGACACTCGAGTGTTGATCTTGTGCCATGGTAAAGGCACCATTGCTTCTCAGCTTTAAGAGTCCTTGCGCCCCATCTTTCCCCATTCCCGTTAAAAGAATCCCCATGACGCCTTGCACCTGGGATTTCGCAACGGATTCAAAAAGGACATCCACACTGGGCCTATGCCGATTCACGGGTTCGGAATCCATCGTCGCCAACCTCAGCGAACCCGCACGTTTTTCAACCAAAATGTGATAGTCTCCTTGAGCTATGTAAATATGCCCTTCTTTTAATGCCATTCCCGACTCAGGCTTTGGTACCTTAAGTCCACTGACATGTTCAAGCCTTTCTGCAAAAGTTCGGGCAAATCCAGGAGTGATGTGCTGAACCACACAAATAGGTGGCATCTGTGCGGGCAATTCTCGTAACAGCTCTGTGAGTGCCTGAGTTCCACCCGTACTTGCGCCCAGCACGATGAGCTGTGGCCTTGCAGGATGAACCGAATGTGCATCGGTTTTAACCGACAGCGAGGCATTAGCTCGCGCCACATCGCTTTCATTTGCGCGCATGGCATCGGCATCGCGGGCATAAATAGAGCCTCCCAATGCTTTCAAACCGATCTTCTTTGCGGGAACATTCTCATTGTGCCCTAAATAAAGTCTTCCTTCATCACTGATGGCGCGGCTCAATTTTTGAACAATCTGCTCAACATCTTCGCGTGAAAAATAAATAAGCACATTTCGGCACACCACGAGGTCGAAATTTCGCTCTGTTTCTTTAAATTTCAAGAGACTTGTTTGATAGAATTGACTGGAGGTTCGAATATTTCGGTCGAGGGTAAAAAATCCTTTGCTTTTTTCAGTACCTTTCATCAGAAAAGTTTGAAACTCTGCAGGAATTTCTTCAAGCTGCTGCATGGGATAGATGGCCTTGCGTGCACGCTCTAAAGAAACAGGGTCGATGTCAAACCCCACAAGTTCATATCGAAAGTCGGGATGACTCATGCGGTGAGCTTCAAGCATTAAACCAAAGGAATAGAGTTCCTGACCAGAAGAGCAGCCCGCTGAAAGCACGCGAAATGTTTTTTTTCGCGTTGTTGGAGTGGAGGTATTGATCCATTCCTTAAACGCTGTGAAGTGCGGAATTTCTCTAAACCAGCTTGTCGTATGAATCGTGAGTCCGGAGACCAGTTGAGCCAATTCCTGACGATTGTGAATCACAAACTTCAGGTAGTCCATTAACGATTTCATCTTTAAAGCTTGAACGCGCCGCTCGACATTGGCAACGAGTACGTCATGGCGCAATTCCTCATTCTGGGAGCTTCCAATGAGCCTCCGCGCCATTTCGTAAACAAGTTCAATTTCTTTTTTTTCAAAAGCCATGCTTCAAGCTACTTTTCTAAAGGAAGAATCATCTGCCGAAAGTTCGTTTTCTTCGCTCTCCCAACCTTTAGATTCATCCCCGTGCAGTGCCGTGGCCTTGCGCTCAAGCTCATTTAAAAGTGTTTCCGGAGACATGGAGTGTTCGGAATCGCGACGCCTGCCTTCATCGCCGTGGTGTGCAGATCCCTCAATGCTCTCTGTGCGCATCCGCGTCGAATTTTGCTCTTTTGAGCTATCGGGCAGAAGATCATCCAGGTTCAATTTTCTTTCTTCACTGTTTCTACGGCCCTGCAACAGGAGGTTTAAAGCCATTGCAATTTTATCGAGCTTCTGACTTTGTGCTTTTAAATCATCCGACGAATGAGCGGTTTTCTTAGCAACATGTGCATTCTGCTCAAGCATCTTGTTCATTTGCTCCATCGCCTTAGATGTCTGGCGAATGCCTTTTTCTTGCTCGTTTGTTGCCTGCCGAATGTTTTCGGCCTGCTCGGAAATTGTTGAAATTCGGGCCGCAATTTCATTGAATTTTTCAAGTGCCTCGGTGCTGACGATGTTTCCATCCTTCACCCGCACATGCATCTGTTCCACAATATCTGAAACTTTTCGCCGGCTATTTTGCAGCAACACTTCAATTTCTGTCGCAGCGTTTCCGCTCAGTTGAGCGAGGTTTCCGACTTCTTCTGCAACGACAGCAAAACCAAGCCCATGTTGCCCTGCCCTCGCCGCCTCAATGGAAGCATTAAATGAAAGGAGCTGAGTTTTGAAAACAATGTCGTTGATAATATCTGTCTTTGCAGAAATTTCATCGATAATTTTTTGCACGTCTACGAGTTGCGAGGTTGCATGCTGAATGGTTTCCATGGAGTCTACCATCTGCCGCATGATGTTACCTCCTTCTTTTGTCATGAGTGAAACTTCGGCAGCATTGCGGCTGGCCTCGTTGGCATGATGCGCCGTCTGAGAAACCATGCTCGACATCTGTGCACTTGCCGCTACGGTCTCATGAATAGCTTCCGACTGTTGGACACTCGAAACCGAAAGTCCTTGCGCTGCATGGGAAAGATTATGACTGGCGAGTTTCGTTGTCGTCGCTTCTTTCTTAAGACGGGTGACTGCAACGATAAAAGGCGCAGTCAAACGACGGGTGATGAAAACCGAAAGAATGCCCGATCCCACAATGCACAACAGCGATAACGAAACAGCAAGGATGAAATTTCGTTCTTGATGGGCGACACGGGCACTGAGCAATTCATCGAGTTCCTTTGAACCCACATGCCAGAATTTAATGAGCCCACTTTGTGCTTGCGACGCGGCTTCTGCAATTGCGACGACGTCGTCAGTTGCAGCTTCACCATCGGCAATACTGTCGGTAAGCGTTGCAAAGCGTGTGAGAAAAGTTGAAACCTCATTGAGAGGCTGCGTGAAGTTACTTTGAAGGGACTGACTCACTCCGAAGAAATTTTCGTCCTCATTAAGCGCGGTGTTTGCACTTGCAATGACACGATCGAGATCGACCGTTCGCAGTTTATTGGTGAGAATCTTAAGCGTTGTCTTCTCTTCGGCGCGCACTTTTTCGTCGGTACTCATCTTCATCAACGTAAATAGAATTTCATTGACGCGTTCTTGAGCTTGAGGGAGAGCAAGTAGCGTGAGATCCATCACATAAAGCTGTCCAAATCGGGATAAAGAATGAGATTTGATTGGTCTCCGGCATGGGTTTCCATGATTTTAATATGATTCAGCAACTTGGTATGTTTCTCTAATACAGGGGCCAAAGGAAGCGACGCAATCTCTCCTCGCAGTCCATCCCAATCACGTTTGAGGGTAGCCACATTTCTGTTTTCACGGTTGCGCTTCGCTAAGCTCTCGGCGGTAAACTGTAAGACTTTCCCAAGTTTCTCATCGACTTGTTTGAGACCTTTGAGTGCATTTTCGACATCTTGCGCCACGCGATCGCGCTCTTCTTGTTTCCTTGTATCGCCGCGTAAAATAAGTCCACTGAGCATGCCGTGCTTTAACATGCTGTCGCGAACCATTTGCAGCTGACGCTGATACTCGTTTCCATTTCTTTCCATCTGAGTAAAACTCAGTTTATCGGACATTCCTTGCACGAGGAAGACCAATAAGACCCCTAATGAGATCGTGTACGATAAAGAAATGAATAACACTTTACGCGAAAAGGACTGATTTCGGAACATGATTCTCTCCTGACAATCAATCGTGTTCATAACTCGTTTGAGCAGACTCCACGCGCAGTCCCTCGCCACTTTGAGAAGACATTTTGACAAAATCGGTTTCAAGCAAAATTTTTCGAAGATTCAAAAGCGGAACGATCTGCTCATTCAGTCGTGCGATGCCAGAAAGATACTCGGAAGGAATACTCGCAAAAAGTCTTTCTGTAGGGTCGATGTCTTCTTGCGTAATTTTGATAACGGCATCTACGCGATCGACAAGTCCGCCAATGAGACAATCTTTTGCATCCACAACCAACAAAGCGTTAAAGCGCGTTCGTTCTGGAGTAAGCCCCAATCGACTTCTGAGATCGACAACGTTGACAAGCTGACCTCGAAGATTAATGACCCCTAAAAAGTATTCTGCCGTATTTGGAATGGGCCTCGAGCGCTGGGCCTCGACAACCTCCCTCACTTCAAGCAAAGGTGTGCCAAAGAGTTCTTTTCCTAACCTAAAAATAAGGAAACGCGCTTGCTCCCCTTTTTTACTGGGGTCGGTGTTTCTGTCCCAACCCGAATGGTATTCCTTTGAACGGACAACGCTCATGCAACCTCCTTTGATTCCAAGTTGCCTCGATCGGGCATCGTCAACGCATAGAGATCCAGAATGGCGCAAGGTTCGCCGTCACCTAAGATTGTCGAACCGCTTAACCCGTGTACCTTTTCCATTTGCGAATTCAGCGGACGCACCACCACCGTGGTTTGAGTCACAATTCCATCGACTTCAAATGCCATCGCACGTCCTTGAAAATGACTGATAAGCGCAACGCGCCGCCCTGGAACCGAAGGTGGCGCCTTTATTTCTCGTTCAGAAAATGCAAGCTGGGATTGTATGTACAAAGGGAGATAGTCGGAAAGCCTTTTGAGTGGCAGCGTATGACCTCGGTATTGTAACACCTGACCATCGTTGGTACGTCCATTAAACCCCCGCCCTTGGAGGTCCACCACGGCACCAATATCCTGAATTGGAATAACGTAACGCTCTAATCCAAGCTTTACGACAAAGGCATTCAAGATGCTCACAGTGGTAGGCAGGGTTATTTCAAAAATTGTTCCTTTATCGCGCTCACTTGAAAGATCTAAGCAACCGCCCAGCTGCTCCACGGTCTTCTTCACCACGTCCATTCCAATTCCGCGCCCTGATATTTCGCTCACTTCATCTGCAGTTGAAAAACCCGGTTCAAAAATGAGTGCATGGATCTCTTTTGGGCTCAGTACAGTCTCTGCAGAAATGAGTCCTTTTGCTTGAGCTTTGTGAAGAATTTTTTCGGTATTCAGGCCCCTGCCGTCATCGCTCAAAATGATTGTTACGGTACTTGGATTCTGGATGGCCTCAAGGACAATGGTCGCTTCTTCTTTTTTACCTTTTCCAAGGCGCTCCGCTGCACCTTCGATTCCGTGATCGAGGGCATTTCGTAAAAGATGAACGAGTGCATCTGTTGTTTTTTCGACGATGGTCTTATCGAGTTCGACATTTTCACCTTTGAATACAACGGAGCACGACTTGTCAAGTTCCCTCGCTAAATCAAGTGCCACGCGTTCAAGTCGATGAAAAAGTGTTCCTACAGGCTGCATTCGCAACGAAAATGCCTGAAGCTGAATTTCTTTGATGAGTTTTTGAGAAAGTGCAATCGCATTGTGACACGCACGGGATTGAAGGTGTTCTGAAGATTTCGCATGGGAAATAATGCTGTGCTGGATGGCAAGTTCGCCAATTGCCTTCAACAGAAAATCAAGCTTCTGCGCGGAAACACGCACTGTTTCGTCTGATTTCGCCTTTTTTTCAGAGGCAATCGGATTTTTCGAGACCGAAACTTCATGAGACGCTGGAGAGACTTCCTCGCCGCTTCTGAGCAGTTTAGGCCACAGAGTTTCTGGAACGGAGGTTTCAGGATTGTCGCGCAGTTCTTCAAACCATTGGCAGATAAAACTATGACATTCCAGCAACCAATCAATAACAGCTTCAGACAGCGGCTCATGTGTTCCGGCAAAGGGAAGTAAACTGTCTTCGACACCATGAATACACAGGCCCAGATCCGTTAAACCGATGGTATGTGCGCCACCCTTGAGGTTATGAGCGGCACGCAAAATGCTGTCCAATTGATCGGTGGAGTGTCCTTTTCGAAGTTCAATGCAACTCGTTTCCCAACTGGAAAGGATGTCCATAGCTTCGTCGCACATGGTGGAGATGAGATCTCGTTGCCACGGTTCCATGCCTGTTCCTTTGAAGACTGAAAAAAGATTTTCTCTTTCTCGGTTCAAAACAGAGGACAATGCACGGAAACTTGTTACCCACCTGAGTGTTTCGCTGTCGGAAAAGCGAAAAATTGCAGCGGTGAATTAGGAAGACTGTTGGGCGAGATAATGAAGGTCAAGCGCACTTCTCAGCAGTGTGAGCGCGGCTGCATCCGTAGAAATTCCAAGTGCATTTGCATACAACGCAAGCTCAATAAGCATGGTCTGAGGAATGGGTAACGAAGTGGGTGCTTGTTTCTTTGCAGAAGGAACGGCAGCAGACTTCATGGGAGGCTGGGGCTTAGAAACAGCTACAGACTTTGTCGAACCCTTTGGCCGGCCCACGGATTTAGCTTTCGTTGTTACGCGAGCAGGTGCTTTTTTTGTCTTTGCTTGAGCTTTCGTTTTGCCTTTTTTTCGAATCATGCATTACTCCCGAATGAATTGTTAAATTCGAGAATGCACATCTCAGAAATTATTTTCAAGGACTCTGTAAAAAATGCAGTGCACTTCTGCCCGTGTAGAATTTTCAGTCGAGGGTTTCTGTTTCTCCAAAATTTCTTTCTTTGAGTTGAATATCCACGGTGAGCGACTCATACTTGCAAAAATTTTCAGAACCACTATGACTCGCAACGAGACCACGCATTCAAACTTAGAAATGGGAAGGCAAGCCTGTACATGGCATCGCAATTCGAAACGGGTTCATTGATACGGAACTGTTGGACGGGTGAAGAACTTTTTGTACTCGGCGTCGATTCCAACACGGGCGAACTCCTCGCTGGAGATCTCCCTGGTGTCATTTTAAAAGAAGACGAATGTGAACTCTTGCTTCCCTCTGTGCGAAGGCTCAGCGCGCTTGAAGAAGCCTATCGCAAAGTGAAGTTTGGAGACAGATTCAGCTAACCCAATTTCCCGAAAAATCGCAAAAGTTCTTTCATTTATTGGTGACAGTGTGGGAAAATTTTCGTTCTGACAATTATACAATTCCCTTTGCATGAGAGAGAATCGTGAAAATCACTTGGCGCACTTCCCAAAGGTTCGTGTGACAAAACATTTTCACCATTATCTGTGAAGAGGGTAACATGACACATTCTGTCTCCATTCCTACCCGCGAGGAAGAGCAGCTTAAAACTCAAGCCCTTAAAAAAGCCCATGAAATCGCAAATGCTCAAGGTGGTGGCAAGTTGCTTGCCTTGCTTGCCTATGGCTCGCGGATTTCAGGAAAACCCCGCTCTGGCTCAGACATCGACCTTTTAATTGTGCTCGATGATGACACCTCTGAATTGCCGCCTTCTCGCCTCTCTATTTATCGTGGAACAATGCAGTTTCAGTCTGAAAAAATTCCTGTAGAAGCGCGTTTCTACACAAAACAAACCCTCTTTAGTCCGGCAGAGCGCGAAAAAATGCCACCCTTTTTCTGGAACATCTTCGCAGACGCAAAGATTTTGTGGGCCGATGATTCCCAAAAAATTCAGCAAGTGCAAGACATCTTCAAAAACTCTTGCGAAAAATACGTTGAAGATCAGCTTCAATACTGGAGCCGAGCCCGATTTGAGCAAGAAATGGGTCTGTTTCTATGGGAGCACCATGAAATGATGGATATTGTGACCCATGCCGCACATCATTCTCCGCTTGCAGCCATGGCCAGGTTTGCAGATATGATCCAGTGGTACTGCCTCGATTCATTGCGCCTTAAATGCATGTTAGAAGTCGATAAAAAGGGGCCACAATCCGAAGCATTAGAGGGCGCACATGCCTATTTCAAAGCTCAATGCCTAAAGCTCGAGAGATTTCTTGATCCCGATCGCTATCCCATTCATGGCTTTTTAACGAGTATTTTACTCCCTATCAACGCCATTCTAAAATCCAGTGTCTTAGACAGCCAAACTCTATTACTCATCCGCACTCATCTCGAACAGTGCTTTCGCCAAACATTTGGTCGCGAACTTTACCCCGAAAATCTGCCAGAAGTTCATATTCATCACTGACTGAATCGTTGAAATTGCATAGGAGATCAGCTTTGAAGCTCGCAATATATTTTGCATTGGTCAAGTTTGCAATCCACATATTAACTTCACAAAGTTACGGCATTTTTCGAGATGAGCTTTATTACTTGGCAGGCGCAGACCGCAATCAGTTTGGGTATGTCGATGTCCCTCCCGTTGCCCCCCCTCCTCGCCTGGCTCAGCACCGCGATCTTGGGCGATAGCCTTACAGCATTGCGCTTTCTCCCTGCACTTGTCGGAGCACTCGCAGTGGGCTTAACGGTGCGCATGACGCAACTCTTGGGGGGAAAAGGGCTTGCCCAGTGTACGGCAGGTTTAGCAACCATTGCAGCACCCGTTTGGCTCAGCATGAATTCCTTTTTTACATACGATCCCTTCGATCAGTTTGCCATTTGTTCGCTGTGGTTTCTCCTGGTGAAAATCATCCATGAAAAAAAAGAAACACTTTGGATTCCGTTTGGAGTTTGCGCAGGAATCGCCCTGATGACCAAGATGACAACTTTATTTTTTGGCGCAGCGCTGGCGCTCAGTTTACTTCTCACCCCTGAAAGACGGCATTTACAAAAACATTGGATTTATTTAGGAGGGATTGTAGCTGCCATTCACCGCCTTCCTTTTATCGCATGGCAAATTCATGCGAATTGGCCCATTCTGGAATATTACTCAAATTATGTGGATGGAAAAACCTATCAGGCAAGCCCTGGGGAGTTTCTACTCATGCAGGTCATCACTCAACATCCACTTTCGCTTGTGGTGTGGGGATTTGGCATCCTCTATCCATTTATCGACAAAACTGCTCAGCACCTCAGAGTTTTTTCAATTCTTGTTGCCTTTTTGTTTGTAACCTTTGCTACCTTAAAAATGAAATTCTATCTCCTTTCATCATCGTTTTTTATTCTCTTTGCTATGGGTGCAGTCGCGTGGGAAAAGCAGATATTACACACAAACTTTGAAAAACAGCGAAAGCGTTTCAGGGCTGCCTGCGCCTTTCTGTTACTTTGGGGCCTGTCTGCAATCTTCATTGCTCCTAATGCACTTCCTATCCTCCCCATTGAGACATTTGTGAATTATCTTTCATTAACTGCCAAATACACGGGCGCAGGTAAAGTCAAGATGGAACGCCATGACGCCACTGTCCTTCCCCAACAATTTGCGGACAGGTTTGGTTGGGCCGAATTCACACATGAAGTTGCAAAGGTTTTTGAGCGTATTCCTGCAGATCAGCAGAAAGACTCCCTTATTTTAGTGAATAATTACGGCAAAGCGGGTGCCATCGATCACTTTGGGCCTCAATATAAGTTACCAAAAGCTGTGAGCGGTCATCTAAGTTACTTTATCTGGGGATATGGAATAGAGAAACCCGCCTTCGTTGTTTCCGTTGGATATCCCTTAGAACTCCTTAATTCCATGTACTCTAGGGTCGAAGAGTCAGGAAAAATTTACCATAAATATTCCATGCCTTACGAGAACAATATTCCTATCTATCTGTGTTCACAGCCAAAGTATTTGATGAGCGAAGTGTGGGAAAAATTCAAGAGAATGAACTAATTACAGACTAAAAATCACGAATTACCAAGTTCTCACATAACTTAACAAGAAATTCTTAAATACTAATAATTGACTGTGTATATCGGATTACTTATACATCCTCATACAACTTTGAATAAAGTAACTTAGTAATAAGAACTTTTTTTACTTATATACTATTTAAAAACTTACAATTAGAGACATTTCGATGAACAATTCTATCGCGAAAAAAATCACAATATTTATAAGCTTTATGCTTTTATTGTCTCATATCACAACAACTGCCATTTACCTGATGCCGGCCAGTCCAATTAAGAATATCTTTATCGGAAATGTCGTGTCTTACATGGATATGTTCTGGAGCCAAGATTGGCATCTTTTTTCACCGAATCCACCAACCACCGAATCCACCTTTCTCGTGCAATGCCGCTCGAGTAAAGGTCAAGAGTCAGCTTGGCTTGACATCACTGCAGCACCTAAAAGAGATGCCTTTTTCAATTTGGTAGGACCTGCGCCAAAACTTCGTTACGTTGCTAATGGCATGGTTGATAGTGCCGTCCGTAGCATTCTCGTAACAGAAAGTACCTGTTATGCAGGACCGCAAGCCGCACTTCATCCTAATTCGTGCAAAGAACTTGTACACGAAGAAAAATTGAAATCATATCGTGAAACTCCCGGTTATAGTATTTTACGAAGATATGCATTTCAAACATGTAAAGATTATCTGAAGTTACCCGAAAACGAATTCGTACAAGAAATCAAGCTTCGTTACTTAAAGGTCTCCACTTTCCCGTTCACGGAAAGAAAATTGATTGGCACACGCAGTCATTTCAAGGGTGAACATTATGATTTTCCAGCTGAACAAATTACCGAAAGTTCCATGCTATGAAAAATTTACTTCAATTAATGCCGCAAATATTTGCACAAAAATTCCAGTCTGCTGCTTCCATTGCCGAAAAATTTGTTGACGTAGAGTTTGCACCGAGTACAAAGAAGCTATTTCGGATCGCTTTATTTGCTTGGTTTCTCCTGACAACTTTACTGATGTTACCAAGTCATACTGAATTTTGGAGCGCTCAAGCGTTCATTTCGAGAATTTCACCGGCACCTGGATCCATTCGAATGTTTTCAGCCATTCTAAGTCATCCATTGGTGACACCATACTATCTCCTCTTTGTCTTTGGTGCTATTTTTAGCTACACACTTGCAATGCTTGGTGTACAAACACGATTGATGACATTTTTCAGCATTTTCTTTGCTTATAACTTGGCGAATCAAGCAGAAATTACATTGGATGGTGGAGACAATCTCAGTTGGCTTATGCTTAGCTACTTATTGTTCATGAATACCGATGGGCGAAAAGTTGCGAAAAAATCATGGAGCGGATGGCTCAGCACAGGGATATCGAATGCAGCGTTTATCCTCGCTTGCTTCCAAGTATTGGTCGTTTATTTTTACGCCGGAATTTGTAAAATTGATGGTGAACTCTGGCAAAAAGGAATGGCACTTTTTTACATCCTTCAATCGTCGAATTATGGCCATCCTGCCATTGCGCCTCTGCTTTTAAAAGCATGGCCTCTCACAGTCATCGGTACTTACTTCACTATGGGATTTCAGTTGCTCTTTTCCTTCTATGTATGGAACAAAAAGGCAAAGCCTTATCTGTTTGCCGCAGGCACATTTCTGCATTTTAATATTGGTCTTGTGATGGGTTTGCCTAGCTTTGGACTCATCATGTGCCTTGTTTATATCCTCTTTTTTCCCGAGGATTGGAGCCACGCAGTTCTGAATTGGTTTTCACCAAAGTCAAAACTCATCGTTGCATATGATGAAATGTGCGTCATCTGTCAAAAGTTCGCTCATTTTGTAGGAAAGTATGACTCTAAAAATCTCCTTGTCAGGTCGGGTGCAAGGATGTCTGAAGGTGAATACTTTAAAGAAACAACCCTCGAAGATCGCCTTATTCGTATTCATGCATGTGAAGCAGACTCGGAAAAAGTGTTTACAGGATACGCTGTTATTTCTGAAATTATCGTCCGACTTCCCGGAGGTTTTTTGTTACGACCTTTTCTCTTTACACTCGGATTTATTGGAGTTGGCGACTATTTGTATAATAAAGTTGCAACATCGCAAGTTCGCTCAAACTGCTCTAATCAAGGATGTGAGTTAAAAATATAAAATCAAAATTCACACTTTGAGACGATTCGACTTTCATAACTTATTTTTGAATTTTTTAAGCTAACAAGGCTTAATTTACAAACGCGCATTTAATAAAAATGCGCACAAACAAGGAGACTCTTTATGTCTAAAATGAATTTTTTTGCTTTTGCTGGTATCGCTTCTTTTGCTGCTGCTATTGTTGCTTTTTCGCCTACCGCACCTCAAACTCATGCCGCGCAAGTTGCAAATGACCTTAACTTTTCCGTGGCGACCAGCGTCCGCAATATGGACATCAATACCAACCCCAGCGCTGCTCAAACCGTAGCTGTCGCCGTAGCTTTTGCAGCAACACCCGCTGTCCACGTTGCTGCGCACAATATTGCGCACAACGCTGGGCGCACTGTTGGGCGCGGTGGATCTCGACGCGTCGAAGATAGCGCTCCCGTTGAAACAAGCGAAGCAACTTTCAACTATTAATGAATTTCAAAGAGGAAAGTGCAAAAAATTTCCTCTTTGACCCTCATGAATGCGCATGTATTTCCTCTGCTATCAGATTTCGAAACCAGCGCATGGCGGGATCGCTATGGACGCGCTCGTGCCAAATCAGACGGTAAGTAAAGTTTTCAAGAAGAATCGGTGTGGAAAGTAACTTGAGGTTATAATAATCTTGCAGTAAAATTCCCGCTCTCTTTGGAAGAACCATCACCAAATCCGTACCTCTTAAAAAGAGTGGCGCGCCTAAAAAATAGGGCATCCACATTGATGTTTTCGATGCAGGATGCCCGACCCTTGCCATTTTAAATGGCTCCGAATAACGAAACTGGTAAAACAGCCACCGAAACCGTCGTTCGCCGTGACCTTCGCAATAATGTAATTTTATTGGCATGGACGGAAAACGATTTTTTATCGTAACAAAGGTTGAGAAGTGGTGACAACAGATTTTAGTTTTTCTTCTAATCTGGCAAGCATGAACTGTCTTTTATGTGCCCATTCTTCGGCGTAGAACGCATACCAGACCGTATGCCGAGTGCGCCCTCCTTCTGTCATCATGTGATTTCGAAAAGTTCCCTCATAGGTTGCCCCAATAGCCTCCATGGCTTTCTGCGACATCACATTTAAAGAGTCTGTTTTAAGTTCAAGCCGCTGGCAATTCAACACTCCAAATGCAAAATCTAAAAGCAAAATTTTAGCCGCTGTATTGATAAATGTCCCTTGAAACGGTGGATATAACCATGTGGATCCTATTTCGACGCGCCGATCTTTTTCAGAAATGTTCAAATAACTTGTGCTTCCAACTGGATTTTCAAGATCGGAATCTTGATAAATAGACCACACCATACTCTTTCCATTTTGCATTTCCGCCCACAAATTACCAAGCAAACTTTCAAACTCTTTTTTATCGCGAACATTCACAGTATACCATTTCCAGGTCTTTTCAACTTGCGCTTCGGCCATTTTCCAATGGGAAGGTAACAAACTTTCTTGATAAACCTTGAGCTGCAAACCAAATCCGTTTAATGACTCTTGTTTCCAAGCACACATTTCGATGCCCCTCGCCTGTTTTGATATATTTTTTTGGACCCGACACCTTCCCTCCTCAAAACACAAAAAAGAAATTTCATTCTCAATTGTTAAGGGGAACTCTATGTCTATATGACTCTACTTGTAATGGCAATTCCAGGGGTTCGGAATGGGGATTCGATGGCGCAGATGCGACTTTAGTCTTGACAATTCGATTGTCGATTTACTATCGGTAGCGGCTCATTCTATTTCTCTGGAGAGATCGCAAATGATGATTCGAAACGCTTTCGCGTGCATGGCAAGTCTTTTTCTCGTTCTCAGTGCTTGTGAAGGCGAAAAAGCTGCCGACAATCAAGCACCCATTAAAGTTGGAAACGCTGAAGTTGTGCTTATAGATTCTCAAGGATTGAAGCTTGAGAATGGGAATGCTGGCGGCAGCGGAAAAATTCTTTTTAAAGAAACACTAGGAACCACACAAGGTTCTATGAATTTTAATCTCGATTTTCAGTTGCTTGACCAAGGCCATCTCCGCCTTGTCACATTTAGCAATAGCTCGCTCTTGGGTGGAGTTGTTGTTTCATTCCGCAGAAATAGCAATATTTTGAAAGTGACTCTCCAAGCCGCAGGACGTGAAACTGACATTTCAAAGAGCTTTGCAAAGTTCAATGCTTCGCAAAGAATTGTCGTGAATTTCGACGTGCATAATGCCGAATCTCCTGCCCACGTTTTGGCTTGGTCTTCCGATATCTATGAGCCCAATGCTGCAAACGCCCTCTACAATTCTGAAAGAGCTTGGGATGGCATCGCACCAGGAAATGGCGTGGGATCATCGTGGGGATTGGCATTGAACAATGCAACGATTTACAAATCCGTTGTCAACACTGCCTCTGTTCAAGTGGATTGATGCCGTAAAGTGGTTGCATTGCATGGCTATCCATTGTGCCCTCTACTACGAGGCGTATCTTGGAGCCAAGTCTTGCCACCACAAACGGAGGATTCCCATGTCTCCAGACAGCCTCAGAAAATTGCAACAAGCCTTCCCTAAGCTCATCGAACCTACCAATGTACAATGCGACGATCGCTGGTTTCCTCTGTTGATGTCGTTCTTACCCAAGCTTGAAATCTTAATTGGTGAGAGGCCCGTCGCCGAAAGAGCGAGTTTCTTTATCAATCGTATCGAAGATACTGACACAGGCCTTCAATTTCAGATGAGCAAAACCAATCCAGAAATAGAAGACTTGCTTCTGAACCTCGATGCACATGCCGCAGAATTTTTAAAGAAAGATGCGGGCGAACACACCTACCTTTGGACGCACAATCCAAAGGAACAAACACACGCCGAAGAGGCCGTGCGCTCGGATAAAGACAGGCCGACTTCAATTGCAGAGATGCAGCGCAAGAGCGTCGAGCAGGCAAAGTCTCAGGTGTGAGATTAAAGTCGTTCTAAATTCTGTTTTATTCGAGCCAAAATGTCGTCAAAAGGCACCTGCCCCTTGTAACATAAGGAGATTCGTGATCGAGACAGTTATACAATTTATTCTGTCTGCGATGACGATTGTCGTTGCCGGTACGTTTCTCGCTCGCGCAGCGGATTCGATTGCCGAGCTGACAAAACTTGGTCGCCTTCTGGTCGGCAGCATTCTTCTGGCAGGCGCGACGTCGCTCCCAGAGCTACTGGTCGATATCAGCGCCATTCGCAACGGGATGCCTGATCTCGCGGTCGGAAATATCTTCGGCAGCAACTCATTCAACATGATCGTATTGATTCCCCTCGACTGGTTCCACTCTGGGAACCTCTTCGGAAGCGTTTCAAGGTCCCATGTGCTTACGGGATTGGGCGTTATTCTTGCGACGTCGGTCGCCGTCATGGGTCAACTTTATCATGAGGAAAAGCGTAAGAAATTCCTCGATCCCGACGCACTTGTAATCATCGCGATCGTCATTGGTTCGCTTTGCGTTCTTTATTGGGTCGGCGCGGCGTAAGGCGCAGGCATTAGGACCCCGTCGAACTAACTTCCGCTTGATGTTCATTTGGCTCTGGGAATAAATCAGTGCCATCATAAAATACCACTTCGCTTTTCTTGCTCTCGCGGTGCTTGGGGCCCTAAATTACGCTCACTGGTGTGTGCAAGTGAGCAAAAAGCGGTCATCTTTGAGAAAGGTGAGCACGAGTTCATGATCGTCTGCGGGCGGATGTTCTTTTTCAGAAGGTTGTGGAGTCGCTTGGCGCACAACGAGGCCGCTCACTGTTTCAAGCGAAGACTGTTTTTAGAATTATCCAATGACAGGAGTCCTCAGACTAAGGGGTCCCATGTTTCAGCAATTTCTATTGTCGATCGTGCGACACATGATTGGGAAACCACTCACAATGGCTGAGTCATTTATAACAAGACGTTCCATAATTTCATTTCTTTTATTCAAGGAGTTCCAATGCGCAAGCTGATTTACCACTGTGCGATTACCGTCGATGGATTTGTGGCAGGAGAAGGCGGCAGCATCGATTTTTTCGAGATGCAGGGCCCACATGTTGATGACTTTATCGCGGGTTTTTCTGGTTTCGATGATGCAATTATGGGTCGAAAGACATATGAAGTTGGATTAAGAATGGGAGTCGAAGATCCCTATCCGTTTTTGAAGACTCACGTTGCGTCGCGCACGATGAAAGAAAGTACCAATCCCAAAGTCAAGATTGTCTCTGAAAATGTGGCTCAGTACGTTCACGAGTTGAAACAACAGGAAGGTAAGGACATCTGGCTGGTCGGAGCTGGTGAATTGGCTGCTGCACTCTTCGCAGAAAATCTCATCGACGAAATTACGTTGAAGATAAATCCAGTGGCAATCGGAACTGGAATCCCAATGATAGCCTTTCTCAAGCACCCCACTCAGCTAAAACTTCTCAACAGCAAGGTTTACGAAAACGGTGTCGTCTTGCTTTCTTATCAAGTGAAACATGGATAAAAGTTACGTTAAACACCCTCTTTCAGAATGGACATAAATCTTCGCTGCTCCTCTACGGACAGCGATTTAAATCCGAACTTCTCATACAGCCCATGCACATCCTTGGTGGCAAGAGTGAACCGACGCAGCTCCGCGAGGTCAGGATTTTCCATGATACAGCCCATCATCCATTTCGATAAACCGCGTCCACGGTATTCTTCATCAACAAAAACATCGCATAAATAAGCATAAGTGCAATAATCCGTAACAAGGCGGGCAAATGCGATTTGACGCCCCTGATGGTAAACACCATAGCATAGAGAATTTTCAATACTCTTCACCACTGTTGCTCGTTTGCGATTTGCAGCCCAATGGCTCCGTGCCATAAATCCGCAAATGGTATCCAAGTCGAGTTTGGATTTATCGGTGCTCAATACAAAGTCGCGCATTGTGAATTCTTGGGTTGTCATTTGCGAAGCCCCTACTTAGGTTCGATTAAGTCTATCCGATTCCCATACAAATCCTTGGCCCGTCTGATTGCCTATCAGCATATCTCCCGTTTTCTAAAATTCAAGTCACACACACCCGCGATTCAAGGTATGATGATCACAGAGCGGCAGAATAAAGTAACAACTTTTTAAATTTTGCCAACATAAGATGAGAAATTTTAAACTCGAATATTTTCAAAAATGAACGAGACAAAACAAGAGACGACCACTTGTCATATTCACAAAGACAAACAGCGCGGATTCCTTAAAAATACCAAAGCAGGTCAATTCTGACTTTTGTCCGAGATGCCCTCCACGATTGAAAGTGTTGGACGTAAATTCAGTGATGGTCTTAGGTTTAAAGGTGCCCTGCTTCAAAGTTGGTGAGGTAATTTTGTGTTAGATATCACTGGCGCAAGTAAATACAGTAACGAGAGCCCGAAAGAGATTTCCGACCATATCGTGCAGAGTATAGAATCGATTGCGAAACTGCATGCTCGCGTAGAGCACATCTCCAGCCCACATGAACGGCTCGTCGAGCGCGTAACAATCTGGCTGGGCAGACCCTCCATCCTTTACGCACTCATTATTTTCGCCCTGTCTTGGATTGGTGCAAACGTCGTGTTTGTTTTGGCAGGAAATGAGTCTTTTGACCCCGCCCCTTATTTTTGGCTTCAGGGCTTGCACGGTTTCCTAGCCCTCGCCGTGACGATTATCGTGCTCATCACACAGGCCCGGCAAATGCGTCTCTCCGAGTCCCGTGCTCATCTCGATCTCGAGATGAGCCTTCTTGCCGAGCAGAAGATTACGAAGCTCATTGCCCTTATTGAAGAGTTGCGCCGCGACATTCCACAGGTCAGCAATCGTGAGGACGCCGAAGCACAGGCCATGTCTCAACCTTCCGACCCAGAAGTCGTTCTCAACGAGATCGAACAATCGATCAGTCGTGTCGTCAGCAAGTTGCATGACACAAGAGCCGATTCTGCTCATATTGCAAAGTTATAGTGCGCCGTAAATCCCACCAAAGCAGTCGTTCGAAAACAAGGTCAACGGCATCCTTACGCGCCAAATTCAGAGAGGTAACAGCTACGAAGGTGTTGTCAAAAACTGATAAGATCGATCTTGTGCGAAGGGATTGCTGAAGAACTTGCAATCTTTCTCTTTTTCCCGATGGCCTGGAGGCTCCCGATGATATCGTTCCAACCGACTTCCGTTGTCGTTTTGTTTGTTACTTTTTTGTTGCAAGATAAAAAAAACGAATACAAATGGTGCCAAACCCTTGAGCGCCATACAACGGCGCTATAGTATCTGCTCCTCTCAAGTTCGTTCTTAACAATGCAGGACTCTTTTATGACCCGACCCTTTGCCTTTCTGACTTCACTTGCCCTTATGGGCATGCTTTCTGGCTGCGTCGTTACTTCTCACCCAACACAGCTTGCCGCACTGGGGCAGTCTCGATCGTCGTCGGAATTCGAAGCCGTCATTGACAAGCCTGGCCCCATCACCTTTGAAAAAATTAAAGCTGCAGATTGGATCTCCCCGCTCAGCGGACTTCTCAATCTGAAACACCCCAAATCGAAAACCGCTGGCCTCAAAAACAAAGACGAGCCCATTCAGATCAATTTTTACGCACTTCGGCACCCCACACGAGGACTTTTCCTCGTAGATACCGGTGTCCATCAAGCGGAACGCCAAGGCAATAAAAATTCTCTGCTCAGTGGGCTCGTTGGCAAGGCGATAAAGGCCGAAAAAATAAAGATTCACATGGATACTGCAACTTGGTTAGCCAACAACAAAGAAAAGGTCGCCGGCGTATTCTTGACCCACCTCCACGTAGACCACATCCTGGGCTTCCCAGATATTCCCAAGGGAATGCCGATTTATGTAGGCCCCGGAGAAGCCAGCGCACGCCAACTGCAAAATATTTTTGTCCAGGGCATCACCAACAAGGCACTGGAAGGCCATGCTCCAGTGGAGCAACTGCGCTTCGAACCCGACTCTGAAGGCCGCTTTGCCGGAGTGTCCGACATCTTCGGAGACGGCTCTGTTTGGGCGCTGTACGTGCCTGGACACACCCTTGGAAGTATCAGCATCGTTGCCCGCACAACGCACCCCTTCCTGACTCCATGCGTAAACTGAAAAGCCTTGCCGCTGTAGTGTTTCCTTCAGAAGGGAGGAAACAAGCTTATGGCTTTCTCAGAGGTTTTACTGAATGACTTAAAGTCTGAC
>JBIIEI010000133.1:0-9261 GCA_044237915.1 Silvanigrellaceae bacterium | reverse complement strand
CGCTGCACACTCCTTGATACGATTCTAACCACCTCCAAATTCGCACCACTCGTTACCTTTCGTAAGTCTGATCCCAATGTGCCTATTGCCGACGACGATGTATAGCGTCCTCCGTTGTGCAGTTACGTATTTCGATGACAGGCCTGGGTGCCTAACGAGAACAGCGCAACTGACAAACAGGCCTTGTAAGAAAATTTCATCGTCGCTCCTTCATCAAATCAAATTATAAAGAGCTTTTCGGACGGAAGAGGCAAAAAATTGAGCACTCTTTCCATCCTTCATTGATTTCAAGGGCTTGAGAGGAGCGGTTTTCTTTACTTTCTCAAGTATCGCTCATCCAAACTCAGTGTTTTTCCAGACGAGGAGAGGAGAAGTGCTCAGAATTCCGCTTGAATAGGGTGGATTTGGGATGCAAAGGAACTGCTCAAATAAAGGGAAAACCAAAACAATGCTGAACCAGCAGACACAAGAGATCTCACCAGCGCTCGAACTTTTTGCCGTCATTCGAGCGGGATGGGCCTTTGAAGCCATTGCAACCGCTGCGCGCCTCCAGATTGCCGATCATTTAAAGGAACAGCCTCTTTCTCTCAGTGCGCTTGCAGAAAAAACGCGCTTGCACCCCGATATGTTGTTTCGTTTTTTACGCGCCTTGTGTGCTTTAAATATCTTCCGCCAGCGATCCGATCAAACCTACGAACTCACTGATCTTTCTGAATTTCTGTGTACCGATGTGCCGTGGTCTTTTGTTCCCATTTTTGAATATCTCACTCATGCATCCCACCGAAACTCTTGGGAATGCCTGGGAAAATCCATTCAAACGGGACGCAGTGGATTTCAATTGGCACACGGAAAGGAGGCCTTTGAAAAGTGGAAGGAAGACACCCGAGAAGGAGAAGTCTTTAGCAAAGCGATGAATGCATTTTCGTTGCAGGAAGCTTACGGAATCTTGTGGAGTTTCGACTTTTCCGGGTTTCTCAAAGTCTGCGATTTGGGCGGCGGTCTTGGAGACCTCTTGTGTACCCTGCTGGGGTTTCACCAGAACATGCAAGGCATTCTTTTGGACTTAGAGGCCGTGATTCAGAAAGCTGCTGAGAGAGAGGAAATTCAGCGCCTTGGAAGCCGTTGTGAATTGAAGTCTGGAAATCTTTTTGAGAGTATTCCCCAGCACTGCGATATTTATCTGATGAAAAATATTTTGCATGACTGGGATGATGCCCAGTGTAAAAAAGCACTCTTTGGAATTCGTAGTGCACTGGGAAAGAAGGGAGTCCTGCTCGTGATTGATATCATCCTGCCTGAAGTCACAGTTCAGCACGAGGGCCTGTTGATGGACCTCGAAATGATGGTGATGACTGCGGGAGGAAAAGAGAGAACTGAGAAAGAATTTCGTCAGCTATTTCAGGCGGCAGACTTGCAACTGAAGAAAATATACAACACGCCCTTTATTTGTTCCATTATGGAAGTCGTGAGCGTTGATCCGGCTTAGTCCCAGCGGTTATAAATAACGTGAATATTTTCAAGCAAGTCTTTTGTTACAAAGAAATATCCGACTTTTGCTTCCACATAGCAGGAAACCGAGAACGGATTTCCGGGCACCACTTCTGTACACTTTTGCTCTTCTTCAAACGCTGTGAGGGCCAAGCCCTCGTCGCTGCAACCCAAGTTTCGAGAAATTTTGAGGATGGCGGCGCGGGCTTCATTGATGCGCGTGCTCGGGCCCACGATTTCTTCATTGGAAATTGTTGTCGTAAAAGCCTTGCTGTCTAGCGTAAAGGCATCTGTGAATTTCGATTCGCACAGATTGAAAGTATCGGAGGCATGGGCAGAGCTTGAGAGCATGAGACCCCAGGCAAGGAAAGTGAAGTTTATTTTTGTCATGACAGCTCCAGTGTGTCGAAAATCGAATCAGCGCCTGTGAAGGGTAACCTCAAAAATCAGGACTTCGTTCTATATGTGAAGAAAATGGGTTTGGGAAATTAAATTATACCAATTGCTTATGATTCCATAAGCAATACATATCGCTGGCTCTTACTTTGGAAATAGCCTGAATTTATTTACCTTTGGGCTGCTTCAACAAATCGCCAAAAGCTTCATTTTTGGGCCTCTGCCGTTTTCTCGCGGCCCATGGGAACTACCGCGAGGCGAGGCACTAGCGGAATGAGTACAGCGGCGCCAAAGTTCAAGTTTTTTTTCAAGACTGTCGATGACAGCACGTGCTTTGCAGCGTATGGGGAGATTTGCAATGAGCAAGTGTCTGTTTTTAAAGATGAGTCAAGCTTTGGTTATCCTCTTGGGAATTCTGTTCATGGGGGAGAATTCTTCCCCAGTCCTGGCAGGAGGAGGCAAGGGTGTAAAAAAATCTGCACCCGCTGCAAGCCCCGCTTCAGAGTCGACCGTTCAGCAGCAGACAATTTTGGTCAAAGAGCTTGATAAACTCCCCACAGCGACTCTGACTGAGCAGGCGCCGGGCGAGAGCGCGCGAAAATCTTTTTCGGGCCCTCTGCTTCGCGATGTGGTCAGGCTCATGGGAAACCCCACAGCAACCAAGGTTGTGGTGAAAACAGCTGATGGAAAGCAAGTTGAGTTTGTGAGAGACGATTGGACGAAATACGATATTATGCTTGCCACCAAAATAGACGGAAAACCTCTGAAGGTTCAAACGCTCGGACCCGTGCGCATCGTGTTTCCCTATGAGACTCAGAAAATTGTCGATCGGCAAGCCTTTGCAAGTAAATGGATCGGCAATGTTTTTGAACTCAAATTTGTTGAAATGACCGTGCGCCTTCCGTAAAGAATGACTTCATCTGCTAAAAGTGAATACCGTGATAGAAAAAATTAAAAGAATTTATTTAAATAAAATCATCAATTATTTCTTTAATCATAAGAATTATTCCCGCATAAAAATCATTTTCCTATCGCCCTTTCTGTGTACTTGAGAGCCTGAAAATCGAAAGCATGTTCATCTGAAGTTTCTAAAAGTAGCAGAGCCTCTGTGAGTCTTTCGGCGGATCAAAAAAAATGTCTCTCGCAATAGGAATTCAATTTGGATACAAGAGGAGGGATAGAAGTTTTATCCTTCTTATCGCAATGCGATAGGATTTACATTGTAAGGATTTTTAATGCGAGAAAACCTGAAAACCACAAGTCTTTCCTTGCTTGCTTTTGTCATTGCAGCAGGGTGTGGTAATAAATCCAGCCAAAAACCTCCGCAAGGAGTAAATGAATCCGAAAAAGCAACATTGCTTGAAAATGCCGTTCCAACTCCAGCAAATCCAGCTCCTTTGGTTGTCGAGGAAAAACCAGAGAACAAATTGTTGGATGAAAAAGCGCAGAGCAATGAAAATTGCATAAGTCCAACCGAAGGTGCAATTCAATGCATTCCGAAAGAATGCCAGCTGGGTGTGTTCAAAGTTGAGTCCGATCGGACTTTAAACGCGGAACAGTGCCAGGTCTATTCGTTTGAATCGATCAAAATTCAGGAATCCAAAAAGCTGATTGTCGGCCCCGGCGTGGAGCTAGTTGGTGTGGGTGAAGCTCCTATAATCAATGTAGATGCGGGTATTTTTCAAGTCCTCGGGATGCCAGAACAAAAGGTACGAATAAGGTCGGTTGGTGGAGTGATCAATTTGACTTCATTCGGTGGAATTGCAGCAATTGATCTTAAGAATACTGAGCTTCAAAAAAGTTTATTCAGCATTGAAAATTCGAGTGTGTCCTTTGAAAATGTTGATCTCAACAATGAAGGTGTTCAATCGCCTCATGCGGCGTTCCTGTGCTTTAATTGTATTCCTGAAAGCATAAAGGGTTTCTCGATTCGCAATCATCCAGCCGTCCCCGTGTTTATTCATCAAGAGGCGCTGATGCGGCTTCGGCTTGGGGATATCTCAATTCACCCGAAGAAATCAGCTTTCATTCAGATCTATAACGGTCGACTTCCTGCACGTTGGTTAAAATTGAATCCTAGTTACAAACGTCCCGAGGTACAGCTTCCAAATCTAGGATATCCATATCACGCTTTCAGTAATCTTCTGTTTGCTGGTCAGAAGGCAAGGATTGATCCTGGTGTGCAAGTTTTTATGTGTAAAGGTTGTGGTGTTGGAGGGAGCGCAGATGAAACTTACATCGGAGAGCAAGGAAAAGCTCCGGTTATTTTTGAGCCCCTTGTTAAAGAGCAAGGCTGGGCAGGATTGACATTTAGTTCATCAGCAAAAAAAGTTAGGCTTGAAAATACATTGATCATTGGCACGGTTGCGCGTTCAAATAGCACTTCAGAGTTAAACTGCACAGATGCAGCTATCGATATTCATGATGGACCCAGGGTTGTAATGCACTCTACTACCGTATTACCAAGCTCAGGCGCCGGGCTCAAACTCGGTAAAAATTCTGTCCTGCTTATAGAAGATGAGCTCACAAAAATTGACGGGCAACCCACCTTATCGAGAAGTGGAGTACTGACAATAGAAAGTGAAGTTTCTATAAATAAACTAAAAAAGTCGGCTTCTTTTAAGGAAGAAGTCTGCAGTAAATAATTGGCCCATTCCTTCGGTTATTCAATGCAAGGCAATTTTTTTGTTGAGTAGTGATGCCGGAATTAATATATAAACGAGGAATAGACATGATATTCAGCGCGAGATATGTGCTTGCTTGTGCAATGATGTTATATGGTATTGAGACAAATGCTCAGGATTTTACCATCCCAATTACAGTTGACGGAAGACATTTTCTTGGCGACCAGGGTCGTATACAAAAAGCATGTAAGCACGTTCGTACAAAGAATAATATGACTGCAAGTAAGGCAACTACGCTCACTCTGTGGTTGGGATTATGTCAACAAGAGCTTGTAAAGAAGCACGGAGTGAGTCAACACTTGTTCGCAGCCGAAGGCGGGGAATATTATCAGGCACTTCCCGACGGGAAACCTGATAAATCAGCGCCGGTCACATATGAGGATATGGTTCTTCAATTTTATATAGGTTTTGGGTCACTCAATCTAAACAAAACGCTTTCCGATGGGAAGGTCAGCCTTGCGATTACTCATTTTCCCTTAATTACGTACGGAGCTGACAGTGCCTCTAATACAGTAAAAGTTTGGACAGACTTCCCAACGATAATGCCGATACCTTCTCTTTTGAACGAGCCTGCTGCCAGGGACCTTTTCTGTCAAAGCGCTACGTTTCCCTCAGATGAGTATACTTTGTCTGAACCTAGAGGATATGCTAGTGCGGGTTGCAATCTCGATGGCGACGATGAAGAGATTGTGGACACTGAAGTGAAGGTTCCTAAATTCCCTCCCGTACCACTTGGCAGGACACCAAGCGAGAGAGCCAGAAACGCTGTATGTCACGAGCTTAGAATAAGTGCTGCAAAGTTTGGAAAAATATCCAGTGATGACTTAATTGCATGGACAGCTTTGGAATTCGTTCCTATTTTTTCTAAAAAGGGGGATCCGAACAGTGAACTGATGGGAACTCAGGAATGCACAGATTTAGTGGTCGGAAACAAAATAAAGAACCTTGATTACCTACAGTTTGATAATATTAAAGGTGAAATCAAGCAACAGCTTTTGAATTATTGGCCCAGCAATAATCAAGAAAAAAAGCATTGGCTTCGCCCAAAATGAAATCCACAGTCCAGAATTAGATGAGTTCTGTTCCCCGAATTTAAAAATTCAAAGAGTGAATAAAGATGAAGTTTAAAGCGTTAGCAAGCTTTATGGGTGCTGCAGTGTTGTTGTGTTTGTTCTATGCAACAAAAGGAACTCGTTTTTCGCAGTCAGATCAGCTTAAGATAGTTGATACAATTGCGGCCCAATCAACGGCGATTGAAAGTCGGTCAACAGTTGAAATACCTGAGCCTGATCAACGTATAGGTCCAGGTAATACTCCAGTGATTCAGTTAGAAAACAAGCCAGAAATGCTTGGAAAGATCCAGCACGAAACAGGCAGTCTTTCTTTTCTGAATTCAACTTATCCTATTCTTAATAAAGCATTGAGAACAAGCGAGGACATTGAGTTTCTTAAAGAGGAATTCTCGAAACCAGAGAATCACAAAGCAATAGTTGACCATTACAAAAAACTGCCACAAACTTTCCTTTTCGTAGAGGAAGCCTCACGAGTCAAAATGGTTGGATTTCTTGTTGCAGCACTCGAACTTGAGGGGGATTGGAAAGAGCAGGTATTGGATACGGTGCAGAAAATATCTTCCAAAGATGTTCGCACTGTCGGTGATACAGGTGTGGCGCAATCATTTGCCGGCGACGTCATTCGCCTGCTTGCGGCCACGGAAAAGTATGACCAAGCAGAGTATATACGACTAAAAAAAAATCTTCTAAGCAGTAAGTGCAACGAAAAAATTCTGACTTATTACGAATCGTCAAAAAGGGCTAGGAAGGAGCTGACAGTACGCGTCCAGTAATACACTTTTAGTGGAAAATGGACTTGAAAACTACATCAAAAGGAGTCAATGATATGAAAAAGTTACCATTAGGTATTTTGCTTGGGTTGCTCACGCAAGCTGCATTTGCGGAACAAGTAGTGCTGCGTTGTGCGGATGATGATCTTGCCCAGGATGAAGCTCTCGGCCGAAATCAGTATGTAAAAGCTTGCTTCCCTGAGGTCATTTGGGTGCATGCGACCAAACTGAATGGAATGATAAAGCCGAATACATTTGAAGATGCATGGTCACTCGTACAAATGGTTTTCGAACTCAACGGGAGGTCTCGTCCACTCGTTAGGCCAAAATACTACTCTCCCGTCTTTTTGGATAACCCCAATGCAGATGCGGTAATTGGGTGGATGGCACCCAAAGTAGGGCCGACTTCCGAGGATCTTTCTTCTCCGGAAAGTACAAAGGCGTATTGCGCACGTCCCGAGAACAATCCACCGGTCAACCCAGTCTACGGAACTGTCGGATTTCGATATAGCTTTGCTTGCCGATAATTTTATTACGAGTCGGAAGGGCAGAGGAAGTTTTCATTAAAATATTTTCCAAAGAAAACTGAGCTTGAAATGTCCTCAAAGCAAATTGAAGTCGTTTTGAATTATTCGACTCGCGTCGGATAATTCACTTTTATTGCCGTTTGAAATTGTGAACTACATAAAAAGGAATCAATGATATGAAAAAGTTACCTCTAGGTTTTGCGCTTGGGATGCTCGCGCAGGTTGCGTTCGCGAATTCTGCCTCGTTGCGTTGTGAGGTAGATAATCTTAATCCGGAAGAGGCATTGGGCCGGAATCGGTATATAAAGGCTTGTTTTCCCGAGGTTATTTGGGAGAATGCCACTAGGCTGAATGGAATGAGGAGGCCGAATTCAATTGAAGACGCTTGGTCCCTAGTGCAAACTGTTTTTGAATTGGCCGGGACTAAGCCACGAAACAAACCTTTATACTATACGCCCGTCTTTTTGAATAACCCCGCGGTAGATGCACAGATTGGGTGGGCAGCACCTAAAGTCGCACCGAGTTCCGAAGATCTTACTTCTGCGGAAAGTACTAAGGCATACTGTGCGCGTCCCGAGAATGTTCCTCCAGTTAATCTAAACAACGGACCTGTTGGTTTTCGAAGTAAATTTACTTGCACTTCCTCTTGTTACGCACCGGAAGTTCGGGTTTATTTTTCTTCGGGTTATCTACCGATGAAAACCGCATTTGAAACGCGTCCAAAGCAAATAACCGTTGTTTCGGAGTCTTCAACTTTAGACAATTTGAGCTATAGGAATGAAGATATTTCACGTTGGACCGTTTCTATTCGATCTGAGCCACATGTGCTGCGCGTTTTGACAATGTCGAGTGGGAAGACAATGCGAATTACGGATAATCATCCGCTTGTGTTGTCTGATGGGTTTGTCCGCGAAGCAAAAGATATAAAAACAGGCGACTCGCTTGTTCGCTCAGATGGCACTCCCGAGCAAATTATTAAGGTAGTAAATCAGGATTACTTTGGAAAAGTCTACAATGTTCAACCTAAGGGCGAATCTGCCAAGGGCAATATTGTCATTGCTGAAGGCTACCTCAGTGCATCTAACTACTATCAAAATGATGGCTATGAGCTCATCAATGAGCGCATTTTCCGTTCAGAGCTGCCAGAAGAAATATTGAGGTAAAAACATGAGACATTTGAGCTTCGCAATTTTTGCTGTCCTCGCACTGGGCTCGGTTGTTTCATCGGCTGCCGAAATCGAGATCCCCCTGCAACCAAAGTCGGGGATAAGACTTGGGCAGGGATTCGATTTCAAAACAATGACTTGGAAAGAAGTTTGTGTGAAGGGCAAAGAAAATACGCACAGACCACGCGAAAGCTCTGCTGATGTCACAACCAAACTTAGCAGCGTCGATATTCTCGAGGAGCTTAGTGGAAGTTTGTCTGGTGGGCTTAAGGTGCTTGGGGGGCTCTATAGCGGGAGTGCGCGCCAGACCTATTTAAGCACATCACTCTCATCGGATAAGTCCACCACTTCTACTTTCAATTTTCGACTGGAAGGTGGCCACTGGAATCTCAGCAATATTGAATCATCTTTTTCCGTCAGTTCCGAAAAAGAGTTCAAAAGCCGCTGCGGCACGCACGTTGTAGTCAATTTGAGAACCACTCCGGCGGTGAGTTTTGCCATGAAGATTCTTTCTTCTGATTCAAGTTTTTTAGAGCGTGCCACATGGGAGATGTCGTCAAGCAGCTTTTGGGGACTGGCTAAGAAATCATGGACAGAAGAAAAAATGCGCGAAGCAAAAGCGGCACAAGCAAAGCTTCAAGTCAGTTACTCAGCTTCGGGTTATTGGCGACAGCTTCTTTCTCCAGTACTTCCACCGGAAGGGCCACGGGCATTGGAATGTGATTTTGTAGACCTCTCAAAATGCACTGAGGCTGCCGGTTTTTTCCAACAAGCCGTTGAGTTCCTCCAGAAGAGCGCGCGTGAATCGCCTGACATGGACAGATTTTTTATGGACAAGCAGTTTGCAGACGCTGCTGTCCTTCAGCCGTATGAGGAATCGAGCACGGATTTTCAATATTTTTCAAAAAGCGTGGGAGTGGATGATAAAGTTTATGCAATGAATGAACTCTTTAAAAAGATCGTGAGGCTTGAGGCTGAGAAGGATGATAAGATTGCACTTGGCGCAAGCGATTCTGAGTTGCGAAACATTGAGGAAGAATTTTCCAAATTAAAAAGATTGATCGATTGGGCGGAACGCCGGTACCTGTTTTGCGGTTAACGCCAGTACCGGAGCGAGAGCGACGGAGGTTTTAAAATCTCTTCTCCCAAGGTCTCGT
>JBIIEI010000064.1:0-32164 GCA_044237915.1 Silvanigrellaceae bacterium | reverse complement strand
CTCTGTCAAGACAACGTAACGGATCTTCAGCCGCTCAACGAGCTGTCAGCTATGCTGCAAATCTTACCCAGACTCCATTTCCCGCTGAACCAGTACAAGTGCGAGGGAGTCTTCTATGAACCGCAGGACATCGCACCTGTCCTTTAAATACTATGTAGGATTTGTGTTTCTTTATTTCGTTTTCAAAGCTTGCCTCGATTTTTTGTCATTCAGGGTATACTTAGAAAACAACACTCTTCCACATCAAATTCCTTCAGTGAATTTGGCTTCCGAAGTCCTACTTGAATATGTCTTACCGTTTATCACTGTAGTTCTTGTCTCAAAAACGCTTTTACTCCTGTTTGATTCCGCAGACCGAAGTTCAGAGCTGTTGTCAAAAAAATTACGTGTGTAAATTTCTATCCACATTCCATTTTACAAGTTCTCTTTCAATTATGGCATAATAAGCACAATCCACCCTTTCGAAAGAGAGTGAATAATGAAGAACTATGGAATGCAGATGGATGAGATGATCAAAAGAATTGGACTTCGCGTGAGAGCACAACGCCGAAGCAAAAATATTTCACAGAGCACGCTTTCGCAGATGTCGAAGCTGAGTCGTGCTGCCGTGATTCACATTGAAACTCACAAAGCAGTCCCGAGCTTAGAAAGCCTCATCAACATTGCTTCCGCACTCGATGTTCACCTTTCGTATTTCTTTGTCGATGAACCCGGCGAAGGTCAGATTTTACAACCCAAACAAGAACAGTCTGCACCCTTACAGCCCAATGACTTACCGATGGCTGCCAATCAGTGAACTGAGCACGGGGGGGGGCACGGCTTACCTTACGGCCCGCTCAACTGCTTTTCTTTTTGTTTGATAAGCTGACCACATGCAGCCTCAATGTCTCGCCCCTTTGAAAGCCTCACCGTTGCCACAAAGCCCTTCTTCTTCAAATTTTCTTGAAAAACAAAAACCTTTCCCAAATCGGGTCGGCGATAGGAAGTGCCCTCGTGTTCATTCAAAGGAATCAGGTTGACTTTAACCTTGAGCCCTTTCAAAACTTCCGTGAGCGCTTCTGCATGTTCAACGGTGTCGTTCACACCCCGGATGAGGGTGTACTGAATCATAAAACCTTCACGGCGCGTGTGAGCAAGTTCACGCAAGGTATCGAGCACGAAAGTGAGCGGAAAACGATCGTTGACGGGCATCACGCGGCTGCGTTGATCCTCGAACGGAGAGTGGAGGCTGAGCGCCAAGCTGGCGGAAGTTTCTTGCAGCAATCTGCGCATACCCGGCACGATTCCGACGGTACTAACCGTGATTTTGATGGGAGAAAAGTTGAGTCCGTGATTGTCTGTAAAGATTTTTACAGCTTCGATGACGTTTTCGGTATTGTCGAGGGGCTCACCCATTCCCATAAAAACTAGGTTTTGAATCCTGGGATAAAACTCTGTCGCAACGGCATTCCCCGTCGCTGTTTTGCGCCACTCTTCCAAAAGAACGACCTGTCCAACTATTTCTGCAGTCGTCAGATTTCGCTTAAGGCCCATGCGCCCTGTCTGACAAAAACGACACCCCTGTCCGCATCCCACTTGAGTCGAGAGGCACTGCGTTAAACGGCCCCGTTCTGGAATTAAAACACTTTCGATGAGCGCCCCATCTGCTAATAACTCAAGAATAAACTTCACCGAACCATCATGGGAACTAAAAGAGGCTTCTACAATGCGAAGCGGAATTTGAACGTCTAAAGTTTCACTCAAAAAATGTCCCACATCGATCGCTAAGCCTGGAACTTCGGGGAACAAACGTCCCGAATTTCGATAAAAGGACTTAAAAATGCGGCTTGCACGATTTTCTGACTTGCCGGGGCCAGGATGCTTCGACTGCGTTTCTTCCAATAAAATCTGCAGAGCAGACCTCGAAAGTCCAAAAAAGTTCTTGCGCTCCATACCTTCACCCCCGCAGGCGTTTGAACCAGAACCCGAGATGCGGGTCAAGGGAAAAGACATTTCAAGCTCAAAGAAGGTTCCAACTTAGAGCGGAAATCTCAAAATCCTCATGATACATTTCCACGGCCAGTATGGGGCAATCGGTTCTTTGCTGAAACCGTCCCTCATCCAAAGACCTTTGAAGCTTGAGGAGAACAAGAGATGCTGAAGAGGCCCAGCGACAAGAGCTTTGCACAAGATCAAGAACCTTCGGCTCACGCCACACTGAGTGAAACACTCCTCAGCGAGGCAGAGCTGAATTTTAGTCGCATTTCTCTTCACCACAAAAGAATTAAGGCTGCACTTTCCGACGAAGTTAAAACGACCATTCCTATTGTCGGGGCATGCACAACCAACAACGGAGGCATCGTTTCTTGGAAGGCACTCGTTCGATTTGTGACGGCAGGCATTTCGCCACAAAGTCGCAGGTTTTATGGCAGCGCCTTTAAGTTCTGGCGCGATCACCACGTTGTGAGCTGCATTCCTGCCGCCGGCGCTGCTTCAAGGTTTTTCAGCGGTGTGCAAAAATTCGTTCTTGAAGTCGAAAGGCTTGCACCGCAGCTCAAAGAACTCACCGATATTTTTTTCGAAAAAAAAATCCGAACGGCCCTTCCCTCCCAAGAACGACGCCAGATTCAAATGGCCCTCCTCAATATAAAACTTGAAGCTGATTTTGCCGACCTTTATGAAAAAATTGAGGCACACCGTTTCCATAAGATTCGAAAAGCTACCAAAGATCTGCATCTTTCTTTAAAAAATATGATCTCAAAAACCGATGTCTCAGCTTCAACAGTACCTGGACTTACCTTAGAGCCACAAGAGGAACCTCCTTATGAATTTCCTCCTTCTGTTGCGAGATTTCCTTGGCTTTACACGGAACAAGAAGTCTCCACAGCAGAAACTGAAATTCCCAAAAACTTGAATATTCAGCCTCAACATTTTTCAATCAGACAAGCAGATACAAGGGGGACAGGCTTTGATTGGCTTTCGCGGCTGGAATCTGAAAGCAGTTCTGCAAAGCCCACAGAATTAAGTGATGTCTTTCTCACCTCCCATGAAGACAACGTGCTCGCATCTTATTCTGCTGCAAAAATACTGTTGCTTAATTTTGCGACGTTACCTAAAGCACTGGTTCCCACGACCAATGAAGGCGACTCCTTTCTGAATTTAAAACTCACAGAACAACTGCGATTGTTTCCTTGCAGTGCAAATATTTTAGTTTCGCCCGCAGGACAACGATCCAAATTTGAAGCAGAGTTGAATGTACTCGGAAAGCGTTTGCCTTCTGCTTTTTTAAACGTCTTTGATCTCGAAGGTTCTTCTTTTGCTCCCTCATGGCTCAATCAAGAAAAAATACCCAAGGGGGGTTGGGCGGTCATCGAACAAGGAAAGGACCTTTCCACCATCCGTTTCCAAATGGATGGCTCCCCCTTCATCGATGAAAAGGGATGCTATAGCCCCGTCGCTGCGGGACACGGCGAACTCGTTCACATACTCGGATCCATCGCAACACAGTTTCCAGAAGCTGAATGCATGCACCTTCGTAACATCGACAACATTATTGGAACATCCACAACGCGTTCCAGCGAACTTGCAGTTCCCGCACAAGCATTTCGCATTGTACGCGACAGTTTAGAAATTCTTCGTGCCGCCGTTGAAGACATCATTCTCGCACACGATGCACATGAAAAACGCACGCTGATTTTAAGAAACATGGACGCTTTTAAAGCACTTCAGTTTGTGGGAAATCTTGTCGACCCCACACTGCAATCCGAAGCCCTCGGAAAATGCCTTTCACCCCAAGGCAAATTCAACGCGGTCGCACGGGAAGCCATTCATTTGCTTCTGGGCAACCTCTTCCACTGGGAGCCCGACACCCAAACCACGTCGACCTTGGCAGATTGGCAACGCACACATGAACTACTGACGCGCCCTCTGAGCGTTTTTGGCGTCGTTCGAAAAGAAGTTGGGGACATGGGAGGAGGGCCTGTCTTTAGTAAACTTCCCGATGGGCAAGTTATAAAACTCTGCATGGAAATGCCTCATGCAAGCCCTGAAGATTCACGGGAGTATTTTGGCCCCAAAGGCCGTGCCACACACTTTAATCCCGTGCTCGTGTTCTTTGAACTCAAAACCCATTGCCGCTCATTTACAAGCGCTCCACAGCCCGGCAAGGCTGTCAATTTTAGCCACCTTTTTGACGACCGGTTTTGGCTTCTCACAAAGCGAGAATACCAAGGGAAACCCGTGTGCTACCATGAGACTGTTCTGTATGAACTCATTGGAAACTCGGCAACGACAAATCTGATTTTCGTGGAAGTGCCGCGCGCACTGTTTAATCCCCACAAAACGATTTTCGACAGCTTGGGTCAGGACAGACGCTCTTATGGATTTGACGAAACTCTTAAAAGCCCGGATAGCCCCTAACAAGCCCCATCCAACGGAACAAGTTTGGTCGCGCGTCTTTTTAGAAACCGTAAGCACCCTTCTTAAAAAAGATCTCGCTTTGCTTTCTGCGCGCGACACACACTCACCTTTTCGATTTGTTCATCTGCACGAAGGAGAATTCGAAGCTCCACGCACCCTGGGTAACAAGCTCCCCGGTACACGTTACCTCTTTATTCAGATCCCCGAACAAGCAGGCATCCTTTTGGAGCAAACAGCACAAGAAAAAGTATTGAGTTTGCTCAACGCCACTCTTGCCGTTCAGTACTTGACGACCGAAACCGGAGAATCCGTTCGAAATCCTCTGTTCGTCGCGCAATCGCGCACGCTTGAACAATTTAGTGTGCTTGACTGCGAAACCGTGCGCAGCTCCTCCGGAAAAACACTGTTTGATCATCAATTTTCTGAAATGCTTGTTTCGTTAATTGCGGATCGTGTTTAGGTATATCTCTTAAAAATATTTTTGCCGCGATGAGCTTCCTTTCTCAGGCGCCTGCTTCGATTTGGATTCCATTCAATAAAATGCTAAATCACTGCGATGTTCATAACTTTCCGCACCTGAAAGGCCTTGAAATGCATTTTCCCGCACTTATTCAAGATCTCGCCATTATTCTGGGTGTTGCCGCCCTTGTGACGTTTCTGTTTCGTCGGATCAAGCAACCAGTTGTGCTTGGATATATCGTTGCAGGAATCATCGTAGGGCCTTATACACCCGCCATTTTTTCCGTCACCGACAACGAGAGCATCAAAGTTTGGGCCGAACTGGGTGTCATCTTTCTCATGTTCTCGCTTGGACTTGAATTTAGCTTTCGGCGGCTTGCAAAAGTTGGTCTTTCGGCGGCGGGAACAGGAATCATTCAAGTCATTGCCATGCTCGCCTGCGGAATTGTGACGGCAAAAGTCCTGGGCTGGCATCAAATGGATGCTGTATTTCTTGGATGCATGATCGCCATCTCATCAACAACAATTATCATCAAAGCACTTGAAGAGCTGGGCCTTAAGTCGAAGAAATTCGCTGAGCTTGTGTTCGGAATTCTCATTGTCGAAGATCTTGTTGCCATTCTGATGCTGGTGGCTCTTACCAATATCGCAACCACTTCGGAGTTTGGGGGAATTAAACTTTTGCTTGCAGGAGGCAAGCTTGCACTTGTGGTCGGAGCTTGGTTCCTTGCAGGAATGTTTCTTGTTCCACGCTTCATCAAAGCAGTGAGCAAGCATGGCAACGACGAAATGTTAACCGTTGTCGCTTCAGGGCTTTGCTTGGCACTTGTCGCTCTTGCAGCGTCGTTTCACTATTCTGTGGCCCTCGGGGCCTTTATCATGGGCTCTATCATCGCCGAAAGTTCAGAGGCAAAAAGAGTCGAACATCTTATTGCCCCGCTTAAGGATCTCTTTGGCGCGGTTTTCTTCGTTTCCGTTGGAATGCTTCTCGATCCGAGTGCGCTTATTGAAAATTTTGGAGCCATTATACTCCTCTCCATTGTTATAGTCGTAGGAAAAATCCTCTCAGTCACTCTGGGTTCTTTTATCACGGGACAGTCTGTCAAGAATGCAATTCAGACGGGTTTCAGTATGTCTCAAATTGGTGAGTTTTCTTTTATCATCGCCACACTTGGGCTTACTTACCACGTGATCAGCGAAAAGCTTTACCCCATCATCGTTGCATCATCCCTCATCACCACCTTCACGACTCCGTATCTCCTTAAAATCGCACCACGCGTTGCAGGTACAATCGAAGAATGGATGCCCGAACGGATCAAATTCGTCAGCGAGAGTTACGTTGCCTGGATCGAGCGACAGACATTCTCATCACAGCGGCGAAAATTTCTCCTGAATGCCACGATCAAGTGGGGCCTCAATGCCATCGCTGTGGTAACCATCTTTACGATTGTGGCAGAAAAGGCAGCTCCATTTATTGATCAATCTTTGGACTCAGACTTGCTCGTACGTGGGGTTTCCTGGGGGTTATCATTTTTACTCAGCAGTCCCTGCATTTGGGCAATGTTTACGATCTTTGGCAAAACCATCCCAAGCGACAGCTCGAATAAAAACTTCCCACAAGGTGGACTTCTTTTCCTCAGCCGAGTGTTCGCCACGGCACTTGTTGGTCTGCTTGGAATCGTGTTCTTTCCAAGCGCGGTAGCCCTCGGCGCAACTCTCGTTGCATGCATTTTCGTTTTTTTCTTCTTTCGGCAAAAGCTCAGTGGGTACTATACTTGGCTTGAAAATCAGTTTAATTCAGGCTTCCAGGCAGACCTGGGGAACTCTTTGGGAAACGATCCCCACGAAAGACTTGCGCCTTGGGATGCCCACTTGGTCGACGTCCACGTTCCTGTGCATACTTTTTTAGTCGGACGATCCCTGTTGGAGCTGCGTTTGAGGGAAGTTTACGGTCTTAATATCGTTATTATCGTTCGTAATGGACACAGTCTTGTCGCACCTAAGGCTTCAGAAACACTCTATCCAGGCGACCAGCTCTTATGTTTTGCGACAGACGCTGAAGTCGAGCGTTTCAAACAAGACCTTTCTGTTGGACAGCAAGAAATTCAAGGCTTCGAGAGCCTTGAATCCTACGATATTCAGCAGTACCGGGTTCATGGGAAATCGAGTTTGAAAGATTCAACGGTTCGAGCGAGTGGAATAAGAGAGAAGTATGACTGCATCGTCGTTGGGCTGGAACGGCAGAATCGGCGCATCCGAAGCCCTCATTCCGAGATGGTCCTTCAAGAAAACGACATTTTATGGGTCGTAGGAAGTGACAAACATCTCCACAAGCTCGCAGTAGAATTCGCTTAAAGAAAGCCTCAATTACTTTTTAACAAATGTATTCAGCGACTGACCATTGAGAACGCGAACGTGCACAAGGATATCACCATCCATTGGTTTTTCGACGGGAACTGAAACATTGAATTTTTCTTGCCATTTTGGCTTTAGACATCTTTCATCATCGACAGCTTCTGCGATTGGCAAGACGACAAGAACGTTTCCGGAAGTAAGATATGTTTTGACTTCCTTCATAATCATGCAGCCCACAAACATGAGAGGATGCGACCCAGAAAGATTGAGATTGAACGCTCCCGTGGCTTCATCTTGCACCAAATTTGCGCTGGTTGCTGATGCGTAAAGGTAGTCGTCGGCATTTTCTGATTTGCGGGGCTCAACAATCAAGGGCAACACGCTCGCGTTTGGGCTCCCTTCCACAACAATATCATAGTTACCGGGCTTTAAGACGCCAAGCTTAATTGACTCTGTGAAAGGCAATATCATCTGGAGGCAAAAGGAAGAGGGATAAAGATAGGCCCTCGCATGCACGGTAATTTTGCGATTGGTCGCATCGACTTCGGCAGTGACCTGCCCTGCTTTATAACATGAATTTGGAAAGTAGCCGTGAACTACGATTTCAGCATTATCATTGTCGTCAAAGCCTACGGGGACAAAAACTTTTTGAACTGGAGCATGAACAACGCTTGGGTTTCGAGCCAAGCGAGAGGGGGTATCAGATTGCGCTACAACCGGAAACAGCAGAGAACAAAAGCTTGCTGCAGAAAGGATAGAAATAAAAGAAGCTCGCATTATATTACTCCTTAATGAACATTTAGGATAAAGAAACATACTCAGCAACTAAAAACCTCAATCTTGAGTTTGCTTCGTCTTTTCTTTTACCATGTATACAAGAAGTTCTGCTCTTTGCAATTGTGAGTAGGCCAGAAACTCCATTCACACATGATGACAAATCTGCAAACCAAAAATTTTGCACATTTTGAACTTTATTTTTCTATATAAGAGTCCTACTCTCAATCATAGCATTTTACTAGCTTCTGAATTTTTTTTTTATTTCCGAAAAGGAACTCCCAGTGAACACAAAACTTTTTCGAAAATTTGTCCTTCAAATACATTGAGAGAAGTGTCTAAGAATTTACCAATAAAAAAAGTGGTCATTTCAACTTTATCATCTTTATAAGGTGTGATATAATATGGTTAAAGTCAGTATAAATTTATTTTCATTTTGCAGCCTTATTCTCATTTTTTTGATGCCTTCTCTCGCGTGGGGCCGCCCGGTGTCGTTTTTGCAGGGGTGGTCGCTGATGAACGAAAACCGCTCATATCAAAACGAAGCCATGGTTTCTTTCACAGTTCAACGTCATTTAGCCCTTGGAATACATTATACAACGCTCCGCGCTCCCGAAAATTCTACACAACAGGTTCTTGCGCCCCTTGCAAATCTCCTCGTTTTTCGCTGGAACGACGAAGGCAGGCAGTCTAATTTATATATCGGCGCAGGATTTGGAGCGATGCAAACATCAGGTCAACGGAATCGAGTGAAAGGTACTGCCGTATTTAACGTCGATTTAGATACCGAAACAAAAGACTTCTCTTTTGCCTTTAGACACGAACACATTCAGTCAAAAAGTGATCGTTATCTTTATTCGCGAGTCCGAGCAGGGTTGAGCCCCTATCTTTCGAACTTTGGAAGCCTCCACACATGGGTCTTGCTGCAAGGCGACTGGGATCACTGGAGAAGTGAGGGTGAAATCACACCGCTCTTGCGCTTTTTTTTCCAGAATGTTCTATGGGAAATGGGATATAGTTTTCGCGGACGCGCACAATTTAATTGGTCGGTAGAAATGTGATGCTGTTTACTTTGTAGCCCGCATTTTTCACAAGCTCCTTTATTTCCTCTTCAGGAAGTTCGGTCTCTTCTTGAATGTAAAGAAGCAGTGCGCGATCTTCAAGGGAAACCTGAAGATTAACCACTCCTTTTTGTTGCTTAAAAATTTTGACGAGCCCCTGCGCGCAAAAGGAACAGACCATTCCATCGACAACCATGCGAATCGAGCGGGTTCTCACGCTCTGTGCCTGCAATAAAGAACTGGAAAGTAAACAGAATAAAACGGCGATCACAACCCCATAATTCTTCATTTTATCCTCACTGTTTTTCCAAGTGAAGGGACACCGGCTTTCGAAATCAAGAAGAGATTGTATTCACCTTCAGGAGCCTGCAAAGTGTTTTGAGGCGGCATAATTTCCAAAACGCCTTCTCGGACAAACCTAAATTCTAAGTTTACTTGCCGCTGGTTCTGGTCAAAGCTATGAGTAAACGCACCCAATGCCATCAAGACAACACCCGCTCCCTCGATGCGCGGAGCAGGGCCGCTGAATTCAACTTCAAAAGGTGGGCCCCCTGCTTGAACAAGTAAAGGTTCTACAAACGCTTTAATTTCAGGCCGTGGCCCGTTAAAGAGGTAAGGCGGGCTAAAAATACGAAGCTCAGGACGTTCGCATCCAATACGATATAGACCTTCGGTTGCATTGGCATACACCCTTCCTCCGCCGATCAAAACCCGTGCGTCTTTAAGTAAGATAGAAATGTTGTGATATCCGCGCATTTCTGGATCATTTTCCCACGGCTCAAGGGTCGAAATTTGATTTGAGTTGATGTCAAAAATGGTGGGTTGCCTGCGATCTCCCAGATTCTTACCACTTTGGTATGATTCCTCTCCCCCTACTATTAAAACACTGCTGTTGGGTAACAGCGTTGCAGAGGGTTTTTGCCGAGTTGTTCCCGTTTCGATAGAAATACGCCAACGATCTATGAAGGGATTATAGATATCAATGCGCTGTCCATCTCGATCTGCATCTTTGCCGCCCCCCATAATAAGAATTTCGCCACTTGGCAATATTGCAGACGTCGTTTCGTGCAACAATCCGCCTTGAGGGCGTCTTGAGTTTGGAGTGGAGGCAAAGCGCATTTCTGGTGGAACAGAAGGATCAAGACTCAGAAAAGTAAACCCTGGAACATACGAAGGATCATTGGGATCCCAACCGAGTCCTCCAAAGATAGCAACATGCCTTGGGATGCCCTCGACAATGACCGGCTGTGGCAACACAAATGAGCGCGGATAATCGAAAACATCGATTCCCACTTCGCGTGGAGACATGTGGTGCGGAACCCAGAGCATCCAAGGGTTCTTGCCAATTTGAAAGTTTGCCGAATCAAATATCGTAACACTTTTATTGAGGTAGTCCCACTTCCTATTGTCTGTGACGGCAATCCACCGACTGTATCCGCCATTGGTGAGGATTTTTCCTCCAGGCAGTCGTGTGTTTGTCGGATACCACATCATCCCAGGCTCGTAGTTGTACCCTCCACCCGGCTCATTGCTCCAATGATTTCCATCAAAAGGTTTTGGATCGCCCGGATTGTGTTCCTTTACAACTGAAAAAGAGGTCGTTTGCGGATCAAAAACCCTTGAATAGGGGAGCCCATATTCTTTTTGAAGAAAGGGGTCGGGATACTCAACGTTGCCCAAATTTTTGTATCTCGCTCCACCTGTAAAAAGTATTTTTCCGTCGGGCATTGGGGCATGCCCTGCACAATAAAGAACATCTCCTTTTATTTGTGGCATTTCATCAAGGGGCTCTATAAAGAGGGTCTTTTCCGCTGACGCTGAAATAGAATCAAGGTTTTTAGGATCAAGCACAAATGTGGTTCCATTGAGCCGCCCCTGGTGATCTTCGCACGACTGCTGCTTTGGACGGCTCCACCCTGTAATAAGCACTCTACCATCCGCTAGAAGGTTGGCGTGAATCGGAGAAACCCACCATCCTCCATCTGGACGAGGAATTTCATGATTTCCAGGAAATGCATTAGACCGATCTTTTAAAGTGACAAGAGGAGTCCATACTCCACCTTTTACTGCTTTCAGATTTTCAGAATTTCTTTTGGCTTCATCCAGTTGATTAAAGGATCTTGATCTGCAATAAAAAAAACTAGGAAGCACGAAGAGCAAAACTGTGCTGCGAAACCGCATCATAGGCATCCACCAGTAAGAGGGTGTTTAAATCTGGGCCGGATTGTAGCAAAATGTTGAATTAAAGAAAATAGGATGGGATTTCAAATTGCCGAAATCAAATCAATTTTAACTCGCCTGCTTCATTGCGGGGGCGTGCGAAGCGGGTGCTTTTTCTTCAAAAAGTAACTTGTAAATTTCGGCCCAAAGAACTTTTCGCACGCTTTCTTTGTCCTGCCCTGGGACGTTCATATCGGTTTCGCATTTTTTAAAGATTTTACTTATTTCTGCCACAAGTTCATGTTGTTCGGCCTTGTTGAGTGCAGTCACACAGTGGTTTAAGTCGCCCGCCTGCACCCAGCACCGCGCAGCACCCAAAAAATCCCCCATCGACTCAAGGATCTTAGCCGCACCTGCAAACAGACGACCTTTTTTCAGGCACGCCACCAACATCTTGAGCTTTTGAACAGGGGGCGGAGTGAGAGTCGCCGTGTATGTCTCCCAAACACTCATTGCTTTTGCAAGCAACGGAGGTGGAATAAGGGAACAGTATTTTGCGCACAGCCAGTCGTCAACTGCAAACTTTTCGAAGCCTTTCTCAATCAAAAAAAGAGATTGTTTTTGCATTGCCCACACCACGAGTGTTTGTGCAGACTGTGGCGTCTGTGGAAGATATTCAACGAGTTTTGCAAATCCTCCCTCATCCAACTTCGATAAAACGTCGTTGGCATTCATGGGATCTCTCATATAAACCGTTAGAAATTCGTATTCCGAAACCCGGACGGCGAGGTCTACGATGCGATCGGTTTGCAACACGGGCGCAAGGGCCTTTAATGCTTCCAGGGGTTGCAGATTTTTTTCAAAGAGATCAGCAGCGAGAGGAAAGTAACGATAGTCTGTCTTTGCGGCATCAAGGTAAGCCTTCGCGGCATCTTCCATCAATCCCGCGATTAAAAAATAGTCTGCGGCTCTCACAAACATGCTGTTACGCATGCACAACACCCCGGCCCGGTTTGGCCTGTCGATGCGCACGAGAATTTGACAGGCTTCTTCGATGTGACCCGAAGTTTCAAGTGCAGAGATGGCAGGACGGTGGAGTGTGATTTCCTCAAGGATATGCGCCCCTTCAACAACCCTGCCTTGGGCAATCAGCTGTTCGGCATGTGCTTTCCGAACGAGTTGTTCTGGCGTCAGTTGCACAACGTCTTCATGACGGACAAAAGATGATGCTGGTGCACCCGAAACAGGGGCTTGAACCTGCGGAGTTTGTTGGGCCGCTGCTGCCATCCTCTTTTTAAGAATTTCGGCCTTTATTTTTTGCTGAGAACGGGTTTCGAGCACACTTGTTATGATCGACCGAAGCACCAAACCAACGGGGATGGCAATGCCAATCGCCACGGGCAAGGCGAGGGCAAGGATGCCCCAGGACTCCGACATTTTTGAGAAAAAACCCGCCATCTGAATATCTGCTTTCAAGTCGAGTTCTTGTGTCTGCGCGTTACCTTAAACCCGTCAAGGTGTTTTCGGTGAAAAAAAGAGAATTCTTAATGCAATGCACTAAAATTTCCGAAAACCCTCCCAGTCGTTCAGGCAGTTCATTCCTGCCATTGTGGAGGTGCTTTTTGAGAAAATTCTGGGCGATCATGCTGAGCCTCACACTGGCAAGTGCATGCCATCAGCCTTCGAAGATTCCGGGGGCCCGAAAGCTTGTCGGTGGAGGAGAAGTCAAAGTGCAACCCTCCCCCTCTCCTGTACCGTCTCCCATTCCACCAACCGGTGAAAAAGTCGAATTGCCGACTCTGTTACCTGAACTCAGGGGAACTTGGATCACCAGTGTCGATAGCAAAGCACTTTTTTCTAAGGATGCGCTTCAGGAAGCTTTTAGCCACATGAAAAGCTTGAATTTCAACACTGCGTATCCTGTGGTCTGGAATGCGGGACATACGTTGTATCCCAGTCAAGTGGCAGAAAAGACCTTTGGAGTCGCCCTGGATCCTCGTCCTGAATTCCAAGGAAGAGACATTTTAAAAGAGTCTGTTAGCATTGCGAAAGAGAATAAAATCAGAGTTCTCGCCTGGTTCGAATACGGTCTGAAGCTTCCTTCAAGATCCAAACTTGCCGCCCTAAAACCTCACTGGATCACAAGCAAAAGCGATGGCAGTAAAGAATATGATCTCAGCGGTACTAAAGTTGTCTGGATGAATCCGTTCCACCCAGAAGTTCAAAGTTTTCTGACCGATCTGATCCTTGAATCAGTCACGCAATATGACATCGATGGCATTCAGATCGATGATCATTTTGGCCTTGGCGCCGAGTTTGGATACGATGAATTCACGAAGGAACTCTATAAGGCAGAAAATAAAGGAACAGAACCTCCAAAAGATCATAAAAATGCAGAGTGGATCAAGTGGAGAGCAGATAAAATTACAGGTTTTATCGTAAAGCTTACGAAGGCGTTAAAAGCAGCGCGCCCCACGCTTGTCGTCTCGGTTTCGCCCAACCCCTATGGGTTTGCCTATGAAAAATATTTACAAGATTGGGTTTCGTGGTACAAAAAGGCATCGATTGATGAAATCGTTTTGCAGGTGTATCGCACGGATGACGATAAATTTCAGGCGGAACTGATGCGCCCTGAAGTTCAAGAAGCGAAAGCGGCCAAAAGATTTGGGGTTGGAATATTGTCGGGTTTGCGCAATTCAGCCGTAAATATCAACGTCCTTGAAAGGCAAACCGCCCTTGCACGTAAGTTAGGCTTTGCAGGTGTTTCGTTTTTCTTTTTTGAATCCCTTTTGAATTTTCATCCTACCGAATCAGCCGAGACTAGGCAAAAATCACTGGAAATGCTGTTTCCTCCACTGCCCACAACACCCTGATTTTTCTGGGCCGTTGTAAGTATTATCAAACACTGTTTGATATATCTGACAGTTCCAGCCCCCTCGCCTTTCGATAAAATGCTGAAATCATGAGATCAGCAAGTAGGCACATGAATTGCTATGTGACTTCCGTCCGAAAAACTTCAATCTGAATCATGATTGTCAGCAAGTCTCAAAATAACTCAGTCCTCACTCTTTTATTCCGAAAAGGGGAAGGGTTCGCAGGGCTCTGAAAATTCTATCTGAGGTGCCTAAAAGTGCTTAAGCAATTGCAAACCATGCGCCCCAAACCCGCTCGCAGCATCAAGCAATTGCTGCATTTAACAATGTTCATTTTTGCAGTTCATATGTGTTGGAATTCCGCTCAAGCGCAACACTCTGTTTCCTCTTTGTCAACCGAAAATGCCCACAGCTCTGCGGATCTTTGCACAATAAATTTCAAGACGGCGAGTGAGAAAATCTTACTGCTGCTTACCGAAGGCATAGAAACCCGCTTTGTTGGCCGCACCTGGCAACACGGAAAACTCGTTTGCGAAAATACTCTCGCTGCCAAGTTTTCCCCTTGGCATGGGAGCGTTACGCTCCGTCAAGCAGGACAGCCGGACGAAAGTCTTCTTTTTATAGATACACCATCTCGCATTTGCCAACTGCTCGTCTGTCAAAAACACCTTGCGGCACAACAACCTCAGGGATTCGAAATAAAAGCCACTTTGGATGAAGCCGAACGAATGAAACACTTCAACAAACACTTTGGCGAGGTCGAAGGGAAGATGCTTGTTAAGTTTGATAAAGCAAAACTGCAATTTCTCCTTCCAAAAGAGCAGACTCTTTTCGAGACAGGCCCTCTACCATGACCACTAAAATTTGGCTCAGAATTTTTGGTATTATGCTTTTAGTTATTATTCCGATCTTTCTCACGCAATTTATTCAGCAACGGCAAGCTCTGTTTTTGGCAGCCACTTTAAGTGGTGCGGTTCCAGAAAAAAAGACGCTTGAAAGGCTGCGGCTTCATTTGGTAGATTATGCTCTACTTAAACCAGAAATACGAGCGGAAATTGAAAGCGATTTTACTGAACTTGCTTTGTTACATAGCGGCACTCGCGATATCATTTATGCAAAAAATGAGGCCGTATTTCAGCTCGAAAGGCAACTGTGAAAAAATGCACTCTTGTCGATGTTGGCTGGTATGCTTGCAGCATTCCTCGTTGCAAAAAGAATTGTGCGCAGAGTCGAAAGACTTCATCTTGAAACTGTCGAGGCAGCGCGTAACAAAGAAAGTCTGTTGGCTCTAGAAAACTGGCAAAAAGTTGCACGCGCACTTGTCCATGAGCTCCGTGCACCCGTTTCACCTATTAAATTGGTTGCGGGTGGACTTATTTCTAAGAAAAAGGAATTAAAAACCGATGAATATTTTCGATTTTCTGAACAGGGAGGGAGCCTTATTCTTGAACAGGTCGAAATCATCGAAAAGATGATAGATTCCTTTACCCGATTTGCAAAACTTCCTCCCCCAGAACTTGAAAGCCAAAACATCGTTCCTTTTCTTGAGAACTTTGTCTCCCAAAACAGCGAATATTCTCCAGAACTCCAAAAATTAACGCTCGAAATTCTCTCTCAAAATAACGCCGTTGTCCTCCGCTTTGATGCTGTGCTTTTGCAGCGGCTTTTTTTTAATCTCTTGCGAAATGCTGTTGAGTCGAACAGTTCACCTGTAAAAGTAAAATTGTTACTCAGAGTCAAAAATGACATTGCAGAAATTGAAATTCAAAACTCTGGCGCAGCTATTCCTGTTGAAATTGTTCAACAGTTGTTTGCACTCAAGCTCTCTCTTATTCAACCGATTTCGAAAAAAGAAAACGGACTTGGGCTGGGCCTCATGATCTGTCGAAAGATTGCACTCGATCATGGCGGAGATTTGGACCTGGTAAACAACTGCGACGGGAATGTGACCTTCTTGCTTCGACTTCCCTATGGCCAAGGACATATAAAATGACAGAACCTCGGCAGACAACAATATTGCTTGCAGACGATGATGCAAACTTTCGCAAGGCTGTTCGGCTTATTTTAATGGGCGAACCTTACACTCTTTTCGAAGCGGGTAGCCTGCATCAGACCTGGGACCTTTTGAATTCTGAAGAGCCTGACCTCATCTTGCTTGACGTTCATTTCAAAGGAGAAGGCACTTCTTTAGACCTCCTTTCTCGGGCCAAGGCAGCAGGAATAACGTCTCCCATCATCGTCCTTTCCGGGGCAGCAACTGCGGGCGAAGCCGCACATGCCGTTCGAAGCGGGGCCTTTGATTTTCTTGAAAAACCAGTCTCGGAAGAGCGACTCAGGCTCACCATCCGGCGCGCCTTGGAGCATTCCAAACTTGCGTCCGTTGTAAAGTTGCTCCATGAAAACCGCACCACCGACCTTTTGGGACAAAGCTCTGCCACGGTTTCCATTCGAAAGCTCGTCCAGCAGTTTGCAGGACGTGACATGAAAGTTCTCATCACAGGCGAGACAGGAGTTGGAAAAGAAATTGTTGCGACTTCGCTTTGGAAAGCCTCGACACGTGCGCAAAAATCTTTTGTCATTCTAAATGCCGCTGCAATTCCAGAAAACCTTGTGGAAAGCGAATTGTTTGGACACAAAAAGGGGGCTTTTACGGGGGCGCTTGCCGACCAGCCTGGAAAGATTGAACTTGCCGATGAAGGCGTACTGTTTTTGGACGAAATCGGTGATCTTCCGTGGTCAGTTCAAAATAAATTGTTGCGATTTTTGGAATCCGGCGAAATTCAAAAGTTAGGTTCGGCTCACTCGCGGCGCGTCGATGTGAGAGTTTTTGCAGCAACATCACGGGACCTCGAACAAGAAGTTGCCAAGGGTCGCTTTCGCGCAGATCTTTTTTATAGGCTGAATGTTGGAAGAATTCACGTACCTCCTCTTCGTGATCGAACTGAAGATGTTGCAACTCTTTTTGAATTTTTTATACAAAGTCTGTGCAAAAAACGTAACGAGGCTACTCCCTTTGTGGCGCCGGAGGTGATTCAACTTTTACAGAAATACAGTTGGCCCGGAAACGTCAGAGAACTCCGTAATGCGGCTGAGCGATGTTTAGCTTTTGCAACAACAATCATAGATGTAAACATTGCACATGTCGCCCTTCCACATCTGTCTTCTTTAAAGGAGGAAAAGACGCCGGACTTACAACACGACGGAAATTCTTTTCTCCAGATACCCGTAGAACAGGAGTGGATCTCTCTCAAGGATTTTCGCGAAAAAGCCGAGCATCTTTATATTCAGCAGGTCCTGACTTCACTGGGAGGCAATGTGTCGCGCACAGCCCTTGTCTTAGGACTTGAGCGTTCCTATTTGCATCACAAGTTAGGAAAACTCGGCATTGAACGAACGAAATGAAATATAATTTTAGAAAATTGGTTACGTGCAAATAACATGAAGCTTAAGGAGTACATTAATGGATCGAAGAAATTTACTGCTCGCAATTGCGTATTGGAATTTTATCGGCTGCAAGGAAATTTCACCTGCAGAGTCCAAAGCCAAGATGGCAGCAGATAATGATAAAAAAATAACGGAAAAAGATGTTTCTTTGGTCATTGAGGCCCGCTTGTCAGAAAAAAATGTGGACTTTGCAAGCGTTTTAGAGGCAAAGCCGAGCATTTTAGAAAGGCAGCCCGATATTGCCCAAACGATTCGTGCGACCCTTAAAGCAAATCCCAATTTCATTACTCTTCTTGAAAAGGGGCGTATTGATGGACTTCACAGGCTCAAAAAAATCGATATGGATCCTGCAGTCAAAATGCTGTTGCTCGACCTTCAACTTGAAAAAGTCATGCATGAAGTGGCAACAACGCTCGATCATTTTATTGGAGTTTTTGAACTGATGCGCGAATGGGGATATAAAGATGAAGCTGCTTATACGGGCCTCTTCCATGCCGTATATGGAACAGAATTCAATCCTGTACAAGTTCTAAATCACAAGATTGAATCTGATCGAGAAATTCTAAGAAAGCGGGTGGGCCAGAAGAGTGAGCTGGGGATTTACCACTATGCAACCGTTAATTCTGCAGATTGGCTTTCTGAAGTCAGTTCCCAAAAGAAACCCACGACAAGCATCAGTCATTTTCAGTCAAAGGTGCGTATACAGCTCAAGGATAATGACTTCGCTATTTTAGCAGACAGCCAGGTTGCAAATTCCTTAGAGCCCTACTTTGCCTTAAATAAGGATGCATCAATGCTTAAGAGACTTCCACGCTTTGAACCCCTGAGGCCTTACCTTTCCCAGGGTGGACAAAAGGCACTGGACCTTGCCAAACTTGCCGCAAAATAATTCAACTTTTCCACTTGCGCGCACTTTTAGATTGGATGTTTGAAACAAAAGCCTGACTGGGATTTTTAACCGCAATGCGCTGCAAAAATGTTTTTCCATCAGTCACATTTTGAAGCTGAATTTGACGTTCGCGGTCGTGCTGGAAGGCCGAAAGCGCACGCACTCCCACTTCATCTTGCCCTTGTTCCTTTAAAGAATCCGCAGCAATTCGAAACAGAACTCTATGAATTTCTTGATCTCGAAATAAAGGATGTGCAATGGGAAGCTGAATCAGTTCATTAAAATGCCTTGATTCTTTAGATAAGTCAGCTGATAAATGTTCTTTCTCAATCTCAAAATGAACTTTGCTTTTTGAAAGCCCGAGCAGAAAGTCCCAGACCCGTATACGCGCTTTTTCGTTTTGCAATAGCCCGCTCCAAAAGGCCGCAGGAGCGAAGGTATGAGAAAAATCTTGTGCATCTGTGGAACGAATTTCAAGAAAACTGCGCAACCTGAGTTCTGGAAAAAGGGTTGCGAGGTGCGTTTCCCAGTCTTTTAAGCGGGGAAACACGCCTTTATAGCCACTCTTGAGCCAGTTCGCAAATTTTAATTCACCAAACAGCGGCTGTTCTGCGATCGGAAGTCCTTCGACAAGAAAGACGTTTGCTTGCAGCGCCCAACGAATATAAGGGCACACGACGTCTTTTTCTCCAACCAACCCCGTAGGAATTCCACTGCGCGTGGAGTCCATCTTTGTCCAAATCATTTGCCGTTCAGAAAAACTCTCGACTTTGCTGTTGTGAAAGAAAGCTGAATTGGAAAAAATATGCCGGGCAAAGGGTGTGAGCACATAGCAGAGGCTCACGGCATCCGACCACGTCGCATCATCTCCGCTCACGTCGAGGTTGGGTTGCACTGTGGCCGTTTGCCGCATCATGTGCACGCCTCGCCCACCGGGTTCTGAGTTAAAGTAACGGGTCATAATTTGGTAACGGCTTTTCGGAACGACAAGTGGAAAATCTTTGTAACCGACGGGATTCGTCCCGTGACTTGCAAAAAGAACTTGCCCATCTGCTGCTTCTTCAAGCAATTGAAGCCCTAAAGTAACATCGTCTCCAAGCTCTTGCAGGGTGCCTTTGGGAGACGACGAATATTCAACCTGTCCTCCAGGTTCCAAACTGAAATTGCCGCCATTTTCAAGAGCAACTCCAACAAGGACGGCGGTTTCTTCATCGATTTTTAAATGGGATCCAGGAGACAAGCGATGAATGCGTTCTAAAAGAACAGAGGGAGCAAATGCTGACCCTTCCGTTCCGAGGGGTGCCCACGTTTTGGCATCGTAGGCAAACATTTCCATTTCGAGGCCCGCTTTTTGGACTGTCCGGTTTTGACCTCGGATGGGTCGGGTCCACATGCCTCGGCACACATTTTCGGTCAGAATCGGTGATTCTTCAGAGTGCGATGCTTCGTTCAAATCTTGTGGGTTCATGTGCCCCTCCCTTTCCTCTCATCGTCTCGTTTTTGAACTTGCTTAAGAGCGACGGAAAGGGAAAAAGCGGCATTTCCGACACAACAGCCTTTATTTGGCCGGAGTTGCATCGGGGATAGGTTCAAGCTGCAATGCAAAATCGGATATTCCAACCTGTCGCAAGGCATCCATGACACCCACAACGTAACTGTAAATAACCCCTTTGTCTGCGCTGATCATGGCCACAACTTTCTCACCTTTTGCCTTCGCTTCCTGTCCTTTAGCCTTCAAACTCGCCAAATCCATTGCGGTGCCATCGAGCAGAATGTTTCCTTCTTTGCTCACCAGGATATTAAAAGTCTTCTGCGTTTGAAGCTGCTCTGCAGTTGCAGCTTCTGGAAGTTCGATTTTAACACCCTTGTTCGAAATGAAACCTGCCGTGACCAAGAAAATAATAAGCAGCACGAGCACGACGTCAACGAAAGGCGTAATGTTTATCTCGGCAATCACGTCATCATCACCGCCGAGTTTGCTTCCTCCTGCCATAGGTCACCTCATTCCGTTCTGGTTTTACCCATGTGAGTGATTACGATGCGCGCAGTTTCTTCGCTGTTTGACATCTTCTTTTTGATTTGACGTTGAAGAAAATTGTACGCAACCACGGCAGGAATAGCCACCAAAAGGCCCACTGCTGTTGCCACAAGTGCTTCAGAAATGGCACCCATCACAACCTCAGGACCGCCCTTTGTATTTCCTTTGAGTGCATCGAAAGCCTGAATAATTCCGATAATCGTTCCGAGCAATCCGATAAAGGGCGTGTTGTTTCCAAGCGTCCCAAGAACGGTTAATCCACGATCGAGTTTTGTGCGCGCTGCAATGATGGTGGCATTCATAGATTCTTCGGCAGAGCGGAGATTGTCGCCCGCCCTTTCAAGACCCGCAACTGCGACAGAGGCTTCGAGCATTTTGAAAGCCGAGGCCCAAGAGGCAATGGATTCCATTTTTTCACCTGCGGTGAGACGCGCGGTGAGCCCTTTGATGAATTCTCCAAAATCGCCACGGAGCTTCGAAAAAAAGATGATTCGATCGACGATGATCGTCATGCTCAGCACACTGCATGCAATCAGCACGTACATCACCCATTCCGCTCCAAAAAGAGCGAACTTCAAAAACTGCTCAGTAATATTCATGTGTGGGGCTCCCTGTTTACCAATGACAAAGTTCCGGACACATGATGATATGTTAACCCTTGTGAAACTCAAGATTCTGAAAAATGTCGGCAAGGTTTTCGCGGGCGCGGATGATCTTGGGCCTTCTCATGGCTTCTTCAGCATCATCGACATATTTCGTTTTTCGTACGCCGCACAAGACCGATGTCACTCCAGGACACCAAGCAAGCGTTGAAAGCACCAATTGCGAAAGCGGCGCATCTTCATAGCCCGGGGTGTCAATTTGTTGTTTTGCGAGGGCTTCGAGATCTTCTGCAAGTTGTGCCCAATTTTCGAGCCCTTTGCGCTTTCCTTCGTCCAAATTTGCCACTTCTTCAGGTGTTACAACGGGTCTTGTTAAACGTAACAAACGGTCGTTGTACATGGCGTTCAATGGCCTGTTGACTAACACACCTAACTTTTTCTCTTGTGCAAAGGCGATGGTGGAAACCTGAGTTCCGTCGTAATCCAGAAATGCTGGCGAAACTTCAATCCAGTTAAAGGGCAGCTGTACCACTTTAAAATTGGAATTTTGGGAAATTTCTTGAGCAACATTCCAGCACCGCTTGATGCACACCGCTGAGTAATCATCGAGGGGAGCGCCAAAGGTATTCGAACTGATTCCGTATGAGGCGATTTTGCCTTCTTGCACCAGTTTTTCGAGTTCTGCAAAAGCGGATTTGATGCGGGCATAAAAGATGTTGCGCGCTTCTTCGACAGGAACGCCATCCATTTCGAATTTTTTGAGCGCGTATTCAGGGTTGTGGAGTAAATAAGCATCGAGCGCAGCCACGCCCAACCGTTGCAACGAGCGCTCTATTTGATCGCGAATATATTCAGGATGAATGCAATGCCAAACGTCTTGACCAAATTTATTCATGTCAGGAAACGGATTTCCTTGCCATTCGCGGGCAGAGGCCATTTCCATGTTCGAGCCCTGCACATAGCCCACCTTCGAAACGAGCACGACCTGTTCACGCTTGAGGGAACCCTCGGCAAACAGTTTCTTTAAAACGCGGCCAATGAGAATTTCAGAAAGTCCGTTGCCATAGTTGGCACTGGTGTCGATGAGATTCATGCCTTTTTGGAGTGCGCCCTCTAAGGCGGACTCACACTCGGGATAGCCGAGCGAAGGATGCAATCCAATGCGGTAGGATCCAAACCCAATGGCAGAAACCCATGGCCCCTCTGGCCAAAGTTCACGTCTGCGCGACGAAAAAGGGCCCTGGGTGGGCGAAGGGACGGGCTTTGTGGCCTTAATACTGGCGACATTTTTCAATTCTGACATTTTAATTTCCTCTTCGTCTTCTTAGTCGGGTACGCAGCGTCAATAAATCGCCCAGGGCATTGTGTCCACAATTGCACTGAATTGGCGAAAAATTCAAGGAAAGTCTTTTGCAAAGCAGGGGAGAAGAGGGAAGGGAGAATTCTTCAAAAGCTTCTTAAAGTGGCCAAGAAGGAATGTTTCTGCGTCTTTCAAAGATTTGAATGTTCATTCTCAAAGCATCTACTGTTTTCTTTTGACTGCACTTTTGATAAAGTTTATCGCCTCATATCAAAACTTGATAAATTGAGAATGCCAAAGGCATGGACAAAATAAATGGTTGAGCCATCCAGAAGCACCACTTCAATTTATAACTGCACCAGATGCGGAACTACACTTTCAATGCAAGGAAACCGTATAGATGCGAAAGAGCGGAACTGATGATTGGAAGGACGTAGAGGAAGAAGAAATGGGAATCCCTGAAACCCAAAAGCCCTTTGATCCTTCGAAAATAGACATTTCAATTAAGGCTTTGAATATTGACCTCCTAATTAAACGAATGAAATCTAACCCTCCCAGAATTGATCTAAATACTGAGTTTCAACGTGCAGGAAATCTCTGGAAGGCAGAAGTGCAAAGCAGGCTCATTGAATCATTGATGGTAAGGATACCCATGCCAGCATTTTACTTTGACGGCTCTGACGACAACTGTTGGAAAGTTGTTGATGGCCTCCAGAGACTTCATACCCTCAAAAATTTCATAATTCACAAAGATGAAGCTAATAATGAGCTGCTAACTGATGACGAAAGGGTGCTTCAAAAACCTCTCCGCCTTAAAAATTTAGAGTACCTGAAAGAATTTGATAATTATAGTTTTGATGATCTTCCTGAATTCCAAAGATCACGAATCGAAGAAACGCAAATTACTGCACATATTATCAACCCCGGTACACCTGAGAACGCAAAATTCAATATATTCAAGCGCATCAATACGGGAGGGCTGACCTTAACTCCCGCTGAAATCAGACATGCTTTGAACCAGGGCGTGCCAGCTAATTTTATTGGAAAACTTTCAAAGCTTGACTTATTCAAGAAAGCTACAGACTACTCCGTACCCAACATTGCGAATGGAAGATCGAGACTTTATTGCACGATTCATTGCATTCAAAGATGGGCCGGACGATTTTGATTCATCACATGATCTAGATGAATTCATGAATAAAAAGATGTCGAACCTCTCGCTGCTAGATTCGGCTAAACTTGATGAAATCGAGGCAAATTTTGTCAGATCAATTGCAACAAGTATTGAAATCTTTTCAACAGATGCTTTTCGAAAACGTTATGCCCCTAATGATACAAGAAACAGAATCAATAAAACGCTCTTCGAGACGTGGACAACTGCATTTTCCAGTGAATCGCAAGAATCACTTAACATCCTAACCCATAGAAAAGAAGTTTTAAAATCCAAGTTTATAGAACTTATGTCAGACAAAAAATTCGATAGAGCCATTTCTAGAACCGTAGGATTACCAGAAAGTGTCAAATATCGACATCAGAAGATCGCTCAAATAATAAAGGAAACGCTTCAACATGATCAGGAGAATTAAGATTGACAACTTTAAGTGCTTCAAAGAGGTGGATTTACCTTTTTCAAATTTGACAGTCCTCACTGGCCCGAACGGCTCTGGAAAAAGCACAATTATTCAGGCTATTCTACTTCTGAAGCAAAGCCTTCAAGAAAGGTTTAATACTGAAGAGAAACTGCTACTCAACGGAGAATTGGTTTCCATTGGCACTGCTCATGATGCTCTGTATCAATACCGCGATAAGAGGCACATCTCAATTTCAGTGACCACAGACAAAGAAGCTCAGTATACATGGACTTGGGACGCAACTGATCTTTCATTGGACAACTTGCCATCCATGAGCCCTCCTCAAGTGATAGATTCGATAAAAAATGCATCTGAACTTGATATTCACTACATCAGCACAAATAGAGAAGCACCCCGCATCCATTATCAACTCCAAACCGCAGGACAAAAACAAGGAAATGGATTCGTTGGACATCGTGGAGAACTCACTCCAAGAATACTCTCTAATTCTTATCCATTAAAAGTGTTAGAAGGGCTTCACCATCCTCAGGCAAGTGGAAACAGCCTTTATGAAGAAGTCAACGCTTGGATGTCTGAACTTAAACCGGGAACACGTGTGAGCGCAACAGAGTTTCGAGATTTGGACTTGGTACAGCTTATGTACGCCTTTAGATCGGATACCGATGTTGGCAATGACTTCCGTCCAACGAATGTGGGTTTTGGATTTAGTTACGTTCTTCCAGTCATTGTTGCACTTCTTACAGCCAAACCAAACTCAACATTAATAATTGAGAACCCTGAATCACATTTACACCCAAAAGGGCAATCCACAATTGGTAGACTGCTTGCAAGTGCGGCATCCTGCGGGGTTCAGGTGATCATTGAGACGCATAGCGACCATGTTTTGAATGGCATTAGACTTGCTGTCAAGAAGGAAATACTGCAAGCACAAGACGCTTTACTCTACTTTTGCAGTGAATCGCTCTTGCACGGAAAAATAAGTAGCCAAGCAGAATCTATAAAAATTGATTCAGAGGGAAAAATCAACTCGTGGCCTTCTGGATTTTTCGATCAAATGGACAACGATTTTTCTGAATTGTTCGGAGTATGAATGGAGATATTTCTAAATGAACTTTCAATGCATGATCAGTGTTACTCTCCGGAAGAGCTGGATGCTGCTTTCCGAGAACTTTTTTCTGTACTTGACTTTCTTCACAGGCAACCAAGTCATTTACGTACAGTCATTCCAGAATTAAGCTCTGTTACTCTAATGAATCATGTCAATGCAGTTTCTTGCTTAAATAACCTTCGCGATAAGTCTCTAAAAACTGCAATCTGTAAGTTAATTTATGATAAATCCAAGACCGACTGTTGGGAGAGCAGCAGATTGCATGCTAACACAGACAGGTACCATTGGTTGAGTCAAGATGTAACTGATACAAGCGTTGAAGAGGCTGCGGAAAGAATTCTACAAGACGAAAGTTTACAGCGATGCCTTCTTAATTTCACGAATTCAACTTTCTCAGGCTTAGATGACATTCCGATTATAAAAACATCGAATAATTCCAATACAAACACAACCGTACCCTGCATAGAATGCACATCTTCAACAAGAAGGTGGATTCTAACTTTCGCTGAATTCGAGGCCGAATACGATCACCAAAACTCTACAATACCTCCGCGGGACATTGAAACAATATTGAGGGACAATACTCGCTATCAGAAAACTTCACACAAATGTCAAGGAAGAATCGTCTACAAAGAAGAAGCGAGTGGATGCTATTTTTATGTTGACAATTTCCACATAGGAACAAGGTCTCATCTTGAAGTTTTCGACTCGCAAGGAGAGCATCTTGGAGAGTCACCTATAACCCAAAAAGTTATCGATTCAAGTAAAATGGACGCTACAAAAAAACTCAACCTCTGAAATGATAACAGAAGATTTAGGCATTTCTAACACTTAATATCCGGGCTTTAACCCATACAGGGGGCTTACGCGTGTTGCCATATATGCTGGATAAAGCGCACTGATAAAAGAAAGCACTAAGGAAACAAAAAATGCGCTTAGAATCAGCTTCCAGTCATATTCCACAGGCAAACGCTCGAGGAAATAGAAAGTTTGCAAATCTCCGAGTTCAAAGCCTGAAAAGACCTTTAAAATAACAAGGCCCATCAAGACTCCTAATGTGGCTCCACAAATGCCCAAGATGCCACTCATCACTAAAAAGACCTGTACGATAAAGCGGCGCGAAGCACCTAAACTTCTGAGTAAAGCGATTTGCCGGATGCGATCGACGACGCTGAGTCGCAACGTAACAGCGATATTAAATCCAGCAACAAATGTAATGATGAGAACGATCAGTTTGATAGCCTGACCATCCCGTTCGATCTGTTCAAAGAGCCCTTTGTCGAGCTCTTGCCACGAACGAATGGTATAAGGAATTTTACTTCGGAGCGCTGCAGCCACAACCATGGCCTCTTTTGGATCTTTGAGCTTAATTTCAATTCCCTTTGCCCAACCCGGCTTTCCAAAGATTGAAACCGCATCGTTGAGGTTGATGAGAGCCAGCCTGTCGTCGTATTGAGCAAGCCCAAGGCTCATGAACCCTTTGACCTGGAACTGCCGAATGCGATTGGCACCTCCCATTCCAAAGTGCCCTGAAGTGAGAGTCACAATTTCACCTTCCTTGGCATTGAGCTTTAAAGCCAACCCTTTGCCCAAAAGGATGGCCGGGTGTTTTCCGGCTTGCCCTTCCAGGGGAGTTCCAAGGATGGCACGGTCGTTATTGAGCTCTTCTAATGCTCCCTTGGGACGTATCGCCCTTGCCATGTCTTTCGCACTTGCCGAATGAGCGCCTTCAATACCTTTCAAAACAACGGCTGCGGTATGATTTTCTTTGCTTAAAATCACTTCATTGTACTCAAATAAACTCATCCCTTCGACCGAAGCAGGGACTTGTTTTTTTAAATTCTCCATATAATTGCGTGCATCTTTGATCCCATCGGGCAAATTCACGACAAAAACATTGGGATTTGCAGCAAGTAACAAACTCTTCAATTCGTTTTCAAAGCTGTTGAAAACGGTGACAACCACAAGAAATGCTGCAACACCAAAAGAGATGCCCAGAACTGACACCAATGCGGTGAACGAAGGAACCCGAGAATCACGCCTTTTGATGAAGGTCATTGCCAATTCGATGACAGGATTCACCCTGAAAACTCCCTTTTGACTAAACGATTCCAAAACTGACCAAGGAATACAAGGTTTCCACGGCCTGTGGAAGAGACGCCCTTGACAAAATCAAACTATGACAAAAGTTCAGTCTGGCGATGAATTTATAGAGCGACACAACTTTCCCTCAAGTCAATCTCGTGGGAGAAAGGAATTTCTCATGTCACAGAATTTCACCGAACGCTCGCAGCAAGTGATTACTCAGGCACAAAAACTTGCAAGGCAGAAACACAATCCCGAACTGACCCCGGCACATATCCTGTTTACTATTTTTGAAAACGAAGAGGAAATTTCCAAAAAAACACTGCAAAATCTCGGCATTAAATCCGAACAGATGACGCAGGAGTTCAGACAGGCAGTGGATTCTCTTCCAAAAGTAACAGGGGGAAACGATCCCACACCAGGCTCGTTTTTTTCTTACTTTCACGATGATGCCGAAAAAGCACGCACCGATCTCAGAGATGAATTTCTCTCCATCGAACATTTTTTAATTGCCGCTCCGAAATGTCGGCAACCGTCGGTTCAGCAAATTTTTCAAAGATTTAAAATCACTTCCGAAATGGTTCAAAAAGCAGTGCTTAACGCTCGCGGAAATAACCGCGTCACGGATGCGAACCCTGAGAACAAACTCGGCGTGCTCGAAAAATACACCCGCAATCTTACGGACGATGCCGCAGCCAACAAACTCGATCCTGTCATCGGTCGCGATGCCGAAATTCGCCGCGTTATTCAAATTCTTTCAAGACGTACCAAAAACAATCCTGTCTTAATAGGCGAACCGGGGGTTGGAAAAACAGCGATCGCCGAGGGCCTTGCTCAACGGATCTATCGCGGAGATGTTCCCGAAAATTTAAAAAATCGCAGACTGCTGTCCCTGGATATTGCAGCCCTTGTCGCAGGAGCAAAATTTCGAGGGGAGTTTGAAGAACGCCTCAAGGCGGTGCTTAAAGCTGTCCAAGAAGCAGAGGGTTCCATCGTCTTATTTATCGACGAAATTCATAGCATTGTGAAGGCAGGAAGCGCAGAAGGTGCAGTTGATGCCGGCAATATGCTCAAGCCTGCACTGGCCCGTGGAGAACTCCGTTGCGTCGGTGCCACAACTCTCGACGAATACCGATTGATTGAAAAAGATCCTGCCCTGGAACGTCGCTTTCAACCTGTTACGGTAAATCCTCCCAGCGTGGAAGACACCGTTACGATCTTACGCGGGCTCAAGGAACGTTACGAAATTCACCACGGCGTGCGCGTCAAAGACAGCGCCCTCATTGCAGCCGCGACGTTGTCAGACCGCTACATTCAAGATCGATTTTTACCAGATAAGGCAATCGACCTTATCGATGAAGCTGCGAGCCGCCTCAAAATTCAACTCGACAGCGTACCCGAAGCCCTCGACACAACGGACCGAAAAATCAGCCAATTGAAGATCGAACTTGCTGCTCTTTCAAAAGAAACAGAAAAAGAGAGCATGAATAGAGCAGAGATTGTGAAGAAAGAAATTGGGGAACTTGAAAGACAGGCGCAGGAAATGCGGCGCCAATGGATGTCCATTAAACAAGAAACGGTGGATGTCAATAATCTTAAAAAGCAGGTCGAAGCCACGCGAGCCCGCATGGAAGACTTTGAACGTAAAGCAGACTATGCCAGAGCTAGCGAAATCAAATTTGGAGAGCTTCCTTCGCTCCAAAAAAGGATGGATGATCTCATTGCACAACTTGGAAAAGTCACAGACGGCAAAGGCGATGTGAGTGTTACGGTAAAAGAAGAAGTAGATGCCGAAGACATCGCACAAGTGGTGAGCAGCTGGACGGGCGTTCCTGTCACAAAACTGTTCAGTGCAGAAAAAGAGCGCCTGCTCAAGCTTGAAGACGAACTCCGACTCAGCGTTGTGGGCCAAGATCATGCCTTGCGTTCCGTTTCAAATGCCATTCGCCTCAGCCGTTCCGGACTCAAAGATCCCAATCGTCCCATGGGAAGTTTCTTATTTTTAGGGCCCACGGGAGTTGGAAAAACCGAAACTGCAAAAACCCTGGCTCGATTTTTATTTGATACCGAAAAATCCATCATCAGACTCGACATGTCTGAATATATGGAAGAACACTCCGTCTCAAAACTCATCGGTTCTCCGCCCGGATATGTGGGTTTTGAAGAAGGTGGTCAACTCACAGAAGCGGTTCGACGAAAACCCTACTGTGTTATTCTCTTTGATGAAATTGAAAAAGCCCATGCTAAAGTCCTCAACGTGCTTTTGCAAGTGCTCGATGACGGTCGCCTCACCGATAGCCGAGGCCGCACCGTTAATTTTCAAAATTGCGTGATTATTATGACAAGCAATATTGGGGCACATGAAATTCTACGCGCGCAAGAAGAGGGCAGAAATCGCGATGAACTCAAAAAAATTCTAAACCGCGAACTCTTGAATTTTTTGCGGCCCGAACTCATCAACCGCATCGATGAAGTAGTGATCTTTAATGCACTCGGCAGAGATATTATTGAAAATATTGTTCGCATTCACCTTAAAAAGCTCGAAAGTAGGTTGGCACAACAGCAACTGCGGATAAAATTAGATGATGAAGTTATAAAAAAGATTGCAGACGAAGGCTGGGATCCCACCTTTGGAGCGCGTCCCCTGCGCAGAGCCATTCAGGAACTCATCGAAGTTCCACTCAGCTCTGAAATTTTGAGTGGCACGTTTTTGGAGGGCAACGAAATCCGCGTTCAACTTATCAATGGAAACCTTTCTTTTCAGAAGGTCACCCCTTGAGTTGAACGGTGGCTGCCGCCTACCGAACCCTGCCTTGCATTCTTATTTTCTTGAATTTCTAGAACGATACAAGACTACTTCCCAAAATCAAGAAACCATTCTTACAAAGATTTGACAATTTTAAGGCAGCCACATCACACGCCAAACTTGAACCCTATGAATGCACCTGATTCAAATCCGCGAATAACTCTGTCACCAACTGCATAAGCTTTATTGGAGTGAAGAGTCCTGATTTGCCATCCCATTTCAGGATAAATTTGAGCCCAATTTTCGGATGCCTGCTGTGCGCTTGGAAGAAGTACAAACCCAAATCGAAACTCAGAAAAAACAAGATTGGAATCTTCATCTATCGTCATTGTGGCATTTGCAAACCTGGAATTCACTCGAGCATATTTGAGAGCAAGTTCTGCACTCATTGCAATGGTTTCAGCAACGGGCATTCTCGAAGAAAGCCCCAAGCCTAGCTCAGTAAATTTGTGTTCTTGCCTCTTGAATTGAGCCGTCAAAGAATCAGTTGCTTGTTCTGTATAACTGATTCCCACTTGATTCTGATTATTCCAGAAACTTGGAGAAAGGAGTGACACTCCGACTCCGGCGAAATCCGCTGCCGAAACGGAAACTCCGAACCCAACATAGTTCACCTGCCCGACGGGCTTCTCAGAAGCAAAGCCAACTTGATTTCCTGAAAGCAACAATAATGCGAACAGTGGATATTTTTTTAATTCCATTTTTAGTTTCATCCTTCATAGGCTTTCTTCAAAAGGTTAATGTCAATTTTTTTCATTTGTAACATCGCTGCCAACTTCAATGAATTCCATCGAACTGGAAAGAAGTGTTACTTTATCAAAACCTTAAAAAGGATGCACTTTGGAAGTTAAAAAAGAGCCTGCTCAGAACTGAAAAGGCTCTTCACAGCTTGAGGCATGTTGTTAACTTAAGGACAGCTTCAAAATCACGTCTAAGAAATTCAAATTGCACGCTCTTAAATATCAAGGCTTTTCAGCAGGACTTGCTGGACTCTGACAGATGGCGACTTGAGCGGGTGCGGCTGGTTTCGCGGGAATCTCTTGCGCGGCAGCACTGGGCGCAGCAGGCTGTGCACCTGTCGTCGAGGGCTGCGCAACATTACCCGAGGGCTGCGTTGTTCCTGGGGAAGTAGGATTCGTCATCGTAACAGGAGGCAGGGAACCGTTGGATTTCACGAATCCCGTCGTTTGATAGATCCAGTCGAGATGGGCAAAGACGAGAGCATCTGACAAAACTGAAAACGAGGCCTCACAATTTCCTCCCGAATGAACCCCGACAACTGTAAGCCTTCCGTCTTTTTCAACAAAAGAAGGCCCGCCAGAATCTCCAGAGCAAATTCCCGTGCCGCTTGCGGTTGCAACGAGTCGGCCACCTGCGGGGTCGGAAACAAGCTCATTAAAGGTGGGATTTCCTCCCGCAACACCGCTGATTGCAGCAGTCGTAAATGATGTTTGCTGCAACACTCCAGGGGGATTCTGCCCCATTTTTCCGTAACCGGAAACGATCAATGGAACTCCAAGAGTCATCGGAGCGCTGGGGAGCATTGCGCACTTTGCCTTCGCAATAAAGCCTGCAGGGCAAGAAAACTTTGCCACGGCGATATCATGCTCAATCACGGGCCCTACCGAAGCCTGTCTTTGCATCATATTCGGATGTGCAACAGCCACTCCAGAGAGTGAACACCTGTCTTCAACCGCATAACCGTTATCGCCTAGGACAGCGAACGAAGGAGTCAGACAGTGCCCTGCTGTTAAAATCCAGACACTCTCGGGCGATATGGAGCCGTTGCCGTCGCATAAAACGGCCCCTGAACAAAGACTTTTGCCACCCGAACCATAGGTTAAGGAAACTGTTGCTCCGCGTACAAGCGCGCTTGCTTCTGTTCCATTAAAAATTGAAAAGCTCAGGTTTTTACTCTCATTCGCAATAATTTCAACAGATAATTGGTCTTTTTGTTTTAACGAAACACGCACAGAACGCGAACTATTTCCAGATTTATCCACCACAAATTTTGCGGTCGATGTGTGTTTTATTTGCTTATTAACATGAATATTAAAAATCAGTTCGTAATCGCCCACGGGGAGTTTCGTTGCTTTGAAGCACCCCTTCCTGACTCCATGCGTAAACTGAAAAGCCTTGCCGCTGTAGTGTTTCCTTCAGAAGGGAGGAAACAAGCTTATGGCTTTCTCAGAGGTTTTACTGAATGACTTAAAGTCTGAC
>JBIIEI010000132.1:0-9518 GCA_044237915.1 Silvanigrellaceae bacterium | reverse complement strand
GAACTCATCGAATGGCTCTGCTGCCGCATCAAATCCTTTCCAAAAGCTGGTGGGCGCCGCTCACTTGCGAAAGCTTCATGAAGATGTTGGTGAAAACGTAAGAGCTGGCGGAGTGATGAACGACGCCAGATAATCGAAGTTAAGAATGGAAGTGTTAACGTAAAAAGTCCACCGTCAATGACCATGTCCCACTGATAGTTATGGCCAAATAAGATCTGTTGTGCATGTTGAAAATAATCCGCAGGGGGGCCATAAAACTTTGAAAGTGATGCGAGTTCCCTGAGGGGAGAAATAAGAAATTTTGGATGCCCAAAGGACAAGCCTGCCAAAGTAGAAAGTGAGAGTATCGTTACATTTTTTAGTAATAATCTAAATTTATGTATTTGTTGATTGAGTAAAAAATATAAAAAAGCGAAAAAAAGTACAGAGATTGAAATCAATTTTAGTGCAGTGGTCATCCCTAACAAAAAGAAAACAACACCTAACGAGCGCAAAGAAGTATGTGTTAAGAGGATTGCAATGGCTAGAGCATTTCCTGCAATAGCAAAGCTTTCAACGCCTGAAACTTTTCCTAACCACCACGCAAAAGGTTGAAAGAACCATGCTAATAGTGCAATGACTGTTTGAGAGTATTTTTCTTTTCGCATACCTACATAAAGTATTGCAAAGGGTACGACACACATCAGCAGCAAGGTTATTCTGCGAATCAATAAAAAAGGATCGGGCCAGGCCCTGATAAGGGCAGCTGTGAAGTACCAGTAGAGGCCCCCAAATCCTTCCAGATTCCGAACGTAAAAAAAGCCTTTCAAGAGTCCATATTTTGGTATGATTTCATGGTTTACATGGTCATTTGCCCAGTTTAAGAAGTTTGCTTCATCTGGAACAAGTGCACGCAGGCCAAGAAGCTTTCCATAGATCAAAAGATAGGCAGTACACAAAACTAAGGAAAAAATAACGAGCGATTTTTTTCGGGTTGCAGCTGATATCACTAACTCTGCTCCTCACTGAAAAGTAAATATTAAAGTGTTTACTTAGAAGAAAGCCTCGGGTACGCTGTTTCGCCCCCTGAGGGGACGTCTTTTCCTTGTGCGACAACAAGACCTTGAGGGTTTCTCAGCGTCCAGCTGGTAAATGAAATATCTTCTGCAATAAAGAAACTTCTGACAATAAATGTTTTTCGACGTAAAAAGGGAATAACCGTCGCAATGCGAATTTCCACTTCGAGGGTATAACCATCTTGTTGTGAATTAATGGAACGTACTCTGGGAAGTTTTGCACGGATGTCTTTGTGAAAATAATGTTGCGACCATTCGAGCTGAAGCGCAGGTGCGCCGAAGCGGAAATGTTTTAATTCCCTACCCTCTTTCCAGATCACTTCAACGTAACGCAAATGATTGCTACGCATATACGTTTGTAAAACGAGACCTGTGCCGTCTTGATGTCTGGGGGCAAAGGCAAAATCCCATCCCATGCAGGGCATCGGATTCATGCCGTAACTGTGTTCATAATACCCGTTGGCACGTTGAAGATGTGCAGTCCAATTTCCTGCTTTTTCGGTGCGATCTAAAAATGCACGGCTTACGTAACTGGGGTCGGTGCTGGTTCCTTTTAAGGGGAGAGTTTTCAGCATTTCATACGAAAAATCCATTTTTCCCGAAACGGTGGCCGTGGGACTTGGATTGTGAACGATCCAGTGTGCACCGGGCACGCGTTTAAGATCTTCTGCAACATAAGGATGCAGGCTGGTTCCAGGGGAGCCGGTGTGCTTGATATCAATTTGAGGAGCACCTTCGCCGCTCAAACGGATGCAAGCGCTGTTGTTACGTTCTTGATCGATAAAAAGTTCAATGTCTTGATCTTTAGCATTCACGCGTTCAAGTTGTTTCCCAGAAAAAAGGACACTTCCGGTTGGAAATAGTTTCATCCAGCAGACTTCTTCGATTTCTTGGCGCTCATTGCCTTCTACAAATGTCTCATAGCTTTGGGGTGCATCAAGAACTCCCGCAACAATGACCAGCAGTCCGCCTTCGGTAAGCGCCGAGAATCCATTGACGGGATTAAAGAGAGAAATTCCAACAATGCCATGGAATTCTTTGGAGATAATGGAGTAATAACGCCACTCGATAAAAGTTGCCGGCAAAAACTTTTGCATGGGTGAGAGCCACAATTTTTGACCCCACCGGAGCGCGCGCACCGTGCCATCTTCATCTATATTTTGCAAATAGTTCATGGTTTGGAACCATTTTTCGTAGGCTGGAAATCGCCAGCCTGGGCTCAGTTCGACGGCCTCCGACAAAAGTTCTCGATGAATTCCAGGAACGAGAGAAGTGCTGTTCAAACCCGTCAGTGCCGGAACACGGTGCTGTTCGCTGACGAGGGGTGAAACATAGCCTTGTATTAACGCGGTCATCATCTTGTCCTTTCTTTCAGGACTTGATTCAGGACGAGATTGCGCTTGGCTCCGCCCGTTTCAAGATCTCGGAAATTGCTTTTCGACTGGAGTCAAAGGCTACAATTTCCGAAAGATTATTCAAGGTATCGACAAGTTCCTTTGCGTTGTCTGTGTCGATGAGGGCGTTCACGAGGGCTTCATAGGCCAGCAAGGAATTTTGATTGAATTTGATGCTGTCCTTGAAAAAAAGAATGGCGTCTTTCATGCGGCTCGCCTTAAGGCATACAAGGCCTTGTTTGAGTCGTAAAAATGCCCGTTCTTCATTTTCCTTCACCAGAGACTCCGTTTGCGACAGATATTCGAGCAATTCTTCGAATGCTTCCAGTCGTTCGAGGGCTTCAATGAAAGTTTGGCGTGTGTCGAGCTGGGAATTTGCGCAGTATTCTATAATAATTTCCCGCGCTTCGGCGGGTTGATTCAAATTATACAGGTGAATTTGCGCCATTTCGTGCGCCGCCCGCTGGCGTTCGTGCGGATTTTTGGAAGCCACAATGAGAGTCGAGAGCTGTTGTGCCGCTTCTTCCCATTTTCCAAGCTGTGCATACCAAAGCTTGAAAAATCGCAAAGCTTTCACATTGTAGGGGTCGATGCCCAGAATTTGTCTGTAGACGGGTTCGACGTCTGATTCGCGAAAAAGCTTTTTTTCATAGATGAGTGCGAGGCGCTCTAACAACAAAACCTTTTGAGCGGTCTGTGGAATGCTATCAAGAACATTGCGATAAAACTGGCCTTGTTCTTCAAAGTTTTCGCTTCCCAAAATCTCTTCGGCAATGTGCAAGCGCACCGTCGGAAACGAAAGGCTGAGCGAAGAAATGCACTTTTTTGCCGAGTAAACGAATTCAGAAAATTTTTCCAAACCGAGATACTGGATACGCATGAGCCAAATGTAGTCTGCAAATGCTTGGGTGCTTGTCAGTTGTCCGTGTTGGATGCGCCATTCGAGAAGCTTTACGATCTGTGCATGGCACTCGTAGGCTTCCAATTGATAGAGCAAAGAATCTTGCTCAGAGAGGTTCATCCGAGGAAAATCGGTGATGTTGCGCGCCAGACTGACCAGCAGCTCGATTTCTTCTTGAGAATGTGGAACCGGAGGCTGCCTGCGCTCAATCGACTCCATGGGTCTCCCCGGAAAATTTAAGTTATTGGTTTCACTAAAAATCCTAGGATAATGTCTTCGCAGCTCTTTTCAATCCCTCCATAGTCAAAAACACCTTCATCAAAGAGCCACTGCAGCGACAGGCCGTCTACGAGCGCAATGATGACACTGGCATAGTGATTTGCATTGCCGGGCTTAAAGACTCCCGAATCAATACCTTGTTGGATGATGGCCGCCGTTGTGTTGCGAAACTTGGCATAGTGCTTGGCAATGCTTTGCCGAACGGTTTCCTTCTGGTTGATTTGCGTCCAGAAGTCGATGTTGATGCAATAATATTCGCGCTTGTTTTTCACGATGCCAAAACACATTTGCACAAGATTTTTGAGTCTTTCCGCAGGATCTGGAGATTGCTCCATGATTTCAGCGAGAAGACTTTCAATATCTCCGGCCACCCTGTCGAGGACGGCCATCATAAGGTCTTCCTTATTCAGGAAGTAATAGTGGATAATACCTTTCGAAACATCGGCAATTCGTGCAACATCTTGCATCGAAAAGTTGTTGTATCCATACCGCGAAATACACTCAATGGTCGCGTTTATGATCTGATTCTTTCTCTCGTTTGCAACATCAGCCTTACTCATAGGATCCTGCCTTTTCAGAACAGTTCAATAATATGAAAAACATACCATACTTTGTCGCTCTTCATCGTCAAAGAGTCGTCCTGATACGCCCACTTTTTTCAGCCTCCCCGACGGCAGGGCCGACTATAATCTCCTTGTGGGTTTTGGCAAACTCTTCCACATGAGGCTGAGGAGCACCGTGCGCGACCTGCTTCAAGTTATGTTTCAAGATGGTTTCCTTTCGTACAAGGAAACCTTGGCCCTTCGTAAAACATGTACGCATCTCAACGAAAACCCTGTTCGAGTGTTGAGGTCGCTCAATATTGCTTCTCCCAAGCAGGTTCAAGTCTATCTGCAGAAATTTTTTGGGATTGAGTTGGTTTCTGACGAAATCGCAGATGACATGGACAATTCGGTGAGCGGGCTCATCCCTAAGGAAATCGCACTCCACCTGAGTGTGTTTCCGGTCGCCGAAGAAGGCGAAACGCTTTACGTTGGAATGGAAGACCCCTTAGATAAGGGAACAATTCGCAAGCTCGAGTTCTTTTTGGGGCGGCGGATCAAAGCCGTTTCTGCAACGGTGTTTCAGATTGCCGAAGTGTTGCAACGACTCTATCAGGTCGAATTTTCAGAGCTGAAACTTGCAAGTGTCCTTGAAGACTCTCGTGGCATCATCGGTGGAATTCCATTGGAAGTTCAGAGGTTTGCCGACCTTGAACTGTTGCGGCAACAAAGCCTTCGAGAACGAAAACCTCAACGTCAACTTCAGCCTGAAAAAGTCTATGAAACGGTGTTTGGAAAAGAGCCGCCTCGGGCTAAAAATTCGAATGCTCCAAGCTTCGATCGAAATCCCTTGCCCCTCTCCGATATTCAGCGCGATTTCGCTATCGAAACAGAGAGAAGCGAAACAAACTCCGACGATTTAAATGGTGATTTTTCTTCAAATGACGCAGATGACGACACAGATTTTTCTGACGCCTTTGCTGCAAAACCTTCGGCTCCCAAGCCGCCCACAGAAGAAGATATCTTTTCTTTTGCAGAAGATGATTCCGACGATATTCCCGTGACCGTTGAATTTGAAGACGATGCTGATGAGAAAGATGAAGACGATTTTGATGAAGAAGAGGACGAACCTGCGACATCTTCGCCTTCTCATGTTTCTCTGCTGGAGCTCGATTCCATGGGTGAAGAAGAACAGCACGGCGGCGAGCAGCTGGATGATGAGCTGATGGAAATGGTTTCGGGAAGCGAAAAGCCGTTGGCAAATGAATTGGAAAATTTAGATTCTCCGCTTGAAGTGGAACCACAGGAATCTCCAGAAGTCGATTTCGAAGACGATGATTGGAGTTTGAAGGCGATCGCCAGTGAAGAAGAAGGTCTGACAGCTGATCTTGAGGTTGAAGAGCCCGGTCTTGGAATTTTAGACGAGACTGAGCCCCTTGATGAAGTGTTGGAGCTTGAATCAACGGAAATTGAATCAGCGGAATTTGAACCCACAGCACCTCCTGTTATTCCACCTGAATACATTGCAGAGCTTGCTGCATGTGTGAATTCTGCACTTTTGCGTATTTCACAGCTTCAAACGCAAGAAGAAGCACTGGTGATTTTAAATGAAAAACTCAAGGGCCTGGGAGAAGTCAGAAGAGGTTCGGATGAATGTTTAGAGTTTGTGGGAGAAGGTTACATCCTTCGTCTTTCCAATGAAAAGCTTGCATCCGCAGATGATCCGCTTCAGCGTGCCATGGGCCCAGCCGTGCGCAGGATCTTTCGCATGAAAGTGGCAGGTTGATGAAGGCATTGGTTAAGGTAACGAAACAGAATAATTCATTAGATTTTTTAAGGCTTAAACGAGGAGAACTCTGTCGTGGATAACAAACAGGCATTTTTGGAAGAACAAGCGGCTTCCGAATGTATTGCCGCGATGATTCAAGCTCAAAAATTTCTCAAGATCGGTTTGCGGCGCATGAACGAGTTGGCTGTGTTTCAGGGCGCTTCAGCTGCACTGTCCGAAGCGGATTTTTTCCAAGCCACGCTTCATCAGTATCATCGGGTGGGTTCTTCGCTTGGAAGTGTAATTGATGACATGCAAAATTTGCTAGAATTTAGAAAAAACAAAGATAAAGATATTCAAAGAGCTTCATTTTCGCTCGATAATGTCAGGCTTAATTTGGCAGAAAGTCTTGCGACGCTTAATCTGATCTGCGATCAAATTCGAGACAGTGTTGGAATTGCTAAAAATGCTTTGCTCGAAACCCGTAAAACTGCCGAGCGTGGTCGATTTTGGTCGCGGTTGGGCAACGACCTTCATCACGATTTTGCCGTGTTTCATGAGGACATGGAACAAATCAATGAAATTATAAAATCGTGGGAAGATCTCATCAAGAAGAATCAGATCATTCAAAACGATGTTTTTATGCATTCACAGGTCTCGCGTGATGCCATTCAAAATGTGCGCATCGCGATGATTGGGGGCAGCGAACGAATGAACACTGCCCACCAAAAAATTTCGACACTGACCCAACGTGTTTCCGATATTGGACAGATCATCAATGTCATCGATGACATCTCGGAACAAACAAACCTGTTGGCATTAAATGCGAGTATCGAAGCGGCCCGGGCGGGAGATCAAGGCAAAGGCTTTGCTGTTGTGGCCGATGACATTCGTAAACTCGCAGAACGCTCCAGCGTTGCAACGAGGGACATCAATGATCGCATTGATGCCATTCAAGATGAAGCGCAAGCAGCCCTCATCGCCATTCAAGAAGGCCAAACCTCCATTGAAGGGGTCGTAAAAAGTGCCTCAGTTTCTGTGGATCTCTTGCATGAATTGCGCGAAAAAATGGGTCAAATATCCAGAAATTCAATTGGTCTTGACGATCAGATGCGTTCGGCCAAAAATATTTCGCAGACCAATACCGTAAGAACGCGCGATATGGTGCGTAATGTGCGCAATATTTCAGAAACCGCAAATTTTGCACAAGATCTTGTTTCGCATTTAGAGTCGAGTCTGGCCTCTATCGTGGCTTCGTCGACGTCGGGCTGGAATTCCATACAAAGCGAGCTTAAACGCATGTTAGAATCCATCTCCAGCATTGAAATGAGTCAAGATGTCGTGCGACAAGTGCGCGATTGGGTGCATCACATTGCCGTGACGTTGGGGGAAGTCAAATCCGAAGTCGAGGTCACGCGGACTCTCTGTGCCACGGGTGAGAACGAAGCCATGTTGAGCTTACGCGAATGCCAAACAAAAGTCTCGGCTTGTCAGGAACTCGAGCGTTCGACTAAAGAAATTGCATCTTATGCCGATCAAATTCTGTTGATGGCAGAGTACGTCAAGTCCTTGCTGACGAAGGGTGTTCACATCGATGTGGGATCTCCGGGGCAAGTTCTCAGGCTTACTGAAGAAGGAAAGTTTAGTACCCGTGTGCTGCAATCAACATCGGAGCTCGCGGAGCGCAACGTCAACGAAGTCCCAGAGACCATCGCTGGGAATGAAGATAGTCAGTTGCCTCATGCTTCGTGAAGAGTGGAGTTTAAGTCGAAAAACGCAATCCTGTGCGGCACCTTTGAGGGTGGGAATAGGGAAAGAGCGGAATTATGGGTCTACGCATCACAAGCAATGGCGTCGTGGAGTCCAACATCGCGAAAGCGCAAAAGGAGGCGTCTCAAAGCCTTGAGCGACTGACGACGGGTGTTCGCTTTACACGCGCAAACCCGATGCCTGCAGAGCGTGCCGTTTCCGATTCTTTGTCACATAAAATGCGCGAAATATCCGGCTACAAACGCAATGCCAACGAGGCGATGAATGTCGTAGAGCTTGCAGATTCTTCGTTGAGCGAAATTTCAAACATGACGATTCGACTGAAGGAGATTGCAACCCAGTCGACGAGCCCCAGTCTTTCCGATAAAGAACGAAAATTTTTGTTTGTCGAATACAAGAGTCTTTACGATGAAATTGATCGGGTTGCCCGCACAACCGCTTACAATGGAATGCCCCTTTTAAACGGATCTGATGAAAATGGGATCAAGGAACTGTCGTTTCGCGTTGGATCGCGTCAGGTGGATTCAACTTCGGAAGATGACAAGAATGTGATCCGCATGAATGGATTTAGCAGTGTCATTGCCACTCCCGCTGAGTTGGGCCTCAAATCAGTGGATGAACTTCTTGAAAATGAAGATGGCATTTCACTCGATGATGTGACCGATCTTTTTGATTCCGATGATCAGTCTGTTTCGTCGAGTTTCGATGAGGCTTTTCAAGCCATCAGTAGCTTTCGCGCTGGATTTGGAGCGGTGTCGTCGCGCCTCACCCATGTGGTCAATGTGCTCGATGTCACCAACGAAAATATTGCGGCAGCCAATTCCTCGCTTAAAGATGTCGACTATGCGACTGAAATTGCGAATTTGACGCGCGCAAATATTCTTGTTCAAGCGGGAACGAGTTTAATGGCTCAAAACAATATTCAAGCGCAATCGGCATTGACGCTTGTGAAGTTACTTGAGCACTGACTACGCTATTCGGCGGATTTTTCTTTTATTGCAAATTGACAAACTGCGCCTGAAAATCTGTATTTTTTTCAGGTTCGAGTTCTTCAGGCAGCACATGGACAGACAGAGATTTAGACCGGGAAGTATCGAGTTGTGTCATCCGCGACCCCAGGATGCGTTCGAAAGCTCTGGCTGCGGCCTTGGCAACGACTTCGAGCCCCAGCTGTGTCTCGATGAGTTCATCTAAGTTCAAACTGGCGACTTCATGGCGCAGCACGAGTTTTTCACCTTTGTGGAAAACAATTTGCGGGAGGGTCCATGGCAAGCATTCCACGGAAAAAGCGAGTTTAGCCCCTGTGTGTCTGCTTGTGACGTAGCTTTTTTGGTCCGCAACAGAAAACTGAAGCCAATGCCCCAGCGTGTAGACGCTTGCGGTTGTGGAAGGCGGATACAGCCGAAAAAATTCACTGCGCGGGAGTCTGGCCTCAAGGTGACTCAATTTTCCGCGTTTGTCGTAGGTCGTATAAACTTCTGCTTTATCGAAAAACTCACTGGCTAAGTCTTTGACTTCGCGCACAGTTGCATTCAGGAGCGTGGCCACTGCACACCTCCAACGAAAAAGGTTGACACCTGGCAAACTGACACGTCAATATTTTATCATGAATTCATTTCAGGGTCCTTTTTCGTCTGTCGCAATTCTGACGATGAAATTCTATTGACTTTCGACTTCACATCTCCCGTCTTTGGCACTTTTCCAAACCCACCAAAAAATAGTTATTAGTTATTTCAATATGTTGTAAGATAAACCCCTGAAAAAAGGGGTCTGTAGTGGCCCTGATTCAAGCGGACTGCTTTTCACTAG
>JBIIEI010000063.1:0-33215 GCA_044237915.1 Silvanigrellaceae bacterium | reverse complement strand
CCAGAGGCATTCTTGCCATGGAACTTTGATAAAACCCTCCAAAACCTGATGGCTTCACAAACCCCCGTACTACCCATCTTATAACGCTGGGAATAGCGCGTCCAAATGATTTTTCGGGAGCTCACGCGTGGAGTTGGTGGCTTTGATGAAAATGTCCATAGAAATCGAAACGAAAGCGTGAAAGAAAATGAATGCAACTAAGTGTGACAATGATTTAAAAAAGTAAGTATTTTTGAACAAAGGACAGAGACATGAAATTAAATATGAGTAGCTTTCTATTTTGCCTCGCCTTCACTTCATGTGGAGGTTCAGGTGACAAGGCGCCAACAAGCAAGCTAGCGAATTCAGTATTCCAATCTAGCATAAATGGGCAAGTCCATCATCTCGGAAACGGATATTCCGCAAAGACTGGAAAAATCTTGAATAACGAGTGTATTGTTGGAGAAAAAATGGAGGCTGCGAGCCCCAAACTTGGAGGTGAGGTGCATTTCATTCTATAGGCAGATTGTTGATGCTTTTGATGCCTTCGAAAAGGGAAGCTTAAATATTGCTAATATAAACGCTTCAGCAGGCTCAAAGATTGCTAAATCCAATGCAAGCTCAGAACTTTCGACAACATTGCTTGCTTATACAAGCTTGATTGGAAAATCTCAAACGATGTTGGCATCAGGAAAGAAGATGGGGCGTGCAGGTCTATCTGCTGCTGATAAAAAGCGAGAAGAGTACTGCGGAACCGATTACATTAATGAGATTGATTATGGCGCCACGCTTGCTGTTTTAGTCGAAATCTCTGCTTCCTCATTAGAGGACAAGCAGAAAATTAATGGCTTGCTGAAATTCAGTTCCGACGGAACAATTGAGGTTGATGAGCAACTTAAGAAATATGTTGAAAACAAATCTGAAAATTACAACATTAAAATTTCGATCAATCAGATGGGTGGAAAATCTCACTTGAACTTGTGGCCTGCTTCGCTAGTTTGCCTTGCTGACAGCTTAGATCCCTGCCTCATTGCAGTAAATAAAGTACTTAAATACATGAAAACGGGATTCAATTCTGATTTTGAATCCAACCCCGAGTTTTGGGTTCCGATGAAATATAAGACTGTGAGCTATGGCAAAGAGCCTGGTTTTGAGAGATTGGTGCTGGCAAAACTAACAGACAAGCAAGAGGGACTTCTTACGAAGGCACAGCAGAACATCTTTGAAGCTTATGAAGTGACAATAAGAGATCAAAAGGATGCGACTCTTATGAAGAATTCTATTTTGGCCGACGCTAAAGCATCGGCATTTGACCAAGTCATTCAAGCGACCTCATTCAACGCATATGTCTTAGAAAAAATTGCTGCCAAGTGCTCAGAATCATTCCAATACTGTATTGATATAGCATCCGATCCAAAGGAAATGGAGTTACGTACTTATAATAATCACTTTCGGAAACTGTGAAGTGGTCCCATCAGGCAAGCAGCCCTTAAGGAAGAATACTTGAATCTTTTTGGGGTTCGCGCGACCATTTTTTATAATCCCAAGCCCATTGCAGAGGATGACTTCTGATGACTCCTTCGAGCCATCCCACATATGCAGACATAATTTCTGCCACGCGGCGTTCTTTTTCTGAGAGTTGAGCATCGAAGTATTCGTTGCGTGAGACCGACGAATTTCCGCTCACCAGTGTTTCATTATTTGTAGAAGTCAGATGCTTGTTGTCACCTTCTGCAAAAATCAAACGCGCGTAGCCCGGAAAAACCCTTTGCGCTGTAATGTGAACCACAGGCATGCCCGCTCTGATTCCAACATCGAGGCCAGCCACAGGGAAAGCCGAGAATTTTCCAAAAAATTTGACAAAAAGTCCGCCTTTTGCAGGCTTTTGATCGATAAGGAAAGCGAGGCTTTTTCCTGAACGTGAAGCTGCAATCATTGCTTTTAACAAATCTTTTCGGTCGGTCCACATGTGGTGAATTCCGCGAGAGGAGCGATATTTCTCAAGAAAAGAAGTGAGGAAGTTAAAGCGTGCAGGCTTTGCAAGGAAGTAACAGCGGGACTGGAATTTTTCTTCGAGCACTTGTGCGACAGCTTGTCCGCCAATTTCAATATTTCCATAGTGCGCGCCAACAAATAAAAAGCCTGTTTCGGTATTTTTACCGTAACGAGTTTTAATGCCTATCAAAAACTCCTCAAACTGCTTTTTTTGTGTGACGACGGTCATGCCAAGGGGCCAAATCAAAAAGGCTTCTACAAAATAAAAAGCATAGTTCAAAAACACGCCCGCAATAAATAAACGAGAGACAAACCAATTCAGACCCAGTCTTTCTCGCGCGTTTTGTGCTCCAATTTGTGTCGGAAAAATAGGAAAAATCGCCACAAATAGTGACAAAAATATCAAGATTGCGTAAACGGGAAAAAGCAAAACGTTGAGAAGAATGAGTCCTAAAAATTTCATAGTGCCGTGCGCCATTGTGGCTCGTCTCCTGAAGCGGGCGGCCAGCGGGCTGTCTTAGCTGAACCGAGCGGAAGGGGTTCCGCATGATAAGGTCAGCCTTTTTTATACTTGCAGGCTCGGTTCGACAAGACTATTCCAATCTGAAAGTCAGACCTGGAGTGACTTGCGCGTAAAGAATGGAGTTTTTTGTAAAGCTGACCTGGAGCGCAGGTGAGGCACTGTAAAAACGTTGTACACCCAGGCGGGTAAAAATGCCGAGAGCAAGAAAGGTCCAAAGAGATGACAAAGCATGCTGCGTTTGCGAGATATGCCTGGGGAGTACTCGGCTATAACATCGCTGTCGTTTTGTGGGGGGCGTTTGTCAGAGCCTCATTTTCAGGGGATGGCTGTGGCAAGCACTGGCCCCTTTGCAAAGGTGAGGTCATTCCTCCCATGCCGGAAATCAAGACACTCATAGAGCTGACCCACAGGGCGACCAGTGGTCTTGCGCTGATAGCAGTCCTTGCCTTGTTGATTTGGGCTTTTAGGGCGTTTCCCAAGGGTCATTTGGTGCGTTTGGGCAGTGTTCTTTCGATGATAGGAATTTTGTCTGAGGCTCTGCTTGGAGCAGGCCTTGTGGTGTTTGGACTTGTGGGAACCAATGATTCCATGGTGCGGGCAGCAGTGATGGCAGGGCACCTTATCAATACGTTTTTGTTACTGGGTGCGTTGACCGTGACAGCATGGTGGGCTTCCAGCCCTGTTACTCCACGAGTCATCTTTAAACGGAAAGAAATTGTGTGGTTGTCTGCAGCACTTTTCGGTTTGTTAGCGGTGGGTGCCAGTGGTGCGATTGCTGCGCTTGGAGACACCTTGTTTCAAGAAAGGGTTTCGCTCAACGGGCAGCATGTGGAATTGAGTGGGAATGTCCTTTTCCTTAAAAAACTTCGTATTTGGCATCCCGTGATTGCAGTATTGACTGCTTTTTATTTGACATCGATTGCATGGAAACTGGACTCCTCACTCCAAAATCAGGGACAAGTTATCAAAGGTCAGTGGTATGCAAAGATCATTTCAGGGATTTGCATTCTTCAACTGCTTGCGGGTGCAGTGAATGTCTTGCTCATGGCTCCGGTATGGATGCAAATCATGCACCTCCTCATTGCGGATCTGCTTTGGGTCGTTTTTACCATGTTTTGTGCCACTGTTTTATCGTTCGCAAGCGCAGAAAAAGATGACCTTGCAAAGATAAGTTGAGATCAAACAACATGTCATGTGCATGAGTCTGTCGATTCCCTGTCGATTTTTTTCAAATGGAAGTTTTTTCCGCCTACTCTTCATGCGTCCCGCGAAATGATTGAGAAAAATAAACCTGCATTTTCTCCAATGTCAAAATGCCATTTCGGGTCAAAATCCAGACAGAAAGTTTTTGCGGCAGGTGCGCTATTCTGTCTTTAGGACAATTTTTGCGCGGCAAATGTCGGAAGTCTGGAGGTTCTGTGCCTGTGAAATTTAGGAAACTAGCATACATTTTCGCATGCTATGTTCCATTTTCAGGAGTACAGGGCAACGCGGTAGCGGAAAAAAAGTCCACTCTGCAAGAAAGTTCAAACTTCCGTCCGGGAACCGAAAGTCACAGGTTGACGTTTGAGCTTGGAATTCCAAGGCGTTTTGCAACCAGATACCTCTCTGACACAAGGATCTTGCAAATTCGAGTGATCCCTGCCCGTGCGCATGAATTTGAGACGAGTCGCTTCTACGACTCCCGTTACATTCATAGAGTCATCGTCCACGAAGAAAATGGAGAGGTGACACTGAATCTACAGCTCAAGAATGAGTCGTTGGGTTGGATGGTGACTCCTCAAATTGACCCCTGGAGAATTGTTGTCGATCTTTGGAGAACTGACACCAAATCTTCTGCAAAAAATCTTCAAGAAGAATGGCGTTGGCAAGACGATCATTTTGCACTTAAAGAAAATTCCGTTAAAAAAAGGCAAGAAAATCTGGCTCCATTTTCTTCCTTTCATAGAGAAGAAGTGCCTGTCGTAAAAAAAGAAAGTGAAAGTGCAAAGTCGGTTCCAAAGATCGATATGGGCGCTGCGCAGTCGCAAGATTTTTCAAATGCGCAGGATGTGCAGACACAAGAGGCTGGTCTGCCTGCGAATTTTGGCAGGCTCGATGATGCTGTGCAGATTGCTCCGGCGCGTTTATCGGAGCTGAGGCAAAAAGCATCGCAGTACATCAACACGGACGCCGAATTTAAGAGTCTCGTCGATCTTGCCCAGGAGCTTTATAAGAGTGGTGATACGGATGCAGCGGTGACAGTGAATCGAAGGCTTGCAACGCTTGGCGAAAATGATTTTAAAGAAGATCCAAAACTCATTTGGTTGGCGGGCGAATCTGCATATCTTTCTGCTGAAACCGATCTTTCGACTGACTATTTTAGAGCGCTTTTATTAAAGCACCCCCAGAGTGAGTACGCCTGGTATGCAAAGTTACGACTTGCAGACATGGATTGCCTAAAAGATAATTCTTGCCGGAATCAAGGCAGCCTCACTGCACCGCTCGAAAAGGAATATGTCAATTTGGCGTTGGCGGAAAATAGCCCATGGCAGGTGAAAATTGCCTCAACGCTCAGAATTCTTCACAAAAAGATTGACACTCAGCCTGGAGCGGCAAATCTTTACCAGCAAAATTTGTCAAACTGCGTCAACAGAGTGCTGGTACCTTTTGAAATGCGCAAGAATTGTGCATATATTCAAACGAGAAGCTCTGTGGAGAAATTGGATGTGATAAGCGCCGATTTGCAGGTACAAGAATTTAAAAAATTTGCAATTGGTGACCCACGCATTGCGACACTTGAAGCTCTCAATGGCAAGAATGCAGAAGGCGTTTTGCGAGAAATTCATAATTCTAAAGCATGGGATAGATGGATAGAGCTTGAAAAAAAGTCTCGACCTACATTTCTTGATTTCACTTTAAAGAACCCTGAACTTCTTTTTACGCGCGCTGAAGCATGGGAGGCTGCAGGAGATGTTACGAATGCAGTGCGCCTTTATAGTCTTGTCTGGCAGAATTCCAAAGATGCCCGTCAAAAAATGGAAGCAGCTTCAATTGCGGCATTATTGCTCTATAAAGCAGGAAGCAAAAGTAAAGCTGAGAGCTTTTTAAATAAAATTCAGTCTATCGAGAATCGAAAGGTAACTGGCCTTGGTGGAAGGGCAACGGGTGCAATAAGAAGTCTTGCACTGGCACCGTTTCAAAGTGCGAAGGCACTGCGTTTGTTGATGGATGAAATGCATCACGGGCGATTTGTGGAACGAGAACTGCGTGCCCTCCTCCAGTTTGCACAGATGACAAGGCGCTCGGCTCAAGGGGATCTGATCTTTGAAAAGATCCTCGCACACCCTCTCAAGACTGCAGAGGATGTGAAATTAGTTGAGGCGTCGCTCTTGCGCTATGCGGACGACTTGAGAGAAGCAAATCGAATGGTGAAGTCTGGCGACACTTTTTTTGCAGCAGCGAACCTTGCACAAGGCACCAGGCGGGCGGAGTCCGCTTACAAGGCTGGGATTGTGTATGCGCGCGCAGGGCTTCTTGAAAAGGCAAAGAACAGTTGGCAGTTGGCAGCATCTGATTTGAATGACAAAAGATTTTCGGCTCTGGCAAGTGAACGACTCGATAGGCTTCGCTAGTTACCTTTACACAACGGGAGGAGAGACCATGAGTGACATGAGACCTGCAGGTCTGTTTGACCTTGATATTCCTGCTTCATACGGGGGGCAGAATGTTGGGATTGACAACAGAAATTCGCAGGCCCATCAAGCAAGCAATGGTGAGTATCGCGTTTCTGATGAAGAAATATTGCGCAATTTTCCAACGCGCGATGAGAAGATGTATAAGGTTTTGGAAATTGCCAGAACCGTTGCACCCACACGGGTACCTGTGTTGATTACGGGTGAAAGTGGAACGGGTAAAGAAACCCTTTCAAAGGCAATTCACATCGTTGGTGGAAAAGATAGAGGGCGCTTTGTTGTTGCCAGCTGCTCAAATCTACCAAGCAATTTCTTTGAAATGGAAATCTTTACTGCGGCTCGCTCGCATCATGATTTTGGAATGGCGCGTCAGCCCGAATCTTGCACACTGATGCTTGATGAAGTGACTGAACTTGATGCAGCAATGCAACTCAAGCTTTTGCGTATTCTCAAAGAGCAAGATGTGAATAAAGGCGCTGTGCGCAGAGGCACCGCTGCAGATGCAAGAATTATTGCTTGCTCACACGCGAATTTGCAAGATGAAGTGAATGCACAAAGATTTCGTAATGATCTCTTTTTCAGGCTCCATGTCATTCATCTCGAAATTCTTCCACTGCGTCACCGCACAGTGGATGTTGATTTCTATTCTGAACTCTTTTTGCGAGAATTTAATCAGCAATTCTCCAAAAATGTTCAGCTTTCACCCACTGCAAAGCAAGCGTTGCGCACGTACACATGGCCTGGCAACGTACGTGAATTGCGAAATGTACTCCAAAGATCCGTGCTTTTGGCGACAAAAGACTACATCAGTGTTGATGAACTTCACCTGATGAAGGCCAATAGCCGCACAGAAGTCGCCATGGCTGAAGCTTTGCCACAGATCACTTTGCGTGAACTTGAGCAGCGCCTCATCTTGCAAACCCTGCGCCGAATGAATGGAAATCGCACCCACACTGCAAAGGCATTGGGAATTTCACTCCGTGCATTGCGCTACAAACTCAATGAACTTGTTGAGTGCGGGTTTGAGGTAGAAGGTAAGAATGTATGAGAGTTGTTGGAAATCATCTGTTTGACAAAACGGATGCAGTTTTGGAGCACAGTCTTAATCAGCGCCTTGCGAAACACAGCGTCATTCTTAGCAATGTCGTGAACTCGAATACTCCTGGATTTCGAGCGCTCGGTTATGATTTTGAAAGCCAATTGCAGTCTGCGGTGGGAAACGGTGACAGCTCAACTCTCAGAGTTTCTCAAGCAGGGCATTTTAAGCATCCCGGGCTGACGCAAAATGGAGATCTCAAACCCGATCTTTTTGTGAAACCCACCGAGAGCATCGGAAGCGATGGCAACACAGTCGATGTCGATCAAGAAATGAGTGACATGGCTGCGAATCAGGTTCTCTACCGCGCGACAGTTGAGATTTTGAATCGAAAATTGGGATTGATGCGTTACGGCATTAGCGGAGGAAGGTAACAATGGGTTTTCTTGAAGGCCTGAAGATCAGTTCGTCGGGGCTTGCTGCAGAGCGGGTGAGGATGAACGTCATTTCCTCGAACCTTGCGAATGCAAACAGCACAAGGACCGATGAAGGTGGACCCTATCGCAGACGCGATGTCGTATTTACAGCAAAAGATTCAGCTCTCTCATTTGATCAACTCATGAGACAAGCCTTTGATCCAAACCTTAAAGAGGTCAAAGTCGACGGCATTGTGAAGGATCAAAAAGCTCCAAGGCTTGTTTTTAATCCGGGGCATCCCGATGCCAATGGGGAAGGCTATGTGGCCATGCCCAATATTTCGGTGATGGAAGAAATGGTGAACCTCATCACTTCAACCCGTTCCTTTGAAGCGAATACAACAGCCATCAATGCGACGAAATCCATGGCGATGAACGCAATCACAATTGGCCGTGGATAACACGATGTCTTGTAGGTAAAGCATGATAAAAAATGTATCACAGAAACCTATTGATCTGGGCAACCTCGAAAACGACATGCGGTCGCTTGGGGGTGGATCGACGCCACTCGGAAAACTGAATTCCGACGGCGAAAGTAGCTTTCTTAAAATGCTCAAAGAAGGCATTCAAGACGTCAACCAGTCTGTCAAAGCGAGCGATAAAGCAAGCGCTGATTTGGCTTCGGGAAAATCATCGAATCTTCATGAGACCATGCTTTCTGTGACGAAAGCAGAACTCGGCTTTAACCTTCTCGTGCAACTTCGTAACAAAGCGATAGATGCCTACGAAGAAGTGATGAAGATGCAGGTATAACGTATGATCGAACGTTTACGATCTTTTTATTTTCAATCTCAATCGCAAGGTCAACTTTTTTATAAAAGTCTGACAAAAGGGCGAAAGATTGCCCTTGGGGCGTCTATCCTTGCAACGGCACTTTTTCTGATTGCATTTTCATTCTGGAAGCCAGAAACTCATTATGAACCTGCATTTTCGGGTTTATCACCGGACGATAAAACCGCAATTTTGGGATATTTAAAAAAGAATAATGTCAAAGATTTTAAGATGGAAGGTGATTCCATTTTTTTTCCCGAAGAAAAAGCCTTAGACCTCAAAATGGGCCTTGCACAAGAGGGCTTACCTAACAGTGGCACGGGCGCAGGCTGGGAAAAATTCGATGACCGCACCTTTGGAATGACGGATTTTGAACAGCGTATCAACCGCATGCGTGCTATCCAAGGTGAACTTTCTCGAACTATCAATAAACTGGAACCAGTTTCGAGCAGCCGGGTGCATATTGTGGCTCCCGAACCCGCCATCTTTGCCGAAGAAAAAAGGCATTCGACGGCCAGCATTTCGTTGCGGCTTAAGCCCGGAAAGGCGCTTTCGCAACGGCAATTACAGGGGATTATGCACCTTGTAGCCCACGCTGTAGAAGCTTTAGAGCCTCAGCATATTACCATCATCGATCAAGATGGAAACATGCTCACCAAGCCAGAAGAAAATGACGGCGGGGTTGAAAAAGTAAACAATTCTCAGCGCGAATACCAAAGAAGAGTTGAAAAAGAGCTTGAAGGAAAAATCAAAGATATTCTTGAGCGCGTTGTCGGAAATGGAAAAGTCATTGCAAAAGTAGACGCCGAACTTGATTTTAAGAAGGTTGAAACGACAATTCAAGATGTCGACCCCGAGCGCACAGCGGTGTTGTCTTCGGTGCGCAGCGAACAGTCTTCCAATGGATCGGGGCTCAATCCCACGGGGGTTCCGGGTGCAAAAAGCAATCTGCCTGGAGAGCGCGAAGATGCGGGGGCGACTGGAAGCCAAAACAATAGTAAACAAAATAACGAAACGCTGAATTTTGAAATTAAAAAAACATTCAGCAAAATTGTGGAACCTACGGGGTCTATCAAAAAATTGAGCACAGCCGTTCTGGTGGATGGAAGGCTTTTGGAAGGGAAATTTGTCCCACGCCCCCAAGAGGAAGTGGGTATGATTACCAAACTTGTGAAAAATGCCATTGGATTTCAGGAAGGACGAGATTCGCTCACGGTTGAAACCGCTCAGTTTGAGTTGGATGAATTTCAGGTAGCGGAGCAGGCTTCACTCACCGCACGAAGAACCTCATTATTGCAAACCGGGATTTTTGCGAGTATTGCAATCGCCGGCATGATCTTCTTATATTTTGCTGTGGTGCGTCCTTACTTTCGCTGGCTTACTTTCGACCCCGATAAGCGTTCCAAGGAACAGTTTGCTGTGGTTGACTATGAGCTTGAGCGTTCGGGATCAAATGCAAAACGTGTTCAGGTTCAAGAAGAAGTTCCCTTTGAGAAACTTTCGCCAAAGGAACAAATTATGTTTTTGGCAAAGAACGATCCCAAGAAAACAACCGAGGCCATCCGTCAACTTTTGTCACCGAATCAGAATTAAGGAAACGTCACCCTGCTGTGCCAGAACGTTTTTTTTCTTGTACACTTGAATCCCCACTCTTGCAATTGTATTGAAATTGCTTGTACATACTAATCTGAAAATACGCTCTGAATGGGATTTCTGAAATTATCCTGAGGTGGCGACTATGGAGCAGATGAGTTCACACAGTGAGGTCGTGAAGCAGGAAAGTTTGAGAGAACCTTCCCGTGCTTTGATGAAGGTTTCAGTTACCACGGTGGTGTTTACATTTGATGGTGCGAAGCTGAGAGTTGTTGGGATTGCACATGTGAATGGACAATCACATTTGACACTGCCCAGGTATTCTTTTGAATCGGGGATGGATTTTGGAGATGCCGCGCGGCTTGCAGTCAAGCTCAATTGTGGACTCAATCTTGAAAGATTTTTTCAAGTGGGAGCCTTTTCGCTTCCGCCAGAAGAAAATCAAAATTCAGCGGTTGAAGTCTGTTTCCTTGCTGTCACCTCTATCGAAAATTGTCGACAACTTTTTGAAAAAGGGCGTCTGCTTCTTTCACCCATGAATGATCTTTCTCAATTTGATGCACAAAGTGTCAGTCTTATTCAGTCGGCGTTTTTAGAACTGCGCAAACGCACGCGATTCGAAAATTTAGGATTTTATTTACTCTCCGACGAATTTTCTTTGAGTGAGTTGCAGAAAATGTTTGAGGCCGTGATGGGCAGAAGCATCGACGTGCGAAATTTCCGCAAAAAGATCGAAGCTCTTGGAATTCTAGAAGAGTCTCCAAACAAGCCCAAGGGTATGGCGTATCGCCCTCCAAGGCTCTACACATTCAATTCCGCTCGGTTTCAAGAAAAGTTAGAAATCGATGGGGAAGTGCGGTTTTTCTGAAACCTGCCAGAGTCCGTCGTCAACACAAAACGTTGTCGCCTTAAACTTCAGACCGTATGCATTTTTGAATATTTCGCCATTACGTTGAAAATGTGGTATTCATGATGTCAGCCTGTTTTATATTGAACTTATTTCTCAATAAATCTATATAGCACAGGTCTTCTTTTGTTTCTGTTTCTTTAAAAAATTAAACTGGCTGCTCTCAAGAAATCAGTCGAAAAACGAAGCGACCTGGCGATTTATTGAAGCAGCTCTTGCCTTTAAACCTTTCAATGTAGAGCCAGGCATGACTGACATTCGCACAGCACAAGAACGTTGGCCCGAATACAACTCAGCACACCAAGCCGTCACCCTTGAAAATTTGTCTGCTTTGGGAACTTCGTCCCAGACCGATCCGCTTTGGAAAATTGCTCAGCGCAATGGTTCGCCAGCACTTCCTCCGCTTGTCATCGAGCTTTTTTTAAGCGTTCGAAACTTCTGTCGGGGGATGTTTGTCGCCATCGAGGGGAGCGATGAACACCTTTCTATCAAGCCCTGGACGCGCGATCCGGCCAAAGAGAAAGAAATCGGTGGAGGTGGAGGCGTCATGAGCCTCCTTCGAGGGCAATGCCTCGAAAAAGCGGCAGTCAATATGAGCGTCGTTTGGGGCCCGAAATATCCTGCCCTCGAAGGCAAGTACGCTGGACAGCCCTATGTGGCCGGAGGAGTGAGCCTCATCTGCCACCCCTTGAATCCTTACGCACCCATTGCACATATGAATATCCGTTACCTTTCCGTAGGAGAAGGCGCAGAGGCTGTCCATTGGATTGGAGGCGGCGGAGACCTCACTCCCATGGTGCGATTCGAGGAAGACAGCGCATTGTTTCATGGACACATGAAACTTGCATGCCAAGGAAAACCCCAGGCCGATTACGAACATTTTCGCAAATGGTGTGATGAGTATTTTTTTATTCCCCACCGAGGCGAAACCCGTGGAATTGGCGGTATCTTTTTTGACTACCTCGAAATCAAGTCACAAAACGACCTTTCCCTTATTCTTGATGTGGGGCAAGAGTTTGTGCGAGCCTACGGAGAAATCTTGGCACGCCGCGTTGCAATGCCGTTTGATGAAGCGCTCAAGGAACAGCATCTTTATTGGCGTGGCAGATACGCCGAGTTCAATCTCGCATATGACAGAGGGACACGTTTCGGACTGCTTTCCGGAGGAAACACGGAAGCTATCTTCGCATCTCTTCCACCCGTGGTGAAATGGTAAAAGGGAATTGTAATGGTTGAGTTTGGCTTTTTTGCATTGACACTTGGATTTTGTCTCTCCCTTTATGGGCTGGGAATGGGAAGTCTGACACTTTTTCGGCCGGTGCGAGGCGCTGTGCTCAGCGCACGGAATGCGCTCATCGGTGTCAACATCTGTGCCTGGATTGGAGCACTGACGGTTTGGTATGCCCTCCTCACGCATGACTTCAGCGTTCGTTATGTCTATCGAAATTCAGCTGTCGACATGCCTTTTGTTTACTTATTCGCGTCCTTTTGGAGCGCGCTTGAAGGCAGTCATCTCCTTTGGACGCTTATTCTGAGCACCATGGTTTCTGTGGCCTTAGTAACAGTGAGGCCTCGCAACGAATCGCTGTTGCCAGGTCTGGTGGCTGCTTTTGGTCTCGTTGAATCCTTTATGTTTTTGCTGCTGGTGTGGGCTTCGGCTCCTTTAACGCGCATGTTTCCTTCGGGGGAATTCGGACAAGGACTCAACCCCTTGCTCCAAAACCCTTATATGGCTGCGCATCCACCCAGCCTCTTTGCTGGGTACAGTTCTCTTATCATTCCATTTGCCTATGGATTTGCTGCGCTGTTACGAGGATCTTTTACGCCTGAATGGCTTGTCACCGTGCGCAGGTGGACCCTTGCCGGTTGGGCTGTGCTCACTGTAGGAATCTTTTTAGGTGGAAAATGGGCTTACGTCGAGCTGGGTTGGGCAGGCTATTGGGCTTGGGATCCGGTTGAAAATAGTTCCTTTATGCCTTGGCTTGCCTCAACAGCTTCACTGCACACACTTTTGATTCTCGACAAATCCAATCGCCTCCCGAGGCTTGGTATCTTTTTAGGAATGCTTGCCTTTGCACTCACATTTATGGGCACCTTTATCACGCGCTCGGGTGTAATCAGCAGTGTGCATTCCTTTGCAGAAAGTAACATCGGCCCCGCATATCTTTCGTTTATCATCGTTTTATTGGGTGTTTCACTTCTCCTCCTGGCAGTGCGCGGGCATCTTTTGCAAGGTGCGGCGCGAACCAATGTGTGGACGGTCTCCAAAGAAAGTGCACTTCTTTTTACAAATTTCTTTCTGCTTTTTCTTTTGGCACTGGTGCTTATTGGAACCATTTTACCTCTGATTGTGGAAGCCATACGCGGCGTAAAAATCTCGATTCAACAGCCTTTTTTCAATTTCTTTGCGCCTTGGATTGCTGTGGGTCTCGTAGGTCTTGTGGGAGTAGGAAATCTGGTCCGCTGGAAGAATGGAAAAATTCAAGATCCAATCGCTTCCTTAGCAATGCCCTTGCTTTGGTCAACTCTCATCACTGCTTCCCTTGCCTATCGCAAAGGGCTTGATGTGCGCAGCACCATCGGATTTTTTCTCATCATCTGGAGTGCTTCAGTTCTCATTATGGACCTCGTCTATCGTTTAAAAGCACTGCGTTGGAATGGCACTGCATTCCTCAAATTTAATCGACCCTATTTTGGTTCCTGGATCGTTCACATTGGATTTTTAATTGCCATTGCTGGATTTCTGGGAGGATACCGTGGAATTGAGGCCCAGACAGACTTAAAGCTTGGCGAGTCTACGGATTTTTATGGTTACAAACTGACCAACAAAGGATTGTCGTTTCGAGAAGGAACCAACGTGCGCGTGGTTGAAGCCTCGATTCAAGCGATTGATGCTCATGGGAACGAAACAGAGATCGTGCCGCAGCGCACCAAGTACACGAATAAAGATGAGTGGCTCAACGAAATCGGAATACACTCCAATTTCTGGCACGATGTTTATCTTGTTCTTGCATCCTTCGATACCAGTACTCAAAAAGTATCCTTGAAGATGCACATCAATCCAACGGTAAAATTTGTTTGGACGAGTTTGGTTGTGATGGTCCTGGGCGCGCTCATTGGACTTTCGCACAAAGTGATTCCTAAAAATCCGGGTGCAAACTCTACCGCTGAAGGGCTCGAACTCGAAACGATGACCTTGAGCTTTGACAGTCATTTTCGAGGATCCGATGAGAGTCCTGTGTCTCCAGGTTATGCAACTTCCATTGGTGTCATCGTTTTTGTCATCGCTTTATCCATTTTTGGGCTTTCCGGTTCAGCATTTGCGGCAGAGGAAGCGAGTAAAAGTGCCGCTGTAGAAAAAGTTGCTCCGGTGCTGCAATTAGATCCTCAGCTCCGAGACATCGGAAACGAACTGCGATGTCCCACCTGTCAGGGCGTGAGCATTTTGGAAAGCGACACTCCTCAAAGCCGCGCTATGCGCATGGATATCGAAAGGCGACTTGCCAACGGAGAAGATAAACAAGCCATTCTGCGTTACTTTAAAGAACGCTACGGAGAATGGATCTTGCGAAAACCCGATTCTGAAAGTGCCATTGGGAAATGGATTTGGAGTCTGCCCATTGCGGGGCTTTTAGCCGGGCCCGTTGTTCTTGTGCTCGGCCTCAAGAATTCGCAAAAACGGAATGATGCTGAGCGCGAAGAGATCGCAAGGCAACTTAAAGCATTTATTGATACTCATACTTCAAAGGGCAGAACGTGATTGCCATTTTTTTACTTTGCATTTTCTTTGCGGTGCTTGTCGGAGTCTTTGTGGTGGGTCCATTTTTTAGTTCTCGCAGTCGAGAGGTTTTTGCCAAAACCAGGGATGGCTTTTCCCATGAAGGAGAGCTGCGGGCAGTTTTAGAAATGCGCGATGCATTGCTTGAAAAACTCCTCACGGGAGGAAGCCAGGTGGCAGCTGTGGGATCAATGAATGACAACCAGGCTTTTGAGGGTCTTGTTACGATTGGCGTTCGACTCCAGCGTGCCGGTATTCCGATGCTGCCTTCGAATATGGATCATTCTGAAAAGATAAAAGTCACAAGTGTTGAAATTAAACCACTGGCGTTTCTCATCGCTTTTCCCTTGATTGCGCTGAGTTTCTTAGGAGGCTCAAGCCCCGCCAAGGCGCAAGATTTTAAAGCGCCTCCCTTGCTCAAAGTAGAGGGAGCAGCTCCAATTGCGCAGGTGCATCAATTCATACTCACACCTGGCCAAGGCGAGCTTTATGTGCAATACCGAGCAGTTTTTTCAAACGTCGATGGCGAAAAAGAGGCCACTCTGCTGCTTCCCTTTCCAGAGGGATTTCGCAATCTCAAGATCTCGGTTCCTCAGAATCTGACCATGGGACAAAGCCAAGAAAACTCCCCCGTGGTTCAAGTGCCTCTTGTCCCTGGAATCAATCAGGTGCGCGCTGAGTTTTTTTTAGATGCGCCCTTTGGCAAGGTTCAGTGGAAATCTGCAGGTCGTAAAACATTGCCCGGATGGTCATTGATTTTTATGCCCGAGCAAGATGGGATTTTGAGAAATCTCCTCGAAACATTTTCAAGCACAGCCAATGTGTGGCCAGCACGCATTCACGGCATGCCTTCTGACTTTCGCAGTACAAAAGACAGAGATATGCTGGATCCCACCGATCCGAATTACCATTTATTCATAAAAATGCCTGCGCAATTTACGCGGCATAATGTTCGAGAAGGCAGCGAAACTTCGCCCTATCCTGAGTTTGAAGTCGTTGGAATTGTGCCGCACCGTGCACCTCTTTATGCCCTTGCTGGAGTCTTTGGGGCCGTACTTTTGAGCATGGCCTTTGTCTTTCTGTTTTTGGGGAAAAAAATGTACGAAGCGCCTTCTTCATCTGTTTAGGCAAGTAAACAGAGGCTTTTTCACTCTCGCGAAGTTCTGGTGTACTCTTGTCAGAATCATAAGCGAGAGGTTCAAAATGCGCACATCCCAACGATCTTTAATCCTGTTTACATTCCTGTGGCAGGCAGAAGCAGCCCAAGGTCAAAACGGAACACAGGTTGCGCCATCCGCATCTGAAACGAGAGTCACACAACCTGTTCCTCCTTCTCCGTCTGATATTCCCTCCGGGGAACCGACCGAATTTCTACCCAGGGAACAATTGGGTGGGGATGGTGGAACTTTTTCAAGTGAGTCTTCGCTCGGCTTCTCGTTCGGATTGTTTTTACAACCGTTGCGAGGTGTGCTCCCCACTCCCGGTTTGCCCCATCCTAAAGGAAATTTGGTCAACGCTCAGCCTTCCCTCAGCGTGCGGGTGTCTCCCGTTCATCATTTTGACTTGGGTTACTCTTATGCGGCTTCACGCGCTCCAATGCTCGGTTATGCAGGACAGAAAGAGTGGGGTTACACTGCGCATGGTCCGTTTGCAGGCGCCACAGGCCTTATCTGCCACTCCTGCGAGATAGAACCCATACGGCTTGCCTTTGCGCTGCAAGTGGGACTCCTATGGACGAAACTTGTGCAAAACGGCGGCGCAGTGACACATCTGGCCTATGAAGGTGGCCCCCATCTGCGTTTACAGGCAACCGTGAAAACGCTCTGGGCTGTGGTCAAAAACGAAGTGTTTGTGGGCCCCGTGTTTGGATACGGTGCTCATAAAGCCATCCTTCGGCAAAAGCTTATTTCGGGGCAGGCAGAACTCAACAACAGCGGATTTCTATTTGGAATTGAAATCAGCTCCGAAAAACCACCAGCACAATAAAATTTTTTTCGAATGGGATGATTTTGCGACACGTCGTCAAAGCTTTGTTCGTTGAATAACCTTCTTGCCTCCTGCTAAACTCAAACGAGGAAAAAAGAATATTAATTTCCAGGTGTCAATGTTTTGCCTGGGTCGTGAAGGAGGTTTTAATGATTCTCAATAGTGAATCCGTTCAGCTGATCCGTGCCAACGCCGCAAGACTGGCGAGCTGTGTTCGCAATAAGGAAGAGTTAACAGACTTTGCCACTGCTGGGAGTTTTGAGCAGGTTTTTGCTGCCATTGAAATGCTTCTCACAAATACCGAAATGTATTTTGATGACGAAATTCTACTTCAACTCGACGCGCAAAATTGGAAAAGTTTTAAGGCCGTCTTATTGGTTTATACGCTTAATCTATTGAATAAGCACAGTGCTTCTCATCGTGACAATGCTCAAGGTTACAGAACAAATGATCCTTCCCGTGACCTGTATGGCGCAACTTCTCACCCCTGAAGTCTGAGCTTGTGCATTTCGACGTTTTGTAAGATGTCGTCGAGATCATAGGGCTCTTTTTTTGAGAAACTGCCAGCCATCCTGTGAATTTTAGAATTTGGAATGTCCTTTTTGAAAACTCGATTGAATACGCTCTGAATGTCTGCAGAGACAGCGTTTGTTATCTTGTGTTGAGGTGTTCAATCATTTTTTCTGCAGAGATGTATTCTTGAAACAGAAGATCAGGCTTTCCTGTGAGATCGGCTCCCGATTTAAAAATTGCAGTGGCAGGCAAGCCGGCAAAATTCCAAGTTTTTGCAATTTGCTCATTTTCACTTGAAAATTCAGTAAAATCGAGTTTGACAGCAATGTATTTCTCTTGAATTATTTTGACTACTTCTGGATGTATCCAGGTCGTTGCTTCCATCTCTAAGCATGCCGTACACCATGTTGCCCATGCATCTGCAATAATCGGTTTATTGGTGAGTTTTGCTTTTTTTACCGCTTCATCCCAGTTCTTTATCCAATCGATAGGTGACTTTCGATGCGGAATTGCAAGGGCTTCTTCAGGTGTCAGATTGCCTTTGATGTCATTTGAATATTCCGCAATGGTAAATCCACTCGTCACAGAAAGCGTCATCCAAAAGGCGAGGGTTGTTAGCACTGCTAAATTGAGTGTGCGGATGACCTTTTTGCCGTGGGAAATTTTTCGTGTGAGTAATGACAACACGAGAGCGCTTAAGGCCGCAATGCCCACAGCGAGTAAAGAAGGGCGTTCAAATATCGTTATTAATATCTGGTTGCGCACCAAAAAGGACTTTAAGTAAAAGAGCGCAAGTGCAAACATCAGCGCCGCAAAAACAAATTTAACCGAATTCATAACGATCCCTGCCTTGGGCAGGCGATTCATTTTTTGTGTGAATAATCCGAGCACGACGTAAGGTGCACCAAACCCGAGTGCGAAAAAAAGCATCAAGGATACGCCAAGCATGGCGTCTTTAGTCTGCCCAATAAGCAGAAGGATTGTGCTTAACACGGGGCCCGTACAGGGCGCTGAAACAAGCCCCGAAACAGCGCCCATGGTGAGTACACCTGCAACAGGATAGCGTGTTGCGAGCGGAATGCGCGTTGCAAAGGATTGTACGGCTGTAAAATTGAAGAACCCGAGCATCGAAAGTCCGAGCATGAACATAATGAGCGCTACAAAGCTCGTAAACCAGACATTTTGTAGAATGCTTCCAAAAATTGTACCTGTAAGCCCCGCAACAAGTCCCATTGCAGTATAAGTGAGGATCATGCCTGCAACGTAGGCAAAAGGTAAAATGCGTCTGTTACGTAAACGCTTCGTTGAGTCGGTGGGCGAGACATTGCCAAATTGGCTTAAAACATTGAGCGTAATGGGAATCATTGGATACACGCAGGGCGTTAAATTCATGAGCAGTCCGGCCAGAAAAAGAGCCGGAAAAAGCAGAGAACTGCGGTTTCTGAGGCTCTCTTGAACCCACAGTGAAGTGCGATCTGAAAGCGAAGGTGCAGAACGCGCGGCTGTTGAAGGAGTTTGGAGAATTTCTGATTTAGGCAGAGCTTGTTCATGTTTTACAGCGGCATCGGGAGCTTTATCAGGTGTGGGCTCGAGCAGTGGAGAGTTTGCTTCGGGAGGGGAAAGGAGATCTCCTCCCGCTTGTGAGCCACTTGATGAAGTGCTGCTTTGCGATGAAGTGGAGGCCATCGTATGGGAACCGTTGTTACCTTCTTGCGAAGTTTCGATGATACCTGTGCCACCCGCGTGGGTAGGAACTCTAAAATGAGCGGGCAGCAAACAGGAGGTCGTCGAGCACGCTTCAAAACGGACGCGAATGTATCCCGTGGGTTGCATGACAAAGGGGCCCGTAAAGCTAAACACGGTGCCATCGATGTGGATCTCTCGCTTTTCTTTGTACCAAGGGTCATCGTAAGACTGAGCTTTTGGAGTGGGGTCCGTATCGAGCGGAACAGGGAGGGAGGTTCCCTCGCGGTACTCAAATTTGAGGCCCTTTGTGTAGAGTTTAAAACCACCTCTGGTCTTTAATTCAATCTTGGCAAGCGAATTTTTTCCATCCTTTGACTCAACACTCATCGTTCGAAATAAAACGACATGTTCGGGGCGCAATTTGCCTCGCTCGGGCAAAGGTCCCTCAAAGGGAGATTGGGCATAAGCGACTGCGGCAAGCTTTCCAGCGGAATTTGTAAAATTACAAACCATTGCGAAAAAAAGCCAAAATAGGAAAATCTGCGAGGCGTTGCGCCTCAAGGGGTTCAGTGTCACATTCAACCTCGCGCGAATCCGGTGATTGCTATCACCACGTTACCTTATTTATGCCCGCATTTCATTCTTTGCATTGAGGCCCGCATGAATCCAATAGAGAAATTCCAACTCAAGCCCGTTACAACTTCGGCGTCCCTAGGGGCGCATCAAGTTCTGATAGTCGTTCTCGATGGCGTTGGCTACAAAGATATCGGAACAAATCTGACGCTGCGTCTTTCCGAAGCTGCTGAAATTCTTCCGGTTGCAGCATACCAATTCGGAAATGCCGTCAATGCTGCCTTTACTCCGCACCTTGCTCAGCTTTTTTCAGGGCGTTTGTTTCGCACACTTCAGGCCCATGGTCCGAGTGTGGGTTTGCCAAGCGTCGAGGACATGGGAAATAGCGAGGTCGGACACAACGCCTTGGGGGCGGGCCGCGTTTTTGATCAAGGAGCACTTCTCGTCAAAAAAGCCTTTGAAACGGGCGATCTTTTTCGAGGTGAGGGCTGGAAAAAGACAATTTTGCGTGAAGAACTTAAAAATGGTTCACACACCCTCCATCTCTGTGGATTGCTTTCTGACGGAAATGTACACAGCCATATCGATCACCTTCTTCAACTGATTCAAGGTGCCAAAGTCTCTGGCGTGCGAAAGGTGAGACTCCATATTCTTCTCGATGGAAGAGATGTTTCTCCAAAGTCCGCGCTCGAATATCTTGAAAAACTGGAAGATTACTTAACTCTCGCAAACAACGCCCACTTCGATTGCCGCGTGGCTTCGGGTGGAGGTCGCATGTTTGTGACCATGGATCGCTATGAAAGCGATTGGCGAATTGTAGAACGCGGTTATCATGCCCATGTGCTGGGCGATGCGCGGCCCTTTTTGGATCCAAAATCAGCCATTTTGACGTTTCGCAAGGAAGGTGATTTTGTCGATCAAGATCTCCCGCCGTTCGTGATTGTTGACGATGGTTTACCCATTGGAACCGTGCATGACGGCGATAGTTTCATCCTCTTTAATTTTCGCGGCGATCGCGCCATCCAAATTTCGAGAGCCTTAACCGAAGTTCAATTTACTGGATTTCCACGCAAGCGATTTCCGAGGGTGCACTTTGCAGGCATGACGCAATACGATGGTGATCTCAAAATCCCAGCCATCTTTCTTGTCAAACCTCCCCTTATCGATCAGACGATGGGTGAGCTCCTTGCCGATGCGCGCGTTCCTCAATTTGCTTGCAGCGAAACACAAAAATATGGTCATGTTACGTTTTTTTGGAATGGAAATCGCTCCGGAAAATTTAACGAAGAGCTCGAGAACTATGTCGAAATTCCTTCGGATCTTCCGCCATTTTCAGACAGGCCTTGGATGAAAGCCGCAGAAATCGCGGATGCCACCATTCAAGCGATGAAAGAACGATCTTTTCGCGTCGGGCGCATCAATTTTGCCAATGGAGATATGGTGGGTCATACCGGCGATTTTGCGGCATCAATCGTGGCAATGAATGCTGTCGATCTGTCGCTTGGTCGAATCCTCAAAGCCGCTAAAGAAACAAATACCATCGTTCTCGTAACAGCCGATCACGGCAATGCAGACGAACTTTTTGAAATCAACAAAAAATCAGGCAAAGTTGTTAAAGATGAAAGAGGCTTTCCAAAACAAAAAACGAGCCACACTCTAACGCCTGTTCCCTTTGCAATTTATAATTCTGAGGTGCTCGAGAGTTCTGTTACTTTCAGAAGCGATCTGCCCATGGCCGGATTGGCGAATGTTGCAGCCACGGTTTTGGAAATCGCTGGATTTGTGGCCCCGCCGTTCTATGAGCCTTCTTTGTTAGTCTGGGAGAAAAAGAACTCCGGTTCCTCTCCACGAAAAGAAGTCCTCTCTTCGGGTGTGGTGTCTTCGGTTTCTCAAAATAAAGATGAGAACTTCGCTTCAGGTGGAAAAAACTTTGATTTTGCCCAAGCAGCGCTTGCCTTTCGCGGTACCATTGCCACCTTGCGGGGGCCCCATGGATGTCCTTGGGACAAAGAGCAAACCATCCAGTCGTTGCAACGCTACATGATCGAAGAATGTTACGAAGCGGTGGCTGCCGCCGAAAAGATCTCTTCAAGCCCCCATGGCGCACGCGACTTTTGTGATGAGTTGGGTGATGTCCTTTTGCAGGTCTTTTTAAACGCTCAAGTCGCTGAAGATGAAAAGCGCTTTTCAATTCAAGATGTGTTTGCCGCTATCGACGAAAAAATGGTGCGTCGCCATCCCCATGTCTTTCAGCAGGGCGACTCTGAAGTTAAAACAGCCACCGACGTCGTGAAACAATGGGACGAAATAAAAGGAACAGAAAATTCTTCGCTAGAGTCGCAAGCAAAAAGCTTGTCGTTGCTTGCAAAGGCGCTCAAAAAATCCTATTTGCCTACCTTAAATTATGCTTTTGAGGTTTCAAAACGAGCAAAGCGCCTTGGTTTTGCATGGCCTGATTTGGCAGGAACCTTTCAGGACGTCGAAAGCGAAGTTGATGAACTCAAACGGGAACTTTTCGTTGCAAATCCTGATTGGAGTAAGGTGATTGATGAAGTTGGAGATGTCGTTTTTACTTTGGCAAATTTGATCGCTTATCTGAAAGATGCTCATCCTGAATGTGAATCCTATGATTTAGACATTGCGGCACGTCAGGGAGTCGAAAAATTTGTGGCGAGATTCAAGGAAATGGAAAAAATCATGCAGGAAAGAGGTGTTCCTTTAACAGAAGACTCTGCGAAGGGGATTTCTTTGGATGCCTGGAATGAACTCTGGAAAGAAGCCAAGCTGCGCCGGTATCGATAGGTCGGCCTGCGCTGCGCCTTTCAAGAAGTGATTTTTGCCAATTTGAGGACAGATTGAGCATAATTCTTGCGCCCTCCTTCCCAAGGCACTGAAAGATGCTTAGAGTTATAGCCTTGCAAACCGGATCCCTTCGTAGCATGGTGATCCGAGCAAGGTATTTGTGCGGTTCTAAGATGTTGTGCGCACCGAATTTTTCGATTGGAGTCTAAAAATGGTTCTAAAAAGGTTGTTTGGTAAGAAGGATGATGAGCAAAAACAGGTTCCAGGAACTCCTGAACCAACCTCCCTCGCGACTGCTCAGGAATCTGAACAGGCTTCGGGAGACAGTGAACCCAACGCGGCTCTCTATTTGGAGCAGGCGATGTTGGAAAATGCTCGCAACGACAATCAAGACACTCGTCACCGCGTGTACCAAGAACTTCTTTTTAGTGAACTTTTGCTTTCACTTGCTGAACCCGATGAAAATGCACCTGCAGATCAACCTAAAGATGGCAATTTGAGTGTTGCCATTCTCACAAACTCCACGGGAGTGCGATTTGCGGCTGCCTTTACGAGCCCTCAGGCTGCAAGGCGTTGGCGTCCTGATGGAGGCAACTATGTCACTATCAAGGGACAAGATATTTATAAGCTCCTCGAACCCAGTCCTGCTGAAGTCATCGTGATCAATGCGGGCAGCGCTCCCTTTGTTGTGCTTCCTAAAATTGAATATCGCCAGCTTGCTCTTGGAATTGTTCCGCAGACAGGTCGAAGTCCTGTTCAAATTGCCACGGGTGCTCCTGAAGAAGGCCAAAATCCGCAAGATGGCCAGATGCAACTTGCATTTCCGCCCGACGTTTTCAATGAAGAGCAAAAAGCACACGCAACAGCTTTGTTGCTAAACAATGCCAACATTGAAGCCGCTGTTCTTGGCGCCATTCTTCCTCCAGGTGGCGATCAGCAGACCGGTTGGGTCAGAACAATGTTCTTGCGCGTCGTTGGCCTCGAAGACAATGCCGAGAGCATGCAACAGTTTTGTGTTGAAGTTCGCAATCAAATCGTGGCAAAAGAAGAGCTCTTTAAGGAGCTCAATTTTGAAGTCGGTGTCATGCCTGATCCCGGGTTTTGGGCTCACATGCATCAGAACAACATCGTGATGTTTGATAAGAATCCGCCTCCTGCTCTTCCTCAGGAAGAACGTGAAGGCGTGTTGAACGCAGAGGTTTAAAAATTCAGGCTTGACAGGTTTCTGCTCCTGCGGTACCGGCCGGACATGGAATGTCACGGTTGGGGCTTTATTGGTTTTCGATTTCCAAGTGAGGGGAGATGAAATGGTTGAGAAGAAAAAGACCTCTGACAGGGAGAAAACCTTGCGAAAGCCTTCGGTTCGCGCATTAGATTCCGAGCCGAAATTAAAGAAGACAGCGCAAAAACGAGAACGTCCTGTAAAAGATGCGCGATCGGTGAGCATTTCTTCCAAAGACTTTGCAAGAGCCTTGGAAGAAGCTCAGGATCAATTGGCCCTCATTCATGGAGTTCTTGAAGAGCTTTGTGAACGGCAAGAGGCGATGGTTGCTTGGCAGCTTGATTTTGCAAAACATATCATGGCAATGCAGTCGACTTCGCAGTCAGGCTCGTTAACCACAGTTCCCAATAAATTCGATGACGCCCTTGAAACCGTTGAAAATGCGGAAGATCTTTTCGAATCCATGGAAGAAGATTTTTCGAAGAAACGAGATAAAAGGAAGCTTAAAAGCGCGCAGGCCGCAAAAAGATCCACTCATGCTGCGGGTTTTACAGGCGATGAAGATTCCGAGAACAATGAGGCCTCCGTCGATAGCATCTTAGTGCTTCCGAACAGTCCTTTTGTTCATTAATACGGGGAGTGCCTCTTTTGTCTTCGTCTTTTCCAATGATTGTGAGCGCTGCCGAACGAGTCCTTCATTTTGCAGATGCATTGCGCTGGTTTCACGAAAAACTTCATCATTCTCCCGATTTTCAGCTTGCCTTTACCTCGCTTGCAAACAGTTTTGTAAACGCCGCGAATGAAACGCGCCCGGAAGCTCCGGGGCAGGTTTTTTTCGTTGCGGTCGGGAAATCGGCAGGTGTTGCGCAACTTCTTGTTTCGATGCTGGCGAGTATTGGCGTGCAAGCACGCTTTTTGCATCCCACAGAGGCACTGCACGGAGATTTGGGGGCACTGGCTGTCGGAGATTCCGTTGTGTGCATTTCAAACAACGGAAAAAGCAGCGAAATTCTAGAACTCTTGCCTTACCTTAAGGCGCGAAGTTGCCTGCTTTATGTGATGACGTCCAAAGAGTCTTCGCCCTTGGCGCAAAATGCGAATCATGTGCTTCTCTTGCCTCCGGTTGAAGAGAAATGTCCTTTAAATCAGGCCCCTATTACGAGCACGGTGATGTGCTTGGCGCTTGGGCAACTCTTGGTTGCGGCTTGTATGGAAATAAGAAGCCTCGATCTTGCTGCTTATGCCCGAAACCATCCTGGCGGAGCCATCGGCAAGCGCATTTTTGTCAAAGTTGATGATCTCATGGCAAAGGGAGCAAGGCTTCCAGCGATTCGGCCTGAGGCTCCTTTTATGGAATGTGTCTCCAAAATGACTCAGTTTGCACTTGCTGGGCTGTTGGTTGTGAATGAAGGGAAGTTGGCGGGCCTCGTTTCTGAAAAAGATCTGCGGCGTGCCATGGAAACCCATGGTGCTGATGTCTTTAAGTTGCTCGCTCATGAGATTATGAATGCAAAGCCCATCGTCGCTCATTCAGGCACTCTTGCCGTTGATGCTTTGAAGATGATGGAAAATCGCCCTTCTCCGTTAAATATTTTACCCATTGTGGATGCCGAGCACAACGCTGTGGGCCTGCTCAGGTTGCACGATCTCGTTTCCGAAGGCATTTCGTTGGTGTGAAGTAAAGTCCGCCTGAGGGGGCAATCTGCGCCCTTGACAATGTTTCACTCAACCCTTGTTCGTGTTGTCCGATACCTGTCTCTGAGAACAACTTACTCAGAAATAGAGGGTGTCATGGACAAAGTAAGGAATGCGCAAGGCAATCGGAACAAGGGACTTTCGTTGGTTTTGCTCGCGGGCATCTTAGCAACTGGATGCGGCGCTTTGACTTCAAGTGAACGAAAGTCTTCGCCAAGCGCACTGCTCCTCGATGCGCAACATGCGTTTGATAAGAGTCAGTACACTAAAGCCATTAGCCTCTATGAAAAAATCATCGCCCAAGATCCAAACAACGATATCGCGCGCATTCGTCTGGCCTACGCCATCAACTCTGATGCGGGCTTGGGATTGCTGTCGGTGATGGGAAAACTAATTAAGGGAACCTCCACCTCTTCAACTTCAGGAGCTGCGGCGGGATCCAGTGCGGGCAGTACAAATTCCCTGTCGACTTTTACGGCGGCTGTGGGATTCGATACTGCTGAAAAGGCAGATTTTACAACCAAAACCGGGGGAGTGACTCCCATCGACGCGGAAAATTTCCGTGAATCGTCGGTTAAGCTCCAGAAACTGCATAAAAGTTGGAAGACCATCTGTCGCCTTGTTCCTAAAGAAACCCTCGACGCCATCGCGAAAACAGATGTGTTGAAAAAAACGCTTTCCATTCAGGAATGTGGCGGAGGACTCGCAAACAAGGGCGATGCTAAGTTTTCTGCATTGTTTGCTGCTTCGATGGCCATCATGGCAGAAGCGGCAACGCTCTATCAAATGGTTTTAGATGCTGACGGCGATGGGGAAGTGGATTTTGCTAAAAAAGCAACGGACATCAAAACCACGCTGGATGGAGATTCTGTGAAGATTGCTACATCAGGGGAAACCGTTGAAACTATCAACACCAAAATCACAACTCTGAACACCAAACTTACAGAACTGAAGTCCCTTGGAGATCAAATTCAGGGAGAATTGGTTTCCCTAACCATTGCAGATTTCGGGTTGGTTGTTTCTTTAATCTCAAGCATCCCCGGTATTCCAGCAGATGTGAGCAAAAAAATTAACGATGCGCTCACCAAATTTAGCGAAGCGCAAACCAAGATTCAAGCCTATATGTCTTCCGCAACCGACACTGCCAGCGCAAATTCGGCAGAGCGTACAAAACTTACCGATGCAGCCGTAAAGGCAAGCTCCAGGCTTGATGAAGCGATGGTAAAGCAGCAAACAGCGATCGATGCTCTTCCTGCGGATCAGAAAGAAGCAGCGCAGACAAAGTTCGCGACTCAAAAGACGGATGCCTGTACAAATTTTGACTCCTTGAAAACAACCTTTGGCCTGCCCGCAACGGTGTCAAAGCCGACCGCCTGTGCGACGGCGAGTCTGACTCTTGCGGGTTCGCAAGGCGCATTGCCGCTTGCTGCAGAAACTGTGCAAGCAGAGGAAGTGAATCAGGTGGATTCTGTGCCGACTGACGAGGTTCCATTCTCGTTGGGAGAGGCTTTGATTGAATACGTGCGCTACGGGGAAGACCTCAACTGATTTTTAAAGGCAGCAGTTCCCGAGTGCGGTGCATCCCTCATTTAAGTGACAAGTCGTTCCTGCGTTGAGAATCCCGCATCGGGATCTCACGCAGTTTACTTATTGGAACACCCTTCCAGACTAGTACATTTTATTTTAATGCCGGAATTGAAATAATTTTCACATCATTTGTTATGATTATTAACGGAAAATAGGAAATTTAATTTAATTTTAGTCAGTGCACTGATTTTGGTTACCTCATTGAGGTACCAGGTAGACACGACGTTTCTTTTTTGCTAAAGCTAGAGAATCAGAGAAAAAGAATAGGTCAAATGGTGTTTTTTTAGCATCGCAATTTTGCCCTTTCGCGTGTGGAGGTTTTCGAATGAAAAGATATATTTTGGGTTCTCTTGCTCTTTCTCTCGTTGGATTTGGTTGTAATAAAGTAAATAACCAAAGGGACCAAAAAACTCCCGTTGCACTTTCTATTGTGAACGATGATCAAGATCTTCGTATTGATGATCTCGAAAAGCGTGTGAAAGAACTTGAAAATCGGATGACCGAAGTCGAAAGTGCGCTTCGTAATTTAGGTACGGGAATGCGCAATGGTGGAGATCAAAATGTTGCTCTCGAATCCATTTTACTCAAGAATAAAGAGCTTGGCGAAAAAATCGAGAAACTCGAGAAAAATTCTGCAAACAAAGACGAAGTGGAACTTTCCTTTCTCCAGCTGAAACTTCAAGTGGAAGCTCTGGAAAAATCCGTACTCATGCTTTCAGATGCTCAAAATTCTTTTGCCAAAAAAGAGGATCTTGCATTTCTAAAAAGCGAACTTGAAAAAACCCTCGAAAAACTTTCTGCTGCAGATTTAAGCCACGATGCTGCGCTTAAAGTCCTTGCAGACTGGAAAGATGTTTCTAATGCGCGTCTGAATGCATTGGATATATGGCGAGTAGACGTCGCGACATCTCTCGATCATCTCAAAGGATTTGAGTCCGATATCAAAACGTGCTTGCAGCTTTTGTCCGGGACCCCGGGTGGAACTATGACAGACTCCTCCTTAGAAAAACTCTGCGGCAACTTCGATCTGCGCATTGTCGAACTTTCTAAAAAATTGCCCGATGACATGGTTATTGAACTTGAAAGAATTAAAAAAGTACTCTTACAAGATGCTGCAACACTTGAAGAACAAAAGCTCACTTTACAAAAAATGAAACAGACCTTTTTTCTCACGCGTTGGAACTCGGTTTTAAATGTGCTGCCTTGCGGCGAAAAAGAATCCTTTGCGGTGAGACTTTCGAAAAGCGAAGTGTTTGCATATCAGCCTACAATTTCAGTGGAAGCAACGCCACAGGCTTATTTTAACACCACGTTGGCTGGTGGAAAAATATACAGTCCCGTTGAATTGTCTCAAAACAACAAGTGTATTTTTAGCGTTCCAAATGAACTCTATATTACATTAACAGATGCAGATGAAGTCGCAGTGATTGGCTCTACACGTGTTAAAGTTCAAGGCGTTTGCACCGTAGATCCCGAACGCCAAGCTCCTTCGCAGGTCGTGTGCAACACCGTATTGGGCAAGATTTTTCGCGACGCTCTCTAAAACGTGAAATGATTTAAATCGCTCAAGAGGTAACATATATGTCTTTACTCAAGCCTGTGTTGGCTGGTTTGTTGGTTTCTTTGAGTTTGAATGGATCAATGTGGGCGTCTGACTCTGCTGCCCACACCGAAGCAAAAGCCATTCAGTGTGTCGTTGAATTTAAATACGACAGCGTTCAGTTCGATCAAAAAAAGCTTTTGGGATGTTATTCTTCCCTGAAACCGTCGGATGTTCGCTATTTCCACGTGTTTGCCACGGCATCGCCTGGCGGTTCTCAGGCACACAATCAGCAGCTCTCTGATGGGCGTGCCAAAGCGATGTCTGCGTTCTTAAAGTCTCGCTTTCCAGACGTGAAGGTGCACACCATCGGCGGGGGAATCAACAACCGCTTCGGGAAATCAGGAGTTGTTTCGGCAATTCTTGTGCCCGAACCCCCTGTGACATCTTCGCTTCCTACAACGCTCACAATGCCCCCACAAGAAAGCGTTGCAGGTTCCAATGCCCCAACGGAAGGCAATGTGGCTTCGCTCGATCCCGAGACTCAGTCAACGGCAAACCTTTCGGCAAGCTCTGACAACAGGGATGAAAGCTTTCGCCTTGCCATGCGTATCGGTCAAGACCACTATTCCCTGGAAAAGAAAACCGCCTACAAAGCTCTTGGGGGCGAAGGCGTTTGGTTTCCTAAAATAGATGGACTCTCCACGTCCGTGCGCCCCGAAGTGGGAATAACAGGGAGTTCACTCATCGACGACGAATTTCTCGATCTCTATTCGACCCACGCAACTGCTGGGTTAAATGCTCGCTTAGGCACGAGAGTTTTGCTTGGGGGGCGCGCACTTGCAGGCGGCCTTTGGAATGCCGATCGCGAATGGACCGGCGATGCCGGCGGCGAATTCCGTTTGGGTTACGAATACCAGCACCTTTCGGTGTTTGCGGGATTGGGAAAAACACGCGCAACAACGCGCATTGGACTCGATTTAGGAATGACCTTGTAAATGTCCAGTAAGGAAGAAGCCATTCGAATTAAGCCTATTCTAAAGTGGGCGGGAGGAAAATCTGGCCTTCTTTCGCAGCTTCTTCCTTTTTTTCCAAATCATTTCAATCGTTATTTTGAACCTTTTTTCGGCGGCGGAGCGGTCTTCTTTTCCCTTGGATTTATGGGGGAAACATACCTCAATGATTCAAACAGTGAACTTATCGATCTCTATGAAGTCGTGAGAGATAAGCCCGAAAGTTTGATGAAGGCATTGGATGATTTGGTGCCGCATTATTCGGAAGAGTTTTACTATGCACTTCGAGTCGCCCAACCCGATTCAAAAATAGAGCGTGCCGCGAGAACAATTTTTTTGAACAAAACGGGATTTAACGGCCTCTATCGGCAAAATTCTAAAGGGGGATTTAATGTTCCCTTTGGAAAAAGGTTAAAGTGCCCCGCCCTTTACGATCCCACCAATTTTTTTCGAGCATCGAAAGCCTTGAATAACGTTAAGTTTCACACACAAGATTTTGAGAACGTGATTGATTTGGCAGGCCCTGGTGACTTTGTTTACTGCGATCCTCCCTATGAGCCCCTGTCTCGAACTTCTTCATTTAATGCCTACCAAGGCGGAGGATTTTCGCAGGAGCACCAACGTCGTCTTAAAAATGCTTGCGTGCGTGCACAGGCGAGAGGCGCACATATTGTCATCTCCAATTCTTCTGCGCCCTTCATTTTAGATCTTTATGCGGACTGCGATATAAAAATCATTTCGGCACGGCGGGCCATCAATTCTAAGGGCAGTAGCCGCGGCGAAATTGATGAAGTTGTTATTCTAATCAACGCTTAAACTTGATGAGAGGCAATCCATTTGCTTTGTGAAGTTGATCGTAACAGGCTTGTATTCGAGGATCTAGGCAGATTTCATGCTCTATTCTTGTTTTTGTGGACTTATCACAGTGTTCCATAGCAATTTCTATGCATTTGTTGAATTGTTCAGCAGACTCTATGGAAATAGGTTCCTCTTCCTGTGTAACGATATTTTTTATCACCCAGCCTGCACTTGCGCCTACACTTACCCATATAACCCTTAGAGCATCGAATGGAATACGCCAAATGGGATATGTTTCACTTTGGCTGACTTGAACCGGCTTCGGTTTACGTGCAGTGGGATTTTTAGCAGTGGAAACAGTCTCGCTGACATTGTTTTCAGAATGAGATTCTTTCCCGCATGAGCTAAAAACTGACATTAAAGTAAGAGAGACCGCTAAAATACTATTTTTCATAAATCTCCAGCAAGAATAAAAAAGACAGCAATAAATGTGTCATCTGAATATATAATCAAATGTGTGATTATCATTTGAATGGATGTTTGCAAATAATAATTTTTGAATCGAGAGAAAATAAGTTTCAGTAGAGTGACTTTATTATGATAGTAATTGAAATATTACTGTATTAACTGATTAATTTTTTGTGAGGTTAAATTTATTAACTGTAAATTAAACAATATTATAGCTGTATTTAGTTTTGATGGGATCGGGAAAAGTTTGAAGAATTACATTGCAAAGGGTGGGGCAATTGAGCTTTTCTTCAAGCGACTCAAAACATGGTCGCTTGAAGAAAAGCTAGAGATTGTGGCGTTCAAGCCCGGTATGCCTCTAGGGGGTCAGTCACTTCCTATTGATTTTATAGAGGAACTTGAAGTTTGGATTCAGGAAGAGTGTCCATTGCAGTCAGATGAACGCCTGTGTCCTTTAAGTAAAAATAAACCGGCTGATTTAGGAAATCGCTGATGGATTTGTTGTCTGCCCCAGGCGACTTCCTCACAGACGGACGAGTCCAATGGGGAAGCGCAACTGGGGCAGCTCTATCCACGCTCCTATTGAATTGCTCGGCAGACTTTTTGGAAAATAGTTTGCTCATTCTGGGTTGACAAGTAACCCAGGCTTTAATCGTTCGAAAATAATTGTTGGAGAATCTAAATACGTTGTGCGTTGGATTTCTCGGTATCCGTATTTTTCAGCAACCCGCAGTGAGGCTGCGTTTTCAGGGTCGATAAGGCAAACGGTGCGCAGTGAAGGCAAATGTGCGTCGCCCCATGCATGCGCTGCTTGTAGAGCCTCGGTGGCATATCCCTTGCCGTGTGCAGACGGGCAAAGCACCCAGCCTGCTTCGGGCACGCCTTCTATCGAGGCCTCAACTCCGCGTTTAAAGTCTGCAAAGCCCAGTTCACCCACAAAATTTCCGGTTTCTTTTTCTTCAATGAGCCAATATCCAAAACCCAAGAGTGACCAGTGTCCTACGTAGTTCATAAGGCGTCCCCAAGCTTGTGACTTGGTTGAGGGCTTCCCGCCAATGTATTGCGTCACTGTGGGATTGGCCCACATGGCGGCAGAAGCTGCAAAATCTTCGAGGGAATGGCAGCGAAGCCGGAGGCGTGAGGTTTCGAGTGTGGGGCAAGCCTTGTGCATAAAATATTTCTCCTCAATGTGAATTTCAGGCTTCTTGACAAAATGATGACCTCACATTTGTCCACCCCTCTTGAAAGACATTATTTGTTAGAATCTAAAAAGTGAAGTTTACAATTTCAAACCATCATCTGAAGGTCATTATAATGCTTGCTTTAAGATCAGTCTGGGCGTCTTTATTTGTCTTACAATTGCTGGCTTCAGGCTTCATGCCCACAAAGGCTCTGGCCGATACCATTTCCATCGTTGCCGATCCTTGGATGCCCTTTACGGGGGATGGCAAGCCTCAAAAGGGATTGCTGATCGATATTGCAGAGGCCGTCTTTGAGGCAAAAGGACATAAAATTGATTACAAGGTTGTGCCCTGGGATCGAGCTCTCGAAAATACAAAGTCTGGAAAATATAACGGAGCAGCAGGAGCCTATAAAACCGATGCTCCGGATTTTATTTTCCCAGAAAGTGAGCTTTCCAGAGGTGACAGCAGATTTTTTGTAGCAAAGAGCGACCCTTGGAAATTCAGTGGAACCGCTTCGCTGGAAGGAAAAAAACTGGGTGCCATTAGCGGCTACACTTATTCAGATGTTATCAATGAATATATCAAGAAAAATCAGGGTTCTGGAAAAGTGTCATTGGTGAGTGGTGACAAAACCCCCACTCAGCGACTTGTTTCAATGCTTTTGTCAAATCCTCAAAGAGTGAACGTTGTTGTCGAAGACGTCAGTGTCATTCGTTATGCACTCAAAAAGCTCGGATTACCTCCTGAAAGTCTTCTCGAAGCAGGAGATGATGGCAAACCCGACGAAGGGATTTTTATTGCCTTCTCCCCAAAAAATCCGAAATCAAAAGAATATGCAAAGATTTTATCTGAGGGAATGACTGAGCTGAGAAAGTCGGGGAAGCTTAAAATTCTCCTGGAAAAGTATGGATTAAAGGACTGGCAATAATTCATGAATCTGGCTTTAAAGACAACATTTTCTATCGTGGGTGCCGTTTTTTCGGTCATGATCATTTTCTCGTATATTGAGATTGATCGTGAAACGAAAACTCTTGAACGTCAAGAAGAGGCATTTTCGCGCAAGATGTTGTTGAATGCACTGCCGTCTATTAAAAGTGCAATTTGGTCCTTTGATGACGAATCCGCTTTGGCAGCAATTTCGCCATTGCTTGAAAACGAAAATGTCATTTCTGTTGCTATTTATAAGGAAGATAAAAGCACTTTTGTAGCCAGACAAAAGAAGAATCGAAAGCTCAGCATTCCGGAATTGGAAGAATTTCAGGTGCCCCTCTCTGGCAATTTTGTCGATGCTATACTTCACACGGCCTGAAATTCTGAAAATTTCCTATTCATAAAAAATTATGTTACAGAATCCGAAAACCCGAGGATTCAAAAGTGACAATTTCCTTATATTTCGCAGATGGTGTGCTTGATGAA
>JBIIEI010000062.1:0-33252 GCA_044237915.1 Silvanigrellaceae bacterium | reverse complement strand
AATCACCCAGCGAAGCGAGTCGAGGGTGACAAGAACGACAAAGAGAAATGATTATTGGTTGTCAGCAGCCTGAAGAACAGGGTTAAAGATCCCACCGACGTTACCGGCACTCGTTTGCGGGCAGTTGGCAGTGAAGCTTTGGGTGACTGCATCACGAACTGCGCACAAAAACTTGTGCGTGTTAATTCTTTGCACATCGCGGCTCAGCTTGATGGGGTTATTCGAAGTTCCTGTTGCGGCCCATCCTGTTGCACGGGAAACAAACATATACGTATAGTTTGCAGATCCGTTATTGCTCAATTGGAATCCAATTTGGTTTGCGCCGGATAAGTTTTGCGCAGCACCCTGGTTAGGATAGTTTCCATTGTTCGCAGCTGCAAAGGTTTCGGCATACATAAACACACCATGCAAGGTCGACTTGGCTTCGGTTTGTTTAGCGCGTGCCTGAAAGTTACTAAAGCGTGGTACTGCGACACCAGCCAAAATACCAATAATGGCGACAACCACCATGAGCTCGACGAGGCTGAAGCCTGCCTCACTCTTGCGATTCCGCAATGGGGCGTTTGTCTCAGAAGAATCGGAATGGTTTGCAATATTCTGCATAGCGGGAAAGCCTCCTACCTGTTTAAATTGACCTCGCCTGCCTGTTTCGAGGTCCATCCATTAATTCGGCGGAGGAAGGTTTTTCCTTGAGCATTTTTTTCCGAAAAAATCGCCTTCATTTGTCGAAATGCATAAATAGTTTCGGAAATTATTTTATTTAGGGTAGGTCACGATTCTTTTTTCTCCCGAAAGGGGGCTGGTAAATTCCCAGGTTATTTCAGATAATTGCTTAGAAAGCTGAGGATCTACTGTAATCTTGCCCAAACCTCCCGGAATATCGACCACCAGCTGAGGAATGCAAATTCCTGAAATTCTTCCGCGCAGCGATGTCACCAATGCAAGGGCCTCGGTGAGGGAAACGCGAAAGTGATTCGTACCTTGCGCCAAGTCTGGATAGTGAAGGTAATAGGGTTTGACGTGGCAAAGAACGAGTTTTCGAAATAGCTCTTTGAGTTTGTCGAAGGTATCGTTCACGCCTTTAAGAAGTACGGACTGAGACAGAACTGAAATTCCGGCGTGACTGAGTTTTTGAAAAGCAGCTTCAGCTTCGGGCGTGATTTCAGAGCTCGCGTTGACATGGGCAACAATCCAGATCGCCTGAGGGGCTTTTTGAAAAATTTCCAACAGGCCCGCATCTATCCGAGAGGGCAGTGCAGTGGGAATACGGGTGTGAAATCGGATGACTTTAACATGCGGTATCTGTGACATGCGTTCAATCATTTTTGCAAGTTTGGAATTGGTGAGGGTGAGTGGATCTCCACCTGTGAGAATAACTTCCCAAATTTCAGGGTGAGATTCAACATACTGAAGTGCTTTATCAAGCTTGTTTTCATCAATATTGTGTTCGGTATCTGATACTTTATAGCGGCGAAAACAAAATCGACAGTACACAGCGCATTGGTATGTTACCTTAAGAAGTGCACGATCGGAGTAACGGTGGGTAATGCCTTCAACAGGCGTGTGGGCTTCATCTCCGATGGGATCTTCGAGTTCTTCGGGCAAGAATACGAGTTCTTCAGGGCTAGGAAGGACTTGTTTGGCCAGAGTTTCATCACCCAGAGACATGCCGGGCACAAAGGCGACGGGAATGCGAATATCAAAATTTTCTTGAATGGCCTTCAGAGTTTCTGGAGGGCAATCCGGCATCCCCGAAAAAGCAGCAGACTTTAACTGGGGAATTGAAACCAAACCTTTGGACAGTTCCCGCGCCCAGTTTTTTTCGTCTCCGATGAGATTCTCTAGTATGCTCATACTTAACCGTGCGGCTTTTCAAGCCTTTGAAGAACTTGTTCCAAGTTTTGATTGTGCATGGTGCTACTTTGGCGCACTTGCAAAAACGAAAGCGTGGCATAGCCATTTTGAATGAGAACCACATCCTGAGAATCTCCACCCATGGACCTGCGGCTGCTTCCCCCCAGCAAATAGATTGCGGTTTCATCCGCCATATTTTTGCATTCCTGCTTTTCAAAGGTGGGAGTGTACATGCTCAGTCCGCTGCATTCCGCAATGCGAATGCCTTTGGGCTCAATACCCGGATGATTGATATTTAACACTTCAAGCTTTGGCCAGGGCATTTCCATAAGAAGAGGTAACAGACCCGAAAGGAACTCTGCCGCGACTTGAAAGGCATTCATGCAGTTTGGCGAAGGCGAGTTTCCAAAGTGAGAGTCTGCTGAAATGGCAATTGCCCGAAAACCTAAAAGCGAAGCCTCGGTGGCAGCGCCCACGGTGCCGCTGTAGTTCACATCCCAGCCCACATTAAGTCCATGATTGATCCCTGAAACAACGAGGTCGGGGGGATCGTTTTTTAACAGACTGTGCAAAGCAATAAATGCGGCATCGGCTGGAGTGCCATGGACCGCATAGACGCCCTCCCCTTTTTTCTGCAAGAGAAGGGGCTGAAAAAAAGACATGGAATGAGATTGTCCACTCTTTTCCGAGTGGGGTGCAACGATGGTAATGCGGTGACCGTTCGCTTGGAGAACCCGTGCGAGGGTCTGAATCCCTTGTGCGCTATAGCCATCATCGTTGCATAAAAGTATGTGCATGGTACCCCCTAAAGAATCTTTCGGTCATAGAGCGAAAGACGTAGAAATCCAATAGAATAGTTTGTCACTTGAGTCACCCTGTTGTGAAGAGGTGGAGAAAGGGCCAGATTTTGACTATAAAATTCTTGAAGGACCTCAAATTTATCGTACCAAGCATGCTTGCGGGTTTGCTCGGTTGTCGATCCGATGCGGCTCCAGCCCCAAAAGGTGTGGAAGCACCACTTAAGTATGCAAAAGCTGAAAATGTACACAAACTGATGGAGCGCTTCACATCAGAGCCTCATCCCATGGGCAGCGATGCGCAGCGAAAATATGCGCGCGATGTGAAGGCCAAGCTTGAGTCCTTTGGTTGGTCTGTTGAACTGCAGAAATTTAAGTGGCCCGCTCCAAACTTGGAGGCCGCTCGATTTGGAGGGGCGCTCAAAGATGCGCCGGCTTCCAAAGAGATCTCGGGTGAAAATATCGTTGCCGTGCTTAAAGGTAACGATGAGTGTTCGATTCTTTTGGGTGGGCATTATGACACAAAACACTATCCCAAACTCAAATTTGTAGGCGCCAATGATGGGGGCTCTTCCACCGTTGCAAAAATAGAACTTGCGCGCATTCTAGGCGAACAGAAAAAAGCCACAGAAAAATTAAAAGAGCGTGGTCGTCTTATAGATTGCACGCTCGTTCTTGCTTTTTTTGATGGAGAAGAGGCCATTCTTGAAGAGTGGTCGACCTCTCAGAATGCTATTGGTGTTCAGGACAATCTTTATGGTTCCAGAGCTTTTGTGCAAGACGCGGTCGTGAAGGGTAAGAAAAATATGCTTCAAGGCCAGCCCCTCGAGCTTGTTTTAATCATGGATATGATTGGTCATCAGAAGCAAAAAATCTTTGTCACCTTAGGCTCTGACACCACCTGGACAGACAGGCTCTTGGCACTTAAAAAAGATGTCAATATCTCGAAAGTGCCCTTGTCGGTTGAAGACGATCATGTTCCCTTTCAGAGTTTGGGGGTTCCCTATTTGCACCTCATCGACTGGACCAATCTTGAAGAATGGCATACCGCAAAAGATACTCCTGCAATTATATCGAATGAAAAAATAGCGCATTTTGTGGAAATGATTTACAGATTTTTGGAAGTTAAAAGATGAACTCTCCGGCAAATAAGCTCGTTTTTTTACTGGGTGGAGCAAGAAGCGGAAAAAGTATTTTTGCAGAACAATGCGCACTGGCATTTGACAACGTGTTGTATTTTGCAACAGCACTTGAGCCTGCAAATAACGACACTGAATTCTCGGAGCGCATTAAAAAGCACAAAGCCCGCCGGCCGGCGCATTGGAAAACCTTTGAGCCACCAGATTCCTTAGAGTTGCTCACAGAAGCATGTCATTCTTTAACGAAACGAGGTCAAAATGCTGCTGTTGTTGTCGACTGCGCAACCCTGTGGCTTGCAGGCGTGCTCACGCGCAGTTTTGATCACTATTCCGTTGCACAACTTCCAAGACACCTCGTCGTCGAAGCAGAACACTTTCTGCAGATGTTAACGGCACTGCCCGCAACGGTTTTTGTGGTGTCAAACGAAGTCGGAGAAGGAGTTGTGCCTCCTGCCGCCAGTGGTCGCCTCTTTCGCGATTCCTTAGGGCAGCTCAACATGCAACTTATGGAAAAAGCGCAGTGGGGGTGTGTGTTTTCTGCTGGAAGGGCACTCATGGTTAAAAGACCTCAGGCTCAGGAAAATAGTGCACTTGAGACCGTCTCCGTTGTTCAGGCGCAGCAACTCATTGCCCTCATGAAGGCGACAAACTTGCGGCATTGAACAAGGCGTCGTATGACGGCAGCACTGGGAAATTCCCAGCGCGTGAGGAGGCAATCGATGACGAGCGAAACGGGGAAAGCAGGAAATAACGTGCCGGGAACTTCATTGGAGTTGAGTGAAAAATCGCAACAAGTTCAGGCCATGTTCGACCGCATTGCCCCCCAATATGATTTTCTCAATCGACTTCTGAGCGGCCGACAAGATGTTCGGTGGCGCAAAGTGCTCGTTGCTCAACTTCCCAAAGTCGATTCCCAGACAGGTGTGCTTTATGATGTCGCCTGTGGCACCGGGGATGTCATGATTCAAGTCGGAAAAGACCGCACAGATTATCGAAATCTCAGTGGATTTGATATTTCTCCAGGCATGCTTGAAGTTGCGATGAAGCGCCCTGCATTGTTGAAGTTGGCCGAAAAACGCGGCAAAGTGATTTCTTTTGCGCTGGGTTCTGCAGAGTCTTTGCCCGTTGCCGAGAATTCTGCACATGCGCTTTCTATTGCATTCGGGCTGCGCAATGTCGACAATCGTCCCCAGGCATTGCGTGAATTTTTTAGAGTGCTGAAACCCGGTGGGCGGCTCCTTGTTTTGGAGTTTTTTGAAGCAGAGAGTGGCTTACTCGCCATGCTTTTTAAATTTTATTTTAATCGCGTGTTGCCTTTTATTGGCGGAATTTTTTCTGATAAAAAGGCCTATCGCTATTTGCCAACTTCGGTTTCGACCATGCCCACGGGAAGTGAGTTTGTTCACCTCTTAAGTGAGGCGGGTTTTCGAAACGTCACAGAGAAGCGTTGGCTTGCGGGTGCAACGAGGCTTTACGTAGGCGAGAAGCTCGATACTTAAAGATGAATTAAAAAGAGTTTCGGATCGGATTCTGTTTGTTGTCTTAACCATTCATGGAGAACTGGCAATGCTCAAGAGGCCAAAAATAGCGATTGTAGGTGCAGGTGGAAATGTTGGAGCTGCTGTGGCTCAATGGGCCGCTTTGAAAGAGCTCGGAGAACTCGTTCTTATCGACCTCAAAGGCTCTGTCGCTCAAGGACGTGCACTTGATTTAACGCAATGCTCTCCTTACGAAGGATTTAACCTTGCCACAACGGCAGGCGAAGATCCCGCACTTCTTAAAGATGCAGATATCGTTGTCATGACTGCAGGTGTTCCTCGCAAACCTGGTCAAAGCCGCGAAGAATTGGTCAGCATCAATGCAAAAATCGTTAAAGAAATTTGCGAAAACGTCAAGAAATATGCACCTGATTCCATCCTTATCGTGGTTTCGAATCCTCTCGACGCCATGGTTTGCGTTGCAAAGCAAGTCACAGGATTTTCGCGCGAGCGCGTGATTGGTTCTGCTGGAATTCTCGACTCCGCAAGGTTTCGTACGTTTTTGGCGATGGCTGCAGGCGTCTCTGTTGAAGATGTCAGTGCCATTGTTTTGGGCGCTCATACCGACAAGGATATGGTTCCTGTGGTTAGCACCGCGACCATCGGCGGCGTGCCATTGACCAAGTTCTTAAGCGCAGAAAAAATTACAGAAGTCGTTGAGCGCGCTAAAAAAGGTGGAGCAGAACTCACCGGCCTTATTGGCACCTCGGCTTGGCTCGCTCCAGGCAGCGGAACAGCCTTGATGGTTGAAAGCATCGTGCGTAACCAAGGACGGGTGTTACCTTGTTCTGTGGAACTGCAAGGTGAATTCGGTGTGACCGGTGCATTTGTGGGCGTTCCAGTGAAGCTCACCATGAAAGGCGCTGAAAAAATCTACGAAATGGAACTCTCTCCTGCAGAAAAAGAGGCATTCCAAAAATCAGTGGCTGCGAACGTTGAACTCATGGGCATCGCTAAAAGCTTTCTCTAAGGGTCTCCCGCTTTAAATATCCCGCCAGGGGCCAGGGCTTCGTTGCGCCTTGCCCTGGCGAAATATTTAAGAGCGTGCTGCAGGAATCTTTAAAAAATGATGCAAAAATTAGTTTCACCAAAAATTGTCGGTTTAAAAATCACGCAAGCTGATTTTCAAAGGTATCAATCAAGCGCATTTGTCGAACGGTCGGCCTCTTTTTTTGCCTTAGAACTCGCGGGTGAATGCGGTGAACTTGCTAATTTAGAGAAGAAAATCTGGCGAGATCCCGCCAATCCCCCCGACATGAAACATGTGGCCGATGAGGCTGCAGACGTTTTTATTGCACTGATGAATTACTGCAACGCCCGTGGCATCGATCTGGAATCCGCTGTGACGCAAAAGCTTGAACGCATCGAAGAACGAAGACTCGCCGGGCTTATGGGCGTGTGAGGTTGGTTGTGGCGTGAGCGATGCCTCACACAATTTCTTGCACCGTAAAAAGGTTTGAATTGCGAGCTGCAACACTTGATGCCGTTAAGGTGACAAATACGATTCTATCTCCTCTTTGAAATCCCATGTTTTTAACCAGCATTTCTTTGGTGGTGGTGAGCACTTTGTCAAACGGAGGGTTTTCTTCCAAGATGAGGGCGTTTACATTACGTAACAAATTTAATTGCCGCATAATGGTGGTGTTGTAGGTGACTGCAATAATATGAATAGGCGTACGAAGACTTGCCAAACGCATCGCGGTATAGCCACCTTCAGTCAGGCAAACAATGGCTTTTGCTTGGGTTTGTTCGGCAACGCGCAGGGCTCCATATGCAATGGCATCGTCGTCATTGTTGATTTCAAAGGGCACATGGTTCCAATTTTCTTCAACATATTGCTCTGAGTTTCGCAAAATATCGGAAGTGACTTCTGCAACTTCTGCACTGTAAGGACCTTCTGTCACTTCATCTGCAAGCAAAATGGCATCGGTTCCATCGGCCACCGCATTGGCGATGTCGCTCACCTCGGCGCGGGTCGGATTGGGATTCACACGCATTGAATAAAGTAACTCAGATGCAACGATGACGATTTTTGCCATGCGATTGCACAGACTCACAACCCGCTTTTGCACGATAGGCAAGGTGTGTGGATGAACATGCAGCCCAAGCTCCGATCGGCTCAAAAAGAGTCCATCAACGTGGGGCAAAAGGGTTTCGAGTTGATCGAGAACAACGCTTGATTCGAGTTTTAAGATAAGGCGTGGAGGCATCGGTGCATTGGCATCACGGATGCGCTGTGTAATGGGAACCGAAGGGTGCCGAAGAGAGGTTTTGTCGGTTTCGCCGTGCAAGGCGCGTTTAATTTCCAAGAGTTCTTGCTCGGAAGTCACGCCATTGACCACAATAAAATCGGCAATACCATCGAATTTGCAGCCAAGAGTTTCAAGATCTTCAGGGATCAGTGGAAACAATGTGTGTGCAATATCCGATGAATGCACATGCATACCCGACAAGGCGAGGCCGCCTGCTACAATGCGCGCCTTGGCGATGCTCGTTAATTCATTTTGTTGTTTAATTTCTTTGATTTCAAGTTCGACTTGTCCATACGAAAGCGAAATAAGCGAACCTGTTTTTAATCTGGAAAGCATGTCTTTTGCAGAGAATACCATTTCCGATTGGTCGGCATCTTGCGCCACAAACTCATACCGCGTGCACCCTTCAACATCCACGCGCAACGTGAATTCGATGTCGGTGCCTTCTTTGAGGTCAATTTTTCCAGTGGGCGTTTTAAAGATCCCTCTTCTGCCGATAAAAGTAAACACAAAAGGAAACAGGCCATTTGGAATGTGCGAAAGCCTTCGTTCCAAAATAAGCCGCGTGAGTTCATTCCGCAGTTCAATAAAATACGGCTTTATCTGTGCGGTAAAAATAGCTCTAAGGGCATCTTGGTGACCTTGTAAAAGGCTTTGGGCAAGTGCAGTAACCCCTACATTCTCGAATGAATGTTGCGAAATAGACCAGATCACTTTTGTTTTCTTTTCCCGATTCAGCATGGATATTTTTCCTCTTAAACCCATTGCAATTGGGCTAGTTGTTTCTTCGTTCGCAGTTTTCTTTGTTCATGCAATTTCCAAACAATTCCATCCGGTGATCGCGCAATTGGAACCCAATGCGTTGGGCAATTTGCACTTGAAGTCTTTCGAGTTCAGGATCCATGAATTCAAAAATCGCTCCGCAATCTGAGCAGATGAGGTGATCATGATGCTCTTGATGAGGATAGTTGATTTCAAATCGCGCTCTCTCCTTGCCGAACTGCCTTTCGGTGAGCACTCCGGACTCTGTCATGAGCTGAAGAGTGCGATAGACGGTTGCAAGTCCGATGCTTTTGTCCATTTTTTTGGCTTCTGACGCGATGGCATCTGCGTCAACGTGGGGGCCAAGCATCATGACGGCATCGAGGATAATGCGCCGTTGTTTTGTTTGCCGCAGTCCGAGTTTTGTGAGGTAGGTCTCGAAAGTTTCATGGACTCTTCCTCGCACGGACGCTTTGGCGGTGTCTTGGGACACTGTCATAGGTTCTCCTTTTTTGAAGGCCAGTGCGGACGCCCCAGCTGTAACATCTCGAGAGCCCGACCATAGTCGTTTATCAAATCGATTTACGCAATCCGTGTGGGGTGCTCAAGTCTCATTCGGGCAGTGAGCAAGTGCAAGGTGGCTGACTTCCAGCTTGTGATTTGTTTGAGACCGTGAAAAAATAAGGAAAGTTCTTATCGGAAAGAGGCAGAAAATGACCCTGAACAAAAATTTTCGTCGTGCTGCGCGCGTCTCTCTTGTCGTGCTGGGTGCTGGTTCTTTGGTTCCAGATGTCGGCCGTAGTCAGTCTGCAAGCATTGCAGGGGCGCGAAGTCCAGCAAATCCTGTGCTTTCGTGTTCCGAAGTGCGGGCGCGGGTCGGACAGTTTTTGGATCTTCACATGGCGTTTAAGAATTTCGAGAATCAACTCTCAAAACGCACCTTCAAAAGGCTGTTCGATTTTTTGGATGGGGGCAAATACTACTTTTTAGAGCAAGACATCGAACAGCTTCGCGTTTGGGAGGAAAAAATCGACGATTTGGTTTCGCAGGCAGACTGCAGATTTTTATCGGAGATGTATGCCGTCTTTTTGAAGCGGGTCAAAGAACGTAACGACGTAGCGATGAATTTACTCGCTGCACCTTTCCGGTTTGATGTTGAAGAAGATATGCTTGTCGACAATAAAAAGGTGGGTTGGGCAAAGGACAGCAAGGAGTTAGATGAGCGCTGGCGCAAGCGCATCAAATTTCAAGTCCTCAATATGAAAGACCCCGACGGCGAAGAAAAGGCTCGGGAGCGGCTCAAAAAGCGCTACGAGCAGGCGCGCAAGGCACTAGAAGACCAAACGTCAGACGATATTTTTAATATTTTAATCAACAGTGTCGCTTCTTCCTTGGATCCCCATTCGACCTTTATGCTTCCCGCTGACCAGGAAGATTTTAATATTCGACTCGGAAATTCACTCGAAGGAATTGGTGCAACACTGAGAGAAATTAATGGATATGTTGTGGTGGATGCACTGATTCCAGGCGGTGCAGCGCAGCGCGATGCACGGATTAGGGCTGGAGATAAAATCATTGGCGTTGATTCGGGAGATGGGTCAGGATTGACAGATGCCATCGATATGCCGCTAAACAAAGTGGTGCGCCTCATTCGCGGTAAAAAGGGAACAACTGTTAAGTTATTGCTCTTGCGCAAAAATGAGAGCGGAACCGGAGAAATGGAACGCCTCACCATCAGCATCGTGCGAGATGCTGTGAAGTTAACGGCATCCTCTGCAAAAGGTGGAGTTCTTGAGCTTGACGGTAAAAAGCTAGGAGTCATCAAGTTGCCAGCGTTTTACACAGACTTTTCGTGCAGAAATCGCTTTGGCCAAGAGTGCCGTGGAGCGTCTTACGATGTGCAAGTCGAATTGCGCAAGCTCCAAGCGCAAAAAATTGAAGGATTGATTTTAGATTTACGCAGCAATGGCGGTGGAGATTTACAAGAAAGCGTGCGCTTAACGGGGATGTTTATTCCGGAAGGAACCGTTGTGCAAACGGTGGATAGACGAAGGCAAACGCGGTTTCAGCAAGATCAGGATCCTGCAGTGCAATACGCGGGCCCCTTGGCTATTCTTGTCAATAAACAGAGTGCATCGGCCTCTGAAATTGTCGCAGGAGCCATCCAAGACTACGGACGTGGGCTCATCCTTGGAAATTCGCACACCTATGGCAAGGGGACAGTTCAGGTGGTGCAAGAAGTTCCCGGAACAAATGGCAGGCGCTCGAATGGCGCGATTAAGGTCACGCAGAGTAAATTTTATCGTCCCAACGGAAAAAGCAACCAGTCGAAGGGCATTGAAAGCGATGTTGTGATTCCTGATCTCCTCGAAATATACGACATCAGCGAAAAAGAAAACGAGTTTGCCTTGCCATGGGATATTATAAAATCTTCGCCCGATTTTAAAACGCTGCAAGATCTCCATGGAATCGTGCCGCAGCTCATCGATTTAAGCTCTAAGCGGGTGGCGAAAAGCAAGGAATTTGCAGAGCTCACTCAAAAGATGGAAAAGCTTAAAAAGGAGCGCGATAAGGGGACGACTTCTCTCAAAGAAGAGCCCAAAAAAGACGAAAAGAAACAAACTAAAACAGAAGCTGAGCGCAACAAAAGTATGGATGAAAATTTGGTGATTCGCAAAGAGGATATTGAACTCTACGAAGCGGGGCGCATCTTAGGCGACGCCATGGAAATCCTGAAGAGCCGAAAAAACTGGACAGGGCAACCTTAATTGAAGGTGCGCGTTCTGCTTAAGAGGCTTTAAGTGCGGCCGCGGCTTCTTCCATCAAGGTGTTTACGATTCTTTTGAGGTCTTCAAGGCCCGACTCTTTGGTCAGGTAATAAACATTCTTGTATCGAAAATCGCTGTTTTGGCCTTGATCGACCAAATTGCTCGAAAAAAAGATGAAGGGCATTTGTACATCCGCTTCGCGCAAGGCAATGAGAAGATGTGGCCCTGTCATGCGTGGCATGCGGACATCGCTCACAATTACTTTAATGCGGTTAGCTAAGGCATTTTGTGAAGGATCTTTAAAGATCTGTACAGCTTCCACTCCATCGCACGCTTCAACGCTTTCTATCGACATATTCTTAAAGGTTCTTTTGAGGAGCCTGCGGATGTCTTTTTCATCATCAACGACTAAGACCAGTGGGCGAACAGAGCTTCCCCCCAGGTGTGCAGGGCGAGCACCATCAGATTTGTTACCTGATGCGTCTGCATTTTTTTGATCTGTTACGACAATAGATTGCAAAGACGAGGCTTCTTCGTGCTGCTCCCCATCAAAGAAACAGGCCATTTTTAAAGTAAAGCTGAGATGTTTGCTTTCGATGCGCGGGACGAACTGCGCAGAGCCAGGCAGACGTTTTGCAAATCCTTCCAAGGTTCCTGTTTGAACTTTGAGGTGGGCTGATTCGTCGCATTCTGAATGAACATCGAGTGAAACAGCATCGACATCTTCATTGATATCAATGTAAATAATACCGGCTGCACCCGGAAGGACCCCTGCAAGTTCAGTGATGGCAGCATTGATCCACATGATGAGATTGACAGGAATAGCCAGCACGAAAGGATTAAAATGATCCTTTTTGCGTATTTTAGTGTTCACACCCTGTTTGGAGAGGCGTTGCAGATTGAGAATTAAAGAATCTTCGACAAGACCTGTGACATTGCATATCTGTGTTTCAGAGTTGCGAGGGTTCGAAAACTTGCGAAACCAAACTGCAAGATCTTGAATGTCTTTCATATAACGTAACGATTTATTGATCTCTTCGACTGCCTGTGGGCTATTCATCAAAGGCAAAACTTGGCTTTGAAGAATGTCTCGGCACATGATGATGGGATTGATGAGCTGATGTGCAAGATCGGCGCCCATTTCTGAAATGGTATTCATGCGCACAGAATAATGCAGCTCTGCTTGAGCAGCCATTAAGTCTGCGAGTCGTTCACGCATGGCTCCGTGGGCCGACTCCAATTCATCGTAGAGTTTATTAATAGAAAGATCTGTAATTTCTATGCAGACATAAAGCTCTTCGCTTTGTCCCTGAATTTTGTGAAGTTTAAGTTCCGCAGGAAAGGAGCCCACAGGGCCACGGCGCACCATCCGTTGAAAATCGTAAGACTGACCAACGGAAACGGCAATATTAAACAATTCTTGAACTGCACTGTGATCTTTTTTATCGAATAAATCAACGAGCAAAACCTTCGTAGCAAACTTTCCGCCAAAGGCTCCACCAAACCAAGTCTGTTTCTTAAAGCTCGCATTGCACCATTTCATTTCAAAACTATCGCACGAGAAAATTGCGAGTCCAGCGGATACATTTTTTAGGATTAATGAAGCGATGTCATCGCGCAGATTTGACTGATTCACGTCTATTTTCCCTGCGTTGAAAAGAAATGGAAAGAGCGCAGCTTGTTGTCAAAATCCTTCAGGCGCCGTTCAAACTTCGAGAGACAGATAATTTCCGTCTTTTGACCGGGTTGAACATTGACAATGAATTGATGAAGTCTCTCAAAGATGAGTTTGAGTCCAAGTCCCCCACTCTTCCTTGTTTGCATATCTCCTTGATCAAAGGTCTCGTCAAGGTAGCGAACGATTGTTTCTTTTCCCAGAAGTCCAAACCGATCTGTTACGGAGAGTCCAAAGATTTCTCCATCAAACCCCCAAGTCACGATGACAGACTCGCTTTCCGACAATAAAAAGGGTTCATTGCGGGGCGATTGCTGAAACCGGGGGTTGGCATCAAAGACTGCATTTAAGACAAGTTCATCGAGGAGCTCGCAGGTTCTGCGCGCGTATTCGGCAAAGCGGTGATCACAAGGATCTTCGCCCAAGTTCTGAATGTAATCTTCGATCGTGGAAAGCACGTGTTTCTTTTCTTCAAGGGTATGTACAAATGCCGTTTTGAGCTCTGCTCCGAAACCGACATATTTTGCGATGCCGTCGAAGTCGCCTGTTTTGAACTTCCTCAGGAGGATAAGCACGTCTCGGGCATCAAAATCTTCATTGTTGAGTGCGACAAAACACTGTGCAGACATGCAATCTAAGAGTCGGAATGCAAGCTTGGGCAAGGGAGTTTTCATGATAAAAACAGTTACAAAGCAGGGAAATTCGTCGGCCAGATTCTTGATGATTTCGATTTGATTTTGATCTGTAAACAGAAAAATTTTGGAATCGCCTGCATGTTCCTTTAATTTAGTACGCAGTTCTTCGAGGGTCATACATTTTTGAAAGCAGACCTCAGCGCTCCGAGCGAGCATCCCAAGTTTGTTCTGGGCTACGAGGGTAGAGTCTGGTAAGTAACTCAGCACCCTCATCATTTTGCGACTCCCTGAAATCTATCAAGGTTAGCTGATATAAAGTGAAAATATTCTCGAGGCTCGAAATCTGCTTCCAATTTCGCACCATCTTGATTTGTGCAAAAGATCGCAAAGTCATCATAGCTTGCTTGCACAGGAATGTCTTTGCCAATCAGGAGTGTAACGTACTCGTGACTGTCATTTTCTGGGCAGTAAAAGGGAGCCTGAATGCTCTCCACAGTGACGTTTCCCTTAAGGAAATCACTGATAGAACTAAATTGATCGACAAGCCAAGATGGTGTATTTACATAGATAAAACCGAATTTCAAGCTCTCTAAGAGCTTGAGCCATGCAAAAATACCACATGAATTGGCGCGTTTAACGCCCGAAAAATCAAGGCGAACGGCCTGTGCCGCACCGGAATTTTGACAGGCGGAAATTAAAGCTTGTTTGATGTTTTCTAGAGAGCTCTCTTCATTGAGGAGCCCTTTGAATGCCACCAGCGAGCTGTGTACCTCAATATCCATGCATTCAACTCCCGCACCTGACTGGCCCTACAAAGGGGGTATCGGTTCAGTCAGGGTAAGTCTTAAGAGATTGCATTGAGAACATGAATGGGGAGGGTGTCAAATTTTTAGGCATCAGCCCGTTTTGGGGAGAAGGAAATAGAAGAATTCATCGCTATCAAAGTCGGGTTCAAGGCTTTCCCCTTCTGCCCCCACAACAGCTGGAACAAAATCAGTGTAACTGTCTTGAAGGGGCACATCAATACCGATAATGAGAGGGAGAATGTGATGTTTTCCAGTTGTCGTCGAGTAAAAAGGAGCAAGCACGCTTGTTACTTTAGTGTTGTCGCTCAAAAACTCATCGTTGGTGTTGAACTGATCAACGAGCCAAATAGGTGCTTTTTCATAGGCAAATTGCACATGAAAGCTTTTAATCAAATTGATCCATGAGAGGAGCCCACATGAGTTTGCCCGCTTTACAGCAGACATATCAACGATTACACACATTGAAAGAGAGCCCTGTGTAACAATTTCCTCGAGGCAATTCCGAATTATGGAAAAGTCGGTGTCCTCACTGAGGGTTCCAGTGCAAACAATTGTCGCATCTTTCCGGTAACACTCCATTGCCTTCTCCGCATGATGCGTCAGTTCTCACATTTGAAAGTATAACCTACCTGAAGCCGTGTGCAGAATACTCGACGAAAAGATGACTGTTGTCAAAACACACACATGTTTAAGCTGGCCTCCGCAGTTCGCGTGGTTCTACGGATAAGGGATTGATTTCGCGGCCATTAGCATGTGCGCGCAGCTTAGAAATTTTAAGAAACTCCCCATGAACCCCCTGCAGCGCCTGTTGGAGCTGGCCACAGATGTCTTTCATTTCATCGAAGTTTTCCAAGGTGGGGGACATGTGTTCGGCCAAATCGGCAAGTTCTTCAATTCCTAGCTGTATGACGTAGAGCGGATTGGCAAGGCGATCTCCAACATAAACTGCCATCATTCCCATCTGTTCAAGTCTTGCAGAAGAGAGCTCGCGTTCTTTTTCGATGAGTTTTTCAGTATAAAGAATGTTTTGAAAACACAGTCCCAACGTTTGAGAAAGCCCTCGGGCAAGTTTTTCGAATTCAGGATTTCTTAACAAAGGAGAGGAACTTGTGATTCGAATATACCCCTCAAGTTGGGCCGAAGTGATCCCTACATTAAGATGCAAGGTGTTCCCTTCAATAATGAGGACCTGCTCTCCCCAATTTTCTGTCAGCGTCGTTTCCTCAAAGACGAGCTGCTCAATGGGCATTCGGTCAGGGTCATGCATGGCTCCCGAATTCACCACAAAGCTCATTTTAGTTCCTCGATTTTCGATCTCGGGATTCATAAAGTACGTTTCAATTTGGCATGGAAATCCCAAATTTTGTTTGAGAGCCAGCAGGTAGCCAACGCACGTGAGAATGGCGTCGAGTCGCTCTTCCACCCCCATCAGTTTCCTTGTTCCCCGCAAAAGAATTTCCAAGCGTTTTTCCGAGAGTTGTAGCGTTGAAAGCGCATGACTGAGAGAGGTTTGTGTCTGTGAATAGCGGAGTAACAGAATTCCGAGGAGAGCACAGAAAAACACAAAGATTCCCCAATGCAGGAGGTGAAGTCTCCAAGGTAACAGGGCGTTTGAACTCGCAATATCATGGAAAAGTGCCAGAGAGACAACGAAAAATCCTGTGGTAAAGATGCGAGCTTCCGCATCATCTTTCAGAGCACCATGCAAAGCATGGAGAAATAAATTTCCAATTCCCATGCAGAGTATGACGTGAAAGGGGGCAAGGGACTGTGTGAGATATTTTGCGTCCCATGCACCTGCAACAGCGACGCTTGCGGCATAGAGCAAATGCAATTTTGCAAGTGCGCCAAGCACCTTGAGCGGTTCTTTGCCCAAGGTGTTTTGAGAAAAGAGGTAAAGAAAGGGAACGGCGATCATGCTAGACAGGGTCTCGGTAAAGGTCCAAAAGATGGGATTGTGATAGAGCAACTGTCTGAGTGAAGATCCTGAAATACAATAAATGCCCGTAGAAATAGCAAATATACTTAAATAAAGGTAAGGTTTTTCACGGTGATTGAGGTTGAATAAAGCCAATAAAAGCAAGCCAAGAAGTGAAAAGAATGCCCCGAGCAGAGTCTGATTTAAACTCGATCGGATGATTTCTTGATGCGTGACTTCATAAGATTTCAATGAGATGCCGGAAAGCAGTCCGATGTTACGTCGATTCGAATAGATGCGAAACACGATCTGCTTTCCCTGCGCATCGGAAGCAAGACGAATAATGTGCCAAGGATACCCTTGAAATGTCCTGTTGCTCGGGTCATCAAGGGCACCAAATGCATATATTTTCTTTCCTTCAAGATAAACTTCAAAAAGTTCATCCACGGATGGAATAAAGAGGCTCGGTTCAGCAATGCGGTGAAGAGGAATGGTTGCGCGCAGCCAGAGAAATGAGCTGCGTCCCTCTTCAGGGGGAATTCCTGGAAATTGAGGAAAACTTTTCCATGGCAAGGCAGACTTTATCCACGTGAGTTCGCCTGCGTCGTTGCGAGGAGAGTCTCCCCAAGCATATTCCCATGCCTCAAGTTGGGTGGAGGGTTTATCCTCGGAAGCCCAGGCGCGGGCAAAAAAGAGGGCCCAGATGCCCAAGCACATCAAGAGAGAGACCAGGAGTGTCCTTTGCCATATCTTTGGCGGCCAAGCCTTATTTTGAGGTCCACTCTTCACCAAAATCGTCTCCCAACGCTCGTCTTTTTCGGCGCAACAGATGTTGCCTCGAGGTATCGGTGGCACGGAGGACTTTTGGAATGAGCATGTCAAAGGTATGGTGACCGGATTGAATTCTCCAGCCTGTGGACCGAGTTTCGGAAGGTGCGAAATGCTCAACCTGTGTTTTTTTCTTGTGCCTGTGTTCCTTTATTTAGGAATTGCTGTCCAATCTGTGGGTGTCTATCTTTTTGCCCTCGTCATTCCCTTGGCTTTGACGTTTCAAAGAGCCCGATTTAAGTCGATTCCTTTTCTTCCCTTCGGTTTGTTTTTGCTTGGTCTGCATGCCGTGTTTCCCGTGTCGAGTTTGATTGCAAAAATGTGGGCCAAACCAGGAATGAGCATCGAATATGCTTACGCGTGGCCTGCGAAAATAACGAAACTGTTTGAAAGCCGATTGAGTTCCTCATTCTTAGTTTGTGGACTAGTTTTAATAAGTGTGGGCATTTGGAACGCAAAGAGAAAAAATTCCACCCTATCGCGGCAAAAGTATTCCCTCAGACCTCTTGAATCTTATTGGAAAGGGCTGATATTTAGTACTTTTGCCTTTGGTTGTTACTTCGTTTTTCAGCATTTTATCGGTTTCGATTTTCGAAGTCCGGGCTTTGTCTTGAAAGAAGAGCATCAAATGGCAGGTGGACGCTTTCGGATCTTTGGATTTTACGGGCACCCACTCACTTTGGCATCTGTGGCATTGGCCTATTTTGCATACCTTTGGAGCCTGTTGTGGCATCAAATGGAGGCGAAAAAAACGCTTCCTAAAGAAACAACATCTGCAGATGTTGTTTCTTTAATATCAAAATTCCCGGTGAATCCCATTTTGTTGGGAACAGCAGCAGCGCTTCAATTTGCATTTGTGATCATGAGTGGAGGACGCGTTGCAGCACTGCTGGCAAGCTTACTTTTTATTGCAATTCCTGTCGCCTCCATTGGAACATCCAAACCCCGACTTCTCGGATTTGTGCTGGTGGGAGGGGGAATGTTTGCTGCTTTATTGGTCAATGGGACAGGCCTCTTGCAGCGTATTGCCGAAAGCGTAAAGCTTTTTTCTGGACAAAGTGCAGACAACCGCATTACTTTCTGGAAAGTGCATTGGCAAATGTTTCTAGATGCCCCTTGGTTTGGGCAAGGATCCCTCTGGCTCGATCGAGGTTTGCGTACGGCTTACTATGATGCATTGGGTTACGGCGCACTTCCCGAAAAATTTGAAGCGCACAACATTTTTTTAGAGATCCTTGCAAGCGCTGGGGCTGTGGGAATGATGATTGTGTGCGCACTCACCCTTGTGCTCGCTTTGTACTTGCACAAACTTCTGCGAGGCGTGCTGTGGGGCGATTTTCAAAGGAGGGCACTTTTTTTTGCATTTGTTGCAAACCTCTTGCACGGATTTACACAGAATACCTTCTTTGACTCCACACTGACCTATATCTATCTTGGAATGTTACTGACAACGCTTTTGCATGTGACTGAAGTGGAGTCTTAGGGCGGGCCTTTGCTGTTAAACTTGCCATGGTACTCTATTTCCAAGAGGCCACTTCCGGAAGGAAGTGCCACGATTCACAGACAAGCACGGATTTATTTTAGGAGCGAACCCAACATGCAGACCCCGCAAGGAAAAGACGATTTTGAGCTTCGTTACGATTCCTCCCCATGGCTTCCTCACTATGCGCAAGGTGTCCGAAAAACGCTGGACGCTCTTCCCTTTCAAAGTATCCCTGACATGGTGGAACGCACGTGCTTGCGGTTTGGGAACAAGACAGCCTACACGGTGAGTCTTGACAACGGCCTTGAAGCTTCGCTGACTTTTACAGAAGTCATGCAATTCTCCGAAGCCTTTGCAGCATTTTTAAGGCACGATCTGGGCCTTGCCAAAGGAGATCGTGTCGCTGTTCAACTTCCAAATTGCCTGTCTTACCCTGTTGTTGCATTTGGGGTGTTTATGGCGGGTGGGGTTTTGGTCAATACAAATCCTCTGTACACGGCCTTTGAAATGGAGCATCAGTTTAAAGACAGTGGTGCCAAAATTTTAGTTATTCTCGATATGTTTGCGGATAAGTTGGAAGCTGTCATAAAAAAGACAGATATTCACACGATTGTAAGGGTGAGTGTCGCAGATCTTTTCCCTCTGCCTAAACGTCAGCTTATTAAGCTTGTTTTAAAAGTAAAGCGTAAAATTCCAGCAACAAATGTTAAAACGGTGCCCTTTTATTTAGCTCTTGCAACAGGCCTCATGCACACGGCGTCTTGTCATTCCCTGTTACCTTCGTTTCTCCAGGCCAAGCGCACGAATATAGAATCGAAGACACGCTTTTGGGAAGATCTTCATGAACACGATATCGCAGCGCTTCAGTACACAGGCGGCACCACAGGCGTGAGTAAAGGGGCAATGCTCACACACGGAAGTTTGCTTGCAAATATGATGCAGATACTTGCCTTTGGAGATAAGTTTATCGAGCCTGGCTGCGAAAAAGTTTTAACGGCCTTGCCGCTTTACCATATCTTTGCTTTTACGGTGAATAACCTCGTCCTTTTCTATATGGGCGCAACAAATGTCCTTATTCCTTCGCCGCGTCCTATTACGAATCTCCGAAAGGCCTTTGAAAAGCATGATTTTACTTGGGTGAGTGGGGTCAATACACTCTTTAATGCGCTTTGTCACGAAAAGTGGTTTAGTGATAATCCACCACGTCACCTTAAAATGTCGATTGCCGGAGGAGCGCCACTCTTGAAAAGTGTCGCCGATAAATGGGAATCGATTACGGGCACTCCCGTGATCGAGGGTTACGGACTCACGGAAGCAAGTCCTGTTTTGACGTTCAATCCCATTGGAGGACAAGTCAAAGAAGGTTCAATTGGCGTGCCCATGCCAGATACACGCATTCGTATCGTGAATGATGAAGGCATTTGCGTAAAGCCTGGAGAACCCGGTGAACTCATTGCAAACGGCCCGCAAATGATGGCGGGTTACTGGAACCGCCCCCAGGAAACCGAAAAGACTCTCAAAGAAGGGTGGCTTTATACAGGTGATGTGGCGGTGATGGATGAGGAAGGTTACTTTAAAATCGTCGATCGCAAAAAAGACATGATCCTTGTCTCTGGATTTAATGTCTATCCAAACGAAGTCGAAGCTATCCTCAGTTTACATCCCGACGTTCTTGAAGTTGCAGTGATTGGAATTCCTGACGAAAAAAGTGGCGAAGTTGTAAAGGCCTTTGTAGTGCGTAAATCAGACTCACTTACAGAATCACAGCTTAAAGAACATTGCAAAGAAATGATGACATCCTATAAAATTCCGAGGGCGTTTGAATTTCGAAAAGAGCTTCCAAAGTCACCCATCGGAAAAATACTGCGTAAAGAACTGCGCGACGTAAAAAAAGCATGAATATTTAAGTTTACATGCGAATGCCGTTCGAATTTATTTTCTGCGTATGAATTCTTGACAAGGGGGAGCTTCTGCATTCTAAAAGGAAGAACTGCATGGAGGCTCTATGAAAGCAAAACGCGTAAAATGTCTTGTTCCATTATCTGGACTCCCCTTCTTTTTAATATTTTTTGCTTTGGGATGTCAGCAGGGTCCTCAGAATTCGAAGCAAGACGTTCGAAGCGCCCCGCCTTTAGAGTCGAAAATGCCTGTCACCTTAAATCAGGCTCAAAAAGGCCCAGCAGGCGAAACATCCACCTTGCCGACTCGCACTCAAGTTGCAGAAGCTGAGTATTTGAAAGATCAATCGCGTTTTTCAGAAAGCCTTCCCACAGCTCCTGCTGAAGCCTCAAGCCCCCATGCCTTTGATGTGTTACGTTACGATCTCAAAGGAAGTTTCGACTGGGATAAACTGCGCCTTTTAGCCACTGTGGATGTTTCTATAAAGTTCGCACAGAACTTTGAGGGTGCTCTCGTTCTAGAAAGCAAGGTTTTGCAGGTGAACGCGGTGCGGCAAAAGCAAGGTGCGGCCATTCCCTTTGTACATGATAAACTAAAAAACCAGCTTCACATTGATCTTGCTGCGGCCGGAATACGATCTTCCAATAACGAACTTACGCTTTCCATCGACTACGAAGCGGGCCAAAGCAATTCCTTGCGTCCTGTCCTCGCTCGTCAAGGCGATCCCGTCTCGAGTTCTGTGGTTTACACCACAGCAGAGCCCTTGGGTGCCTCGCGGTGGATGCCCTGCCACAATGTGCCTTCGGACAGAGCTTTATTTTCAGTGCAAATGAAGATGAACTCGAACGAAGCGCTGATTTCAAATGGTGATCTTGTTGTGGATGAAACAGATTTCGACAAGCGCCGGACCATGTCGTATCAAACGAAATATCCACTTCCCACCTACCTCATGGCATTTGCCCTGGGTGATTTTCAGGTGGTGAGCCAAAAAACCGGCGATTTTCCTGTTTCCATTTGGGCGCGTCGCGGTGTGCAGGCCGATTACCCGATGCTCCTTACAGAATTAACAAAAATGATGTCAACGTTTGAAAAGCTCCTCACACCCTACCCCTTCGAAAAATATGCGGTGGTGATGCTCCCTGATTTTCCAGCGGGAGGAATCGAACATGCCAGCATCTCGTTTCAGGCAGAATCCCGGACCGGGCAACCCGCCCTTTTTGGCGATCTTTCGCTGACAGCCCATGAACTTGCACACCAATGGTTTGGCGATTACGTCAGTATCGAAAGTTGGGATGACCTTTGGATCAAAGAAGGAATGGCGACACTGCTTGCCAACGAGGCCATGCGCAATGACGAAGACAAAACCAGGAGCCACATCCTGCTCGGAGATTTGCTCGCAGTGAATGACGGGGAAGCTGCCCGCGACAGAGGCCTCTCTCCTGGAGAAAAATACACGTCGGGCCCTTACGACCGGGGCGCTTGGATTTTGGGTCAGATCCGCGCTCTTGTGGGTGAAGACAATTTTTGGGGAACATTGAAAAGAGTCTTGCGCGAGAATGCCATGGGGAATGTGGGGAGTGAAGAATTCTTAGAATACTTTCGTCCCCTGCTCGGAAACGCAGAGTTTGCGAGGGTGCAGAGCGCATTAGATGCAAAGGCTCTTCCCAAAATTGTTGTGGAAACAGGTGCTGAGAGCAAGCAAACATTAACGCTTGAAGACTTATCGGGTGCGCTCATTGTTCCCTTTGAATTTCGTTTTTACAAAGCAAACAATATTCACGTCAATAAACCCCTGGCTCTTGCTCAAGCGGTGGAGTTTACAGATGCCGCTTTAGACTCCCTGTTGGTCATGGACACCCTTGATATCCATCCTCCCTTTCGCAATTTTACAAGAAATCAAGATCTTTTTGCGCAGCATATTGAGCCGTGGGTGTTACCGCAGTCTTCCGACTTGCATCCACTTTTTCTTTCTCTGCCGGGTGTGCATCAGGCACAAGCTCTTCTTCAAGGAATTCCTGCATTTCTCGAGGGCAAAAATTTTCTGAACTTTCAAGCGAACTTGAATTCAGAACTTGCTCGTTCTCTCGCTCTGCAAGGCTATTGTCAACGCTTGGTCCAAAATCAAGGAGCAATTTCAGACGAAGATCTTGCGCCTTTGAAACAAGCATTGCATTCATGGCCACCCTATCGAGGCCTACGCAGTCCTTTCAGTAAAAAAGAGTTTGCTGCGTGCGTCAAACTCCTTCGTGTTGATGAATTGTTTTCTCAAGAGTATTTAAGCATGGAGTTTAATCCTGAACAGCCTCAGGTCAGTGAACTGCGTTTACAATATCTCACATACTTTCCGCTTCCCTTAGAAAAGGCACTCCGCACTTGGGGCGCGATGGCTGCTCGTGGGCACTCTTTGCGTGCTAAACGCATAGCCTTGGCGCAGCTCGCAAAATACGCCAATGCAAGTGCCCTTTATAAGGAATACACCACCGAATCCGACCTTATAGATCTCAAACATGTCTATATTAAACTCTTACAGAGCAATGAGGCTTCAGAACTCATAACACCAGCGATAAGTGGCGCTGTTGCTCTGCAAAAGGATTCCGTTTCAGCAGATTCCGAATTGCTGACTGCTCTGTCACAGGTTTTATCAAATCTCAAAATTCGGGGTTCGCATTTTTCTGCAATGTGCGCAGCAAGGAAGGTTACAAAAGAGGCGAGCGGCGTTTGGGATACTTTCCGACTCAAAGTTCAGGATTTTACCCTTGATGCCTCTGTTCGTGCTGTTTTAGATGATGCTTCGCAGTGCGACTAATCAACGTTCATTTTTCTTGATACTCAAGGACAATGCTCTTCGCACCTTTTTTTGAATCTAAGGTCACGGGCCATACCACAGAGCGCAATTTGCAACTTGTTGGATTTTCTTTTGGACAGTATGCGAAGGTTGCTGCGATTTCGGCATCGCCCCCCTTCATTCCTGTGGTCTCAATGGTCATCTCATCATGCACACCCGGAAACCACCCGAGCCTTTTTCCCCCGGGAAGGACAACGGATGCAGGAAATTGTTCATTGAACTTCTGGCCGTTTGGAAGGGAGATTTTGAAACGCAATGTAAAAGTCTCTCCCAAAAGTAACTTGAGTTTATCGGACTTCACAGTGTCTTTATTAGGAAGAAAGGTGCGTGTGTTTTGAGAATCAGCTTCTGGAAATTCTGAAAGTTCTAGGGGTTTAATTCCGGATAGTGCATGCTCAAGTTGACTTAATTCCCCCACATAGATCTGATGCGCGTTGGTACTGGAAACAAAGATTTTATTTCCACTCACCATCACCCCTGCGGGCTCTTCGAGTTTCACGGAAGTTGGAATGGTGGAGAGCTTTTGTGTGGGGATATCAAAAAGACGCAGGGCATGATTAAAGGAATCGGCGATGATGAGATTTCCGTTAGGTAACAAGGAAATATCCAAGGGATGTTGCATCCGCGCTTTGCCTTTGTCGCCGTCTACTTTTCCAAAATCAAAGAGTCCCTTTCCAATCAGAGTGCTGACTTCCCTTGATTTCATGTCTAAAACTCTTAAAGAACTCGTTTCGCTGTCTATAAAGTAAAGCAGATTTTTTTGGAGATCGAACTGCAACGCAGAAGGTTGTGCAAGTGTGGCGTTTGCCGCCAAGCCATCGCCAATGCCTTCGTCACCAGAGCCCACTGCGATGCTGTATTTCCAAGTCTTACCTTCGAGGGCCAATTTGCCTAATTGATGTGTGCCTGCCATTGCAATGTAAAGGACATCATCCACACACGCCACAGCCCACGGCGATCGCATATCGTTTCGTTTCATGGCCGAACCTGGCTCGTTACCTTCAGAAAATAACGTGGATGTGACTCCCGTTGTGAGGTCGATGCTGCGCACGGCATGATTGTCGGTATCTGCAACAGCGAGTTCTTTATTATTATTTCGAAGACAGAGGCCTTGCGGCGACCGAAATTGAGCCGTATCACCGCTCCCGTCAGTGAAACCAGGAGCAGGACTTCCAAATGTGCGTTTGATTTTTCCTTTGAAGTCGAATTCGAGGATCTGATTTTTGCCAGGATTTGCAACGAAATATGAAGACTGACTGGCAACCATTTTTGCCGGAAATGCAAGAGCCCCTGTGCTGTATGCTTTTTTGGAAAGAGCAAGTGGTAAAGGAACAGGATTTTGTGGAGCCTTTTGTTCCTTTAAAACCCCATCTACGGCGTTTCTCATGATTTCAAATGAAATTTCTCCCGCCGCATGGAACCGAAGCTCACCTTCGGTATTGAGGATGGCGATCGTCGGCCAACCTTGGGCACGGTATCGCTGCCAAACGGCATAATTGGCATCGTTTAAAACGGGGTGTTGAATTCCATATCTTGCGATGGCTCGTGCAATCTGTTCGGAGTCTTTTTCATTCGGAAACTTGGCAGAGTGAACACCGACAACCGCAATTTTGTCGCCAAAATGCTGTTCTAGCTTTTTGAGTTCTGGGATCTGATGGATGCAGTTGATACATGCGTAAGTCCAAAAGTCGAGCACAAGGACTCGACCTTGAAAGTCTTTCGAAACCAAAGGGCGGCTCACATTAAACCACTCTTTGCCGCCCGAAAAATCAATCCCGAGAATGGGGCCACTCGTGGCAGGTGCTTGCGCGTAACTTGGGGGAGTTTGGGAAAAGCCTAAAACCAAGACCAATAAAATCATGGTAAAGTAACGTAACATTGTAGCAAATTTCGAATGAGTAACGGGCACAGAAAACCTCCGTAAACAGAGAAACCTTGGCAAAGTCTAAGCATTTCTTTTGCCTTTCGCAGTTGCCAAATTCTAGACACCATCCGCGAAGTAAACAAAACAGCTCAGGCTCCGATAGCGCGATGAGAGTATTGCTGACTTAGGGGATACGATGATTCGTTCCTTTGTGCTGTTGCTGGTGACGCTGTTCACATTTTTTGCTCATGAGGTACGGGCTGATTCGCCTGTGCAGGGCGAAGCTGTGGATGTGGTCGACAATTGGCAGTACCGTTGGGGTGACTCTCCAAAAAATGCTGCAGGTCAGCTTGCCTGGGCATTAGAACCTTTAGGGGCAAAGGAATGGAAGTCCTTTTCATTTCCGGGTATCCCCCAAGGCAGAAATGGCTCGTCGGTGTTGTGGGAAAGATTTCGACTGCCCCGCACAGTGATGGCCGACCCTGCGCTGTATGTGCAGGGCGTAGACCAAGTTTTTGAGGTTTATCTCGACGGAAAACTCATTTACAAATTTGGCAAACTCAATTCCAAAGGCAAAGTGAAATTTGCAGGTTACCCTTTCCATTTTATCAGACTTCCAAACGACTCCGCAGGCAAAGTTGTTTCGTTCCGCATTTTTTCGAATCATGTGAACATTGGAATATTTGGAAAGGTCAGACTTGGGGCACTCGGAACTCACCAGTTTTACATCATGAAGTCTGATATTGACCGGTTTATACTGGGGTTCATTTTCATCGCCATTTCCATCTTGCCTTGTCTGGTTTTTATTCGTCGAAAAGAAGAACGCTCATTTTTTACATTCTCGGCGCTTTGTTTTTCAATGGGTGTTTATACGCTGACAAGAACAGAGATGAAATACTTTTTCTTTGATGCTCCTGTGACCCTCTTTTGGGTTGAGTTGATCGCTTGCTATGGAGCTTCTGTTTGCACTCTGGCCTTTCTTGAGCAGATCTTTGGCGGCGGTCTTTTCGGAAGGCTCAATCGATGGGCATGGAAAATCATGCTGATATACTCCATCCTTTCACTCTTGTTTGCAGCAGTTGGTGCGATTTCACCCCTGCAAACGCTTCTCCCCTACCAAATCATGTTCTTACTTTTTAGCCCTTTTTGCCTTGTCGTTCCTCTGCGTGCTGCTCTCAAGAAAAATGTTGAAGGGATCTTGTTCACAGTTGGTGCGGGAATTTTTCTGCTTGCCGGAACTTATGATATCCTTGTTGCACTTGGATTCTTTGTTCGCAAAACGCTTGTTATTACTCATTGGGGTGTGACTTCTTTTATCCTTGTTTTAGCCGCAATTCCTGTGCGGCGGTTTGTCGCTGTAAACCTCAGAATTGAACGCCTCAAAGACAGCCTCGAAGATGTTTTGACCGGCACAAAAGAGCTTGCAGCAGCGCGCAGTGTGCTGCATGCCACTCAAAAAGCAACGCAGTACATTCTGTCGGCCATTCAAGTTGAAGATCACACGAATGTGGGTATCTATCTCTTTCAGAAAGATGACAAAGTCGAACGGACCATGTTTACATTTGTGGTTCAAAATGGGCGGTTTTGTCAGCAAAACTTTAAAGAAATTGATGTTGGCACGCTCATTGAAGGCATTAACATCCTAAGCTCGAAGAAAACATTTCTAACTGCCGAGCGTGTGGTTTTTATTCCTATCAAACGAGGAAGCCGCAACGTCGGTTTTATGTCAATTACCGATTATCAAAAGGATGATCTCAATCCGGAAGAAGCTCATTTTCTTGATTTATTGGCATCATCTCTGGCTATTGCGCTTGAAAATATTTCATTTATTTCAGAAATGAAACAGCGTGCGCATTTAGATGCCGAGGTTGAAGCAGCAAAGATGGTGCAAGAATCGCTGCTTCCTGGGAAAATAAACTTTCCAGGTCTTGAAGTGGCCTCAACCTACGAGTCTGCCGCGCACACGGGTGGCGATTGGTTTGGATACTTTTATGACGCGGCAAGACACCGCATCAATTTTTACATTGGTGATGTCACAGGGCACGGTATTCCTTCTGCGCTTTTAACAGGGGTTGCCTGTGGTGCAGTGTATTCCAGTGAGCAGATGGCTGCAAAATCAGACCCCGCCCATGCGCTTCCCTTTGATGATCACTTTGTTTCCATTGCAAAGGTCGTAAACCAAATTATTTTGCAAACCGGGCGCGAAGAGATGCTCATGACCATGGGCTTTATGTCTCTTGATCTTGAGACAGGAGAAGTGCTTTTCCTCAATGCAGGCCACAATCCACCCTTCTGGCGACAGTCAGAAAAAGGCATGGTTAATGGTGTGCCCAACAGTGGTTCACGCTTAGGATTTACAGCGGATCCCGACTTCAATCTCAAACATTTTAAAATGAGTCCTGGAGATGTGATTTTTATGTACACCGACGGACTCATAGAAAATGCAGGCCCGAAAGGGCAAATTTTAAAAAGCCGGAAACTTAAAGATCTCATTGCCAAAGGAGGCAGCTCGGTTTCTGGAATTCAAGACGCCGTGCTTTCTGAAGCGAGGGGAATTTGGCAAAACACTCCACCTGCCGATGATATGACCATCCTGACTTTTTGCTGGAAAGGCGCTGTGACACGTGAAGAAGTGGCCACTTTTCTTACAGAAGAAAAGGCCACGCTCTTGAGCAAAAAGGGAATTTCTTCATTTGCAAAAGAAAAAAAGACGGCTTAATTCAGCCTTCAAAATCAGGCTACATACCTCGACATCTGTGTGTTAGCGCACGCTGATACTGGGAAGTGGGCGCAGGAATTTTGCTCCTTCGATGAGGCTCACATCGGGCAGCGTTGAGAGTCTCAGAGCATCGCTCAGTGAAAACTGCGCGGTCGTAATTAAACCACTTGCCGTGCTGCTTGTCTGAATACCCAGTGCCGAAATTTCAGCATTGGATTTTGGAGAAGTAAATCTCACAAATCCTGATCCGCGCGCTTCGAGTGCTTTCTTAACTGAATTGTCGAGGAAAGAAATCAGTTTGGGAGAAAGCGAACGGTATTCAATGGTTTTTAAAAGATCGACTGAATTCACGGTGGCTTGAATAACCCCATTTCCACCAGCAGCGCGACTGCTCGACCCGGTAGTTATTGGATTTTCAGATCCTGCTCCTAAAGGGCGTAAGATTTGACTGACTTCCACTACCGCTATATCAAGATTTTTTGCTAAAATGAGTGCTTCTCTGAGTGACAATTCGACAGTGACAACCAATTGAGGTGTTGTTTCACCGTTGGTTTTTAATCCAATTTTCTTAATTTCATGAGAATTTTTTTCAGATTTGAAACGGACAAAGCCGGAAAATTTTTGAGATAAAGCTTCGTCGAGATTTTGTTCCAAAGAAAGAATAAGATTGAGACTCATGTTTTGAAGTGTTGCAGCTTCAATCAGAGTCAGTGCGCTTTGTTCGCTGACTGCAAGAACCGGCCGCAAAGTTTGAAAGGGCGTCGAAGTTTTTTCTTCTCTCGCACCACAAGCTACCGTAACAAGTGAGAGAGCCAGGAAACCAAAAAGTTGACTTTTCATTTGAGAGACCCTTTAATGAATGGTATTTCATGATGCACTTCATAAGAACCGACTTTCATCTCTATAGAGCTGCAATTTCCTAAAGCCAACGGAAAAAGTGAAGTGTGGTCCGATTTCTGCTTGCAGAAAATGCGATCTGCAAACACCGTTAAAAAAACAGTCCAACTTATGGGTTCTTACAAAGATTATCAGGGTGGCCAATTTAAAATGAGTGCGTAAGGTGGAAACATGGACAAAAAAATTACAGACATTTTTTTAGAATGCAAAAATTCTACCGAGGCTCTTCAGCAACTTTACAATCTCTTTAAAGAACGCGACCATCGCTTTTCACTTCAACTCATTTGCAGTCGAGCCGAAATTTCATCACGGGGTTATCTTTCGCAAGTCCTCAGTGGAAAGCGCACCCTAAGTGTAAAATATCGAGAATCCATGCCGCGCGCCTTTCGGTTGGATGAACTCCACACGGCTGCTCTCCAAACCCTTATCGACCTCGATTGCGAGACAGATTCTGATAAAATCAAAGCCTTGCAAGAAAAACTGCGGACCGATAAATTGGCTCTCAAGGTGTCGTTTGCGGTACTGAGCAATAATTTTGCAAAAAATGCATGTGCATTCGAAGTGTTCTGTGCATTTGGGTTCTTTTCGAACAATCCCACTTTTGAGAATCTTGTTGAGTTATTTGGAATTGATCGTAAAAAATCAGTGGAAGAAGCACTTATTATGTTAGAACAAGAAGGATATATTTCCAAAAAGCGAACATCCTACTTCTTAAATACACAAAGCCTGATTTTTGATCGCGGCGAAGAAGGATCGACCAGAACAGTTTTTTTGAAAACCGCTTTAGAGGATGCTCTTCATCATCTTCCCAAATGGATAAACCGCACCTCTGAAGCGCATTTTGAGTCGGGAATTGTGAGCGTCACAAAGAAAGATTATCTGCGCATCCTTCCTGAAATTAAGAATCTTATTGTAAAGTATCAAGTAGACATGGAAAGTGCCGAAGCAGACACGCTCGTTCGGTTCAACATTCAGATTTATCCCGCTACCGACCGCAAATAAGGACTGATTTCAGGGAGAGTTATCCTCTGCAAAGCCAATCCATTTGATTTTGAAGGTGGTGCAGATAGTTGTTTGTGTAAAGCAAGTGAATATGACGCAATTGTATCTCGCTGATTCGCCTTAGCTGGAGTTGGTATTGGCCAACCTGATTGACAGTTTGATTTTGTTCGGGAGTGACCTGGTCTGCGTCTATAGGGACTTGATTGGGGAGTTCTTCGCCTTCGTCGGGTAACAGGTTGTAGCGCGACGCTGCCGCATAAGCCACTTGATAGCTTGTGATGCGTTCCATTCCGATTTCATTGCAGTAACTTGCATAGCCAGGGATGCCCTGACTCTTAAATTGCCCCTGATAACCCATATGTGCTAACTGAAAATGGGATGGAAAAAAGCTTGCGCTTGCTGTTACCGAAACAAGTGAAAGTGCGGCAGCAAATATCATTCTTTTCATGTGAATCTCCTGATGCTGATATGTAGAAAAGGCGAAACAGGAAGGTCGTAGAGGACGTATTCCATGCCTGTGACGTTACTTCCTGTGCTCTGCTCTGGGAAGGCACAGCCGAGACATTATGAAACTTTCTCTTGACATCTTTTTTGCCAAACTGAACTGTAGTTATAGCGGAATGTATGCTCATATCGGACGGAAAAGGAAGAGCTTTGATGAAGTTGACGACAAACTACGGGGCCCACGAGAGAGCCTATCAAGCGCGTCTGCAAGCCGGAAAAAAATCATGGGATAGCTCTGAGGAATATGCATCCTTTTTCGCCAATCTTTCCGAAATTGTTTCTTTAAAATATTTTGAAAAGGAAACAAGGTGGCTAGAACTGGGATGTGGAGCCGGTGATGTTTCACAATGGCTTGCGCAAAAGGGAGTCCACGTTACGGGTGTCGAAATTTCTCAGACCGCAGTGGACTTAGCACGCGAGAAATTCAAGCTCAGCAACAATGTGGGGCAGTTTTTTGTGCTTGATGTGACTAAGGACTGGCTCTGCTTAAAAGAGAGTGACAAGTTCGACGTGATTTTAGACAGTCATGTGCTGCATTGTATCATTGGCGAACATCGAAAAGCTTTATTCGAGAATATCAAAAAATATTTGGCTGAGAACGGCATTTTAATTGTCGCAACGATGTGTGGCTCTGTTACGAATATTCCTTCTGACAACACTGATTATCATTTTAGTTACCCCATTTTGTGGGCAAACGGGATTGCCCAAAGGCACATTGCAATGGCGGATGACATTGTTGAAGAAGTACAAGATGCCGGATTTTGTATCGAGAAAAGAACTTTGAAGATCAGGGCTACAGAGGAAGAGCAAGATGAGCTTTTCCTGGTGTTAAGGCGCTCTGATTAAGCTCTGTCAATTCCCTGACAGTGCAAAATCTCTTTTAAGTTGACTGGTTGTCCAGTTTTTAGATAGTTACAAGGAACCTCTGCCTTGGTGCAGTTCTGAATGATGATACGATTGCTGTTGCCTTCACCTTGAATTGAAAACTTTGCAAAGGTACGTATGAAAAATCTCACTCGTTTCTGCGTGACATGGGCATGTGTTGGATTCTTATTTTCCGCAACGAATGGTTATAGCATGGGGCACGGAGAGCCTTTGGCCATTGAGAAGTTTGTGACGAAATCAAGAACAGTGTGGGTCTCTATTGTTTCTGAAAATAACATCCCCGAAAACTTCTACTCCATTTACGAAATTGGAGCAGGAAAAAAATTCGTTGTGACCGATGGAAAAGTAAAGGGCAGTTTAAAATCTGTTCAAGTGCAGTGGAAGCCTGGCTATGTTCTTGCTTATTTTGAAGGTCATCCTTTGTCTGCAACCGTAACGGGTGAACTTGAGGAAGAAGGCAAATCCATTGCGCTCCTCAGCGCAGAAAAATATCAGCACTTACAAAAAGACCCTTACGTTTTTGTGAACGCCATTTCGCCACAGCTTCAAGCACGCTCGGTAAATGTGATGAGCAGTGGTGGAAATTCAGTGTTTGGGGGCCTCACAGCATTCGATATCTCCGACAAAATTGAGATCAATAAAGATCGACTTATTCAGAATTTAAATTGGTTAACGGGAGTAGAGCCAGCTGAGGTGGGAGGAAGTCCTCAGACCATACCTGAACGAGGAAGTAACGAGTCGCGTAAACTCACACAGCAGGCCCTTGTTGAGGCTTTTCAGCGCGCAGGCCTTGAAGCGGAAGTTAAATGTTACAATCAATCGCGCTACACGGGCTGCAACGTTGAGGCCACGCTGTGGGGAGCCGATCGTTCTAAGTTCGTTTTATTTACCTCCCATCTTGATTCTGTTCGCAACAAAGGAGCCGATGATAACGGAACAGGCACAGGGGCATTGCTCGAAGTCTCGCGCGCTTTTGCAGCAAAGTCGCCCGCAGTTTCTTACCGCTTTGTGGCATTCGACCAAGAAGAACTGGGACTCATTGGTTCTCGCGCCTACACCAAAGCTCTTGTGGAAGCTGACAAAGAAGCTATTGTTGCAGTGATTAATGCAGATATGCTCGGATTTGACAGCGACAACGACAATGCCTTTCATTTTATGGACTGCGGCAGAAAAGACAGTACAGGCATTTCGGAGCTTGCAGAATCTATTTCCCAAGAACTGGCTTTGGGGCTTAAAAAAGTAGATGCCTGCACGAATCGCTCCGACCACGCCTCCTTCTGGGAGAAGAACATCCCTGCAGTTATTGTTTCGGAAAGCTTTTTTGGACGGGACGGAAACTCCTGTTACCATCGGGCTTGCGACCAAATTAACCTTGTCAACGTTCCCTATTATCATAAATTGGTGACCTTGATGGCAAACGTGGGCTGGCACTTGGGCCAGACACGCGAGTGAGAGGTCAGTCGCCATGGATCTCCATCCCACCCTCGAAAGTCACTGGCCGCAAGACTTAGAAACAGCCATTGAAGTTCAAGAGTCGTTGCGCCCTAAAGTTGTTCGTGAAGGCAAGCTTGGAGAACTCAAATACGTTGCTGGTGTCGATGTCGGATTTGAGGAAGATGGAACTGTGACCCGCGCTGCTGTTGCAGTGCTTGAATTTCCTTCTTTAAGGCTTGTTGAGGCGGTTATTGCAAAAACTCCAACGTTGTTTCCTTATATTCCCGGCTATCTTTCTTTTCGCGAAATCCCTGCTGTTTTGAAGGCTTTGCGTGAGCTACAGTTTCAACCCGATGTGTTACTTTGTGACGGCCAGGGCATTGCGCATCCACGCAGGCTCGGAATTGCAAGTCATCTGGGAGTTCTGGTCGACATCCCCACGATCGGAGTGGCGAAGTCTATTTTAGTGGGGCGGCATGCAGAGGTTCCAGATATTAAAGGAGCGCGGGTGCCGCTCATTCACCGCAAAGAAATCGTAGGTGTGGCTTTAAGAACCAGGGTTAAAACAAAACCTTTGTTTATTTCCTTGGGCCACAAGATCGACCTACAAAGCTCTATAGAGTAATGGCACTAGGTTAAGCAGTTACTCTGTTGTGCCAATCACTTCTCTTGCCATGCAAACGTGGGAAAGGCTTAGGCCGCCTTTTTACGGCACGGGGTTCGGAACGGCCAGGTCTGTTTCCAACCG
>JBIIEI010000061.1:0-33342 GCA_044237915.1 Silvanigrellaceae bacterium | reverse complement strand
TTAAGGGCTACAAGGGTATCTTCGACTGATGATGGGCTCGCCATAAAATTCCTCCGATTGATTTTTACCTATCGAAGAATCTCAAACTAAAAATGAACTGTCCCACGTCTCAGATTGTGCAGTTACGCTCATATTCACGTCCTGCGGATTGAATTTGGCTCAAGTCCCGCGTGAGCTCTTTTATTTTGGCAGATTTTTTTGTATTACCCAGGTATTTTTTGTCAAGATTTAGTGAATTATCAAATATTTCTGGACGATTATTTTCTGATTCTTTTCCGTACTTTTCTAACATTAATTTATAAATGTAGTCGAAGGTTTTTAGCAGTGGCTCAGTTTCTTTTTTATAAAAAGCGACAGTAACGAGGGCTAGCTCCTTCGGGAAAAAGCCAATTCCGATTTCATCTGCATCCATTCCTGCAAACTTTCCAGCCCAGGCTTGCTCGTATAAGCCCTCCTTGTGGGAGAATTCTCTCTGAAATTCAAGCTCCTTGGAAAGCAATTCTTTAACAGCATCAGCAGACATACCCCATTTCAGTGAGAGCGGCCCGAAATAGTCCTGTTGAATGGTTTTGTTTTCAGCTGTAGGCACTTTTTTTTCTGTAAGCTCAGGAGCGGCGTGCAGAACTCCAGGAAAACAAAGTAAATTTATAATTAAGAAAAAGCGTAGCATATTCACCTCCGTAATACAGGGTGATCGGATAGCCTCACCAGAAATTTAGTAGAAAGTCAAAATGAGTTTAGCTAAGTTTAATTAGTTAGGTAACATAGTCTACGTTCTAGGTGTCTTAAGATGGAAGTCAAGATCAAAGCTCACGCGACCGTATATATGATGTCCCTTTTGACTCTAATTGTAGCGGCTCGCGAACATAAAATACCAATGCTCGCGAACAGAGAATTTTTCTGCTCGAATTATTTGCGAATGGGTGAGTGTTTCATACTCAGATTAACTGCGAATGGGCTCATTCACACATCCTCGTGCTCGCGAATGGAGGACGTCGTGCTCACGCTCTTTGCGATTGGAGCTTGGCAAATAATGCCACTTGAAACCCCATATCCAACGCTGATTCGCCCGAGCAAGTATCTTTGACCTTAGGCAAAAGTACTTGTTTTGCACCTCTATGAATCCTACACTTCTTGTGTCACAAAATCCCTGCCCCAAAAGCAAGGTTATCCAATAATTGGTTTTGATTAAGCCCTTTTTTCAACGGCAAAAATTGCTTCCCTTCATTCGCAGATAATGCGAGTCCGACGCTTGCTGTTTGCGAGCAAAAAGATCCGCGAATGAGCCCATTCGCGAATAATGTGAGCCTGTGGAGTTTTTCATTCGCAGTTAATTTGAGCTCATTTTCGTCTTGTTCGCGGGCATTGTTACTTTACGTTCGCGAGCCGCTACATCTAATGATCTTCTATTAGAGCAGTCCACTTGCCATTCGTGCGGAAATTCAGCAGCTCTTTAAAATCAGCAAACTTTACATTCATCTCCTGTTGGATCCGTGGCAAGTCTCGGCTCCGAGAAACGTTTTTCCGGCTTCGTTTCTATAGTTTGGAAGTCCACTTCAGAATCCCACTCCAGAGTCCGAGAAAAGTAACGTTCATATTGAAGAAAAAGATGCTGGAAAGGAGTAAGCAGTGGAAAATAAGCTCGGGTTTGTAGAGACTCTTGAATTTATTGACCAGCCGGAGATGATTGAATTCGGTCGGCGTGCATTCGAGCTTTTTTCGTCTGTTACTGATGCTAAGCCTATGCCGGCTAAGATCGCCTCAAATATTTTTGCCATTAAGCCCATTGAACTACAAATGAAACTGGTCTCAAATGGATTACCTTATACTCCTGCCCGGTTTCTCTTTGTGACATATGGCGTCGGATTCGTTCCCCAGTTTAGTCTTTTTGCATTGGCTTTTCTCATTAGAACGCCTCCAGCGCTTGCAATTACTCAAAGGATATTCGCTCTGGAAAAAGAAAAAGGTTCAGAGACTGAGGAGTACCGAAAGAATATGGGTGCAATTATTGCGAGGACTTGGGCTGCATAGCTAAGAAAGGCCCTTTTCTGTGACCTAGACACCGCGCGCAAGCCGGGTGGGCTCATTTTTTGCTCATTTTGAGCTTCACCTTCATCTTTTTTTAATTCCCCTTTGAAATCTTCCTTTTGCAAAATGTCATTAACCTTGTGCCGACTTTAAGGCACATTTATTGATTCGTCAGAAGACGAGTGAGACTGCAACTCTAAACGCTTTTTTCTACTTAATCGTAACCTCGCCTTAAGAACTTCACCAAAAATTGATGGCTCAACCTCAAAAAATTCGGCAATTTTTTCAACCTGCGCCGTGTTCAATTTGCGCCGCCCCGTGAGAACGGCAGAGATATTTGATGGCGGAGTCCCCAGAAGATTTGCGAGTTCCGTTTGCGTCGTTTTCTTTAAGAGCATCAGTTCTTTTAGGGCATCCGCAGCAGAAGGTTGCGGCAATTCTGCAAAATGGGTTCTCTCCCAAAGCTCAACAAGTTGAGCCATGATTTCTATTTTGGATTCGACATCCGCATCTCCCGGTGGAGTGTGCTCCAAAAGAGAAAGAGCTTTTTTATAGTCCGATTCATCTCGGAGGGGAAACACTTCAATCACGGTTTTTCCTCCACTTTGAGAGTGGTAAAATCAATTTTGTCGTACTCGGCGTGGGTCCCAAACCATTTGAGGAACACATGTTGTCTTGCAAAGCTCACATGAGCCATTAACCGAAAGCGGTTTCCCGAGATATCAAACACCACTCGGATCAGTCCTTCCGGAAGCTGTGCCGCGGGCTTCACGCGAATGATGTCGCAGGGAAGGGAGTCCAGCATGTCGCTTGGAGTCTTCCAGGCTGCTTTCTCAATCACGTGCTTCCAGACCGTGAGTCCCGTTGCTGCCCTTGCATGCCGTTCGATCCAAGCCCCAAGAGTCCCATTGTTAAAAATCCGCACTCTTCCTCCCCACGTATCGGTCATATCATAATAATCTTAACAATCAGAATAATCAATCATTGATTTGAGGGCAGAAAAGTCGATTTTCTCAGTTCTGATAATCCGCGTTATCATAAGTGACTGATATTTGACGGGAAAATTTGACAATGAAGAAAATTTTACTGTTCTGCTTTGCTCAAGCACTAAAGTGAAAACGAGATAGTTAGTCAGCTTACAAAGTCTCAAGGAACTGCGGTTTTTACACGAATCCGTCTCGCTCCCTCAAAAAACCTCCCGGACTTTTTACGAGAATCCTGGTGGCACGATAAAGAAGAGTCATTGCTTACAATCTTGTGCATCTCATTTCGTAAAAATCTGAATCTCACTGTCTTTATTAACTATTTTTGATTGTACATTACGTACAATACCTACCGCCAAATTTTCGCAGCCAGGCGGCTGCTAGGCCATTCAGCGCATGAAAGCGAATAACTAAACGGCTGTCAAGTTGTGGGTAATTGAAAGGAAGTTGGAGCGCTTACCTTTCGTGTCATTATTTTTATGCCGAATTTTTAGTGAATTTTTTCTCTAGATTTAATTTAATAATTCTCGAATTTCTACGTACATAAATATACCGATACATTTTTTTTCTAGGTACAAAATTTACTATTTTCAAATTTTCATTTTTTTTCAAAAGTCTAGAAAGAGATCTGCAATGAATTTCATTACCACTCTTTTCTCGAGCAATAGCGTTACGCCGGATTTTGGTTTCTCCAAACATTTCCCAATTGCTTGCAGAGTATACGGTGCCTTTTTTCTCAGAATCAGAGGCACAATATGTAATGATAATCTGTATATTTTCTTTGATATTAAGGTACATTTTAACTGCTCTACCAAGTAAGTAACTGCCGGAGTTAAACCTTGAATTTGCTTGAAGTACTAACTTTGATAATTGCCCAACCTCAGAACGATCACAAAACCCATCAAATAGCTTGTAAATAGTTGGAGAAGTAGGACTAGAAAATGCGGCAACTCCTCTCAATCTTTTAGCAGCATCGAAAAGGCCAAAGCACCAACAAACTGCTGGGAGTCCTGAGATTGAATGATTCTTTTCAATAAAAAGTATCGCTCTTTTTCGATCAATAATTAAAACTTCCCAACCAGATCTTTTTGTCAAATTAACTCTTTTATCCACGAAAAACCACCCTTAAAGCTATGGAAGTGAGTGCTATAAAGAGAAAATCTACAAAAACAAAAATCAAAGGTGTATAATAATCTTTTTGAAGAATTTTTTCATAAATATTGATTGAGTTTTTAGAAAAAGATGCCAATATTACAACAATAAACCCTTGTATCCAAGGTTTATAAGAAAAACTGATTTGTGTCTGAAATTTTAACCTCATTGAGTAAGAATTTGAGTCTGAATTTTCGTAATCTAAGTGACAAATTCTGGGGAAGAAACCTCTGGATAATTTTAAAATTTGTGTCCTCTCTTTTTTCCTTTCTCCAACCATAAATCGGTGTTTATTTCCTTCTTTCTTTGACATATCTTCGTTTAATTCTAGATAGAAACCTCGGTTTGAAATATTAGGACAGTATGTGAAGATTTTTGTTACAAGCTCGGAATGATCTTTCATTTTATCAAATTCGATATAAGGTCTAGTATTAAATTTTCCTACATTGGAGTAGTTTTTTAAATTGATAATTTTTATTTCATTTCCATTTGTACTTTCAAAATAAATCTTTGAAAAAATCACGTTAGATCCTTTAAAAGATTCGCTAAATTTAGTTAATTTATCGCAAATATTTATAAAATCAGATTTTGAGAAAAACCTTTTAAGACCCATAACATCTTCCATAATGTGGTCTTTTTCTGTCACAGTAAATTCAGGGTCACTAATTATAAGATCAATGGTTTCTTGCTGACAAGCAATCAGTTCGTCCAAACGAATTGCGATATGAAGGCATTTTTCAACTATTTTTACTGAGATTATTTTTGCTTCTCTTAAAATAAGCCATTTCTTTTCTGAAATTTTGCCGGTATATGACACAAGAAGAACTTCGGTGTCTTGATATTTGTTTTCAATATCGTTGGTTTGAGGTATAGAAATCCAGTCTAAATCATAATCAAAATGAATAATAGATCCATTTGGTGCGCCTATATATGTCAGTGTATCCTCAATATATCTAAATCTTGTTTCACCGGTAAACAACAGCATCTGCTTTTTATGCATTGAAACCTCTGATAATTTCCTATAGACGCAGATTGTTAATCGGATAGAATCTGTTTATCTTTAGTTTTATAACAATATATAATTACGGATGTTTTTTATTATGAAATATTTTATTTTAAGTTTAAGGCCAAAATACTGGGAGCAAATCAAAGAAGGTAGTAAAAGAGTTGAATTCAGGAGAAAATTTCCTAGTGTAGGGAAAAATCAGGTAAAGTTTTTGGTCTATGTAACAAGACCAGTGTCGAAAATCGTAGGTGAGTTTACGTCTTCATCAATCGTACGCAATGCTGTCGACCCTCTGCTCAAAGTTGTTGAGGTCAGAAGTGTTGAGGAAGAGTTTGAACTGCGAGAATATTTTAAAGGGACTAATTTTGGGGTTGCTATATGTATTGAAGAAGTGTTTTCCTTTAAGGAAGGGATTTCTCTATCTGAGATAAATGTTCATGCCCCAGTTTCGTACTTGGAGATTCAACCTGAAGTATACGCTAAAATAACATCAAGAGATAATTTTTTTCCAAAGTGATCAGTGTTTTTGAATGCTCTTGTTGCTGGCCTCCCCGGCGTGAACGTGCGATTTTTTACGGTTCATAATACATTGTCGTATAACAATGTATTATGAACCCAATTAGGTTGACAATTTGGGAAATAACCCTTTGCTCTGCCACATTCGAACCCAAATAAACTGTCCAAATTGAGTACACTCCAACTTGACGTCAAAGGCTCAGTGGTTTGTGTCGAAACAGGGTTGGTTTTTCAATTATTCAACACAACCCTGCAAGGAGCATAGAGCCTATTTTGACATTCAACAGCCAAAAATGGAAAAAGTCTACTCATTTAGGTAGACTTTAGATTGTCATTTAACAACGTAAATCAGACCGTAAAAAATCGCACGTTCACGCCGGGGAGGCCTGATTGAACTTTTTCACCTTCTATAGTTCTGCTTTCCTGATAGCTTCCGATAAGCATCCATATCAATTTCACTTGAAGTGATATGAGCGGTGATCACTCGAATGCGAGAGTTTCCGAGATTTCCTCTCATCGTTGAAATCAACTCATACAATTTTTTTTCACTCATAAAGAGATGCTGATCGCGTACAGGGTCACAATTCCAATCGAATGGAGGGACCCCCTTTTTAACCAACTTTTGCTTTATGTCTTCGCCATATTGCTCGTTATCTAACGTTTCCCAATTTTCAGGGGGACAAATTATCCTGACACGATTTTCGTCAGATTCTAGTTTAGATATGGCATCTTGAAACGAAATTCCATGTTTAGATATGTTAATCACATTCTTACGCTCATCCCATTCATACTTGTCGAGGAAGACTCTCCGCTTTGAGAAAAAGCGGCAAGTTTCTTTCCACTCGTCAGAGATGCAGGGCGGCCAATCACATTGTCTATTCTCCTCTTTCAGGCAGCGTTTAGGAATGCCGCGTCCAAATACATGCTCTAAAGGACTTCCACTAAAGTCGGCAAAAGAATCGCATTGTGCACAAACTTTCATTCGATTTATCTCCTCAAAGTTTATTCCCGCGAAGCCGGGTGGCTCTATTTGAACAATTTTGGGCTCCTAGCTCAAATCCAATAATAATGAATTTTACTATTTAAATTTGTGCTTGGCGTAAGCTTCCTTGTGGGCAAAAAATAGCCAAATATAGATGCTTGGTGTCTTCTCCATCACGAGACTCTCGCAGGTAAGCCAAAACGCTCATTGTAACCCCCCGTGGATAAAAGTCTGAAATTTGAATTTAAGTCTACACTAGAGAGGGAAAGAAGTTGAACATTCAATCCCCAGATACGGGGGAAGAAAACGATCGTTTTTCTTCACTGGAGGATGCCTTTGTCGTACGAAATTTTGTTGCATTTTAAATGTGAACGTTTCAATTCATTCTCATGTTCAGTTGCTGAGCATGACGTCGCTCAATTATTTACCCTTACTGACCAAGATTCTGGGTGCCTTAACCTTAAAATCGAAGGCAAGATCATTTCCAGCCTGTGTCGACTTACTGAGCAGAGTGCAAAACTGAAACTGCAGTTGTTCGCATAGTGAAGGTGCCATCGCCAAGCTGGCCGTACCAGTTGTCTCCCCAGCATTTAACACCGCCCCCAGTTGTTAGAGCGCAGGTGTGGTTATAACCAGCAGAAATAGCCGATACCCCACTTGTGAAGCCCGTCACATCCACAGCCGTTGTGCGCTGTGCCGTTGTGCCATCGCCAAGCTGGCCTCTTTCGTTGTCTCCCCAGCATTTAACACCTCCCCCAGTGGTCAGTGCACAGGTGTGAAAACCGTTCGCGGCAATAGCCGTTACCCCACTTGTGAGGCCCGTTACATCCACAGCCGTTGTGCGCTGTGTCGTTGTGCCGTCTCCAAGCTGGCCGTAGTCGTTGCGTCCCCAGCATTTCACACCGCCTCCGGTGGTTAGAGCGCAAGTTTGGTGATAACCCGCAGCAATAGCCTGAACCCCACTCGTAAGTCCCGTCACGTCTACGGCCGTTGTGCGAAGTATCGTTGTGCCATCTCCAAGCTGACCCCTGGAGTTATTTCCCCAGCATTTAACACCGCCCCCAGTGGTTAGAGCACAGTTATAGTCATCGCCTCCAGAAATAGCCTGGATCCCACTTGCGAGGCCTGTCACATCCACAGCTGTTGTGCTGTTAGTCGTTGTGCCATTGCCAAGCTGGCCATAGGCATTCCAACCCCAGCATTTAACTCCGCCCCCGCTTGTCAATGCGCAGCTTGCCGCAATAGCCTGAACCCCACTTGTGAGGCCCGTAACATCCACAGCTGTTGTGCGGTTAGTCGTTGTGCCATTGCCAAGCTGGCCATAGGCATTCCAACCCCAGCATTTAACACCTCCCCCGCTTGTCAGTGCGCAAGTGTAATAAGCCCTCGTAGAAATAGCCTGGACCCCACTTGTAAAGCCCGTTACGTTCACGACGGTTGTGCGCAGCGTCGTTGTGCGTAAGTGCTCAACGGAGGACGCTATACATCGTTATCAGCAATGGGCACATTGGGATCAGTCATCCGGAAGGTAACAAGTGGTGCGAATTTGGAGGTGGTGAGAATAGTATCAATGAGTGTGCAGCGCGCGGAGTCTTCTTTGAGGCGTGCAGCAATAGCTTGCGGAGTGTATTTTTCAGGAGAGGCAGCAACAATTTCAGGGGAAGTAATGAGGACTTCCAAAAGCGCAAACGTGGGATCGATTCCAGCAAAAAGTGCAGATTGGTAAAAAGAGCGGATGATATCGTAACGCGCACGTCCTTCAATGGTTTCGCGTCCAAAAGAACTACGGTCCATGAGTTTTTCGAAGCGTAAAAGTCTTTCTGACAAATCGTTCGAAATTGGCAGACGATTGTCCCTACAATAGAGGGTGAGTGCATTAAAATTTGAAAGGACATAACGGATTCCTTCGCCCAACGCAGTGGAAGGAGACCATTTATCAAGCATGTCTTCGCAGATTTTTTTAAGATCATTCCAGAATGACATCGAGCCATTTTCCGTGTCGGCTCGCAGTTCGGAAAGTCTGCTGGGATTTCGATTTGTGATGATATCTTCCATCTGGTAGAGAGCCCGGAAGTGATCAAGGGCATCGAGGCAATTTTCGGGATCGTTGTCGAGATGTCTTTTAAAGGGGCGGCGAGCATGGGACGCACAGCCTGCATAGGTGATTTTAACGTGTTTTAGGATTTCGGGGTCGGTGATATGATTTGAAGGCGAAAGATCGCCCACAAAAACAAGGTCTTTGTTGGAGCTGGTGCGCGATAATAAAATCCGACTTGCAAGATTTCCTACAGAACCGAGGTGGCTGCGGTATAAAATAACACGTGATTGAGGTTTACCAACAATCATTTGCCCTGACAAAACACTGGTGTGAAGACGGATTTTGAGGCTGCTGCTGTTGGCTTTGGTGTACGCAAATTCAAAATCGAGTTCTTGTTGCAATTTTTTAGTCAAAGACTCAGCGCCCAGTTCATCCCAAGGTCTTTGTGGCTCAGGATTATCTTTTAGCCAAGCCTCTTTGTCGTTTTGATTTTTGAGTTCACGTTGCCAAATTTTAAAGTCACGACGATAGCGGGTCAGATCGTATCCATTCCACCTGACCCGTGGAGCGTCACTTTTATTGCGAAGTCGGCGAGTTATGCACCATTTTTAAGGGCATATTGATAGGGAGTAAATCTCTCGGGAGCGGTTTTGGCTTCGTCTTGGTTTTTCATGAGCCAGATCAGGTAATCCATAAAAGAAACTTCAGCAGCCGAGCACGTAACTTGAAGGGTGCGCAAGACATCAAAGGCAAGCCTTCCTGTTTCTGATTTTCGAAACTTGGAATTATTAAGCATCAGACGTTCTGCGCGCAGTGCTCTTTCAGAGTGATTATTACTAGGCCGAAGCCTTGGATTGGCAAGATAAGTTGTGAGAATTTCGTAATTGGAAACAAGGTAACGAGCACCTTTGTGTAATTCTGAACTTGGAGGCCAGCGCTCCATAATTTTGAGGCAACGGGCATTCATGATCTCCCAAACTTTTCGAGCATAACGCTGTCGGTAGTGAGCCACGGTTTCAAAGGTCCGTCCTGCATCATCAATGGCTTCTTCAATGTCCGAGAGGATGGCCATTCCGCGTAGAATAAAATAGGTATTTTCCTCATCAACATCTCGATATCTCCAGAAAGGCCTTCTTGCATGTGCAGTGCAGCCAGCGTACTTGATCGAAAATTTTTGTGCATCGATTTTTGGCAAGTTTGAAGTTGAAAGATCGCTTTGGAGAAGCACTTCTTTCTTCGCGGGGTCGCGATGCTGGAAGAGCTTTGTCAATAAATTCCCAAGTGAGCCAACATGTGTGCGGTAGAAAAGAATAGTGCTGCGACAATCTTCGTCGACCTGCCTTCCTTTCAGAAACGAAACATGCACACGTTGCTTGGATTTCCCAGTTTTTTGAGAGGCGAAAACCTTGCCAAGTTTACCATCGACCAATTCCACATGATCTTTCATTTCCCTCGAATTCAAAAGTTCTCTGTATTCTTCGCCTTCGGGAGTAAAGGTTGTGGGGTCTCTACCTTCAAAGATGTCTAAGTCATCCAAGGCTTTCTTTTTTTCCACGGCAAGAACTTTGGTGGGTGAGTCATCTCCTGAGAGGATTGGGCATTGAGCAAGTTCTTCAAACATCTTTAAGTAAACAGGAGTTGCAGCGCGAGTTGCATAAGCAATGAGTCGATAAATTTCACTCACCCCTAGACAATTCCAGTCTGTGCTCAGCATGATGGCAAGTCGATTGAGAGGCACTGCAAATCCGACCGCTTGAGTAACGAGAAATGCAATGGTTTGCCAGGTGACTTGATACCCAGGCGGGCCTTGATGAACTTCTGCACGCACGCGCTTTCCAGTCACCACATCGGTGACTGTTTCCACTGACACTTCGATTCTTTTGATTAATAATGAAACATCGTAACGAATGTGAGTTTCCCATTCGCTGCGCAGATTTTTTTGTTCCTTAAAGTGATTGCTTCGAGTCACAGCATCTTTCTCCTGGCATTGCGCCATTATAGATGAGGCCTTGGGCATGATTTGCTCTTTATTTTCTAGCAAAGCGACCCCTGTTGACTTTCTGCGCTCCCCGCTTTTCGAAGCAGAGGCGGTTCTTTGAAAACGCTTTTGATATTCTAAGAGTTGTTTGCGGCAACTTTTTGCAGCTTTTTTTTGCTCTGCTTCGCTCTCTACCTGGTCTTTAAGTGCGAACTTGTCTGTTTTTCCGCGCTCTGACTTGGGAAGGATCCCCATGTACATCCGCAAAAGTTCCAAGGATTTTTTTTGCGAAATTTTGTCGGTAAACAGCTGATCGGTCATTTCCAGCAACCGACTTACGACAACAAGAACCTCTTCAGGAATGCGAGTTGCATTTTCGTCCATCCACTCCCGAATTTCAGCAATATCATCTTGTGTCACTGCGCCATGAGGAGACATAGAATCCCTCGAAACAATCCACGAAAGGGTTTTTTGTTCCTTAGCAGAAAAGAAATCAAGAAGGAAACAGAGACGAGGGAGTCCAACTCGGTTTTACTTTGTGAATCGTGTAATCATGGCCCGCAAGGAGCATTCCAAGCTCTGCTTGAGAAATCTCAGTCGTCGTTTTGTCTTGCAAGAATCGCAATTTTGTCTTTAGTACGCCTTTGCTAAATTGCTTGTACAAGACCCAAAGCCCTGTTTCATCCGCCACCAAAAGCTTAATCTTGGTTTTATCTTTGCTTACAAAAACGAGTAAATCTCCTGACCAAGGCTCGCATCCCAACTGCCTGCAGATTCCTAAAAGCCCCAGATGTCCTTTGCGAAGGTCTATAAAACAACAAACGAGCAGAACTCTCTTCACAAAGAGCCCTGACATCAGCATGCGCTCCTCGGCTGTTCTTGCAAAAGAACTTCCAAAAGCTCTTTCGTTAAAGCCACCAACGGAACTTCAAGAACTGTTCCCGAATGGAACAGAAATCGACCACACGTTACTTTGTCAATTTGTTTGACTGTAAGTTCTCTCACAAAGGGTTTTTGCGGTTTACTTTCTTCGGATTGAATCCAACTTTGCACAGTCATGGGAGCTAAACGAGTGACCAGTGAGAGCTTCGCTTTGCTTTCCCCGTTACGATAGGCAAGGCACACCAGCCTCTTGAGTTCGTCGGGATAATGAGGTTTCTTACCCTTGTGATGGCTGCGGTAATTGAAAAAGGCCTTGGCCAGCGCAGACAGTTCTGGGATCTCTTCTTCAGGGCGTTTCGTTTTTCTCATCGTGGCTATCCTTCAAGGTACAGCTTAAATGCTGCTCCTCTCATTCAAAACCAACTGCGGGAATAATTCACACGGGTCAGGTGGAATGGATACGTCAGATCTGAAATGCGCGAGACGCAATCATCTCCCATAAGCACTTCACAGTTTGCCAACTCTTCGCTCATGGCAATATAAACACTGAAAAGTCGTTCTGCGACATAGGCGCAATAACTCGCTGTGTTCGAGCGGCTGAATCCTTTTTTACCAAATAATTTTTCAATCCGAGACAGGGGTACAGCCATTCCAAATGCAAGGACAATCACGTTGGCAAGGGCGCGCCAAGTGACTTGAAATCCTTTGGGCCCCACTAGGCTTGTGTCTGGATATGAGGTAACACCGCTTTTAGGATTATAGAGTTTCTCCATATTTAAAGTCGGGTCACGTCGGCAAAGGATAAGATCATTTTTCGTTCGCTTGATTCGCGTGACAATGGTTTCTGGTCCCATTTCTTCTTTCACACCTTTATTGGAAATTAATTCCTCGTCGGCACACTCACGAGAACCGCCGGTAACTCCTCCCATAATGGGTTCCAAAGGTCCAGAGTTTTTGCTTTCCTCGGTTTCAGATTCTTTTTCAGACTGGCGTTTGAACGCTTCCTTGACGCGATTCTGAATATTTTTATGCTGCCGTGCAACGTAACGCAAAAGCGATTTGATTTCTTTTTCGCTCGCCTGCAGGCCTTCAAGGTCGTCATCATCAAGCACTACACGCTGAGTTGATTTTACTTTGGCTGATTTTTCGCTCGAAGGGATGAGGCCCATGGCTCTGGCCAGCGCATCGACAGCACGTTTGGCGGCGGCCTCTCCTTCAACCCCTTTTTGCTGGGCTTGTTGAAGGCTTAGAATCACATTACGCACAAATTCAGGCGTCGCATCGGTACTATTCGCCCAGTCGATTGCCTTGGTCATGTCTTCCTTGGGAAGAGCCTTTTTTTCTTTTTTCGCTTGTCTGTGTTTCTTTTTTCGACTCATTTTGTTGAGTTAACATGTTCTTTTTTTCAAAGCCAGAATTCGAAGACACTTTTTTCCAGGGCCTCACTTTCGAAGTGACTTCAAATGTTGCTCCTTCTAAAAGCATTGCGAGTTCCGCTTGGCTTGCCGTAACAAAGCAGGCATTGTCAAGAAATGGAAAAAGCTGACGCATCGCTCCACCCTCAAAACGTCGCAATAAAACCCACACACCATAGCGATCACCGCAAATTACTTTCAACGAACGCCTTGACCTGTGCAGAAAAACTACGCAATCTCCCAGGTAGGGATCAAGTTCCATATGGTAACACTCCGCAATAAGCCCCTCGGCGCCTTTGCGAAAATCAATAGAATGTTGTGCGATAAAAACTTCTCGAATTCCCGTGCTCCACATCAGCGCACCTCACCGAGTTTACTCACAAGCCAAAGGGCATCATCACGTGACACATCAAACGTGATTCCTGAAGGAAGTCGAAATAAAATGGGCTGGCCCAGTGTCTCCTGGGACGGAAAAATTTGCGGCAAAACTCCCGTATTTTTCGGCTCACTTTCGTGCACAACAGCAAGTTTACGCGGCATGGGAACCATTTGGGCTTTCCAAATGGTAATCGTTTGTTTGGAAACTCCACACGCTTGTGCGATTTCCTCCTTCTTCATCCCGCATTCTAAGAATGCCAGGGCGCGTCGCTTCAGGGCTGGAGGGATGATGGGTCGCTGTAAGCCCGAACTGGTTCTAAAATTTTTGAATGCAATCTTAAGGGCTACAAGGGTATCTTCGACAGATGATGGGCTCGCCATAAAATTCCTCCGATTGATTTTTACCAAACGAAGAATCTCAAACTAAAAATGTCCTGTCCCACGTCTCAGATTGTGCAGTTACCGTTGTGCCGTCGCCAAGCTCGCCGTTGGTGTTGCTGCCCCAGCATTTAACCCCGCCCTCACTGGTCAGCGCGCAAGTATGTTGTAGGCCACTAGAAATAGTTTGACTTAAAAACTGTAGGTCTATCGAATCGCTCCAAGTTGGACTCAGATAGCCGTCTGTGTCTTTAAAATGGACGTAGAGGGTTTTAGATCCACTGTCAGACAGGAAAGTAAAGTTTGCACTTGTCGCTGCTGTTACCCACGATGCACTAGAAAAGTCGCTGCTTTCTGAAAGCTTCATCTGCGTTGCATTTGCTGGCTTTGTGATTGCCAAGCTCACTGTTCGAGATGTCGAGGTCGTTGACCCTGAATTGATCACTACGGCACCTTCATTGTCGCCAAAAAGATCCACTACAATACCGTCGCTCCAAATCGAACTCTCATAAACGTCATTGTCCTTGAATTTCACATAAACTACACGATTCCCTTCTCCGGCAAAGATAAAACTTGCACTTGTCGCAGCTGTTTCCCACGATGCGCCAGAAAGGTTGCTGCTTTCTGAAAGCATCATCATTGTTGCATTTACAGGCTTCGTGATTGCCAAGCTGACTGTTCGCGAAGTGGAGATTAGTGCACTAGAGTTGATAACAACAGCCCCTTCATTGTCGCCAAAAAGGTCCACAATAGTACCATCGCTCCAAATCGAACTCTCGTAGCCGTCACTGTCTTTGAATTTCACATATACGACGCGACTTCCTTCTCCGGGAAAAGTAAAGCTTGCACTTGTCGCTGCTGTTACCCACGAGGCACCAGAAAGGTCGCTACTTTCTGAAAGCTTCATCAGCGTTGCATTTGCTGGCTTTGTGATTTCCAAGCTGACTGTTCGCGATGTCGAGGTTAAGGCACCTGCGTCGATGACAACGGCACCTTCATTATCGCCGAAAAGGTCCACAACGATAAAGTCGTTCCAGATAGTACTCTCATAGCCGTCATTATCTTTAAATTTCACATAAGCAACGCGATTCCCTTCTCCGGCAAAAGTAAAACTTGCACTTGTCACTGCTGTTTCCCACGTTGCGCCAGAAAGGTCGCTGCTTTCTGAAAGCTTCATCAGCGTTGCATTTGCTGGCTTTGCGATTGCCAAGCTGACTGTTCGCGATGTCGATGTCGTTGCACCTGAGTTGATAACCAAAACATTCGGTTCATTACCAAAGATGTCTACATTTAGTGTGTTACTGGAATATACAGGGCTTTCAAATCCATCCTTATCCTTAAATTTTACAAAAAGTTTGCTGTTACCTACTTGCGTAAAAACAAAACTGAAAGAAGTCTTCAAGTCGCTGTAGTCTGCACCATTGAAGTTGGCAAACTCGGAAGTTTTCATTTGGACTGCATTTTTCGGAACTACAAGCGAAACGGGCACAGTTCGCGCATCTATTTTTGCTATGTTATTTGCTAAGGAAATGTTTGTGTTCACTGGAAAAAGCCGAATCAGGATAGACGAAGTATAGGGAGATGTATCGAGTCCATTCGCATTTGCAAACTTTACGTAAAGCGTCTTTTGTCCCTCGGTCTCAAACGTATAACTAGACGAGCTTGAAACAGGTATCCAGCGCTTTCCTACGAAGGAAATGTCCTCGGAAATTCTCATCAAAACCGCATCATCACTGGCACCAATGATAATGGGAACAGTCCTAGAATCAAATTCGGTGGCGCCGCTTGCCAGAATAATAAATCCATCTGATCCTGTATCAACAACGAGATCGATGGGTGGAAGAGTGGCCTGAACTTCAGATGTCAGACTTATTTCTTCGAGTTGCCCGCGATGAAAGCCATCCTTTTCAAAATAAAAATTATGCACACCAGAAGGCAGACCAGCAATTGAAAATTCCCCACCGCTTCCCGTGTGAGCACTGTATTCGGTTCCCGGAATATACACTAAAATTCCTGCTTGGTCGGTTTGCCCCACAAGTTTCGCCGTGCCGGAAACCGAGCTGAGTTTTGGCAATGCCACTTTTTCTTTCTTAATCCGAATTCCATTCACCACTTCTACCTTTTTAAGTCGAACACCCAGATCTGGAGCCTTTGCAACTGCTAAAAGTGAAAAAAGTGGAATCCCTTTAGATTTCGCGGTCAATACAATATCGAAAGTGCCCGCAGGCACATTATTGATGTAATACTCGCCCGTACTTGCGCGTGACACCTTGAGAAGCTCTTGTTTACCCACAACATAACCTGCAACGTCAGAGAGCTCGACATCATCGGCAAGCGTGAAGACGAACTGACCCGCTGCAGCAGGCGGCTCTGGAAGAGGCATATAACTTGATTCGGCAGGTGGACCTGGAAGGGGCATTGGATTTGACCCGGCTGAGGCTGGCGAATTGGCTGCATTTTCACATCCCGCAACTGATATCCAGATGCAAAAGGCAAATGCCCAATGAAAGCGAGCCATTCGATTTCCCATGATGAGCTTTCCTTTTGTCAAGTCCACGTCAATGTGAATAGGAGATCACTAAGCACTTCCCATGCCTGTATATTTTTTATGTATCGGTGGGCCATACTAAAACTGAACAGGAAAGCATAAAAAAGAGAAGATTTTTAGGCTCATAACCTCTGAAAGAGGCTCATTCCTTGCAACGCATGGGTTTGCCAATTACAATTAAACATTCATTTCAAATTTATGCTCAAGGACAGCTCATGGTTTTCAGTGATTACATAGTTTATGCTGACGAGAGCGGTGACCACGGTCTTGAATCGATCGATCCAGACTATCCCATTTTTGTTCTTTGTTTCTGCGTCTTTTCTATTGAAAAATATGTATCAAATGTCGTCCCAAATTTTCAAAATCTGAAGTTCAAGCACTTTGGTCATGACTCCGTCGTTCTGCATTCACATGAAATAAGGAAACGTAAGGGCCCATTCGAATTTCTGAACACAAAAGTGAAAGAAGAAGCGTTTCTTCCTGACTTGAGCCAAGCAATCAATCATTCCGAATTTTCCATAATTTGTTGCGCAATAGACAAACGCCTCTTGCTCAAGAAATATACTAAACCATCCAATCCCTATGATATTGCACTTATCTTCTGCCTTGAGCAACTTCATATGTTTTTACATGAGCGAGAAAATATCGATTTAAGGACGCATGTCGTTATTGAAAAGCGAGGAAATAAAGAAGACGACGAATTGGAACTCGTCTTCCGTAGGACGGTCCAAAATGGAACTCAATTAATGCCTCCAGGCCGGAATTTCGAACCCCTCTTCGTAGATAAAAAGACAAATTCGACAGGACTTCAAATTGCCGACCTTGTTTGCTATCCGATTGGTCGAAAAGTCCTTGACCCATCAAGAAAAAACCAACCATTTGATATTATTGAGCCAAAGCTAACCGGGATTTTAAAAGAAGACGAGAAGAGGTTGGGCTACAAAGGAATAGGACTCAAAATTTTCCCTTAAAAGCTTAAGCCCCCGGACAAGCCGAGGGTCTTACGCCGACCGGGCCACCCCAGTCCATTTATAAATATACCTTATGTCATCGAACTTTTGGCGTCAAGACAGTTCTATTTTGTGTCTCCCCGATAGCGCACCTGTCTCATCGACTTATCGGAACCCTTGAGCAGATCTTAAGAAATCCCATGATTCCCACCATTCTAGAGTCTTACAACTGCATTCTGAGGATCCAACTCAGGTTGAACAAGCGCAATAAAGGCCTACCGGACTTTTTGCACGAATCCTGATTGCGCATCCCAATTGACACTGACCAATCCATAAGCATTAAGGCTTTCGAAGAGATGCCGAAAATCCGAGAGAAAATCTGGCACGGGATCTGCTTTGGTCTTTCCAAGATCCCTTTCCTGGTGCTAATGAGCGGGTTTTACGCTTCTTCAACTTCGAGGTATTCATGCGTCTGAGCAAAAAAGCTATTTCACTGTTTATATTTGCATCCATTCTGCCATTTGCTCAATGTGCACCTAAAAAAGATCAAAATAACGATTCAGATCAAACAGGAATGGGTGCCAGATATCAAGCAAAATGGTTTTGGTTTATCCCTAGAAATGTGACACACTATGTGTTTTTTGCAGGAAGAGATTCTAAAGTTGGTGATTATCAGTGCTGGTATGAAGCTATATCTAAGCCACTTGAAAACCGTCGGCCACCTGACTTTATGCAGGCCGAGTCAAAGCCATTACATTCACATTTTCTTCACATTCCAACTTTGAACAAAGTGGTTGAATTGGAAAAGAAAGCCTTACTAAGCTCTGGAGACAGCAATTCAAAAGATTTAATTACGCTCTTAGAAGCTGGAATGAAGAGAATGCTTAACGATAAAAAAGATGCGCAAGGTAAGCGCGTTGCTTCATTTGGGCCTCCGGGAACCATGGAGAAATTTAGCACTGAAAAACAAGCTAAATCATATGCAGATAGCATCAAGGCTGTGATAAGTGTTGCAATGAAAAACAGCGTTGGGACAGTTACAAACGAACCTTGCCTACAACCAAAAGAAATGGAATTTTAACAAAAAAATATTATTCCATTTCTAGGGGTTCTAATTGAGATGCTGTTTCTGGCAGTGAATCAAGTTCCCGATACCGGGCTCCCATTTTGCCTGAATGAGCAAAAAGGAAGTCTTTTACTTCTGGAGCGTACCCAATATCTACATGGTTTATATCATCCATTGTCCAGTTAGCAAGAGGCTTTGCTTCGATTATTTTTGTATGAGGTTCGATTCTTTGATGTTTTTTCTTTGCATGAACCGTTACCATATCGTCAGGAACTTTTGAAGAAAATTTCCGTAAACTTATGTTAACAGCATCTACTACGCCCATCCAGTGCAATTTTGCTCTATCACCACATTCTTTTTGTACCCTATTTGCAACTTCAATCGCAATGATCGCACCGCGACTATATCCGGACATATAAATTTTGTTAACACCTTTTTCTCTCACGTCTCTACAAATAAGCTCTGTTGCTTTAGTCGCCTGTTTTTTTGCAAAATTATCTGTAAATTCTTGCTTTGGCTGCCCAGGAAAATAAATTTTTCTTCCATCAAATCTGCGGAACAAAATTCCAACGACACTTCCTCTTTCACGCAACGTTTCGCCAGTTCCATCAAATCCATAAAAACCAGGAATAGATTTCACTGTGTTTCCGGCTTCTTCTGATTCATAATCTGCCTTGTTACCGCATCCAGTGAAAATAAGAGCAATTGCAGCAAGGAAGACAAAAAACGAATTCCTCATGAAGCCTCCGGTTGTAACGTTCGTACAAATCCTATCGGTCATTTGGAGATAAACTTTTAAATTTTTTAAAATATACTGAATTTATTGGGATAGATCATGATGATTTTTTGAACGTCCGAAGGAGAAAGCAAAAATACTAATAATGTTGACAACCTCTCTTGACTCAAATTTCATGCTTGGTAGAGTTTCCTTCGTCTTGCGGAAATTTTTCAAGTCTAAAAGGGGGTCACTTATGAGAATCCGTTGTTTTGCAGTTTGTGCCGCAATTTTAGGTTTTGTTACAATGAATAACGTATTTATACTTAAAACTTCGAATATTTCGCTTGCCGGAAATGGGTCTGTTAGCTTAGGAACTCAGGTTGCCGGGAGTGGCTCTATTTTCTCTAAAGCTAAAATAACTGGCAGTGGTCATGTTAACAGTGCCATTCATACTGCCGGAAGTGGACATATTGCACTTGGAATTCAAATTGCTCACAGTGGCATTGTGCTGAAGAATCAAGGCTAACTTCAGCAATAAATTTTTGTAAAAGCTTACTCTTCTTGCCACCACACAGAGTATTCTTTTTCTCGGCTTAATTTACCTTTCCCCGAAAGCTCGCGCCAAACCACTTCAACTTCTGGATCCTCTTTATACCATTCAGAGAGAATGCGAGAACTTCCAACAAAAAAACCTGACTTATCCTTTGTCTTACCCCATTTTTTAGGCTCTAATTTCAGAACTTTTGCGAATGATCGAGAAAATTTCGCAATGCTCACATCGTTTCGGAGCAAAAAGAAATCCTTGGCTTCTTCGTACAAAACTCTTGTTGAAATCCACGAAAGTGGATCGGCCTTAATTCCATATTTCTTGACAAATTCTCTCACAAGAATATCAGAAAAAGCGCCTGTTCCATCGGGATGACAGGCAATATCTTGAAGCATCGACCGCATATAATGAAGGTCTTCTTTCAGATAACGAATTTCAGTTTCTTTCCCCAGCGCCAGCTCTTTCCAAAATCTATTGGTTTCTTTTTCTTCCTTTTTATCCTTCTGCAATGGTTTTATCTTGTCTTTGAGACGTTCGTATTGCTCCAAAAGCCTGTTTCGTTCTTCCTGCAATTCTGACAGTTCATTTCTTAGACGCTGCGCATTATTTTTAGAATTTTGCAGCTCCATTTTCAAAGACCAAATTTCTGCGTGTGAATTATTTTGCGGCGATTGACCATCAAACGAGAGCATTGTGATATCGAGGCCCAAATTATGAGCGAGCCTCTGGGCACTTCTCAAAGCTGATAGGGCCTCATGATCATTGTGAGAACTCGTAAGGGCTAGAAGCTTTTTTATTTTATCTTGCATAGCAGACTCAAATCCTCATTTACTGACGATTCACACGTTCGTCCGAGGTTTTATCCTTCGTTTAAGAGCAAAATATTATCATGCTCGGATGAGTTAGCAAATCATCCGAGCATGATCCCTTCGCCCCAAAGCCTTGAGCGGAGGGTATCAAGTGAGATCAGTCGAAAGGTCTTTTTCCGAAGGCCGAGATCGGTTTTTATGCTCTTTCCATTTTTTGATCGCTTCTAAGCGAGATTCTTGTCGACCACAAAATGCTTCGGAGGATATTGGAGTGCAATTTTCAATTTGTTCACGAGAATTTTTGATTTCGCTTCCTACACGAAGTTTTCGAACTGTGACTGTTTCTATGCCAAGCTGTTTTTGAAGATGCTTTGCAGCCAGTAAAGCAGAGTAATGGCGAGACCGAGTGAGACAGATAATGAGTTTTTCACCGTTAAATATTCCAATCCTCTGACTGTGAAAAACGGCATAAAGTTTTCTTTTGCTCGACACTAATGCATTGTGCTCAAATTCGCGCTCTGCCTGTGCTTCTTTTATTGAAGCATGCAGGTTGTCCACATTATGAGTGGATAACCTGGATATTGTTTCCTTTGCAGCTGTTTGATGGTCTTCGAGCTTACGGGAAGATTCTATCTCTTCCTCTTTTGAAATCATCCTGAGCGCAACGCAGGCCCCAGGGCTACGCCTACTAGGTATTTGACCGCTCTTTTTTGGTGCAGATTTTATGTCTTCCAAAAGCCATCCTGGAAGTTCACTTTTTCCTCTTCCGTACAGTTCTCTTCTATTTCTATACACAGAGCTCACAGTGGCTTTGATTTGCTTGGCACGTACTGTTCGGGATTCAGATGCATGAGGAATAAACGTAGAGAGATGAAGCACGCGCGAAAGCGCTTCTGATTCTCCGTACCCATTCCACTTTAACGCAAGTGCCCAAGAAACAACGGCTGTATTTCGAGTTCCGTCTTGCACATCTGAAGGATGAATGAGATTTGCAATAAAGTTACTTCGTGTTGCAACTTTACCCTTTAAAAGTAGCTCTGCACGCTTAAACATTTTTTCAAAATGTGCTGATGATTTAACAGCCAATTTCCAGGTATTTGAAATTGTTTTCTCGGAAATAAGCCATCTCGAAATTTCTTCTGACGTGAGGCGTGTTCTGACAAAATCTTCGCTCAGCCCAGTCAGTTGACAAAGTTCACGAGTGCTCAATTCAAATTGCTCATGCGCAGCAATGCTTTTAAAAACCTCTCTGTCGCTCACTCTGCCCGTGGCGAATAAAGCTTGCACATCCGTCGCAAGTCGATTGTATAATCCCATTCCATATAGCCATAGTTTTGCGAGCCCCGCTTCAACTTTAGAATGGGGATAAAATCTCCAAGGAGTTGTGATCCCCAGCTCTTTACAGGATCGTTCAAGTGAACGATGAATCATTGTAAGAAATGGAATTCGATGAATGCTCTTCGCGGATTTTTCGATTTTCTGAGTTAAAATGCGGTTGTGATGAAGGAGCTTTTCTTTGTTACGAAATGAGCAAGCATCACGTTCGAGTCCAAAAGCTGCTGCATCAGCACCGATTCCGAGAAATTGAAACAGCTGGATTAAAAGCCCTTGAGTGCGCCGCGCCAGTTGTTGCGCAACTTGTGTTTCATCGCAAAGGGGCAGTGCAGCAAGACCGATAAAAAGATGGATGCCTGTACCACTTGTACTTGTTACAGCGTATTCCACTTGCCTTAGAATATCCGGAAAATTCTGGCTTAAAAAAGATTGGATTTTTTGCCATGAGACGCAATTTCCATCTTTCCAGAGATCATGTGTAAGTTTAAAGTCGATATCCAAAACAATGTACCGAAGAACACGAGTGCCATTTGCATTTTGAATCCAGGTGCTAACGAGATCGGCACCAATACGCGAAGAAAAATGCGCAACACGGCTACCATCAGCGTCTTTTGACCATTTCTTGTATGTATGCCGGCTCCGGCTCATTTAATAGCACCAGGCGTGCGACCGGGTACGTGCAGCAATTCAAAATCGCGCAGCAAAATTTGCAGCATTCGTGTTCTTTCCACGCAAATACGCCCTAACCTTGCGCTTTTAGCTACAAGTGGTTATATTTACGTTGTGGTTTGGGTGGATTCATTCAGACACGCAAAAGCCTTACTTGTGCGCTAAAGCTTACAAGTCGGTTTTGAGGCTGAGATGAGAGGTTTTCTTTTTTTTCTTACATAAAGAGTCCTTTCTTCTTCTGCTGCTACTGCTTGTTCCGACGCCTTGGATTCGAATGTCAGCCAATTCTCAGAGTTCCGTTGGTCGCGGGTGGGTCTGGGAAAAGGCACGTACATCTATAATAACATTATAGAATTATTTCATAGTTTCCTTTTCTTCTAAAGGTTGCATCATAAATTTACTTTGATTTATGTGAGTGGCCTGAACATCTTTTTTAATTTCATAGTAGTATTGTGGAGCCCAACATAACTCTGAGCGTAGTGGTGCACATCTCATGCACCCTTCTAGCTCAGAGTGTTTTTTCTGTTTTGCCTTCTGCTGTCTCATGTTGTTCTCAATCTAAATATCATATTTTATAAAAAACATGTTCGATTTCCAATTATGATATATTACATATTCTCGACAGTGCGCAATTCCCTCTGAACTTTTAAGTTTCAACATCAGAAAAATCACCAACACAATTGACATTATATTTCCCTCTTACTTTACCCGGCTCGATGCGCCTTGTAAACTGAGGGAGCAGCTTTCGTTACAAATTTCTTCTGGAGAGACTATGAGTGAAGAATTCCATATTTCAACCCCCGACTTGGGGACTTTGGTCGGAGTTACGCGCCAGGCCATTACCATGCAAATTGGTAGACATCCTAAGTTTCAAGGAGTCATCCCGCCGCGCGGGACACTTGCGCATGTTTCTCCAGAAATGGTAAGAGAAATCCTTATTTCGCGCGGTTATCAATATATCAAAAAGAAAAGCATGGCCTTTCAGATTGTGAAAGGTGGAGTGGGCAAGTCATCCCTTTCCAAGAATATTGCTATTCGTGCTGCACAGTATGGCTACAAAACTCTGCTCATCGATTTCGACCATCAGCTCAATCTCACCATTTCTTTAAAAGCATTCGATGAAAATCGCCCCGTTTGGATTGATTTTCTTAAAGGTCAGGTGAAGTCAGTTCACGACTTGGTGGTGCCACTCTCGGAAAATCTCAGCATCATACCCTCGTCGCCAAAGAACTGTACTCTTGATCGAGAGATCATTCTTGGCGCCAAGAATTTACGTTCGCTCATCGCAGAACCTATCCGAGAATTGCACGAGGAGTATGAGATTATTGTGGTGGATTGCCCACCCGCTTTGAGCCATCTGACCCATGCCATTTATCTTAGCGTCGACCAGATCATCGCGCCTGCAAAACCCGACATCTACAGCGTGATTGGTTTGGAACAAGTCTTTGAGCAGTGGAGGGGTATTTCTGAGTCTTACGGACAGTCTCCAGAAATTAAAGTCTTGATTAATATGTACGACCCAAGGATCAACGCGAGCACCCGCTACCTCCAGGAACTCTTTTCTCGTTATGGAGATTACATCCTTCCAAACCTGATCCGCCAAAGTGCAGACTTTGTTTCCACAATGGAACAAAGGCAACATCTCTGGACAATCCGCCGTTCTCAAGCCGCAGAAGAAGTTGATTTGGTGGTTCGCCATCTTTTGAACATGAATGAGATCGCACAGGGGCGCATTGCCGGAGCAACCGCTAAACCGTTGACCAGCAGTGGCTCGACAGTATTCAACTCAAGTGAGGTGAACGCATGACAACTATTCAAGAGATGCTTCAAAAAAAGGGGCAGGGGCTTCAGCCAGCAGAGAGCCGCACGATTCTAAATCCTAACCGTGCCGGGGCAGCGACTGCTCGATTTGCAATGACTGATGAAAATATCGAAGAAGCGGCAGAACGAACGCTAGAGAGACTCATTGGCTCATGGAGTGACGAGAAAGAAATTCAAGAACGCCTTTTTCAATCTCCTGAAGACTATATCAATCGTGTTTCTAAATACTGGACGAGCTACAAAGGCCTTCGAACCACTCTAGACGCCTCCATCATTTTTGTTATCGGTGAAACTCTGGAAGCCTGTCGGCAGCGCTTTTTTAATGAAGAGAATGAAGAGCAGAAGTCACATAAGCGATTTAAAGACTACTTAGAATCCCAGATTCCGTTTAGCGTTCGACAAGCCTATGACTTCATGGCTATCAGCCAACGACTCGCTCTTTTTCGTGAGAAGAAGTTAGGCATGGAACAATTTCGAGCTCTACTCACGATTGCGAAGTCCGGCATCGATCTTTCAAATTTACCTCCTGCGATTGAATCAATGAGCGTTAAAGATTTGTTGGCTTTAAAATCGAAGCCACAAAGTTCAAGTCGACCTCAAATGGTTTTCGGCAATATCAATGCGAGCATTCGAAAGCTTGAAAATGTTGTCTCGGCTCTTTACCCATCGGAAGTAAAAAACAACCTCAACTCAAAGCAAAAGGAACAGATTCTTTCTCTGCATCAAAAACTCATTGAACTCGCTGACACGATCGAAAAAAACCTTCTTGACTCTAAAGCTTTTTGACTATTTTCCCAGAACTCGCAACGCATTAAGCACTGCCCCGCTGTAAATTTGCTTAAATCTATTCAAGATGTTCTTAAAATTAGCCCACAGGTTTTCCTAAATTAAATTTTGTGCAGTTGTAGCATGGATAACTTTTTTTTGAAGAAGTGAGTGCATGTATGCACTCACGAAGACATCACCCTGTCGAAGACTTTTCACAGTAACTCAGCAGCGACACCTTGTAGTTATTTTTGCTGCGGCTTAAAACAATCTGTGCAGTTCCAAGGCAGGAATGGCGTCAGATCGATTTTTGACTTTTGGTTGGCATAAATGGCAGAAAGTTCAGAAAAAATCTTTCTAAGATAGGCTCTGACAGAAAGTCCATTTGCTTTTGTAGTCTCAATAACGGTGTAAAAATTACGTCAATGGACTTTGCGGCATTTTTTTATGCTGGTGGTCTCCAGAGACCTTCACAAACGGGTGCTCCCAAAAGAGAAAGATCTCACTTCTACCTCAACAATAACTTGGTTTAACAAGAAATCTCAAACATGGAACATCTTGAAATACGTAAATCAATCCCATTCGCTCTGCGAATACGGCTGTATGCTCAAGGGAGATTCAGTCCCGGCCAAATTTTCACTGCGAAGTTGAAAAGCACTTCACCGCGAGCAGCAATGGCAGCCTCATCCCAGCTCTCGCACTGAGTCAGGGCGCGGTTCAACTGCAGGTTCGAGTGCTCGAACAGGGCCTTGCGCTTCTCATCCATGCCATTATTTTGGATGGCGCGGTTGACGCCTAAGTGGACTATGGTCAGATTGCCGATTTTTGGCACAGCATCCTCTCGATCTACAATTGCTTGAATTCTCGGATCGGTGATCGAGTTTGAGTAACGCAAACTCTGTGTATTCGAAGCATCGAATTCAGACACCGTTGTGCCATCGGACAGCGGCCAATGGCGGTACCAGGACTTCGGCATTACGTGATCGATGTCCAAAGACTCGAGGTTCATCGGCACCACCTCCTCGGTCTTCTCGCTGCGCATAGCCGTTTCCAGGCGGTGAAAAATAGTTCGCAGCTTCGGTGCATCCAACCGTCCAGGATAGATGGCTCCGTGGATCCAGCTGTGCTTGAACTCTTCGTCAGAAGGCCAGCGCGAGGCGTCACCGCTCAGCGATCTGAAAGCATTGCGGAATTCCGCTGTTGTCAGTGTTCCTTCGATTAGACGCTTTAGCTGCGCTGCGAAGACTTTGTTGTAACTCTTGCGAGACAAACCGCAAACTGCGCGTCGAACAAGGTAAGACTCGATGCAGCTATAAATCTCCTGCTGATCGGCAGCCGACAGAGATGAAGTCGCCACCCTGAGCGCCAGGGCATGCGTCGGCGACGCATCCCACACCGCAATACGTCGACCAAAAACCGCAATCGGTTCCGGGCCCTGACCCGTTGCCAGCGCGCGGTAGTACTCGGCGAATCGATTCAGCATAGCGAGCTGTGCTGCAGCAGCGTTAAGTCCTGCATCGCCGTCCACAAAGCGACGATAGCCAGCGTAGAGGCGACCGATGTCGATTTCGTCACCAGTCTGCGCCTGAACAGCCGTCTGGACGAACCATTCCAAGCGTGGACGGCTCAACCGCCCGCGGGTTTGCTTCTCTGACCAGATAGGTGCCTCGAACTGACTCCACAGGTTGTTGTAGAGATCATCGGAATCGCTACCAGCTCGCATAAATATGAAGTTGCGGATCAGATCAGTCGCATGCAGCTCTGCACCGTGTCCATTCAGCGTTTCAAAGATTACCTGAGCATCATCGTCTTCGCCCAGAGAGATGCAAACGATGGACAAATCGGTCAGAATCGCCGAAGTCAAAGCTGCGGTGCAGGCCGACGAACCGACTTCTTTATCGCTTTTGACCCACTCCATCATCTGTTCGTGAAAGAACATAATTGCTTCAAGTGCTGGTGGATGGTCCATACCGATCTTCCTCAGATTGCCAGCTTGAGTGAAACTTGCCGCAAACCGCTGTCTCAGTTCGTCGAGCGACGTAGCCGTCATAGCCTCCTCGTACTGCTTGCGATCACGAAATGTTGGCCACAGCTTGTAGCGCTCTACGGCAACATCCTCCATGGTCTCGGGGTTGGAGTTGGTTAGACAAGCCTCAATGAGCGGCAACAACTTCTCATTCTTCGTTACGCGCAGGGTATGAGCCAACGCAGTCAGCACGTACTGCAGTGTAGTTAGGCGTTGCTGGCCGTCTATGATGTGGTGTCGTTCGACCCCAAGAAGGCCGGCTTTCTTCTGCGGCTCCAGCACCACGGCACCCATAAAGTGGGGAAAGGTTTTGCCACCTTGCAGACGCGCTTCCGCCTTCTCGCGGATGTCGTCCCAGAGGCGTCCCCACTGATCATCGAGATTCCAGACATATGGTCGCTGGTAAAATGGCACACGGTACTGACGTCGATCTTGGTAAATCTGCTGAACGGTAAACGGTCTTGAATCCATGTGAACAGCCTCCCTAAGCCTGACCTCTTGCGTGGATTCGCGGCTCAAAATGTAGTATTTGACGCCAAAACTAAAGTAACGGATGGCAAAAATCTATAGTCAAACAACGACATGCGCCACCCGCGAAGCATTTCAGCTCGGCCTTTCGAGGCGACACGTATGAACAGGATGAAGATGAGGTTAGACCGGTATGAGCCCCGATTTGCAGACAGTTTAAAAGGTCTTTTGAGAAGTCACGGAACCGAATGAAGTGACTGTGTACGCTAAGCAACAACTTCCATCAGAAAACGTCGATATCGCTATTTGATCATTTTAAAAACAATGACGTTCACAATGTTCTTGATACAGATGCTGACTGAAAACATTGCAGCATCGATTGCCCCACTCGAAGCGAATAGATGGGCCTTGGGTCCAATGCTTTTCTTGTGACATTGAAATCGGACATAGCTTCCTGCGCCACAACTGGAATTTCAGACGTGCATTTAGCAAACGTACCTTCACCAGCACTCCCAAACTCTAAATTTGAGCCCCGATCTTTTACCAGCTCCCAAGTACCGTGCTCACTCTTGCGGATCAGTCCATCATCCTCCAGTGCAGGCAGATAGAGGTTATCAGCTCGTTCGCGGACAAAAGAGCCAGTGAGTCCCTCGTAGATATCAGCCTTCTGGCTATCGATGTTCATCAAAAGCAGTGCCAGCTGTTGATAGTCTGTGCGGCCATAAATAATTGCATTGCTGTATTTGGCGTTTTCAAAACTCAAGTGATGCGGCTCTCGTTCCATACGATCCCCTCCAACGGGCTGGTCAAAGCGATGGAAAATGTGAATGGACCTTACCTCAGATTTTTTAGCTCCTCAACCATTTTGAAAGTGCTATTTTTGAAATTTGATGGTAGGGTGCGCAAGTGAAAAGAGCGCTACGCAAAAGTCTTTTCACTGTTCCCTTTATTATCATATACTTAAATAGAAAGGGTGGCTTATGGAATCACAACATCAAGAGACTATTAAGACAGGGCTCTGGACTCATGCCATGAAATGGATGGTTGCTGTGCCGATTCTTGCTTCTCTTATGGCACTGCTGACTAAAAAAGCCTTTTTTGGAAATAGTCTTTGGGAAGCCTTGCGATGTACCGGGGAGGGAGGAGCATTATGAACAGTTCATTTCTGTTCATAATGTTGCCTTTATTCGCGTGCACCGCAAACGCGAAGTCACACAATTCCCAGTCCATACCCTACAACGTAGAGATCAAACCTATGACGCAGGAAAACTACTTCCAAGACCTCTATGTGAAGAGTTATCGACCAATACAGAAATCAAAGCACGGGTTCATTTTTTTTCACGGGTTTCCAGGTGGAGGAGTTCGAAACGAAGATTTGGCAGAAGCCATCCATAAACGCTCTGGCAGTAACTGCTTCGTTGTTCACTACGGTGGCCTAGGCAAGGGAAAAGGTAATTTCAGCTTTCGCCGCTCAGTAGAGCAGTCGCTGCAACTCGTTAGTTCCCTTGTAGCACAAGAAAAACTTGATTCCGTAACTCTCTATGGCCATTCCTGGGGTGGCTTGGTTGCTATCAATGCTGCGGCAAAAGTCCAGTCTAAACTAGACAAACTCATCCTTGTCTCTCCATATTCGATGCTACCTCCAAAAAGCATGGTTCGAGAAATTCTCTCTGGATATATTGCGGCAGACCCAGCTTTAGCAAAGGTCTTTTCGATGGAAGAAGCCATTGAAGACATCGATTTCATCAACAAAAATTACAATCCTCGCTCTGCAATCAAGAATGTAAGTTTGAAGTCAAATGGAACTTTGTTTCTCCAGGCTCAAAATGACGGCGAAGTTCCAGCGCCGCTTTCTCGCTCCTTTGTTCCTCTTTTTTCTGCTGCACCCGACTACCGTGAAGTTGGACAAGATCATTCTTTTACAAATCGGGAAGAACTTATCCGCACAATCATTGATTGGTTGGGCTGATTATGTTTGGGTTTCTCGTCCGCTTCATTCGACGTATCCGCGCAATCAAGCACGTCCAACTTATTGGTAACCGATCTCGCTTTATTTTTGCAGGATCGGTCAATATCCGATGCGGAAAAGGCGCGCGAATTGTTGTGAATAAAGGTATCGTACGCTTGGGATACCCGCTTCCCGGTAATATTCATCATGCCAGCTATGCCACAAGCGAAATTACACTGGAAGATGGCGCTATACTTCAATTCGATGGCGATGCTTGCATTGCCCCTGGAGCCACTCTCTATGTCGGAAAAGATGCCACAGCAACCTTTGCCGGAAATAACTTTATCTCGCATAATTTTAAACTTATTTGCACCAAAGAATTTCGGCTTGGTCGATTCTCAAATACATCTTGGAATGTCACGCTAATTGACGATGACAAGCACCGTTTCCGCCGTCCAGACGGACAAATTATTCGTGGACTTCCCAGGCCACTTATCATTGGTGACAATGTTGGCCTGCAAATGAATGTCTCTATTCCACGTGGTGTACGCATTGGAAATTCCTCCGTTATCGCAGGAGGAATGACTGTCCGCGAAGATATTCCTGAATACTCAACCGCATTTGAAGAAGTTAAAGTGAAGGTGAAACATGGCTTCTGTTGCGGCCCTACTCCCGAACAAAAGTGAAATAAAAACTGGCTTTCGAAAGATTTTTTTCTTTGTCTGTGCGACTGGCTGGCTGTTTTTTGTCTTCAGTTCGTATGAATACAAAAACCAAGCATGGTTTCCCATTCTTCTCAGTGGGAGACTTTGCCTTCTTATTTCCGCTATTTTCTTTTACTTTGCGACTTGGTTTCACAAGGCGCTTTGGCCAAATTTAGAGGTGGCATTTCTCCTCTGCTGCCTCGCTTTTCAGTCACTTTGTGGTATATTGGAAGGCTCACACAGCACCGACTTCACTAGCTTCATGTCCGTTTTCATTATCATCGCTCCCGTTTTCCATTGCGCTTCACAACGTGCGTGGGTCTCTAGACTTTTCCCGTTTATGTGCGTTCTCATCATAGCGCCTTTCTTCTTTAAGTCTGGAGAATTCTTTTCGTCCATTGGAGCCTTCACAGACCAGTTCAGTGCTGTTGTTTCATCTACCCTCGTCGGATTTCTCATTGGACGTGCCACTGCGGTGAAAAATGAAGCTCTTCTGCACGCAACACAGCTTCAAGAAGAACTCACAAAAGAACGCGATCAGCAGAAACAGCTCATTGAACACCAAGCAAGAGAACTGGCGAACTCCCGCGTAACAGCCCGCATTGCCCAAGCAACTCAAATGGTTGCACACGATGTACGTCGGCCTTTCTCCATGCTGCGGACAGCGATTGACCTCATACGGAATGCCAAATCTCCCGACCAAGTGCTTATCAAAGCAACATCACTGATCCAAGATGTCGAAGACTCACTTAACGACGTCGACAATCTCATTAGTGATATTATTGCCATCAGCAATCAAGAACCTCTTAAAATAGTTCCAACAGAACCAGAAGCCTTGCTACAAGATGTCATTCAAGACACCCTGAAACAACACCCAGATGCCGAAATTGAGTTTGAATTTTCTTTGCAACATAGCAAAAAAATTGCAATTGATGAAAACAAGATCCGTAGAGTGGTCTCTAATATTCTCACAAATGCCTTTCAGGCGATGAATAACCACGGAATTATAGCGGTTTCAACATCAGACAAAGTGCTTGCAGGAAGACACACCATCGAAATCTCCATCCATAATTCTGGTCCACCTATTGCTGCAGAAGACATTCCTCACATCTTTGACTCTTTTTTTACCCGAGGAAAGCAAGGTGGAACAGGCCTTGGACTCGCTATCGCAAAAACATTTGTAGATGCACACTCTGGCGAAATCGGCTGCACGTCTTCAGAAAATCACGGCGTTCGGTTTTACTTTTCCTTTGCAGCTGTGGGTGAACCATACAATCCCTTGCGTCCCAAGATCAATCGTTCCAAGCTAGTGGCCGAAGAAAAATGTCTTGCTTCTCTCCCACATAACACACCGAACGAATCTGCAATGAGCGGCTCTGAAAAGAAGGAATTTAGAATATTAGTCATTGAAGATGAGCCCATTTTTCAACAGGGTATTCTCAACGTCATAGAAAGATTTCCCTCTAACGAGTATAAGTTTATTTCATACATAGCACACAACGAGTCAAGTGCACACAAACTCATCGAGGATCAAAAACCAGATCTTATTCTGCTTGACATCGATCTGGGGCCCAATTCGCGCGATGGTATGCATATTCTCCAAAAGATCCGTGCACAGGGTCTGAAGACCTTTGTCTGTATTCACTCCAATCGAACCTTCTTTGACACCGGATTTATCCCGGAAGCTCTTGGAGCGGATATTGCGATACCCAAACCCATGACCGCAGAAAACTTTAGCATCATCATTTCAGCCGCACTTAAGAAAAGCTTGTCTGATGTAAACAAACCAAAGGTCGTGGTCGTGGACGACGAAGATTGCTACCTTACAGCATGGAAAGAAGCCATGATAGATGCAGAGGTCATGACATTCTCCGACCCGGAAGTTTTCTGGGACGAAGTGATCGAAAAACCACTGATTTTACAAAACATCTCATGCATCATCCTGGATTTTTATTTTCGTGGTTCTGACGTCGAAAAACTGCAACTTGTTGGGAGCCTCCGATCGAGAGGATTTTGTGGACCAATCATCCTTTCTACCAACGCTCCATATAGCGACGCTCACCAATCAGAAAAAAATGGCTTTGACTACATCATGAAAAAGCGCGCCATCTCTTTCTCTGATCTGAGAAAGATTCCACAGATTGCTAGAAAAATTCAAAACACAAAAACAAAAAAGGAATAGAATAATGGGCGCAAAATTAAGCGAAGAAAAACGAAAATACTACAAAGATCGCCTTGCACACTACCTGCGCTCTTACCGTGAAAGGCATGGCCTCAGCCAGCAAGACGCCGCGCAAAAAATCGACTACGCCCTCGATCACTACAAGCGACTCGAAACCGCCGTAGAGGAACGCATCGCTAATACCATAGAATTTCTCGCCAACTTTGCTTCGCTTGATTTTGGAAATGTGGTTGATTTTTTAGTGTATCTTGAAAACACATCCACCCCTGGCGATGGTCGAGATCTTTACCCCTGGGAACAAAGTCTTCTCAAAGGCTTCAATGAACTGCCTTTAGAAGCTCGTAGGGATTTCACTTCAACGTATTGTGGAGACACTCCTAATGGCCCTTGGACGCTCGCTGAGGGGGTTGAATTGCTGCGTACAATGTCGCGCCTCGACGATACGGAAAGAAAGTTGGTAGAGGTCATGATTTCGCGATTGCAAAAGATCCCACTCAAAGAAGATGAAAAAGTCTTCTCGGCATCTAAGTAAAATGACATGTTTTAGAATTTCTTGGCATTCATTTTAGATGAAATTTTTGTTTAGGAGCCTTATGATCCTCTTTCTCAATGGTGTCTCTAGCAGTGGAAAATCCTCAATTTCCAAATGTCTCCAAGATCTTTGGCCTACACCATTGCTTCATGTTGGAGTCGATCACTTTTTAGATTTGATGCCAAAGCGATTTTGCGGAGAAAGCGCTGAAGCTGCGCTTGGACTAAGGTTTGTACGCAAACAAACCAAAGACGGGCCTGTTGTTGAGATAGAGCAGGGCGAATATGCTCGTCGGTTGTTTGCTGGAATGATCCAGGCCATAAAGGCGCTGGCACTTGAAAAAAATGATCTCATTGTTGATGAGGTTCTTTTTGGGGATGTTTACTTGCGTAGGTGAGCTCCCGAGAAATCATTTGTACTTCAAAGGTACTGCCGAGAGATGATGCCCTCAGCTTTTGAGGAGGCGTATTGATGAAAAAAGAGATTTTAGAATTCTCCAAGAGTTTACAGGATTGGAA
>JBIIEI010000131.1:0-9621 GCA_044237915.1 Silvanigrellaceae bacterium | reverse complement strand
ATCGTCTTCTCAAGATTCAGATTGTAAACAAGAAAATTTAGCAGGAGACATTATGTTCGTTTAAGTTGCAGATTTCCATTTTCAACTGAACCAAAACATCGAACCAAGTGTCCAGGACATAGTGCAAAAACACTTTGCATAGCAACGGCGAAAAGGAGATCAATTGCATCACCCTAAGGACACGGCGTCCCGGTTCCACCCAAATCCTTCTTAAAAAACTGCAACGAGAATTTTTTCTTGCGTGCATCTTCGCAGAACTTCGAATTAAGCTCGCTATATTCAGCAATAAACACCGGTTTCCCAGCAAGCACAAAAGGTTCGTATTTATCGCATTCTTGATAAAAATAGCATTCTTCAACCAGGGCCCAATCAAAATCATTTACCAAAACGCCAACCAATTCGCCCGCATTTTTTAAGCCAATACTCAACCCGCGTTTGTGAGCTTCAGATGCAATAAATCGATTGAAGTTAATTTGCATCGATTTCGAAATCTTTAAACCCGTGTTGTTTTCGTAGGCGTCAACGTTGTCGGCATCAACGCCGTCGCAGCCCTTTTTTTTCGCCAAATCGAGTCTGCTCAAAATCACCTGCCGTGTTTCTTTTAATGCGGGATTAAACCAGCGCTCACCCTTCCATTCTGGGAGGGGTTTTCCGAGGGATTTTACTGGATAATCCTTCAAATCTTTTCGCCAATCTTCGTGAGTGCCTGCGCTAAAGTAACAGATAATTTTTTTTGCTTTGGATTTTTTCCGAATTTCCTGGAATGTTGTTATTTGCGTATCAAATAAATCAACATCATAAACTTCAACATCAGGCAAATTTTTGAGCTGTCCTTGCAATTGCAAATGCCATGACTTGCCAAGTGAGAGATTTAAAGAAGGAGCGGAAAGTGCGATTTGATTGGATTGGGTTTGAGTTAAAATGAAAGAGATCAAAATAAAGCTACTTTTTTGGTGCAGTGACATTTGATCTCCTCACTTTATACTTTATTTAATGGGAATAATTTTCTCTGCAGAGGGGGTCATCGTCACCCAACTTGTTCTATCAGTTCCATATTTTTCAGTACGAGAAGTTGCGTTTGAGTAAGAAATTCCCGTGATAGGCAAGACGCAGTTCCCAGTGGAAATTGCAGAAATTGAAGTCGATTTACGACTGATCAATTTCATTTTTGCAGTCACTCCGCAACCATTTAACTTGGTCCTGGCAACAGAAATTTCAGCAAGTTTATCGAGTCCTTCGGTTAAAATCGGAAGACGTGAATACCTAGTGGTTTCTTTTGCAACGCTGTCGAGCCAGTGTCCAACGAGGCTGTTACGAGGCGCATTTGGCAAATCAAATGAACGCAAGTTTGTCTGGTGGAACATAAAAGAGTCATGCTTAAAAGCAAGCAATTCGCGTGCAGCTTTTTCAGACTCCAGGTTGACAATCTCAGAAAAAGTCAAGGATCTACCCCAAAACGTTGCATAACGTGCATTGTATTCGGAAACGAGTTCTTCTGGTGTAGATGTATCATAGTAAATTTCTGTTGCGTTCCTTGGAACAATATAAAGTCCGTCATAATTATTTTTTGCAACGGTTGTATAAAGACCTTCGTATGGGTTCGCAGCTTTAAGTTCAGCACGGGAATTGTCGCCCACAACAGATTTTATACCATTTTCGAGCATAGCCCGAATAGCGTTGCTGCTGAAAAGCCCTGAAATTTCCGGAGTGACCACAGAAGCAGTCGAAAATTTGCTCAAATTATTTGTAAAAAATTGATTCGCAAACGTCCGGTTTTTTACAACTTCAGATGCAACAACTTCATACGACAGCTGATTGAGATTTAGATGGGAGTATGTATGGCTGACCCATAGAAAATTATCGATATAGCTGCGGGACTTATCGTACAAACTTTGTGAATCCGGAAGGGTGGCACGATCGTCCACTCCAATACCATTAAAGGCCATTTCTGTAAGATAGGTGCTTCCTAAGGGCAGCGATGTTTTGAAATTTGTTTGCCACTGTACAAAATGTTCAAGATCGGTAGGCGTTGTGCGATAAGTTCTCGTTCCATCCTGTGAATTCATATTTTTTGCTGGATCCCACATTTCTGTCGTCAAAAACAAATCGTCGACTTGAGCACTGAGATAAATTCTGCGTTCACCAACATAAAGACCTTTTGTGACCCAGTTTGCCCAGGCATTGCCGACAACAGAGCTGTGCATAGACCACGTTGCTTGGTCGAAAAAGAACGAAAGCTGCTCTCGTCCGTCTGCAAGTGTATTGACAATTCCGGCAACAGACTGCGAAGGCACTGAGTAATTTAAAAATGGCTTTGCAGCGCCTGAATTTGTGATTTTAACTGGATAATGCCAAATTCCGCTTAAGTTCACGCTGAGAGAAGGATTTAATGATGGATCCGCAAGGGTGGCTTCAGATGTGAGAGAAAGTGAATTCGCCGCACCGCCCCCATTTTCATATCCAGCTTCAATGGCGACGCCGAGTTCTGGAAAGGGATAACTATAAAGCGCAACATGACGTGCACCATAGGCTTGCTCATAGGTTGCAAGTTGAGCCCACTGTTCGTCGGTGAGTCCTCTTTCCCAAGTTCCCGTATTTGTGACATAGGCAAGCTGCCCGGTGCTCAGAACTACGCCATAATATTTCCCTTTTCCAGGAGCTTCTTCCAGTGAAAGCAGTGCAGTTGAAAGCCTCACGCCATTTTGAGTTAATACAGCTTCATCAAATGGAATTCCCATACTTTTGAGAGTTTTCCTTGCAGCACCAACACTGGGTTCGATACTCTCGTTGCCAGTCGCCGACATAAGCAATATTTTCATACCGACTTCTGTCGATGGAACGGTTGATGTGGCTGCGATTTCTCCACTCACAGCAGCAAAGTGAGTGTTCATGGGAAGTCGGGGCTGATTGACACTTTTAGTTTTTTGAGGCTCGCCTTTGGGATTGCTGAGCGGTGCAGGATGCTTGCACTTTGCTCGAGCTTCCACATCATTTTTACCCAGCGACGATTCGCTGCTACAGGAAACCAGAAAAATCGCCAAGAGCAATGAATGCGAAAACTTAGCATTCCTTATAAAAAGGTCCTGGATCCGAGAATTATTTAAAAATGTCATTCTATTCACTCCATTGCGAATCTCTAGTGTACTTAAAATCGTCATCCAACCAAAAAGGAAGCAAGTATTGCACTGCCGCCTATTGTTTTGTTTAAGGCATTGTTCTCACTCAGAGAACGGATATACGAAACCTTTGCACCCAAATTCAAAGGAACATCTGAGATAAAATAGCCTTGCACCGATGCAAAGGGTTCAGAATATATATCAACCACGTTTCCTCTACAATTGGTAGCCCGAATTCCAAGAAACGACTTTCGCAATTTCATCCGTACAAAGTGCAGACACCCAAATATCAGCATGCAACAAGTAAACAAGGGCATTGGAGGGAATTCGACTGTTAAGATCGTCCGTCGTATCAACAGCAGTGATTGTTTTTTTAATCGACTCAATACCTGCGTAAATGAGAGCAGCGGGCAGCACAGATGTCGCAAGCGGGAGAGGATGATAGTCTATCCAGAAAAGCCCTTCCGCGTTGGGCTCTGAGGAAAAGCGATCAACCTTCTGAAAGACGTTAGAAATCAAATTTGAAAGGGAATTTTTCATTGAGATACCTTAAATAAATTTAAAAAATCAAGGTAAATTTAAAACGTTTCGTCAGCAACCTGGCGATTTCTTGAAACAGCCCCAACCTAAGGACATGGAGTCCCGGTTCCACCCAAATCCTTCTTAAAAAACTGCAAAGAGAATTTTTTCTTGCGTGCATCGTCACAGAACTGCGACTTTAGTTCGCTATATTCTGCAATAAATACCGCTTTTCCTGCACGCACAAAAGACTCAAATTCATCGCATTCTTGATAAAGATAGCAGGATTCAACAAGCGCCCAATCAAAGTCATTCACCAAAGAAGCCGCCAAATCGCTCACATTTTTTAAGCCGATACTGAGCCCGCGTTTGTGAGCTTCAGATGCAATAAATCGATTAAACTCAAGTTGCATTGATTTTGAAATTTTTAAACCTGTCTTGTTTGCGTAGGCATCGATGTTGTCTGGCTCAACAGCATCGCAGCCCTTTTTTTTCGCCAAATCGAGTCGATTCAAAATCACTTGCCGTGTTTCTTTTAATGCAGGGTTAAACCAGCGTTCGCCCTTCCAATCTGGAAGGGGTTTTCCTAGGGATTTTACTGGATAATCCTTCAGATCTTTTCGCCAATCTTCGTGAGTACCTGCGCTAAAGTAACAGATGATTTTTTTATCCTTCGACTTTTTCTTAATCTCTTGAAATGTTTTAATGGGAGTATCGAACAAATCGACATCATAAATATCGACATCGGGAAGATTTTTGAGTTCTCCTTGCAATTGCCAGTGCCACGATTTGCCAAGCGAGATACTTAATGAAGGCACGGGAAGTGCATTTTTATCGGACTGAGTTTTCTTCTTAGATTCTGCTAAATTCTTGCTTGAAAGTTCCCAAGAAGCATCCATGCCGCGTGCACTCAAAATTTCACTTAAAGAAAGAGAAAAAAGAAAAGAGATCAAAAGAAAACAACTCTTGGGAATCGGTAACATCTGATCTCCTCACTTTACACTTTATTTTACGGTCTATCTGATGGGAACAATCTTCTCGACCGAAGGGGTCATTGTCACCCAACTTGTCCTATCAGTGCCGTATTTTTCAGTACGAGAAGTCGCGTTTGAGTAAGAAACTCCAGTAATAGGCAAGACGCAATTCCCTTTGGCAATTGCAGAAATTGAAACAGGTTTACGACTGACCAATTTCAATTTCGCAGTCACTCCGCATGCATTTAACTTTATCTTGGCAACAGACATCTCAGCAAGTTTATCGAGTCCTTCAGTGAGGATGGGTAGACGTGAATACTTGGTAGTTTCTTTTGCAACGCCGTCGAGCCAGTGCCCAACGAGGCTGTTACGAGCCGCATTTGGCAAATCAAATGAACGCAAGTTTGCTTGGTGGAACATAAAAGCATCATGCTTAAAGGCAAGCAATTCTCGTGCAGCTTTTTCAGACTCAATGCTGATAATCTCAGAAAAAGTCAAGGATTTACCCCAAAACGTCGCATAACGTGCATTGTATTCGGAGACGAGTTCTTCGGGTACAGAGGTATCATAGTAAATTTCGGTGGCGTGCCTTGGCACGATATAAAGTCCGTCATAATTATTTTTTGCAACGGTTGTATAAAGACCTTCGTATGGGTTCACAGCTTTAAGTTCTGCACGCGAATTGTCGCCAACAACAGACTTTATACCATTTTCGAGCATCGCCCGAATGGCGTTGCCATTGAAGAGCCCTGAAATTTGCGGCGTAACCATGGAAGCAACTGAAAATTTACTCATATTATTTGCAAAAAATTGGTTCGCAAATGTACGGTTATTGACAACTTCAGATTTAGCAACCGCATGTGTCACTTGATCAAGATTTAAATGGGAATAAGTATGACTGACCCATTGAAATTTATCGATATAGCTGCGCGATTTATCGTACAAACTTTGCGATTCTGGCACCGAGGCACGATCGTCTACTCCAAAACCATTAAAGGCCATTTCTGTACGATAGGTGCTTCCTGCCGGCAGCGATGTTTTGAAATTTGTTTGCCACTGCACAAAATGATCAAGGTCAGTAGGAGTCGAACGATAGGTTCGCGTTCCATCTTGTGGATTCATATTTTTCGCTGGATCCCACATGTCAGTTGCCAAAAATAAATCGTCGATTTGAGCACTGAGATAAATTCTGCGTTCCCCAATAAAGAGGCCTTTTGTGACCCAGTTTGCCCAGGCATTTCCGACAACAGAACTGTGGATAGACCAAGTCGCTTGGTCGAAAAAGAACGAAAGTTGCTCACGTCCATCAGTAAGCGTATTGACAATTCCGGCAACTGACTGCGAAGGCACTGAATAATTCAAAAAGGGCTTCGCAACAGCGGGATTCGTAATTTTGACAGGATAATGCCAAATTCCGCTTAAGTTCACGCTGAGAGTAGGATTTAACGAAGGGTCTGCGAGGGTGGCTTCAGATGTGAGAGATATAGAATTCGCTGCACCGCCGCCATTTTCGTATCCCGCTTGAACGGCGACACCGAGTTCTGGAAAGGGGTAGCTATAAAGTGCAACATGCCGGGCACCATAGGTTTGCTCATAAGTTGCAAGCTGAGCCCACTGTTCGTCGGTGAGTCCTCTTTCCCAAGTTCCCGTACTTGTGGCATAGGCAAGCTGTCCTGTGCTCAGAACAACGCCATAATATTTCCCTTTTCCAGGAGCTTCTTCCAGTGAAAGCGGTGCAGTTGAAAGCTTTACTCCATTTTGAGTTAACACAGCTTCATCAAACGGAATGCCCATACTTTTAAGAGTTTTCCTTGCAGCACCAACACTGGGCTCGATATTTTCATCTCCAGTCGCAGACATAAGCAATATTTTCATACCGACTTCTGTCGATGGAACGATAGCTGTGGGTGCGATGACTCCGCTCACAGCAGCAAAATGAGTGCTCATGGGAAGACGAGGCTGATTGACACTATTCGTTTTTTGAGGCTCGCCTTTGGGATTGCTGAGGGGGGCAGGATGCTTGCATTTTGCGCGAGCTTCCACATCGTTTTTTCCGAGCGACGATTCGCTACTGCAGGAAGCCAGAAAAATCACCAAAAGTAATGAATGCGAAAACTTAGCTTTCGTCACAAAAAGGTCCTGGATTCGAGAATTATTCAGAAATGTCATTTTATTCACTCCATTGCGAATCTCTGGTGTACTTAAAATCGCCAACCAACCAAAAAGGAAGCAAGTATTGCACTGCCGCCTATGGTTTTGTTTAAGGCGTTGTTCTCACTCAGAGAACGGATATACGAAACTTTTGCTCCCAGATTTAAAGGAACATCAGAAATAAAATATCCTTGCACCGATGCAAACGGTTCAGCATATATATCAACAACGTTTCCTCTACAATCAAATGTTTCGGAAATGCAAGAAATCAGGGAACCTAACTTAATTTCTCTTTTTGCGGGTCTGATTGCCAATGCAACAGTCCCCGATGATCCTCTACGCAGCTGATGCTTTGCCAACGAATGCGCTTCAATGCGTTGATATTCAATTTGTAAATTTGTAGAAGGACTCATATCTTGAAAAACGCCAAGCCGAAAGTAGTTGTAGCGTGTCGTGGCTGTCGTTTTATACTCGTTGAAGGTATGACCAACTTGAAAAGTGGTTCCCGTTGCAGGAATCTTTGGAAAAAGATTGAGCGTTGTCATGCGACTCGCTGCAACATTTGCATTGCTAGAAGCGCCACCACCCAAGGACATCGACAAAATAGGGAGTAAAATCACTTCCCCTGCCAATTCGCCATTCCAAGCTTTTCCGTCTTTTGTGGTTGAAACGGGTTCTACAAAACCCCAGATTCCTCCACGACTTGCCCAGTGACTTGCACCCAATCGCATCGACGTATATCCGTAATCACGTTCGATGGGGCTTCGTTGACGAACTTCAGCCGTCGTCTCGAGAGCTAAACCGTTAAAATTTAAACCGAAAAGAAAATAAGTAAACAAAATATTCTTAACAATCGACTTCTTTACCACAGCAACCCCACACAACAGCTAAATAACACAGCACAAAATTCAACAGGAAATAAAATCAAAGTCGGACTGAGAAACTTAGTTTCGATTTCTACAGAACAATACAATCGATTTCAAGAACTATTTTTATATTTTTTACCCGTTACTTTACTATCCGTGTTGACTTAATTTATGCCGTCATTTAAAGTAACGTAACTCTCCGTTCCTATTATCTTCGTAGATTTTGTTGATGCTGTGAGGTGAAGTCTTGAGAAAGATCTCTTTAGTTGTTGCGAGCCTTTCCGGCATTTTATTGAATTGCGTGCAAAAACCCGAGGGTACATCAACCGATCAACATGAGGCTTGGAATAAGCCAAATGATCCCTTTATGTTCCATCAAGACTATAAGGACGTTCTTTCAGAACTCCCCTTATCCGGCACCGTGGAAGTCTTCCCGTGGACCGATCATTATTGGCCAAGCGACTCCGCAGGAGCTGCCTTTCGCTGGAATACAGACACAAGCTCGCCAGAAAAGAAAAGTCTTGCCTCCTTCGGATACGACGCACCCACGCAAGAGCAAGTGCTGAAGATGAAAACTGAAGATCTGGAAAAACTCTCGCCCGCTGAGAAATACGACATCTGGATGGGTAATTACGCATACCCCACGGTGGAACGAGAGCGCATGAGAACCGACGAAAGCATGGCGTTCTGGGAAGGAATTTGCCATGGGTGGGCCGCTGCTGCCATGAATTTTTTCGAACCTCAAAGCACTGAAATGATCGGAGCTTATGGCGTGAAGGTGCCCTTTGGATCTTCAGATATCAAAGCACTTTTAAGCCTGTATCAAGGTGAAATCAGCAAAGCTCCAGTCCATTTTCTCGCTCAACGCTGTGAAGCAAATCTTGAAGAGTATCCTGAACTTAGAAATTCACCTGAATGCAAAGGTGTCAATGCAGGAGCTTTTCATATCGTTTTAAGCAATCAAATCGGTATTATGAAAAAAAGCTTTGTTGTTGATGTTTCAAGAGGGCATGAAGTCTGGAATCAGCCGGTGACAGGATTTGAATCTCGCATTATTGAAGACAATTTACTTCCACACGAAACTTCTGCCCGTGGCACTTTTAAAGTTGTGAAGATGGAAACAACGATGTCTTTCGTGAAAGAATTGGGTGCAAGTTGGCATGCCTTTGGTTCGCAAGGCATCGAAAAACAAAAAAAGTATTACTACTATTTAGAATTAAATCGCTTTGGAAATATTATCGGAGGAGATTGGAAATCCGATGAGCGACCCGATTTTATTTGGAATCAGGATTATCCAAAATTTCGCGGGTACTATAAGAATCTAGAAGATCTTTATAAAACTTCTATCAAAAATTAAATCTCCACTCTCGTTCTATCGAGCGAAACGCTAATATCATTTAACAATCAGTTTTCCATGCATCAAAGCAGCATGTCCTGGAAATGTACAAACATAAACGTAACTTGTTCCTTTTTTAAGGTCAGCCGTTTTAAATGTTGCTGTTTCCGATTTCGGATCTTTTGGACCTCCTCCAACCAATTTAGTGCCTGCAATAATGCGCTTGTCTTTTTCAGGCAAGTATTCTTTTGCAACACCAGCTTTCATCGCATCAACAACAAATGCATCTTTGTCGCTCGCAGCAACAAGGACCCAATTGTGCCCCATGACTTGCTTTCCAAGTTTTCCTGTGTGTTTAAGCGTTACTTTAACTTCCGTACAACCTGATTCCACAACAAGCTCGCTTTTGTCGAATTTCATATCGTCGCCCGCACCGATTTCAAGGGCGCAAGTCTTCGAAAATCCCGTTGTAGAAACCATACAGCTCAATGCACTCACAAGCACTAAAATCTTTTTCATCATAAACTCCAAATGGGTGTGGCCACCATTTGATGTTAAGTAAAGTAACAGGTTTTCCGCTTAAATGTAATTCCTACGCAGCAAGCCAAAAACCTCTAACGTCAATTTTTTGCCAGAACTGATCCCACCGTCCTTCGGAA
>JBIIEI010000060.1:0-33367 GCA_044237915.1 Silvanigrellaceae bacterium | reverse complement strand
CCGAAGGACGGTGGGATCAGTTCTGGCAAAAAATTGACGTTAGAGGTTTTTGGCTTGCTGCGTAGGAATTACATTTAAGCGGAAAACCTGTTACTTTACTTAACATCAAATGGTGGCCACACCCCAGAAAAACGATAGCAAGAGCGTGAATCCAAACGTTTACAACATGCCTGTGCTTTATCAGAAAAATGTCCCAATACTGCGAAAAAGGATGACTTGGGACGGACTTGCTGATGCGGTGTCTGAGCGCTGCTTGGTACTTTTGCTCTTGCTCGTCGGTGACCAACACTGGAGAGCCTGCAGCGGGCCTTGAGTTTCCAAACAACCTGGTGATTTCATCATCAAGCTCGCCAGCAAACATCATTCCAATCATTTTGAGATCACAAAGAGCTGACAAAATTGGACCTTGAAAGGTATTGGGAATATTTCGCTCGAAGTATAAATGCCCAAACCATGAGGGAACATACCCTGCAAAACCCGCTGCAAGAAACTTCCAATCCAATGTCATTCCTGCAGCAACAAAGAAACAGAACATCCAAATGTTGCCAATGAGGTGAGCACGCCGATTCCATGGGTTGAGGTGCTTTGAAATAAAAAGCGGCCAAAATGAGTTAAATTTATTTCGGTATGTTAATTTTTTGGCCATATTTCAGTTGCCTCGTAAAAATTCAAAAGTAACAGCATTTATATCCATTCTCATCGCGGTATGCCACGAAAAAATGCGCTCCAAAGTTGTCGTTTTTTCAACTCATCTCCAAAAGCTGGAGGGCAGGATTCATGCTGCACATAGGATCCATGGAGCTTATCCCAGATATTAAAATTTCCACCAAAGTTGATTTCTCTGGAGTCGCGTCCATGGTGCCAAGCATGATCGACTGGCGAGACAAGAAAATTAAAGGGAAACTTTGTCCAAGCGATATTCATGCCCGAATGACGAAACAGATCTAGGCAGTTGCTCAATGCAATTCCCCACAGGTACCCTGTCGGAGAATCAAGTAAAAAGATCATCGTGCCGTTCAACCAGATGTACAACGTTAAAAAAGTTGTGATCATGCTATTTCGGCTCGTTGTAAAAACATCGAAACCCGTTCCCGAATGGTGCAGAGAGTGAAAGCGCCAAAGTTTACTGCGGTGAAAAATGCGATGATTCCAGTAATACAAATAATCGACGACGACAAAATTGAGAACAAAGGCCACGATTCCCGGAATTTTAAGGGAACCTTTATATTGCGGAAAAATAAAACTGAGCGCAGCAAAAATAACAAACGTTTGGAAGAGAGGAACGATCGTGCCATGCAATGTCAAACCCATAAAATCTACAAGCCATTGCGTGCGACCACGCCTTAATGCAGATGTTCTGAGGCGAGGATTTAAAATCGTCAAGAGCGCAAGAAGCCAAAACGTACAAAATATAGTAACAAACTCAATGTTCATTGCCAAAACTCCAGCTGATTCTTTTCAATGAAACTCGTTTTTTCGCAGATTAAAATGCGGCTGCTCTTCGACGTAATTAACGAAAGCCGCAAAAGGTTTATTCAACAAGGAATAGGGGCCGCAGCGAAAACGGATAGAATTTTGAATTTTTGCATCTTCTGAGCCACCACCCCTTAAGATCATCTGCGTCATTTTAAGGCGCATATTTGCCAAAAACGAAAATGGTCCTGCGGCTTCAGGTGCCAGATAGATATTTAAACCCACAGTTTCGCCTGTTGCTGTAGGACGGTATGCAAAAATTGAATACAAGGGCAAAAAACGCGGACCCAGTTCTGCAAGGGCCGTACTCGCATTCCAGTAAGTGACTTTGTAAGCCAAAATCCCGCTGTAAAGAAAATGCAAAAATTTACCCTTCCAACTGTGACGAAGGATGGTTGAAACATTACAAAATTCGATAACTCCAGGAGACAATCGCTTAAATTCAAAGCGCAAGGGGCCGCTGGTTTGTGTGGTCTTCTTGTGAACAAACAAAAAATGCTCTTCGTCAACTCCGCCGCCCAAGATGAGCGTGGGATGACATTTTCTGAGCTCGACTTTATCCACCAATACACGAATTTTGCGGTTCTCAAGTTCAGCAAAAGAAGGAAAAGGATCATTCACTTCTGGATTCGTGTGAATCCAAATCATTCCATATTTTTCTTCTGTTCGGTAAGTGTGCTCTGCTATTAATTGTATGCTACCAGATTCAGTTCGAGAAAAGACGGCTGTTTTTCCAAATAGATCAATTGTTTTAATCCCAGAAAGCGGCAAATCCCTGGAAGGAAGCGCCCAATACCAACCCTGTGCCACAACATTTGAATTATTAAAGACACGCAGTTGATGCTGACTCATAGCATCGTCGCAATTTGCTGGGCACACTGCTGTGCTGTAGGAAGACAAAACACATTCATTTCATCTAATTTATTGAACAGTCGTTTCGCTTCTGCCTTCAAAATCAGGCTTTTGATCTGCTCAACGTCTTTCGACACTTTTTTAAGAAAATTCATTTCTTCAAGAACATTCACGATGTCTTCAACTGTTAAGTTCTGACAGTGCTCTGCCAATGCGCACACAACACCTACGGGACCCGCTTTAACCATCATCATAAACTGCAACATCAATTGCTCAATGCGATTTTCGTTTTCGAGTCCAATGGTATTTTCATCAAACAGCAACAAGCCACTTCCATGGTGCTTGCCTTCATCCGAAATGATAAGTTTTAAGCAAGTACTCAAACTTTCAACTTTAGAATTTTTCACTAAATGTGTATAGTAATGAATACCCCAGCCTTCAAGAATCACCTGAATAAGAAAGATCAGAACATCTCTTCCTTCATTCTGGATTAAATTCCCTAAAAAACTTCCAAAGGAATTTCCCACGGTATCAGTTGCACAAGGCTTATCGATAAACCGAGAGATCATTTGCAAATGCCTTGCTTCATCGCCAGAAAATAAACTATACAGTTCCCGCTGTTCAACGGTTTCCGCAAGCAGTGCCATTTTTGCCGTATACGACGTGCCCGCAAGCTCAATCAATTGAATTTCTTTTAAAATCGATCGACAGCATTTGTTGATGATTTTTTCTTTTTGTTCTGGCGTCATCCCTTGAAAAAGTCGAACACCACTCAAGTTAAAAAAATCAGCATCCCAAATTTCAGTGGAACTAAAATCTTCTTGAGGCGTTTGATGGTATGCACGAATAACATTCCGCAATGCTGCCGACTGAATATTTTGAGATTCTGTCTTCTCAGTTTTCAAAACAGCATAGGGTTCTTGAACAAAAAGAAAAGGCGCTTTTAACTGATTTTTGAGTTCACTCATCTGTGTTTCTCGTTTCTAACAGGCATTTTCGATTCACAATCACAACCCAGTCCCTTGCTCTTCTCCTGCAGGGCTGTTTCCCTTCCAGGGTAACGCTTTGTGGTTTTGGCGCTCGGTATGCCGCATAAATTCAATAATAGGATGATCGGCCTTCACAGGCGCACGCATGGAAAATTTTATGGATTCAAAAATTTCACGATCGCCACGTTCAAAATATGCTCCAACAATTGCCGTAACGCGCGCTACGATTTTCGCAAAAAGAAGATTGAGTAATCCCTTCTTTTTACGTGCAATATAAACCATAATACCTTGGGTTCCCCCATCCATCGTAGGGCGATGAGGAAACAACAGATAAAGCTTTAAAAAATCGGGACCTAGCGTAACAACGCCCGTTGAGGCGTACCAATAGTCTAAAAAGTAAGTCAACTTTCCGGACTTATAAAATGGCATTAACAATTTTCCCAACAATCCTTCTTTGGGAACCGGAGAATGATTTTCCAGACGGATCGCGCGGGAACTTAATGCCGAAGGACGAAGTTCCATCCCTCCCGCTAAATTGCTCGCTGCAGGATGCACCGAATTAAAGTGGTGAGCATCAATAGCATTGAGCATCACGATTTCAGGCCGGCAGGGCCGCACTGTTCGGCCACCCACAACGATTTCAAGATCTTCATTGGGATCAAGGTCTGCAAAACGAGGCAGGGGTTCAATTTCAGCCCCTTTATTTTGCCCCGTGTAAATCCACACAAGTCCGTAGTGTTCTTCGACCACATAACTTTCGATCGGAGGAATCATGCGTGCCTGATCGGCATATACTTTACAAGGAATATCGGAACATTGCCCGTTAGAATCGAACTTCCAACCATGAAAGGCACAGCGAATGGCATCGCCTTCCACTTTGCCTTCCTTGAAATGCGCTCCCATATGCGGACAATAGGCCTCAATAGCAAAGACTTTTCCAGATTCCCCACGATAAACAGCAAGGGATTTACCCAAAAACTCGATGCCTACGACTTTTCCGCTTTTGAGTTCCTTTGACGGCATTAACCAATACCAACCATCAACAAATACAGATGTATTGTTAAATACGCGTGTATCAGAAAGCTTTGCCATTTGAATCTCCTCGTTAAGTCATTAAGATACGCAGCAAGTCATTCGGCCAAAGGCGCAGCTTCTCATAAAAATGTCAGTCATTTTCATGTACCTGGAATCATCTTTCAGAACGTGGTCCAAGTTTGTACCACATACCTGCGAGTCCTAGGTTTGACAACAATTTTTTTGCGAGAAACGTGCATTTCTATGGGACTAGAATTTGTATACTTTGCACATTAAGGGAGTATGAAAATGATGTGTTACTTTAATTCATTCAAATACGATGCGCGGCTTTTTTCCAATCAATGCACTCAAATGAGCTATCGTTCCCATAAGAGAATCCATTTTTTTGAGCTTATGGAGTTCATGCAAGAGGCGCGAGATTTTGCACGTGCTCAAAAGGAGCAGGAACGAGGGTCACGAAGATGCACTTTAAGCCCGTGACTTTCTTGACTGCAAAGGAAACATGAGACGTAAGACATCAATATCGTAGAACTCAGGTTGTTTTTTCTGAAATGCTCGAGATCACGCCCAGATAGATTCGGAAGGATGACTTGTAGAATTCCATTCTATAAGCACCTTCGAGAGCATCAAGAATACAATGCAATCAATACTTAACTGAAATATCTTAATCGAAAGGTCTTAAAACAATTCTTACTCACTTAAATTTTTACAAAAATCCGCAACCACTGCAGAGGCACTGTCTGTTGAACATGACTCTTTTTGGATCGGATTCGAACGCATATCAAATGTCGCTATTTTTTTGAGTAACTTTAATGGAAGCAAAGATTCAACTTGATTGGATCCTAAATTGAGCAGAACCAAATTTGGGACATCGGCAAGTGGCTCAACAGATTGAATGCGGTTCCCCCACAGAGCAATTCCCTGCAACACCTGCATTCCTTTTAATGGTGAAAGGTCACTGATCTGATTTTTGCCCGCAATTAAAACATTGAGCCCTTTGATGGAAGCAAGAGGTTCAAGGCTCGAGACCTGATTCACAGTAAATTCCAGAACACGCAATTTCGACAGAGAAGCCAGTGGGGCCAAGGATGAAATGGCATTGAAAGACACCTGGAGTTTATCAAGGCTCTTTAATGTTGAAAGCGGGCTGAGATCAGAAATTAAATTGTGATCAGCGTAAAGGTAACGCAATCCCTGCACATTCACCCTTAAAGCGCTCATGTCTTGAACTTTATTATAGCTGAACGAGAGATCATCAAGTTTGCTGAGTTTAGGAAGTGAATCGAGGGATGTGAGTGCATTTTTAGAGACCCACAGCGTTTTAAGTTGCTGCATTTGATGCAAAGGTGAAAGATCAGAAATTGCATTATTCGAAAGATAAAGATGCTGAAGCTGAGTCAGACTCTCTAAAGCGGAAAGATCAGAAATCTTTTCGTTTTGGAGATCGAGTTCAGAAACCTTTGAAAGTTTTTGCAATGCCTCTATGCACGTTGATGCTTGAGCACGCGTCTTCAGAACCTCAATCGTATGCTGCTGTGCTGTGGTTTGAGCCTGATCACAAAACTTTTGTGCAGTAGGAGTGCTTGCAACAGAAGACATTTGCTGCTGTGAACTTCCACAAGCGCAAACCAAACTCAACAAAGTGACCCATGCCAATTGCTTTACCATTTCTGAAGACTCCTTTTTAACTGTGCTGGTACGTTACTTTTGTATAGCATCAGTTTACAAGGAATTCAGCAAGTGCAACACAGTGTTTCGGTCTCAGTTTAAAATCACCTCGCAAGCCTCAGCGAGAAAAGCTGCCCTTATTTTCCTCTACCACAATAACGGTACTTAAAGGCTTTGCAGAGCCTCCCAAGGGCCAGTGGCTGGTGAGAGTGGTGCCTTCATAATAGGAAGATTCCCCAGGGTGTTGAATGCTCAAAAACAGACTTTTTTCATCGGGACTAAAGCAGGGCCCCGTGATTTCGGCATCGGCTGGGCCTTGCAAAAAGTGACGTGCATAGACATTTCCATGTTCATCATTTTCGAGGCGAAAACACGAGTTTCGCACAAAAGAAGCATGAGAGCCTTTGCCCATGACTTCACTGCTGATATCGGTACAAACCCAGAGGTGACGCCCCGGACCAAAGGTCAGATTATCGGGGCATGAAATCCCAGAAGACTTGCCGCCCGCAAGATATGTTTCAAAGGTAAAGCTTGCCGCAGTGTGATCACCTGCGTTTTCTTGCAAATAAACGATGCTGCCATGAAAATCGCCCACATCCGAATTGTTCGTCAGCGTAAAATAAACTTCCCCCGATTGCGGATCAACCTTGACGTCTTCAGGTCGATTTAACTTCGTTCCACCAGCAAGATGGGCTGCTTCGCGGGTCTCGTTGCAGATGTCGGCTTGCGTTACAAAGCGCTTTTTTTGGTCATTTTTAAGCTTTTCATTCTCAGGCGACAAAAGGATCCATTGCCCTTTTTTAAAATTTGCGACGTATAAATCCCCTTCGAGCAACAAGTCGCGATCTTTTTCGGCATTTCCAGTGAGAACGTTTTTCGAAACAAATTTGTACAGACACTGGCTTTTTGCATCGTCACCCATGTAAACAACAACTTTTTTCTGGACGCGGGCGACCACGGTCGAACCTTCATGGGCAAACCTGCCGAGAGCGGTGAGTTTTCGTGCGCTCTTTTTTTGCACATCCACTTCAACGATCCATCCGTAGTCTCTTTTTGAATGGGGAAAAAAATTGCCCCAGCCATAGCCAGCGGGGTCTTGGTAATAAACATCGACGTTTTCTTCGCCGCTCAGAACGCTCCCCCAGGGAGTAAATCCGCCGCCACAGTTGCCCATGGTTCCTGTTACGATGGCGCCACCTGCAGGGCCGACCATTGGAATCTGCGAATTGCCATCGATGCGAAATGCTTTGGTGGAATTTGCCACAACTTCCCAGCGTCCGCCGTTTGCGCGACTTCTCCGAATTTCGACGTAACTTCCGCCCACGAGTTTACGTTCTTCGATAACCTGTTCTTTGGTTTTATCTTCTGCTTTGACTCTTTTTCCGTACAAAACATTATCGATTACATACTCGTGATTGACCCACAAAAAGGCATGATCTTTATTTTCCCCAGGATGAAAATGAATAAAGTCACAGCAGTCACCGGCTTTATCGCCGGCCGCATTGATGACGTCGCCCATTTTCAAAAGCGGGTACCACTGAAATCCCTTGGCGAGGGAAATGTCATCGACGTTGGAGGGAGGCAAGGGCTCAAAGGCACCTTTTTTCTGAGGGCTTCCGAGGCCTGCCCGTTTGGAGCGCGCACGCCCCTGTGCAAGGGCTTTGTTTTCTGAAAGTGCTTGAATTCCAAGGACAGGAATCAGAGAAATGGCCCCAGAAATTTTGACAAAACGTCGACGACTTTCCTGCATTCCCGACCTCCCAAATAATGTTACTTTTGCTTCGCAACAAAAGCACATTTGGAATTTCGGGTGCAAGTGGGTTTAGAAATTTTTGTGTGACAAAAAAGTGAGCCGAATTGAATTTAAGTCAATCGAGCTTCGAGCTTTGCCTGCTGACGTAGAATTTCAGCGGGAACTGCTTCGCCCAAAGTGGCAAAAAATTCTTTTTGCATTTGAACTTCCTGGCGCCATTCTTCACGACCCACCGTCAAAATAGGATTCAAATTTTCTGAGGTGAAATTTGAAAGTCCTTTGACGTTAATGTCGGAAGGCGTAGGGAGGAGACCAATAGGCGTAGAAATAGCATCGACTTTATTATCGAGACGATTCCACATCCACATGAGCACGCGCATATTTTCGCCAAATCCTGGCCAAATAAACTGACCTTTATCGTCTTTGCGGAACCAATTCACATGAAAAATCCGGGGCAGTTCTTTGGTGAGATTTTCCATGTTCAGCCAATGCTGAAAGTAATTTCCAACATTGTATCCACAGAAAGGTAACATCGCCATGGGATCGCGGCGTACATTTCCAATGGCTCCGATGGCAGCAGCAGTGGTTTCTGAGCCCATGGTTGCACCCAAGTAAACACCGTGTGCCCAATCAAAGGATTCCATCACCAGAGGAATGACACTGGGACGACGGCCCCCAAAGATGATGGCGCTGATGGGAACACCTTCTCGGAGTTCAAAGTTTTCATCTTTAACAGGGCACTGAACAATAGGCGCGGTAAAGCGAGCATTGGGGTGCGCTGCAGGCTTGCCACTTTGTGGTGTCCAGGGTTGACCGAGCCAGTCGGTTAGATTTGCAGGAGCTTCGTCGCTCATGCCTTCCCACCAAACATCACCGTCTGCCGTGAGGGCTACGTTTGTAAAAATCGTATTCTTGGAAATAGAATGCATTGCACTGGCATTGGACTTAAAGGATGTTCCAGGTGCAACTCCAAAAAATCCGGCTTCGGGATTAATGGCATGTAAACGACCGTCTGAACCGGGTCGCATCCAGGCAATATCATCGCCAACCGTTGTTACTTTCCAGTCTGCAAATTCTTCGGGAGGGGTGAGCATTGCAAGATTTGTTTTGCCACATGCGCTCGGAAACGCTGCTGCAAAATACTTCTTTTGCCCTTGGGGAGATTGCAAGCCGACGATGAGCATGTGCTCTGCCATCCAGCCTTCCTCGCGGCCCAAAGCAGAAGCGATGCGCAGCGCCAGACACTTCTTGCCTAAAAGCGCATTGCCGCCGTAGCCACTTCCATAGGACCAAATGCTGCGCTCTTCGGGAAAATGTACGATGTAGCGATTTTTAGGATCGCAAGGCCACGTTGAATCTTCTTTTCCTTCGTCGAGGGGCATGCCCACGGAGTGTATGCAAGGGATGAATTCTCCGTTTCCAAGAGCTTCCAGCGCCTGGGTTCCCATACGGCTCATGATGCGCATATGGCAAACAACGTAGGGCGAATCGGTGATTTCGATTCCAATGCGGGACAGATCGGAACCAATGGGGCCCATACTAAAAGGAATGACATACATGGTGCGGCCACGCATGCATCCTTTAAAAAGATTCTTTAATTTGCCCTTCATTTCGGCAGGATCCATCCAGTTATTGGTAGGACCCGCATCTTCTTTTTTCTCGGAACAAATAAAGGTACGATCTTCGACGCGGGCAACGTCGTCTGGATGAGATCTTGCGAGGAAGCTGTTCGGGCGTTTGTCGTGATTGAGTTTGATGAAAGTTCCTCTATTAACCAACATCTCGCACAACATATTGTACTCGTCTTGCGAGCCGTCGCACCAATAAATATCTGCCGGTTCGCACAAATCTGCCACTTCTTGGATCCAGGCGTTCAACTTGCTATTTTGAGAGGGACTCTTCATCACTTATCAACTCCTTATTTTCAACTAGGTCTACAATAATGACCGACTTCTTGCAAATGGCAAGAAAACATTTGTTTTGAAGAAGAGATTTTAGGCCTGTTTAGAAAAGTGCTCTTTACTCAATAACTTACAACAACTCCTCATCGAGCACCTGCTGCGATAAGGCCCGTGGTTTCCTCAATTCCCAAACCTTCCGTCGTATATTTCACTTGGTCTTGCACCCACTCCACCGTGACCGGTGCTTCAAAGCAATCTGGGGTGAAGATAGCTTTAAGTTGTTGAGGCAGATCTAAAATACGAGCTTTTCCGCACTCCTCATTCGAGTCAGGATCTTCGGGATCAGCAACACTTTGCGGAGTGGGTGTCGCGGCAGCAACAGAGCTTGAAATAAGAGCAAGCCGTTGTTCCCATATTTTGGAATCTTTCAAACGCTCCGCTCTGACAACGCGATTGAAACAAGGATCTTCGGTGGTGGGCTCTAAGGCAGCACATTCCTCTGAAGCAGCCAGGACAACCACATAGCCGTCTTTAACTCCTTCCACATAGGCATGGGCATCAGGGTCGAGTTGAACGGGGAGTAACAGCGGCACACCCGATGACTTCCCAAGCAGGGCTTTCACGGTCTCAACATTCATGGGAAAAATTCTTCCGGAGTTCAGATTTTTTGCAGATTTTTGATCCACAAAAACCTCACTCGTTCGTCCTTTGAACACGCTCATTTTCAAGACCATTGCAATACTGGCGAAGGCAAAAAGACCTCCCCCGAGCAGCACAAGTTTCGATCGATGGACACTCTTCGCTTTTTCAGGACCCATCTCAATTCGTTCTCCTGACCATCACGTAATGACAACGACAACAGTATATACTGGAACGCAATACAGAGGAGTGAATGATGTTCCAATCCCCGTTACCATGCCACTTCAAATCATCGCAAGCCAATGATACCAAGGCAAGCAAACGAATCTACCTCGCGTGCATCGTCATTTCTGCTTTTTCCAGCCCAGCCCGCTCTGAAACAATCATTTCACTCTCACCCGACAGTGAGCGAAGATCCCCTTTGTCATTGGCGCTGTCTGGTGCGGCATCCGCCCTCCCCACTTCATGGGAAGACACAGGCAATGCGGCTGCTATCCTCTTCCAACCTGGCTTCTATCAAGTCGGATTCAGTTACCTCCGAAGTGAAAACGACATTCCCAAAATGAGCGCTCTTTCTCCCAAAAAAGGAAACAGCTTGCAAGGGTCTGCCGCAGGTCTTGCTTACGGAATGTTTGGGTTTGGAGTTTCGCTTCAGCAGAGTCTGTTTCAAAGAGAACGTCAACCTGATGCTTCATTAAAGCTGGGTCTCCATGAAAATTGGACGTCCATAGAACCTGCAGTCGCATTCAGGCTCACCGAGGATCTGGGCCTTGGGTACTCGCAAAATTTCGACACAACTTCGGTTACCTTAAAAAAAGACTTTGAGGTCTCTAAGAGCAGCAGCACAAGTAACAGAAAATTTAGCGGAAACAATTCTCAATTTTCACTCTTTTTTATCCTAAACGAAAATAGCGCATTTGCTGCGAAGTACCGCATGTTTTCGTTCCTCCAAGCAGAAAGTGACCCAGGTTTCAATCACCGACTTTATCGCCCTGCCACCGCAAGCCTTGCTTTTGTGACCATTTTTTCTCCTTGGGCATCAGCCTATTTTTCAAATTTTATCATCTCCACGGAAATAGACTTCGTCCATTTTCCACATACCAATTCCTTCTCAGGTCTGCTGATCCTCGACTCTTATCTAAAAGAAACAGAGGCCGAAGACTGGGAACCCACTCAGTCTCAAATGAGCGATCCCGACAACACGCTTGATACCCATTTAAAAATGACGCCGAGGCTTGGTCTGCAAACCCTCATTGTCCAGCGCAAAGGTTTCTCCATTCAGGCCCTAACCGGGACCTCTCTCATGCCTGCAATGCAAAAATCGGACGAAAGTCGCTTGCACATCTCTGCGGGTGCAGTGGTCAAAGTTTTCATCCTCAAAGCAATGGCGGCCTTTGATGTGTCAAAACAAGGCGTAACACAAGCTCTCGCGTTCGGGGTGGAATCCTCTCACTAGGAGGAAATTTGTATCCTTCCCGAACCCACCAACTTTCGCGAACATGCTCAGGAATGACGTCGAAAGGATGCCCATCAAATGGAATCACCAAGTAACATCATGGTCGTTGACGAGAACACTGCAAATGCCTTGTTCTGGGAAATGACCCTCAAGTCACGTTACGATGGCTGCACAATTCTCGTGTGCAAAACGGGAATTGAAGCGCTTGATCTCGCGAAAAAACAAAAGATCGACTTCTTTGTCGCCTCGTGGGAGCTTAAACCTATGAGTGGTCTTATTTTCATGCAAAAACTGCGAGAAATTAGAAAATTCAGACACGCTCCTTTTCTCATCTTTTCGCAACTTCTGAATGAGGAAGACATTTCGCTCGCTCAAGAATTTGGCATCACAAATTATCTGTTACGTCCTTTCGACAAAACCCGTGTCATTGAAAAAGTTGAGCAAATGTTCGCATCGGAAGGAAACCTTGATAATATTCAAAAAACCTTGCGAAAAGTCGAAGACTGGATCGTCGAAGGAAAAATAAATGAGGCACTAAAGCTCATCAGTGATTGCTTAAAACCAGGCAATCATGCTGCCCTCGCATACACATTGAATGGTGATATTTGGTCACGCACTGAACATGCCGACAAAGCGGAAAAAAGTTACAAAGAGGCCCTCGGCTTCGACAGCAACTTTTCGCCTGCAGTCAATGGCCTTGGAAAGCTTTATCTCAAATTGAAACGATTTCCTGAGGCCATTCAACTTTTAGAAAGCCTACACAAACGCTGTCCAAGCAACCTTTCTCGCATGATTTGCCTTGGAAATGCTTATCTCGGAACGGGCGAAGACACCAAAGCGGAAGCCCTCTTTAAACAAGTGCGAGACCTCGACAAAGAAGTTGCTGAAGCCCCTGAAGGTTTAGGAAAAGTGAACTTCAACCGTGGAAATATGGAGCTTGCAGCGAAATTTTTTAAAGAATCAGGTAAAGGTGCAGAGCTTGGAGGTTACTTTAACAGCATGGGAATTGCCATGGTTAATCAAGGTAACAATCAGGAAGCCATCAATCTTTATCGCAATGCGATGCAAGTGCTGCCCGACAAAGACAAGTTTCATTTGCTAGAATTCAACATTGGCCTCGCCTATAAAAAAAGCGATCTTTATGCAGAGGCCGTCGAGGCTTTTGCCCGCAGTCTGCTGTGCAACACAGCCTATGACAAAGCCTTTCAGGCCTTGCAAATTTGCATCAAAGAAGCACAGAACAGACGCCTCACCTATAATCAAGAACTTGTGACCAAAGCATTGCAAACAAGAAAATCGACCGATGGTTCAGAAGTATTGGCGAGCTGAGAGGAAATTCCATGACACCGTCCGTTCGGAAAATCGTCCTTCGTACTGCCCTCGCCATCACAGTCCTGGCTGGACTTTTTGCGCTGGGTGGAGGGATATTTGCATACACTTATTACGTGCGTGTCGAGCAATCGTTGCCTCCCCTTTCCAAACTGCAAAGCTATGAACCCTCGCTCCCTTCCAATATCTTCAGTCGTGATGGGGTTAAAATTGGTGAAATTTTTGACGAAAAACGCTATCCCGTCAAAATGAAAGATGTCTCTCCTTTTCTTATCAAAGCATTTTTGGCTGCAGAAGACTCCCGTTTTTATGAGCACACGGGCGTTGATTATCAGGGCTTTATGCGCGCCGGGGTGCATTTTGTTTTTCGAACCGGCACAAAACAAGGTGGAAGCACCATCACCCAGCAGCTTGCCAAAAATCTGCTTTTATCTAAAGAACGTACCATCGAGCGCAAACTCAAAGACATGATTCTGGCACGGCGCATCGAAAAAAGCATGGCAAAAGATCAAATCCTTGAGCTGTATCTCAACACCATTTTTCTTGGAAACAATTCCTATGGCGTTGAAGCCGCAGCAAGAAATTACTTTCGCAAGTCAAACAAAGATCTCACCTTGGCAGAGGCCACACTCATTGCAGGCCTTGCACCCGCGCCTTCGGCATTTTCGCCTACTGACCACATGGAAAAAGCAAAAGTTCGACAAAAATATGTTCTCGATCAACTCGTGAAAACAAAGTTCCTTCAACCCGCCGAAGCTGCAAAGGCATTTAAACAACCTATCAAAGTCCACCGCGCTGAGTCACCCAACACTCTCATTGCGCCCTACTTTTTTATGGAAGTGAAAAAGCAACTCGAAACACAGCTTGGCTTTAAGGATCTGCCTTCAAAAGGCTACATCATTCACACATCGCTCGATATGCGTATTCAAAATGAAGCAACACGGGCGGTGCTTGAGGGACTCAAAGAACACGAAGATAAAAAAGGATTCCGGGGTCCGCTCAAACGCCATGGTGAAAAATTTACGAATGTCATCAAAAAGGTGGTCAACGCTCCCATCAGCGATGGCGAATTTGAAAGGGCCATTGTTGTCGATCTGTTTCCTCAGCTTGATGCCGTAGGAATCGTCGCACAACAAGGACTTGGCCTGTTACTTTTAGAGGATCACCGCTGGGCGTTGCGCACCAGCAAGAACAAAGAAAGTCAGGTTTTAGACTTTGCGAATATTCTTAGAATTGGCGACGAAATTCATGTTAAAAAACTTGAACGCGGAAGCCCTAAACGCATCGCTAAAAACATTGAGGGATTAAAAAGCCTCAGTGATTATGTGAAGACTTATGCAGCGACACCAGTTCATCAAGGCATTCGGTACTACGGGCTGACCGATACCGAAGGAGTCGAAGCATCAGCGCTTGTCATGAATGCACAAACAGGTGAAGTTCTTGCAATGGTGGGTGGAAGCAGCTTTGAAAACAGTCAATTTAACCGTGCCACGCAAGCGAAAAGGCAGGTGGGAAGCAGCGTCAAACCACTTTACTATGGCCTGGCTCAAGACCACGGATTTAGCCCCGCTTCCCAACTCGATAGCCCTCCCATCGTGATTGGAAACTGGAAACCCGAAAACTACGACAAGGAATTTTTAGGCCGCACAACCTTGCGGCGCAGCCTGATTAATTCCTACAACGTCCCCAGTATTCAGCTCTTTCAAGCCCTCGGCCCCGATCTGTGCTGGCGACATTTCAAACGACTGGGCCTTGATTGGCCCGTTGCTGACTTCAGTATTGCACTGGGAGCAGGCGAGGCAACCTTGCTACAAATGGTGCAAGCCTATTCACCTTTTGCGAATAAAGGTGTTCTGACAGAAGCGATTCTCATCACAAAAATAACAGATCGCGCGGGCAAAGTGCTGTTTGAACAAAACGACCCCCGGCTGCGTATCGCACCCATTGGAGCGCAACCAGAGGTTGCTGAAAAAGGAAAAAAAGGCTCAGATAAAGTCAAACTCACTGCGAAAAAAGAGAATTCGCAAAAAATTTCTGACGACGAAGAAGAGCCGCCTCTGGAAGGAAGTCTGAGAGTTCTTTCTCCAGAAGCAGCCTATGTGAGCATGCGCATCATGCAAGATGTTGTTCGCTTTGGAACTGCAACGAAAGCAGCCGGCGCCTCGCACCACACGGCCGGAAAAACGGGAACAACCAACGGCTATACCGATGCTTGGTTTATTGGATTTGTTCCAAACCTCGTCGGAGGTGTTTGGGTCGGTTTTGATGATGCACGCAAGAGCCTCAGTTCCCATGGCACAGGAGGCAAAATGGCTGCGCCCATCTGGCGTGAAGTGATGAAAAAGGCGGTGGCACTCTATCCGTCCGGAAACTGGAAAGAACCTCCGGGCATCAGCTCCGTACGTATCGATCCTGAAACGGGAGCGCTTGCCACAGGGGGAGGAGGTCTCAGCGTCCCTGTTGTTGCGGGTTCAGAACCCGGTTCACCTCGAGCGCGCAACGCCCTAGGACTCCTGGGATTGGGCGGCAATGCGAATCCAGATCCCAGCAATGGAAATGAAACCACCCACGAACCCCCTCAAGATGACTCACAGGGTCTACGGACCGTATTTTAAGATGACTTCCTCATGCATTCAGCAGTTGTTTCGAACTTAATTCATTCATAAGCCCCATAATAAGCACAGACGCCGCAGTCATGGAATTGGTGGGGAGAATATTTTCATTTGCCGCATAGAGCACATGGCTTGCCTGTTTTGCAACGGGGGCATGTCTGCGGTCCGTGATTAAAAGGCAAGGCAGCTTTTGAGTTTCAACCATTTGAGCTAAAGCCATCGTTGCTTCGGTATAGGGTGGAAAAGAAAAAAACCAGACACAGTCTGTGGCCGGATCTGAAAATGCCAATTCATCTTGAGGACTGGCAATGCTTTCCGAAAGTTCACTGCTTCTTTTGCCCAATAATCGAAGCTGATAGGACGCCATTTTTGCAAGAATAGCACTCATCCCAAATCCAACCGTAAAAACGTAACGGGATTTTGCGAGCACGCTTGCAAAATTTAAGTACTCCTGACGATCGATGCGGGTCAAGGTATCGCTGATATTGGCGACTTCTTGCGCAGCAACAGCATGCAATGAGCTTGCTTCTCTGTCTATATTTGTTCCCTCAAAGGGATTGGGCGCTGAAAGCGCTCGGCTCGCCCTTTTGAGCAATTCGGCCTTAAAATCTAAAAATCCTTTAAAACCCAAGGTGCGCGCAAATCTTACGACAGTTGCCTCGCTTGTTCCCGTTTGGCCCGCCAACGTCGTCACAGAAAAGGTAACGCTCTCGTTAGGGTGATTTAAAACATAATCCGCAATTCTTTGCTCAGCTGACGTCAAATTCGAGTGATAGATTTCAAGAATGCGAGAAAAAATATCGTCATTCTTCATGAGGCGTCGGGCTCCTTCAAGAGCGCATACTTCGCCTTTTGGTACTTTGAATCCTTCACCTTTTCACGCATGCTTTTCACTGTTTTGAAAGGATTATCGACAATTGTGACGTTCACTGCCCACGCTGGCAAACTTCCTCCGGGCTCCGTGTGGAGCCGGTACGTGACTTCAACATCACCTTTCCCGACCGGCTTAAACTCCCAATAGCCCTTCAGATGCGTGACGCGCACCATCCCTTTCGCAGGCGGCATAAATTCTTTGTCGTCGTTCAAGTGAATTGTAACGTCTTTCGTTTTTTCGTCTTGAGTCACCTGAATGCGCAAAATCATATCGCGCAGACTAATGGGAAATGGGGCATCGTTCACAAAATAGTGCAAGCGTTCGGTATCTGAAACAACCTTAAGAACCTTTGCCTCTTTGCAGGCCGCAAACCACGACGGGTAAGATTCCACATCTTCCAAGACAGCCATCAGACCCGCCAGCGTCGAATGCATGGTGGTGACCGCTTTAAACTCACGCATGTTGGAGCCTTTGACTTCCTGCGTATAAACTTTCACACCATCGGCATCTTTTTTGAGATCCCAGGCAATTCCAGCCTTAGCCCACAACATCCCCAGCGCCAAAAGGGCGCATTTTGTCTCGACTCGGATTTTCATTTGAGGGCTCTCCTTGCTTCGATTTCTGTAAAAATTCAAAGTTTCGTTGCCGCCCATGACACAGTGAAGCATGGCGCGATGATTCCATGTACAACAAGGATCGCCTCCACTTCAACCTTTGAACTAAAACCAGTTCCAAAAGCCTTTTTTCTTGGGAGCCCTCGGGCATGAATTTTCCCAAATGCATTTTTTACTCTTTCGACGCTTGACACTTCGGTTTCGCAGAATGCTTTTGTCACGTAAAAATAAGGTTACGGGCCGGCATCCTATGGACCCCGTTTGAGAAGGCTGTTTTTCGGCTTGCCTTCTTGCAAAGCCAAGGCGAGGACTGCATATGCGTTCGGTTTGGATTTTACAGTTTTTTTTACTCTTAATACTGCCTGCTCAATTAGGTATCGCTCAAGATACTTTAGAAAAATTAGAATATAAAAGAGCGCTCGCAACTTTTATGCGCACCAAACGCACCGCACAAGAATCCCGTTTCGACGCAAAATCTTTTCAGCGCCTCAATTGGGTCGGACGCACTGCAGCCATCAACTTTGCCTGCGGTTCAAATAAGGAAAAAGCGTGTCGTCAGGCACTCTTTTTGGGCCTCACAGACAACGCCTTGGTCGTACGCGATCATGCCTTACGTATTATGCTTGCACATTCAGGATTTGAGCAACAAGAAAAATCATTAGCCTCTGAGCGCGTCATCAAAGATGATAGAAATTATCGTCGTGGTGCTTCACTTTGGATTGTCGAACGCGCAAGGCAATTCTTGAAAACAGGCAATGGACTTCTCGTCAGTCGGGGCGTCCGAGGTCGATAAGATCTTTTAAAGCAGCCTCAAAAGCCTTCGGATTTTGATTGAGAGCAGAGGACAGCATTCGAATCAGAATGCGTGTGAGCTTAAGCCTTGCCTTTCGCCCTTTTTGAGAAATTTTGCGAACAGTTGTAACTACTGTTTCTATCACGGAATCATCGAAGGCTTGTTTTATAATATCTCTTTTATAGAGCGCAGAGTGTACTAACAAAGATTTCCATTCCAAAATTGCAAGTCGAATTTCAGCAATAAGAACTTCCCATTTCAATTTTTATCCCTCCCTTTCGTTCCGCTAGCTCCAGACACTGAAGCTGGCTTGCACAAGGATTAAGGCAATTCCCGGTTTGTCGTCGCCTAAATCTGCATTTATTGCGAGGTTTGAATTCTGGTCATCATGTGCCAAAAGCTCGCTTTGCCGATAAAACATCTGATGATTTCGATTTGAATGCAGTTCTGTATAAGGAATAATCTCAGCCTCGGCAATGTCTGCAACGGCCTGAACCGAAGCCATTGAAAGCAGTCCGTTCCCTTTGCCACCCAAGCTGAAGTCTTCTTCAGAGAGTCCAACGCTTGCTTCCAAAGGTAAACAGACAAAAAAGTCGACTCTGTCTACGCGTTCCCGTACGATAATGATGGGAATATTACTTTGGCCTGCATTTAAATCTCCTACAGTGGGTTTAACTGCAAAAGATCGGACGAGCTGGATAAGTGATTCAAGAATAATAACGATATTTTCTTGGGCAACACGGATAGAAATGTCGGAAGTAATATTAGAGTAAATGGGCACATCATGGTAACGTGAAGCCTTTTGAAACTCCGATAAAAAATCTGCACAATGTAACAACCCGGGCTCGCCTTTTTTGACCGAGTTTGCAAAGGTATTCATCGTTTTTGCCAGCCCGGCCATAGTTGCGGTACTTTTTTCAAGTTCGATTACGGGAACCGCAAAGCGTTCGCGGAAGGGAAGATCTTGTGAATAAATGGGGTGTTTTTCAGTAATTCTTTTGACCTGGTGTATGTAACCATAAACAAGTGTTAGCTTATTGCTGAGAATTTCGCCCACTTCCCGTGCAAAAATTTCGAGGGCAAGGTTTTTTTGCCGAAATCTGCGGCGCTCTTGGGCATTGATCACCGCCACAGAAGCTTGGTCGCAGAAAATTCTCATAATCTGTTCATCTTCTGTATCAAAAGCGGTGTCTTCAAGCTTATTCATAACAAGCATTACACCCACAACGCTTTCGCGAAAAACCATGGGCGCACCCAGGATTTGCTTGGTGCGAAATCCATATGCTTTATCGAAGGCTGGATTAAATCGTTCGTCCTGGTAAGCATCGACAACGTTGATAAGTTCGCGTTTGAGCGCAATCTCGCCACTGATGCCTTCACCAAATTTAAGACGCTTGCGAGAAAGGTGCTTGGCAACACTGCCGCGTGTTTCTACAAACTCTAAAAAATCGGTTCCCGGAACACGTAACAACAATGAAGCTGCACCCGCATTCATGACTCCGTGGACTTCGCTCAAAATACGCTCCATGAGCGCATCGAGGTCGTCTTCGGATGCAAGAAGTCGCGCCACTTCAAAGAGGGCTTCTAGCCTGTCGCGTATCCCCTTTGTCATCAGGGCCCTTTCTTATACTCCAGTACGTTTTCTGAAATCCCTCATAAATTCGGCAAAAACGAGCGCAGATTCAAGGGAAACGCCATTGTACATGGAGCAACGCACTCCACCAACGTTACGATAACCTTTTATCTCATAAATATGATGGTCCAAGGCTTCCTTGATAAACTTTTCATCAAGTTCTGGAGTGGGCAACTTAAAGACAAAGTTGTGCCGCGATCGGTTTTCCTTTACACAACGCGGAATATAAAATCCGGCATCAAGTTCGGTATAGACGGCCTTTGCCTTTTCGAGTGCGAGCTTTTCAAGGGCCGGAGTTCCACCCAGGGCGTCCATCCACTGCAACATGCGGTTCATGGCATAAATTGCAAAAACGGGTGGAGTATTTAATGCGCTCTTCGCAGCAAAAATAGAATGATACGAGAGTGCATTGCCCAACTGATTTCGCTTTGTAATGGCCTTACTTGCCTCTAAAATATCATTGCGAATCAGCACCACTGATGCACCCGCAATACCAAAATTCTTTTGCGCGCTGGCGTAAACGAGCGCCGTTTTATCCCATGGAATATCGGTACGAGCACCCAAAGCACTTGTCATATCAAGAACCAGTGGAACTTCAAAATGATCAGGAATGCGTGCATATTCTGTTCCATAAACCGTATTGTTCACGGTTAAATGGAGGTAACGCGCTTCTTTAGGAAGCACCCATTCCTTCGGATTTCCAAGCGACAAGCAGTGCGGCTGACCATCATAGATCATTGCAAATTTTCGATCGGTAGCCTTGGCTTCTTCAACTGCAAGATGCGCCCAAATTCCGGTATCGGTGTATGCAATGGTGTCACCGGGTGCAGACAGGTGATGAACAACCAACGAAAAATGCTGTTGCGCACCAAAAGGAGTGATCAGCACAGAATGGGTGTCTGGAACCTGAAAGACCTTGCGAATGAGTTGTAACGTTTCTGCATTAAGTTCATCATACTGTTTCGAACGATGAGAGATTTCCATAATGCTGACGCCAAAACCAAAGGTGTCGAGCAACTCGCGGTGAATTCGTTCACGAACTTGACCCGGTAATGATGCAGGCCCTGGGCTGAAATAATGTGTCGCCATCTGTTTCCTTAACCTCGTCTGTGTGGTCTACCTATCGGCGTATTCCTAGCCGAAGGTTGCACAAAAAGAAAGGCGATGCACGTAGCAGATTTGTCGGTGCACTTAAAAGTTCATACTCAGAACTCTCATTTCGTAGGTATCGGTTCCTATTGCGAATGCAGGAATACGCAGCCCAAGACGCTGGCCGTTTCCAACCACCAAAGCTCCCTCGGGGAGCGGTTCTTTTAACATTCCCAAGGAAGGGTCGGTGGAACTTGGCCCGTAACCGTAGTCATCCGCTGGCTCGCTGGGAGTCATATAAAATCGTTGAGAATTTCGGTTGTTCATGCTGTAAAATGCATAAAGACTTCCACCCAAAAACCCTACAGACGCACCCCAAGTCACAAACCGCATGTTATCCATAGGTTTTCCAGGCCAGAGGGGGAGCATTGCCAATCCCGCCAGTGCACCGAAGGCCGATGAGTATCCAGCAGTTACAAAAACTTCTCGAAAGGTGTCTTCTGCCTGAACATTTGCAGCCTGCGCAAGCGCCAGCGAAGAATATCCACAGAACCCAATAGTTGCCGTTGCGCACAAGGTGAGAATGCCCATTCTGATGTATCGGGAGTGCATCTTTGCTCCTTCTTTTTGCAGCCAGCCCTTGGAATATTAGGGAGTTTCTCTCAAAGAATAACACGGCAAAGGGGTTGCCAACCGGGTTGTCAAACCTGTGGCCATAGGTAATTTCTCGTGGTATGCGCACTTCTTGCATTCGAATATCGAAAAAAAATGGAACAACAGATGAACTTGAGTATGACCACAGAAATGACAGATCGACGCATCCCGGAAATCCTCGCTCCTGCCGGGGGGCGAGAGCAATTTTTTGCGGCGCTCAATTCCGGGGCCGATGCCGTTTTTTTGGGCCTCAAAGAATTTAATGCTCGGGCCCGTGCAGAAAATTTTACAATTGAAGATTTGCAGGAACTCGTTCCGGTCGCGCAAAAGTTTGGGATGAAAGTCTTAGTCACTTTAAATGTTTTAATAAAAGACCTCGAACTTGCTCCACTCATTCAAACACTCGGAAAACTCGAAGCCTTAGGCATTCATGCCATTATTGTTCAAGATCTTGGCCTGGCACGCATTGTGAATCAGCATTTTCCAGCACTGCGTATGCATGCCTCAACGCAAATGGCTGTACACAATCTTGCCGGGGTTATTGAAGCCTGGAAAGCAGGATTTAAGCGTGTGGTGCTTGCGCGAGAATTGACGGCCCTTGAAATTAAAAAAATCTGCGCCTCGGTTCCACCGGAGTCTGTTGAAATCGAAGCTTTCTGCCATGGCAGCCTTTGTTACAGTTACAGCGGACTGTGTTTCTTTAGTGGCGCCCAGGATGCCCGCAGTGGAAACCGAGGCGAATGCGCCTACACATGCCGCAAGCCTTACAAAATCCTCAATGAACCAGGTCACGGCTTTCTTTTTAGCATGAAAGATTTAGACACCTCCGATGACCTCGATATGCTTGTTGGAGCGGGGGTTGACACCCTCAAAATCGAAGGTCGAAAAAAAGACGCCCAGTTTGTGTCCACCGTTGTTACATTATACCGCAGGAAGCTCGACGAGATTTTTCAACGCAGCACTTTGCGCGCCAATGCACCTGCCGAAGCCCGCGATACGCTTGCTCAGGCTACGGATATGGAAAAGGACAAACCCTTTTCCTTTCATCGCGAGCGCACGACCTTTTTTCTCAAGGGGCGCTACCACGAAAATGTCATCGATCTCGACAACCCTACTCACAAAGGCATGAGAGTGGGAGAAGTCATCAAAATACTGGGCAGAAGCATGAGGGTCTTTACAGAAATCCCCATCGAACGCTTTGATGGCATTCGGGTCGACCCGAGTGAACAGATCTTTCATGCAAAACCTCAACATGGCCAAGAAACCCGCTCCAATGTTCGACAAGTCATTCAAAAATATGAAAATGGTGTTTGCCAGTTTTCGCTGCGTGATCTCGTGGTTTTACGCACCTCTGTTCCCTTTGCAACAGAAGGAACGTGGGTCGATATCGAAGTTCCAACGGAATGCGACATGCCACGCGTCGGCGACATCGTTTTTAAGACACGCTCCAACGATCTAAAAAGGCGTGTGCAAAAAATTTCAGTTCCTCCGCGCGACACCCGATTAAAACGCTTGTTACCTCTTTCCATTGCAATCGATTTAACTGCGCAAGAAGAAATACTCACGATTCAGGCGCAGGCTTTCTTTTGTGGGGAGTTGGTAAAAACCTCTCAAGTCTGCATGCCTGCAGCACTTCCAAAGTCGACTTCAACCTTGGCAACTGACCTTGCAGAATCATTTTCGCTGCTCGGCGATGTGGGAGTGTGGGCTCCGGAACTTGAAATCACAGGCGAGACCCATTGGTTTGTTCCGCGCTCTAAAATCAAGGAACTTAAACAAGGCCTGCAACAAGAACTGATAGATGCGATCCATAAAGTCACCGAAACCCGCATGTCAGCTGCAACAAAGTCTCTGGTCACCGAAAGGCGCGACCTGCGAGGCACTGCCACTGCACTGAGATTTCAAATTAAAATCGATCGGCTCGAATACCTCGATGCCATCTCGACATTTTTGGAACAAACTCCAGATTTCCCTTTGACCGAAATCGTTTTTGAACCCAAACGCGCTTTTCTGCCTTCGCTGCGCATTGAAGAAACCGCGAATAAACTCGTTACGTTTTGCCAACAGCATCAGATCTTGTTGAGGGCTGCTTTTCCAACGGTCATTCGCGCCTGGGACGAGCCTTTGTTACGTCGTTGGATCGCCGAACTCGCAAAGGCTGGAGTGAATGCCTACGAAATTGGCAATGTGGGAGCCTTCACTTTGCTTGAAAATTGGGGCTTGAAAAACGAAACAACAAACTTAGCCAGTGATTTTACTCTCTATGCGTTGAATTCTCAGGCGGCCTCCTTCTGGGAAGAAAAAGGCGTGAATCTTGTTTCTTTATCTATTGAGGACGATTTCAAAAACCTCTCTGTGCAGTTGTCGCGCTGGACAAACTCTCGCGACGTTAAACCCCAGTTTCCAGTGTTCAAAGACACTCCCCTCTTTATTGCTGAAAGTTGTTCGCTCACGGCACTCCACAATGGCTGCCCTGGGTCGGAAGTGTGTGGCTACCGCACGCTAGAAATCGAAAATGCAGAAGGCGAGCGTTTTTTCGTCGCCCATGAAAACTGCAAGTCAGTTGTCTATGGCAAAGACGCCTTCAGTGTTTCTCAGCGGCTCCCTCAACTCAGAGCGCTCGGCGTAGAAGATTTCCGGATCGACTTCCTGACTCGGCATTATTCCCCCGAAGACTTGCATAAAGTTTTGCATGCGATGGTTACACAACTCCCCATCGCAGGAACCCACATTGCGAATTTTGATCGGGAACTGCTCTGAGTTTTCTTGACATCCGAGTTCAGCCAATGTAACCAGAAAACACTCTGTTGCTGGTTTAGCTCAATTGGTAGAGCACCTGATTTGTAATCAGGCGGTTGGGGGTTCAATTCCCTTAACCAGCTCCATAAAAAGCCCGGAATTCTTAAAAAGTTTTCCGGGCTTTTTGTTTTTTCAAGACTCGGTGTATTTCTGCCGTAATCATCGAGAGCTTTAATAGGACTTTAATGGTTGAGTCTTTCGATTTATCCTGAATTATAGTACTATCAACCTCTATTATTTCATCAATTAGTATACCTCTCGAAGTTCAAGGACTTATCGCTGCAAGCTGATTGAGTATTGATTGAGCCTGTTGCCTGACTTGAGAGCTGACATCAGTTTTGACAACGATTTCGAGATCATGCTTGAGTTCAGGATGCACCTCTAAGTCTTGAACGAGGGTATTTAGCAAAGCAATGCGGACACCGTCTGAGGGATCGGTCTTCAGGAGTTTACGCAAGCTTGTTAGCAAGTCACGGCTATACCGACGGAAGCTCAGCGACTGGATGGCGCTTGTCCTCACATCCGGAGAAGGATCTGAGGATATCGCCTTCACAAGAAAAGCCTGGGCAGCTGGACTTTCGACAAATCGAAGCGCACTGGAAGCTACGACACGCTCCATCACGTCACCGCTTTCGAGCATCGCCTGAATGAAGGGAAGGCCACGCTCCGAACCCATGTTACCTAGAACTTGTGCCGTGTCGAGACGATCCAACCGATTTTTTGCTGACTGAGAGAGCTCAAGGGCGCTCTTTTCCAGTGCTTTATAACGATCCATTTGACCCATTTGCTGCAGAGAGTGGGCATAGTTGCCAATTGCGAGCCAGGCCGTTTGGCGCACGCTGGGCAAAGTATCTGCACCCTGAGCAAAACTGCGAGCAGCATGCTCCACTTCAGTAAGAGGGTTTTTGAGATAGCCGCTTGTTGCAATCAGCACGTGAAGAGCAGCCGGCTCCTTACGCAAGGCTTCCATGGCATCGACGAGAGCCAGCTGACAAGTTTTTGTTCCTGCAGATACAAGTGCGCCGACGGTAATTTGGAACTGTGCGCCAGCTGGGTCCCACTGGAGCAATTGATCACTCGCCCGTTTCACATTCTGAGGCCCCAAAAGAAAGGCGGCCTTGAGTTTGAGAAACAGCTTTGTGGCCTGAGGACTGCCGTTTTCCACCGCAGCAAGTTGCTCAACAATGTCGTCTACTGTTTCAGCACCAAGTTCCTGTTGCTGGATCATCCGCTCGATTCGTTCATCAGAGTCGGTACCGAGAAGATTGCCGAGCCGACTCTCTTCTTGCCGAGCTTCGTTTGATCGGAGGTTAGCGGACCCGAGACTCCTTGCGTCAAGCGGACTTGCCCCCGCAAAAGATTCCCGATAATCAGTCTGCATCGTCGCGACTGGTCGACTTCCGCTTGTCAACGTCAGCGCAAGGCGCGAATTCACACTTTTGGCGATGCCCTTTCCAACGTCGATGCGCATCGTGACCTTAGTGTCTGCTCCAATGTTTTTTGCTAGGCCGTCATGTGTGCGCCTCAAAGTACTTTCGCTCTGGAGGTAACCGAGCCGTTGTTTTTCGATCTTAACCTCGTCGGACGACCATTCTACCGGGACATAGCCTGCCTGAAATTCCCCATTGGCATCTTCTTCCCTTGTATGCCAACTCTCCTTACCAATGCCTGATTCAGGAAAAACCACGGCTCTTTGTGAAATGATATCTCTGATGAGGTTACGACTCATGGCGTCGGTATTGCGGGGAAACCAGACCCGAATAATTCTTCCCTCAGCCGTCTTCTCGAGGTAAATTTGTCCCCCGAGATTGGGAGACTTTATCTGTTGAGGTAAGCCATGTCCGGGATCTCCTTTACTAACACTCAGAACACGAGGAAACAATTCAAGTTGAAAAGTCCAAATCTTCCCTGAGTCCTTAATGCACGTTTCATGCAGAATACCTTGGATGTTGGCTTGAAAACGAGTCTCTCCACTGAAAGCCTTTGATACTTGCCCCTCGAAGCTATGGCTGTCGTAACTGCCGCTCGATTCATAGAAAATCTCGTATTTGTGTTCCTCGCCGAGACGACAAGCCTGCTTGTAACGTCGTGTCGCAACTCCCTCCTCAGCAACTCTGTTAGGCCTTCCGTGCGGCAATATAATCCAGGCGACTATCGATGCCCCCAGGAGTACAGCGACACTCAAGATTAAAGCGGTTCGTTTTGTAGCCATTGAGCCAACTCGTTCTTGTAATTGGAAAGCCCTTCCCCGACATAAACATCGAGCTGCTGGACTTTCTGCTTCTCGGATAAAACACTAAGGGTAGAAGTCGCCGACAACTCGGCTGCCACAGCTTTGACCACGGCAACAACATGCTGATTTGACTTTGCTTCGAGTTCGGCAACGCGCGCTTGGGCATTGACTGCTTGCACTTCAGCCACATCGCTTGCCGTCAAGTCACCAGAAGCCACGAGGCCGGCTGAGGTGAGAACTCCATGGTAATTGAAGATGTTTCCTTTGCGGACGATGCCGGACCAGTTAAAGAAGGCCCACTTTCCCTGCCATTTATCTTTCCATGGGGGCCAGGGCTTTGGATGGTAGACGTAGGCGTACGCATATAATTCACCTGCTAGCGCAGTCAGCTCGCTCGAACCCACAATGTCGATTTTTACAGTAGGCTCATCGTCCCATTCAACGAAAACGTCAGCTGTCAGCGGGATGTCGAGATTAACGAGAGTAAGCTCGCCGCCAACACCCGCGCCACCAATCATGATATCAGCCCCGACTTGAGCAAAAACGTTGCTTCGTGCGTAAGGCATTGCATGGGCGCCCACTCGGAGAGGCGTGAGGTTGTAACCATAAGCCAGCCCTATCTTGCCCTGAAAACCTGCTCGCGCACGCATTGGAATTGGCCCAATACTGAATCGATAATCCATGACGTATTCGAGCGGAAAAGCTAGGTTGTCTTTTTGATTCAGTCCCCCGCCTTCGTGGTTCCAGGCAAACACCTGACGGCCCAACCCGAAGATGAGAAAATTGGCCTTGAGCTTGTCTGTACCCGGGGATTCAGCGTGTGCCATGATACTGACAATTTGACCAATGTTCTTACCCAGCATCTTTCCTTCAGCTGTCAGACTGGCAGTGGCCACTGCTTCCACTTTGCTTGCACGAACCTTCAGATTAGCTTCACCCCAAACGTTGAGATCCTTTCCTTCTCCCCAGTTAAAAGGCCAGGGGCGCTCCTTGAACAGTGGTTTGAGCTCCGTTCGCGACTTGATTGGCGGCACAACTGCAAGGGGCGGGACCGGGGGGAGATAAGTGTTGTAAGCTTCATCATTGGCCCGCCGTTGCAACTCATCCCAAGAAGGCAGATCCGACTTATATCGATTCCAAGCCTCTTGAAACCGTGGCGTCCATTGATCGAGCTGTGCGGCGACAGGCAAATCTTTCCGAAGTCTCTCTTCCACACTACGAGCTTGGCTTTGCAAGAGCTGTACGCATGTGGCGAGCTCGCCGAGAGTGACCTCCCCGGTATCGCGAAGGGAATATCCCCAGGGAGAAAGGTTCGCTTCCATTTCATTGATCTTCTGCAGGAAATCACCCGCCGGCATGGCGATGGGATCCTTACCTGGCTCGCTCTCGAGAGTGATCTCCTGAGTCAAACTCAACGGCTGCCCGGTCTGGGGATGTTTGATTTCCGAAATTGCGAAGGGCACAAATGGTTTTTGCGGAAGCCGATGCTCAGTGATAATCTGGGAGCAATTGAACTGATCTGCATGGGCAGTCACCTGCTGAATCGTTGATGTGCACGTCGAAAGCAAAATTGCGCGCCATGCGCTACGGAAGTTCATACTTTTAGTTCCTCAGTTATTGTTCGAGCCCTGAGATGTCTGGATGTCTTTCCAAGACTTTTCAACAAACTCGAGCCGCGATGGGGGCATGTTTTGAAACTCATGCCTTGGGATTGCCGCGAGTACCGCAGCTCTTTCACATGATGCGGTTACATTGCCTTGGCTACAGGATTGTCTGAAAAAGTTTGCCATTTGAGCAGAGTAGGATGCGACAAATTGGTTTTTGGTTTGACCAAACTGACGCATTTCATTCATGTAGTCATTGATATTTCCACAGAGGGTTGTCACTCTTACGGCTGCGGTATTTCGATGAACCTCGACAATCTCTCCACGCATGGATTCGATTTGTTGCGCTGCTTCCGTGCAAAAAGTCTGTGCTGACTTGTGCGTTTTTTCTGCGCTGAAGATACGCAGGAATATAAAGTCGGCATTTATCTCTTGCTCGAGGCGGGTGGCCTTCAAGAGGATGGGGCTCAACACTTCGTCTGCTTGGAGAAGGTCTTGTACGCCACGCAAGCTGGCGACGAGATCCTGACGCCCTAGCTCGATCAGTTTCGCTTTGAGCTTGGCCAAAATGGCATCACGAGAAGGATCGACGAGTTTGGCCATTTGGACCAAGCGAGTTCTCGGAATCTCTCCCATCTTTTTGATTGCCTGAACAAGATCGCTTCGGCTCTGCTTGAGTGCCTCAAGCACGCTTTTGTGCTCAGTGAGCATACCATCTCTGAGCGTCAAGCTTCTGCTGAGGAGATTGATACCCTCTTGTGTGCGGCCTTCTATCGCATGAGACTTGGCAATCAAACTCTCAAGTTTTTCGCCTTGTTTCTGAATTGTTTCGGCCACTTTGGCTTCCACTGTCGACAGCGACAAGATTCTTTCAGAGGAATTAAGCAGGGCCAAAAGCTCGAACCAGCTGTCGGTCCAGGATTTGGCCTCCTTCAACCATTCCTCAGTTACCGTTTTCACACCGCGGCTCCCAAGGTAGTAGTGGTCACGGGCTTGAACGAATCGACCGGACACGTTGGACAGAAGGTTTGCATCCGAGATTTCGCTTGCAGCCTGAATCTCGCGCTTCTCCAAACTGCTCTCGGCAAAAGCCGGATAACTGCACAGGAGAGTGACGAGAAGTTCCGCCCACCATGCGACTCGTTTTTTGCTCTTAAATATGCTAGGAAAAATAATAGACCTCATAGTGCACCTATTCGCTGAATGGCCGCTTCTAGGTCGGATCTCACAGCTTGTCCCCAACGCATGAAGCGATCCTGCATTCTCATGCCTTCATCGCGATCTTTCAGCATTTCACTCTTTGTGTAATCTGCGAGACTAACGGAGGCATCCTGGATTTGTTGGGGTTGATAAGGTGAATGCAGTCCTTCAAGTGCCTTACTCACAGTCGTCAACATGACTCGGTAGTGCAGATTATCTTGCTCATTTTGCACGAGCACTTCCAGTTTCTCTTTCATCAACTTTAATTTATCTTTCGACCAACTGTGTATGTCAGTTACGTTTTTCGCGAGAAGGTAAAACTCCATTGACTTCTCTATCAAAGTTGCCTGAAAAGTCGCTTCGGAGATCCAAAGCAAAATTGTGTTACTTGATGGAGCAATCTTGACATCAGTGATTTCGAGGCTGCAAGGCTGCGGCAACAGTGCGTTAAAAGTTGTTTCTTTGCGTCGATCAACGAGCTTCGCTGCTCCCGAACCGGTGACCCTTGCGGTTCCTACATGCCCGACACGTAATTTTGTGAAACTTTCCTGCGTTTCGATTCCTATTTCGAGTAGACTATCGAAGTAACTCGTTCCACAGTTGAAGTTATAAGCCACGGTGTAGTCTGCATGTGCAAACTCAGTTGCCTCGCCGATTTGGCTTTCTTGCACCTTGCATTCGCTCAACGTGCTATCAACTGCATACCGGCAAGACACGCGATTTTCCTCTCCCCAAGCCCAGCTTGCAGAAAGGGACATCGCGAAAGAAAAAAACACCGATAGCATTCCTCTTGTAATGATTGATTGGTTTTTCATTTTCGGCGCCCTTGAGCTTCCTAGTTGTTGAAATGCATGCTTATTTCCGCGTTGCCAATTCTGAGAGACTCAATAAACGGATTTCTCTCACCGGGGGGCAGAAAGACTGGAAAGCCGAATACGCTGATACAAACTTCTTTGGCTTTGGCGGGCAAGTTGAGCCGATTTGATACAACAAACCACTGACCTTGGATGAAATGCTGTGGCGTCAAGTTTTCTCCCCAAACCATTTTCTGTCCCGATTCAGGGTCAATAGCCGATAACAGCACCTGTAAAACCCATCCATTGGGCTGCGCTGCACCTTCGGGCGTCAACTTTGCCAACAAGTGAATACTCGAAGTTACGTGACCTCCATTGGGTCCCGCAAACAAGGGTTCGCACAACTTTGCAGAGTAGGAGACGTTCGACGACGTTTCGATGCCAGTATTGAGATAACTCTCCCCATCCATGCTTCCCTTGCCCTCATTGAGCAGAACTCCGTTGAGTTTCGCAACAGGGAAATCGCTCGGAGTGTATCGAAACCGGGGATTGTGAACCGTGCCATCAACTTCGCGCGCACATGCAACTGATGGCATTGCGAACCCAGCCACGACTAAGACTGAGAATGCGAATGACTTTTTTTTCATTCAGATGATTCCTTTGTGGATCAAAAGTTTGATTGTGTCTGGCTGAATATGCGGCCGAAGTGCGGTCAAGGTTGACTCACGCTTCTCTCCCGCGAGCTTTCTGCCCAATCCATAATGATAAACGAAGGCCGGAACTTTCAGCGCCGGAAGACCCGCAATATAAAACATGGCAATCTCTGGTTGCATCATCGACAGTAGTTCGAATGCTTCGAGCGTCACCTGGGACTTCGAGTGATCTTCCGGAATGCCCTGAATGTTGATTTTGAAGTCACGCAATGCAAGTGAGCTGATCACATCCAAAGAGACGCCGACTTTCTTTTCGACCAAAAAGCGCATGAGATCGAGCTTCTTTATGACGTCATGAGCGTCCTCGCTCGACTTGATACTGTCGCTCGAAACGTCGTCCAGCGACCGGCCGACCGACGCGATTCCATTGTCGCCAAAGGTAAGGAGCTCATTTTGGAAAGCCTTGAACTCTTCATCGCTCCAGCTTCCCCAATCGAGGGTCTTGGCTGCAATCTCCCAAGTCTTGGCAAATGCTTTCTCCTGTTCGATCGAAAGCGGTGGCAGCTTGCGCCAATCCTCTTGAGGCTGCGCTTTCTGCTGAACTAATTCTTCGCTTTTCTGAGCGGCCACAATCCTTGTTGGAAGGTCTTTGATTTGCGTACGCTGCTCTTCTTTGCTTACCGCTAGAGGAGCTGATGCCGTGATTGCAGGCGGGCGAGCCTCGGTTATCATTTGACTGATTCGAACCCCCACCATGGCTACCCCGAAGCCGAGGAAAATGGCCAGTGGAAGAATTTTTTCTGCACTTTTTTTCATGAAATGTTCCTACCAATCGCGGGCTGCAAGCGTCGCATTATTAAAGTTTTACACCCAGGAGATTGCTTGCGCGAGACTCGCGCTCTGAAAGCCGCATCTGCCACTGCAAATCACCCATCTGTAAGCCGTTTGCAGCGATGATTCCACCTTCTCCCCGCTTGTCGCCTGTCGAGACGTTGTAAACGACGTTGCCGTCTTTAGGTAACAATTGCTGTGAAATGGCTAAGATCGCAGTCTGAGAGCCATCGGCGCTGAAAAGCACATCATTTACCTTCAGCGCCGATGCCTGGACCATCACCTTCGTTCCTTTGCGAAACGTTGGCACAGGGTGCTTGGTCGTAATGCGGATCGCATTTCCATGAGTGGTCTCGATCTTCAGGACAGGAATCGTCTCGGGGCCTTTTGTGAAGTCTTTTGCTTTACGAATTGACGAGTATTCCTGATTCCCAAGAGCCGGCAACGCAATTTGAATTTCTAGTGATGATGAGGCATTCAAAATTCGATCTATCGAATGCCATCCCATATTCGTTAAGACTTCCGTATCAGCGGTAAAGCAACCACACACACACCTGACTTGAGCCGTTCCTACGACCCCCGTGCTCACGTACCAGTTAATCCCGCCGTTAGGGACATCGCGAGGTATACTGTTAATAGGATCGGGTACTCCTCCCTCGCAAAATAAAGTATCAGTATTGGTACATCGATCAGGCGATCCGACTTCATGAGCCGGCTTAAGCTTGCAAATGCCGTCATACGCGGGTTGCCGTTCCCCATTTTGCGATATCGCAAATTCCCCATCACAGCGCGTATAGTAAGTTCCGTTCACCCCTTTCTCGGCCAGACCCATTCCCGGCAACAACGTAGAGATTGTGATGATTGCCCATGACAAACTGCCTTTGCTTGCGCTTTTCATACTTTTTCCCCTTTCTTTAGTTGATACTATTTGATGCTGAGTACGAGCTTTTTGATGATCTTGCTCAGCTCATCAGACCCGGTTAGCGACATGGGCAAAAAGGATTCATCACTCTGTTCGCCCAAGCTGAAGCTGACATGGAGATTCTCATCATTGACGATAAGCCCGTCGATAACAGTTACGCGCTTCCCAAATTCAACCATGGTCGATGTCGCGAAGCGGATGCGGGCATTGTCTTCCGCACGAATAATTTCCTGAATTTGGCTGCCCGATGCCTCGACCCGTGACTGAAAGGCTTGACTCAGCTTTTCTTTGCTCGCGTCGTGATAGATATAGGCCGTCAACAAGCGCGGCTTGTCTCCTGGAGAAATTACGAATAGGGGCACAAAACTGATGTAATTCAGGCCGAATTCAACTCCTTCGCGTTTCTCTAAGAGGTGCATGCGGCTTTTGGCACCAGGGAAAGAAAACTCAATTGAATGCGCATGGAAATTCTTCCAATCGACTTCATCAAGAGTTCTAATAGCTTGTGTGACCGGAGGTGGAATAGGTACAGGCTGGTTTGTTTCTCCTGCCGGGCTCGGTAGTACCGTGCTTTGGGGGTGGGGCGCTGGCTCAGACGATGGACCGGTTTTTTGCGGGGTCATTTCAACTTCACCTGGCTTTCCATCTGCGACGCAACTGGCGAACAAAACGGTGAACACGGCACCGACAAAAGGTTTGGATAATTTCACGTGCAACTCTCCTCGAAATAAATTTTTGGAATCGCTTCCTTCATTCAAGACTGAATGATGTTTTGCAACGATTCAATCGTATGTTTGCAAGGGCCGTGCCATGCGGCGACAGGCGGACAAAGCAGTCGGAATGAATTGGGCACAATCTTTATCCGTGCACGTTTTTCAACTGTATTTACAATTTTTTGATTGGGCTGCTCCAAGGATCCACGAGAGTCTCATGCCATCTTTCTCACGCCAGGTGGTTCAAAATGAAC
>JBIIEI010000059.1:0-33419 GCA_044237915.1 Silvanigrellaceae bacterium | reverse complement strand
AATGAGTTCCCCGCCCCCAGTTTAATATATTTTTTTACAAATTGCTTAAAATTAGAGCACCAAAATTCCTGCTTCACATGGAGTCAGGAAGGGGTGCACTAAAGAAACAGAGTTATTTGCAGGCAAAGAGGATTTAAGGGTATCGCGCAGTGCGAGCAGAGCCTTTGACGAAATGAGCGGTGGCAAGCCATCGGCCGTGATGTAAATTTTGCCTTCCAACGCTGTAACATTCATTTCTCGAAGCAGATCCGAAGTGCTCCCTAAAGATTTTGAAAGCAGGGTTCCCCAACGTGAAATGGTGGGTTCAAGTCGTTTTTCTAGAGTGGCAATGGTGGAGCTATTTTGAAACATTTCTTTAATCGAATCTACATTGTCTGCTCCGATGATGAGAAGAGCAGGATGTGCAGATGCAGCAAGGAGCTCTGATTGCGCGAGGGCATACTCATCTTGCATCAATGCGATCATATTTTTTGCGAGATTTTCAGCTTCCTGCTTAGACGTACTCTTGACCCACAGCCTATCGATTCCAAGGACTTGAGCAGCAGGCTGTGTCTGGGACTCTTTGGATTGCAAGTTTAATCCAGGGGGTAAGCCGGTTTGCTCTGCATTGGAGTTCGAACCTTGGCTTCCAAAATTGGAAGGTGCCTCATGGCGATTTGATTTGCCCTTGTCTTTTTCTTTTTCTGAAGAGCTGTCGATGGCCGAGATGTCTTCCAAAAACGAGACGGGTCGTGGTTCGCCTGCAGGCTGAAAGGCCAGCATTTTTTTGATTCCAAACGGAGATATTTTTCGGCTTTTAGATTCCTTTCCTTGTTCTGACAGAACAATTCTTTCGAGATTTTCGGTGCTCGTCAATCGGCTGATAAATCCAGCTGTCAGGGTGCCTTGAGAAAATCTCATTTCAATGGCATAGGGTTCTTCAAGTGCTTGGGCCAAGCGGCTTTCGGTCATCGTCGATATTTTTTTCAAGGCGACTTTGAGAAGTGAACTTGCAATCAGGGGCTCGGGGTCGACAACTTCGAGAACGAGACTTGAACCGTCCTGTTGAAAGCTCATATTTCGTTCGAGTCGTTCAATGACATTCTGAAAGCCCGAGAGGGAATAGACACTGCTATAGTGGTGAACAAGGTTCATTTCGCGTGCAATTTCAGACAGGGTTTTTGCAGAAAGCAAAAACTTCTGCGCTTCCATCATTCCTGGAGTCAGCTCTAGAGTTGTGCGTGCTGTCGCACCTTTGCGGCTGACGGATTTGGTTTCCGGTGAAAATTCATTGAGCCAGACCGCCAATTGTTCCATCAGTGATTCAAGGCAGGCCAGTGCTTTTTCAGGAGCCACATCCGAAAATGTAACCTGAAAGAATTCCTGTGAGTCGTTCAAAATAATTTGTTTATAGCCATCTGAGGTCGACACCCCAACTAAAGGCAGAACTTTTCCCCCATCCCCTGATTCTTTAACGTAGGTTCCTTTCGTTTGAATTCCGAGGCGATTTTGAGCAATGAGCCGGGCCTGTTCTAAGGATGAGGCATTGTAATGCGAAATGAGATTGTGTTTCTTCACGAGCTTATCGAGAGTATGGGCACTCGTTAGAAATTCCCTAAAACTCGATTGAGCAGGGTGAGGGTAAAGGGTGGCTTTTGAGGAAACAAGGTAACTGTTGCCTTCCACAAATGCATTTCGATCAAAAGTCTTAAGTCCGTTCAAGACTTCTTGAAGGATGGCGACGGCTTTTGAGTGGTCGGGATCTTTAACGGTAATGCTGAATTCTTGGTTGTTTGCTTTGTCTTCCGTTAGCGAAACACGAGTTTTTAACAGGTCGACAGAGGATTCATCGCTTGTGAGTTTGTAGTATTCTGTGAGGGCAAGCTTTTTTACGATGCGCATCAGTGTTTCATTCATAAGACTGTGCTTTTGAATGACATCAAAGTCAGGGCTTTTTTCCATAATCATAGAAACAGAAGTTAAATTAAGTCCTCGTTGAAAGGAATTCATAGTCACTTCAACATTTCTTGCCACAGCTTCCAAAATGCGTTCTGCCCGGACTTGGGAAGTGTCTTTGACGCTCAAAGTAATCGTTTGGGCATCCAGTGAGGTCACTTTTTTTTCATCGACCTTTGATTCACTTGCAAGGGAGAGGCCGACGTCAATTTCAAGAGAATTGGCAAGGCGAGAAGATGCAGCAATAAGAGCTTTTCGGGGGTCTTTTTCTTTAATTTCAAAGGAATTTATCAAGTCTAGCGATTTAACAATTTCTTGCAACGAATGCGTTTGATAAACCAGATTTCGAAGTTGAGATGTCTGCGGAGGCACGAGCATGGTGGTCGAAACAACGATACTCTTTTCTTTTCGAAACACGATAATGAGAATTGAGCTCAAAACCCCAAGAATTGTAAGTGCGAGGATCACATTTTTGTGCTTTATCAGCGTGCGCAAAAGGTCAACCAGACTGATTTCCTCTCCTGGAAAAGAATCGCGATGATTCATTGAGTTGCTTAGAGTTGACTTCTCAATGGGGTGTAGACCAGGCGGGTTAGATTTGTGCTGCTCGGACATAGCGGTACTCCTCTGCAAGGAAGCGGATGTCGGTTTCTAGAATCAAATTTGTTCGATTTGAAATTTCATCATCATATATACCTTGGTTTCACCTTGGTTAGCAATAATTTTGCGCGAGTCTGAAAAATATGAGTAAACTTGAAACTTCTTGAATGACGTAACAATCTCTTTTTAAAACCCCAATGGGGATTTTGATTTTAAAAAATTCTGAGTATTGTCTTTTCGAAAATTCAAAAAACAGGGGAGTGCGACTCAGGCTTTTAATGTCGACCTTCTCCTCTGCCAGAATTTTCGAAAATTCTCAGAGTTAAGGTGATGCGCGCGCAAAAACACTTGTACTTTTGGCATTCTCTTGAACTGATCACACAAATGATTGCGTGAATCCAAACAAAAGTTTGTGCAACCTCTATCTTTCTGTATTTAGAGTATGTAAAGTTCTCCCTAAGAATCAGCGGAAGTTATATCCCTTGCAATGGGGAGTCAGTCCTGAAGGTGTAAAAAGTGATTCATGGTGCTTACCCATTTTCACTTGTGTCACCGGAAAGATAGACTTGTGAAAATTTGAAAACATTGTCAATGTACGAGTTGAACGATTCTGAAGTCTCATTCAATGACCTGTACGCGGCGCTTGTCGCTGAAAATTAGGTGCATCACAAAAATTCAAATACACTTACCTTACCAGGTGTTCGAAGGTGGATGGATGATGAATAATGTTTTGAAAGCTTACGAAAAAAAGATCATGCTCCTTTCCATGGATCTTGTTTTCGTGATGGTTACGCTTCCGCTTTCTTTAATCATCAGGCTTGATCTCAGGCCCGCGGTGGAGTGGCTCGAAGGCCTCTATCCTCACTACTACCTTCTTGCGGTATTTTCGTATTTTATTTCCTTTTTTGCGTTTCGCACCTATCGAACTATTCTGCGGCTCGCAAGCCTTTCCACAGCCATTCGAGTCGGCGTATCCGTTTTGGTTGGAGGAGTGACATTCTTTTTCCTGAGTACTCAGGTTTTGAAGTTTAGCCCAGTGCCCAGGTCACTTTTCTTGATTCAAATGTTACTCCTTGCTCCAGCTTGTCTGATGCTCCGATTCTCCATCCGAATCTTTGAAAGATTGACAAGGCAAGAAGGTGTGGGGCCAAATACCCTCATTTACGGAGGTGGTCTCACAACCGACAGACTGCTTCCGATGTTACTCAAAACGGAAAGCAAATTTCGAATTGTTGGCATCATTGATGATGATCCTGCAAAAAAAGGCTGTGATATTCAGGGTATTAAAATCCGAGGTTCATCTGAGCTTATACCGCAACTCGTTGAAAAGTATGATGTTGAGCAAATTTTTCTGTCGATGCCAGGCGTAGAAGGACAGAAAATTAAAGAAATTATCAATCGATATTCAAAGCTTGAATTAAAGTTTAAGATTCTTCCAAGTCCAGAAGAGTACTTTCTTGAAAATCCTTTAAATAGCGAAATCGATATTAGGGATGTCAATATTTGCGATTTGCTCAGGCGTCCACCCCGAAATATCGATAAAGAAGCCATCGAAAGACTCATTGGTGATCAAACGGTTTTAGTGACGGGTGGTGGTGGCTCTATTGGGTCAGAGCTTGTGCGTCAAATTGCGCAAATGAAACCCAGAAGTCTCATCATAAATGATTCCTCTGAATTTGCTCTTTACTCTATTTATGAAGAAATGAGCACTCGATTTCCTTATCTCGAGATTATTCCTCATCTCGGAAACATCGCTGATGCCTTAGTTTGCAAGAAATTGTTTAGTAAATATGGAATTGATATCGTTTTTCACGCCTGTGCTTATAAGCATGTGCCTATTGTAGAATTTAATGTAGCAAATGCCATCAGAAATAATCTCTTAAGTGCATTAAATGTATTTCAGAATGCGAGCCAACAAAAGCAAACACGCGTTGTCCTGATCTCCTCTGACAAGGCTGTGAGGCCGACAAATGTTATGGGCGCCTCAAAGCGAATTTGTGAACTTCTTGCCTTGAGATTTTCAGAGAAATTTTCCACGACTTCATTTACCTGTGTGCGGTTTGGCAATGTTTTAGGAAGCTCTGGTAGCGTGATTCCTAAATTTATGGCTCAGATTAAGTCAGGTGGCCCCATCACAGTAACGCATCCGGAAATGAAGCGTTACTTTATGCTCATTCCTGAAGCTGCGTCCTTGGTTTTGCAAGCTTCAACTTCAAGTCATTCGGGTGAGATTTTTATTCTCAACATGGGCGAGCCTGTGAAAATCGCAGATGTCGCATCAGACTTGATCCGATTGATGGGAAAAAGGCCAGGCGAGGATGTTGAAATCCACTACACCGGTCTGCGGCCAGGCGAAAAAATGTACGAAGAGCTTCACCTTGAAAACGAACATGTTGAGCATCTCTCTGAGGACTTTTTTAAAGTCACATTGAAGTTTGATCTTGGGACATCCTTTGATGACAAATTGAGTCATTTAATATCTGTAACAGAATTGGGCGATGAAAATGCGATTAAAAAATGCATTTTCGATTTTGTGAAAGCCTATGAGCCTGAAGACAAGCAAACAAAGGTGAATAAAAATTCAGAGCAGGTGGAATTTAGGGAAGAGCATTCATTGGGGGGCAAAATACGTTCTCCGGGATTCGGAAATAAACCTCTGATCGATGAAGCGACAGCACAGATCTGCGTCCAGGCATTAGGCTAGGGTTGTTTGCAATGAATAAAATAGCTGTCACTGGAGCGAATGGATTTATTGGGGCTGAACTTTGCAGGCGACTTGAAGAAAGTGGAACGCCTTTCCTCGCCTTCTTGCGGCATGGAAAATCACTGCCCTTTGAGCCCAAAATGGGGCAAATTGTTCACATTGAATCTCTCTTTGACTTGGAAAAACGCCCTGAGTTCCTCAAGGGCTGTACTTCAATCGTACATCTTGCAGCGAAAGTTCACGATTTTCAGACCTCGGATGAAACGACATACAATGTAGACAACGTTGATCTCACCTTGTCTCTTCTTGAAGCGGCTAAACACGCACAAGTGGGTCACTTTGTATTTATGAGCTCAATAAAAGTGTATGGAGAAGAGCAGCATTCCCCTTACACAGTCGATACAATGTGCAGTCCTGTGACTCCCTATGGGAAATCGAAATTGGTGGCTGAACAGCGCGCTTTTCAATTTTGTATTTCCGAGAAAATTGCACTTGATATCGTTCGAATTCCTTTGGTCATAGGAAAAGAAGCCAAGGGAAACATTGCAATTCTAAAAAAATTAATTGGCCTCAAAATTCCACTTCCCTTTGGTGCTTTTCGAAAGAAAAGGAGCCATGTCGACTTGGACTTACTCATTGATTTTGTGCAGAGTTGCATTCCTCCACTCGAACCTCAAGTTCCGAAATGGAGGCTTCATCTCGTTGCCAATCCACTTCCACAATCGACAGCAGAACTGACTAAAATTCTTGCCACTGATCTCAGGCTTTCGGTTCGTCTATTTCCAGTTCCCTACGGATTCTTTCTTGCCCTGGCTTTCCTTTGCGATTTTTGTAACCGCACTTTGCGCTTAAACATTCCCTTTGGGCGAGAAGCGCTTAAAAAAGTCTCTGAAGCGATGGAAGTCGTTCCTGCAAGTAAGGATCTCTTAAATCCTCTTGCTCTCCAGCAGTGCTTGACGGTGGGTGTACGCGACGGCAAGAGTGCATGCGATGAGGATTGCCGTAATAAAGTAAGCGCCCTCCAGCCCAACGAAGCGAATCCAAGCCGTGCCAGCCAATAGCAACAGGGATTGAACTGCAAGAACTGCGAGTGTTGTTTTAGTGTGTGACATGCCTGGGAGGCGGCTCAGCCTTTGATAAAGGTGGAGTCTGTGCGGTTGCGACAAAGAAGTGCCCGTTGATATTTTTGCAAGCAGCATGGCGGTGCAGTCGATGTAGAACCAGGAGGCTTGTAGAACTGCGAAACAGAGCACCGTATTGACAAGCGAGAACTGTTCACTCAAATCCAGTTGGCTTGCTTGTCCTGCCATCAGATCAAAGAGCTGTAAAGTCAAAAAAACATGTAAAAGACCAAGTGTAGTGCTGCCTACATCTCCCATAAAGACTCTCTTTCGAATCACGTTATGGTACAAAAATGCAACAATTGCACCGAGAACGGGGAGCAAGAGAATGAACCATTTTACATCGAATGTCCTCTCAAAAGTAACGCCCATGAATATGAAAAAGGAAAGAATAACGAGAACAGTGGATGAAGCCACGAGTCCGTTAATTCCGTCGGAAAAATTGTAAAAATTAATTGTTGCAACACTGAAGATCATCCAAATAATGCCAATCAGAGTTTGTGATGTCAGTGGAAGTGCAATGAGAATAGAGTTTGGTGCTTCTCTGTAAGACAGAAAGAGCGTCACAGAGGCTATGATTTGAATGATGAGTCTTGAAAGTGCGCCCAATCCTTTCATGTCATCTAAAATTCCTACAATTCCGATAGCAAGGAAGGGACAGCCTAGAAACAAGGCTTCTCTCAGTTGAACATCCCCAAGCATGAATGTTCCTCCAAGGCCCAAAAGGATGGCAAAGGCAAAGGGTGCGCCTCCTCCCCTGGGAATAATTCCGGTGTGGCTCGATCGATCGTTTGGAATATCTGCAAAGTATTTTAAGACGAATGGTTTTGTGAGAGCTCTGCACCAGAGATCTTCTAGGATGTAACCCAAACACAGACTTGCAAAAAGTCCTATCCAAACTTGAAACATTCCGATGACCTCGCAATAAGAAATAAGTGTTTTAATGGATGAAAAGAGCGCATGCGGTGACTCAGTATACACGTTGTTGGCTTTTATATGTTTTTTGTTCAAGTGATGGTATCGTTTTACTCTTTAATCTAAGCATGCAAGCGGTTTTTGAGGTAAAGGAGAGCTCATGTCTCGAGTCCATTCAGAACTCACTTGTGTCATCAACGTTCGAAATGGTGAAAAATTTATCGGAAGGACTTTAGAATCCGTTTCCAAGCAAACGATGGTTCCTAAAGTCTTGGTCATCGATAATTTCAGCACAGATGCCACCGCTCAAATTGTGTCTCAGTTTGCCAACGCAACCTTGGTGCGCCCTCCTCAGGCCATGAAGCTGGGCGAAGCTCGAAACTTTAGTCTCACGCAAGTAAATTCTGAGTTTGTGACGTGGTTAGATGCCGACGATCTTTGGATGCCCACCTTTGTCGAGGAATCCTTAAAAATTTTTAGGGACACCCCAAACGCTGCATTCCTTTCAACATGTGCCGTCAAAATTGATGAAGAAGATAAAGTCATCATGTCTTTGAAAACTCAAAGCTGGCTGCCCCTTAAAAACTTTGCAGACAGGCTCACGCCCTCGGATAGTGCATTCGAGTTGATTCGAAAATCAATCATGCCCGGACCTTGGTGCTCTTTTGTGTTTCGGACTGAGAAGGTCAAGGAAGTGGGTGGGTTTGATTCGACCCTCAGTTACGCTGAAGATCTCGATCTTATTGTCAGGCTTTCTGTGAAAAATCAGGGATATCATCTCCATAAAATACTCTCAAAATATCGTATCCACGCCAATCAAGAAACCAACAGATTGCGGTTTGAGCGTTTTTCAGAACTTGAAACTGTGGCAAGTAAAATAAAAAGCGATATCAATGCAGATGAAATGAGCTTTTTAAAGGCACTCATCTCATTGCGAGAACAGATGCACATTTCAATTCATGGTAAAGAGTTTTTGAATCTGATGAATATCGTCATAAAGAACAGCGTTAAAAACCCCAAAGCCCTGTACGAAGTTTTGGGTTCAAAAATCAAACGGACTCTCACGAGGAACGCGAGCGATCCAAGACTTTTGACAACGCTTGAATAACCTTCAAAGGATCTTCTTCGCTCATATTGCAATGAAAAGGAAGGCTGATGAGCCTGACGCCTAATTCTTCTGCAACAGGCAATGAATATTTGGATAAGTACATGGAATGGAGATGATTGGGCGCGTAGTGGAAACCCGTTTCAATTCCCATTTCCAGCATTTTTTCTCGGACATCGCTTCTTGATACACCCTTTGGAAGAATGCATGAATAGATGTGCAAGATGTCGGACTCCTGAGGGGTCTGAGTCTCTAAAAGAACATCACTTAATTTTGTAGCTGATAACGCTTCTCGGTATAAATGAAGCAATTTTGCTTTTTTAGTGCGAAATTTCTCTATTTTTCGGAGTTGGGCAATTCCCATGGCCGCATTGATGTTAGACATGTGATATCTAAATCCTTGCGATTTGATGTCATATTCCCAAGCGCGCTGACCCTTATAGCGAAGTTCCACGTCTTTTTCGATCCCAAGGGAGCGCGCAACTCTTATTTTATGAGCGAGTTCTTTATCTTTTAAAACGATGGCTCCACCTTCGCCGCAGGTGATATTTTTTATCCCATCGAATGAAAAGCAGACGATGTCTCCGGAGGCTCCAAACATCAACTTCTCGCTGTTGATGCAGCCAAAGGCGTGGGCATCATCTTCAATTACGCGCAGTCCATGTTTTTGTGCCAGGCTGTACAAGTGTGTGCGGTTGAAATCGGTTCCCGTGTAGGCAACGGGCATAATTGCAACGGTCTTACTTGTGATTCTTTTTTCGATTTCTTGGCAGTCGATATGGGCGTTGGGCCACTCAACTTCACAGGAAACAGGCGTGAGCCCCGCAGCAGAAATGGCTGAATAACTTGCCACAAAAGTCAGTGAAGGAACCAGGACTTCTGAGCCCTTTGGAAAATTCAAGACTTCAAGTGCAAGGTGCAGCGCTGATGTTCCTGTATTCACGGCAATGACTTCGCGATCGGTCTTTAAAAACTCACCTATCTTTTTCTCGAATTCGGCAACATGAACACCGAGTCCAAAATTGACAGTCTTCATTAAGACCTGCTGGATTTCAGAAAGTTCTTCTTCTCCAACGCAGGCCATGGAAAGTCTCATCATAAATACTCCAGTTCTTTTTCTTATGTTCCAAAAAGAAAGTTGGGCATCAGTTCGCTTTCTTCTGAAAGGCGTTCGACTTCACTCGGGTCGTGTGGAATCGAGGCACAGTTGACGATGAGGGAGTCTCCCTCGGTCATGCCTCGAAATCCGTACCAAACGAGGGGCGGGATCTGTAAGAGCCCGTAGTCAGATTCCCCGACTTCGTAAGTGATAGAAACGCCCTCAGTGGGGGAATGGGGCCTTGTATCATGTAGCACAAAGAGAATGCGCCCCATGGGAACGGTAAAGCTTTGCCACATCAATTTATGGCGTTTCCACGCCTTAATGACACCACATTTTACAGTGGACATATAAACTTCGCCAAAGCCCTTAAACTCCGGAGAGTCTGCTCGGATGTGATGCATGACCGAGCCACGTTCATCAACGATCCTCTTCTTAGGCATGAATATCACACCTTCGATCTGCTTCACTTGGGGAGGGACAATCTGCCTGTCGTTCATCACCTGCTCCATGCCAACCCTCTTTCTGCAGCGAGTTCGCAGAAGGTTTCAATTTGCTTTTTAGTCATGATCTTTTTCATGTGGGAAGCATAAAATTCTTGATACCATTGTCCTGTAAACGTCATTGTTTCTGCAAAAGACAATGTGGGTCGCCAGGCAAGGTGGAAGAGGGCTTTGTCGCACGAAAGATTGAGTAACCCTGCTTCATGCATTTTTTGAGTGAGATTGGGAGTGTCCCAATGTGCGCTCGGCCAATGGGAAGCGAGGGATTTGACCACAGTGAGCACAGGATGATTCGACTCACTGGCAGGCCCAAAATTAAAACTCTGACCCCGGATATTTTTGTTTTTTCCATCGAGGAGCAGTGCTTGCGCCAGTTGAAGATACCCACTCAAAGGCTCCAAAACATGTTGCCAAGGTCTTGTTGATCCAGGATTTCTTAAGGTGACAGTGCGGCCTTCAGACCACGCCCGAATACAGTCTGGAATGATGCGGTTCGCCGCCCAATCTCCGCCGCCAATCACATTTCCCGCACGTGCAGAAACTATTTTTGCAGCAGTGTCACTGGAGAAAAATGAACGCGTATAGCAAGAGATTGCAATTTCAGCGCATGCTTTAGAGGCACTGTAGGGATCTGCGCCCCCCAGACGATCGGTTTCTCGATAACCGTATTCCCACTCCACATTTTCGTAACACTTGTCGCTCGTGATCATGACGGCCACTTCAACGGACGGAGTGCGCCGCACGGCCTCAAGGATGTGGATGCTCCCCATGGCATTGGTGCGAAAAGTCAGCTCAGGGGATTCAAATCCCACCGAAACGATGGGCTGAGCGGCAAGGTGAAACACGATTTCTGGCTTGATTCTTTCAAACGCTTCAAGCATTCCTTGCAGATCGTTAATGTCACAAATGTGCGATTTTATTTTGGACTGCTGATCGAGGATGACAAAATGGTTCGGAATCGTGTTGGGTTCAAGGGAGATCCCAGAAACGTTCGCACCCATCATGTTTAACCATTCACAGAGCCAAGATCCTTTAAAACCCGTGTGACCCGTTACCAATACATTTCGATTTTTAAAAACGCCACCAAACATATCATTCTCCACGGCTCGAACTCAGTTACCAAATCTTCCAAGGTGCATCACCCGAAGCCCACAGTGTCTCAAGTAAATTTTTGTCACGGATGGTGTCCATGCACTGCCAAAAACCACTGTGTTTAAAAGATTGAAGTTGCCCATCTTTTGCGAGTCTTTCGAGAGGTTCGCCTTCGAGCACCGTTTCATCGCCATTTAAATACTTAAAAATTTCGGGTTCAAAAACGAAGTAACCACCATTGATCCATCCTTCGCCGATCTGGGGTTTTTCTTTGAATTCACGAACCGCATTGCCTTCAATTCTAATTTCACCGAACCTTGCAGGAGGTCGAACGGCCGTAACGGTGGCAATTTTTCCATGGCTGCGGTGAAACTTTAAAAGCTCTTTAATATCGACGTTGGAGAGGCCATCTCCATACGTCAGCATAAAAGTACCCGTCGGAGCCAACATGCTTTCGAGGCGGTGTACGCGTCCACCCGTCAGTGTTTTTGCGCCGGTGTCGATGAGGTCGATTTTCCAGTCCATTTTGGCGCGTCTGAGCACTTCGACGTTGCCGTTCGAAAAATCAACGCTAAAATCGCTTTCAAGTGCATGGTAATTCAAAAAGTAATTTTTAATGTAGGAGCCCATATAACCAAGCGCCAGTGAAAAATCACAAAAACCATGTGCAGCATAGGTATTGAGGATATGCCAGAGGACAGGTTTTCCTCCAACTTCGACCATGGGTTTAGGTCGCAAATGGGTTTCTTCTGCAAGCCGAGTCCCAAGCCCACCACAAAGAACAACTACTTTCATATGAAACTCCTTATTTTTGACACTGACTTCGAATCATTCAACTGAATTGATGTCATTTATGTTGCTTTTTATTAAAGAAAAGCGCGCCTAAATCGAATTCGTTGGTGTCTTTAAAAAACTCGCTGTATGTCACCGTGTGTTGAGTTTGCTCTATCCCATTTTCGAGTTCCGAGAGTCGAGATTTCTGCGGCATTGTTTCGTCCCGTGTGTGAAAAATAATTCCATGCGGAAGCCGCTTTTTATTTCCGAAATCAACGGACATCGCCAAACTAAAGAGCGGAGCAAGGTAGTTTGCCTCTCTGTCCATGCGGAGCAAATCGAGTCCACTTCCAGGCGACTGATAATAGAGGGCAGATGATTGCGCAATGTCGTCTTCAAAGCTGCCTTGAGAGAAAGTAACCCTGGAGAGCAGTGGGAGTTCACGTGCAAAAATTTCTTGCAATTTGCTCTGGACAAACGCTTGGCTTGTTGTGGGATGAAGGCGAACCGTGAGCGTATTATGTCGCTGATGAGTAGACTTAAAGAGTGATTCTATTAAGCGAGCAACTGCCCACACCGTTTCATTTGCCTCGATGCTTGCAATAAACAGAATGCCTGTTTTCTTGGGCTCTGAGGGAAGTGTATTCATATTTGGAGCGCGGTACCTTAAAGTAGGACCTTCCGCGATTTTACAAGGAAAAGAAGCAAGTCGTTTGGAAAGGGACTCATAATAGAGAGGGCCGTTGGTGATGACTTGATGGGGCATGCGCAGGGCTTCCGAGGGCAGCGGTATCGAACAAAGCAAGGTGTCTGTAAATGCGGCATGTTGATAGCCTACGACTGTGACATCTGGCGACAAAATTTTGAGCGCAGATGTTAAATTCTTTTCATATTCAAGATTTTCAAAAGAATTCAGAACCGTTTTTACATTGGGAAAGTATTTTAAAATTGATTTTGCAATGGCTGTGCCTTGATTGGGCAGTTGGGGAACGCGCCCCAGACCTTCACTCAAAAGAAGTGTTGTCAGCGCCGAAAGTTTTTGATCTGAATTTTGGGTAGACAGGCGAAAAATTTTGAAAAGAAAGACCAGGTGATGAAAATAGTCAGCGCAATAGTCGAAGACTGAAGCGGCCTCATCGACCAACAAAACATTTGAAGTTTTTTTAGCGAGCATTGCTGCGGTACGGATATTCTTTGAAGAATTAAAGTTGAGAATATAACCGATTTTTGAGGGATTTGTTCCGGAAAGTGCAGCGATATTTGGAAAATACCTATCGGCAAACTTTCCTTCCTTCACTATATTATGAGGTTCAGAAAAAGTAAAAATGACGTGTTCGACTTCTGGATTTACTTTTTTCTGAGAGACGTTGGACACGCGCAAGCGTCGAACCAGCAGCATGACGAAATGATATAAAAAGCGAAGGATTCCAAGAACGAAGATCTTTGCTTTATAAATAAAAGTGAGGCACGCGTCTTCCATCGTTGGTTTTAATGAAAGTGCATTCTTGATCAGTAAGTTCAAAGTTCTGTCTTGAGTAAAAAAGCTGCAATCGGAAGGCTGTTCACGCCTGATTAGCTGCAAAAGTAAATAGTTGCGAAATGCATTTGAAGTGAAGGTGTTTCTTTCCAAGAGGTCGAAAGAAACAGAGCTTTTGATGGTCAAGTTTTGATAAATAATATCGTGCAGCTCATTAAACTCTTTCGAATAATGGGCTGCATTCTCGTACAGGATCTGATTCAATTCTTCCGTGGATTTTAGCAATTCCACGGAAGAGGTCCCAGTTTTGCGAGCTTCCAAAAAGTAGGATTCATCTAAAAAAATTGAAATTTGTGCAGTCCTTGAGCGGTTGTTATCTTTGGTGATGCTTGGCCCAGGCCACCATGCGCGACAAGCCTTCATCCAAAGAAACATTGTGCCTCCAATCCAGTTCTGCTTTCAGTTTATGAGGTTCGCCCCAAATTTGAAACTGATCATTTGTTGTTCCGGGCAAGGCTTTAACGGGGTACTCGTCTTTGAATCCAGGATTCCACTTGTTTGCAAGCAGTTGGATAAGTTCACCCACCAATGTTGGCTTTCCGGTGCAGACATTAAAGATCTTGCCGTCGCCTTTTGACTGTGCGGCAAGAACAAATGCAGACACACAATCGTCAATGTAGACGAAATCTCGAATACGCTCGAGCGAACCTTTAACTTCGACGGGGCACTCGCGGGCGATATAATGAAGATAAATTCTCACCATGCCTTGCTTGATATTTTCAAGGCTCTGGCCGGGTCCATAGATATTAAAGAGGCGAAGTACGGTGCAAGGGAAGCCAAGGCTACTAAAAATCGAACAGTAACCTTCTCCGGCGAGTTTATGCACCGCATAAAATGAAAAAGGAGAAACAGGTGTTTGTTCTGTGATGGGTAAAGTTTGGGGATTTCCGTAGACATTCACGCTGCTGGTAAATACAAATTTACCAACGCCCACTTCCTTTGCCCACTGAATGAGGCGCAAGGTCGCAAGTGTGTTGTCGGAGAGGTCTGCCAGCGGACGTTCGAAGGAAGGTTCTTGACCAACGTGCGAAGCCAGATGGAAAACGGTGTCAAAGGGCTTTTTTCCCAAGCGCTGGAAGGCATCTTCCTTGGATAAATCAGCCCAAATAAAAGTGGCTCCTGCAGGCACATTCGAAATATGACCTGTGGAAAGATTGTCGCAAATCGTGACTTCCCAGCCTTCGCTTAGCAATCGTGACGAAAGATGTGAACCGATAAATCCAGCGCCACCCGTAACAAGAGCGCGTTTCTTCATTTTTATTCTCCTGCTAAGAGCGTGGCCATCATGTGACTGCTTCCAAAGACTCCTTTGAGAAGCTCTTGAAAGTGGGCGCGCGTTTGTTCTGGTAAATTTTTAATGTGAGCATACACAGGACTCACGGTCTGTTCCGAAAATGTAGAAACGAGATCGATGTCTAAGTTGCCAGGCGTCGAGAGAGACTGGACCTGGAATTGAGTTTGCAGGGCAAATGTTACGATATTGTGAGTCGAGAAGGCATTGAGATGCATGGGAGGAAAAATGGCGTGGGCAAGTGGGCGAAACCCATTGTAGCCCAGTGCGACATTTTCGAGCCCGTAAAGATTTGGAGTTGTTAAAATAACCGCTCCACCGTCGCTCACCATTCTTCGAACATTGCGCATGAATCCTAAAGGATCAGGCAAGTGCTCTATAAGCTCAAAAAAGCAGATGATATCAAAGGAACTGGCATTGTCTTTGGCAAAGTCTTCGGCATCGGCAACAAACAGCTTTAAACTGGAATGAACCGGCGCTGCGACTGCATTATTGTCGAGGTCAATTCCATAAAGATCAACCCATGCTGCCATGTCATTGTCTTCACAAATTGATTTTAGGTCTGCAAGAAATCCACCTGAGTTGCATCCCACTTCAAGGACTCGAACTTTTTGCTGAGTGCGCGCGTGTGTTTGCTTGACCTTCGCAAAGACTTCAGCGAGGCGAGGATCCTTGGGATTCGGCTTTCTGTCGATGGCTCGCTTGCGCAAAATGGCGTTTGCTAGGCTGCCGGTTTTGCAATTTTGATAGTAGTCGGCGAGGGCTTCCTTTGGAGGAACCGGATTGACGTACTGCGACGCACAGCGATTGCAGTTTGCAACGCCATAGAGGCCGATAAACTTCTCTCGCTCTTGATATTTTGCATGCCCACAGATGGGACATTCTCGCTGTTCAAATTTGTGTGCGTATTTCTCGAAAATATATTTGGCATCTGAAATGCGCTGCTCGAAAAGCTCTTGTGCTTCCTGGATAGTCCGATTTTCTGTGAATCGAGTGTATTTAAATTCCAAAGTTCACCGTCCTATCGAAGGTTGTGAAAGAGAAGACAACTTTTTAAAGCAGCCGTTTCACGACGTCAGAGAAGCCTTGTTTGAGAAGGAGTCCATCTGAGCCAAATGCGATGAACCGAAGCCCTGCTTTTTCAAGCGTCTGGGCCGATTCAAGGCTTCGGACAAATGTTCCTGTCGAAACTCCCGACTGTGCACAGGCTTCAACCATTTTTTTGAGTGCCAACTGAACATCAGGATGATCGATTTTATCTCCAAAGCCAAGGGATGCCGTAAAATCATAAATGCCAAAGTAGAGTAAATCTAAACCCTCAATCTTTGCAATTTCGGCAGCAGCTTCGATTCCCTTTTGCCCCTCAACGAGAAGTCCGACGAAAAGATTGTCGTTACAAGTTTTCATCGATTCCGAAAGATTTTCATGGGTAAAGGAATGCACTCTCGTATAAGGGCTCAGACCTCGTGTGCCTTGGGGCTTATAGTAACATGAATTGACCACTGCGCGTGCCTGCTCAACGGAGCTGATGTGGGGGACGAGGATCCCATCGGGCCGGCACTCCAAGCAGCGCAGAATATGGTGCTCATCCGAGCTGCTTGTTCTGATAAGTGCAGCGCAGTTTGCGCCTTGAATGGCTCTGACGATGTCTGCGGTTTCAGAGAAGTCGAAGACGCCATGTTCGAGGTCGATGATGACAAAATCGAGTCCCGTGGAAGCAACAACTTCTGCTGCCATCGAAGAACCGAGCATCGACCAAGTCCCAAGGACGCGGCGCGATTTAATTTGTTTCTTTATTTGGCTTTTCATATGCGCTTCTCACGATATTTTGGATAAAGATCATCTTCTCGCATCATGTGTTCGACCCTTTGACGGTCTTCTTCGGTGTCTACGGATTTTGTAGTCCAAGTTGTTTCCACCATTTTGATCTTCATGCCGTGTTCAATCCCTCTGAGAAGCTCGATGGATTCGGCCTCTTCGCAAGGAGCTTCGGGAAGATCTAAAAAGTGGCGCATGCCCGCAACCGTAAAAGGAAACACGCACACTTGCTTGAACCTTGGACCTGGAATGCCCCGTGTATTGGAGGGAATGGGGCTGCGAGACATATAGGTGGCATAACTTTTTAAGTTCGACACCACTTTAATTTCATTGGGATCGCGCCATTCTTCTTCATTGCACTTCGCCATCAAACAAACGCAGAGGTCATCTGGATTTTCGAGAAACGATTGAATCGCCAAATCGATCATTTCGGGGCGAATGAGGGGCTCATCACCTTGCACAGTGACGATAATATCTGTGGACTTCAGGTTGAGTGCATTCATCGCTTCGGCGACCCGCAGGGCAGGTCGATTGATTTCTGGGCGCGTCATCACGGCTTTTCCGCCTGCGGCCTCAACTACTTTCTTAATTTCATCATCACAGGTCGCAACAAAGACTTCATGGGGCAAACGCGCTAATTTCGTGCGGTGCAAGACATGCTCAATCAGAGTATGATCGAGGATTTTACGCAGCGGTTTTCCGGGCAAACGGCTTGCGCCCATGCGCGCAGGGATGCCAACGACAATTCTTCTTTCCATGAATTCCTCACAGAGCAGCAAGTGTTAAAAATTAAACTGACAAAAACGTCGTAACGACCTGTTTCCATCCGGCGCGCTCGCAGGCAGTGACATGGGCAACGTGGGGATGACTCCAATGCTCATCACACACATAACCCCATTTTGCCCAAATGCCGTGGACGCCCAGTTCATGCAATTCTGCAAGATGCTGAATGTTGTCGTCAATCATTGCAACATCGCGGGGATTTATTTTTAGCAGTGAAAGAATCTCTTTCATGCCCGCAGTCTTATTTTTGTATGTTTTGGCATCAAAGATTCGAATTCTTGTGGCATCGAGCCCAGAAGCGCACAAAACGGCGTGGGTGGAGGCAGAATCTCGGCCCGTAAGAATGATGAGTTCTTGGTGAGCTATAAATTCTTTGAGGCCCTCGATGACGTCGGAGTAGACATCAAAAAAACTGATCCAACCCGAAAAGTCTTTTTCCCGAACCGCATCTCGCGTTGAAAAAAACTGCTTCTCAAAAAGCAGGGCCTCGGGAGGTGTGTTGGCAACAAAACCGTCGAAATCAGCTTGGCTCAGGCCCACGGATTCAACCTTTTTTCGGTCTCGCACCCAGGCATCAAGAATGAACCAGTATTCTTTGGGCCATCGAACGTACTTGCGGTGTTTTTCGAAGGCCTGCCGAAACGGCAAATTTTCATAGTTCGACATCATTTGCTGAAGAGAAAAGCCTTTGAGCAGTTCAGCAGGAGGCAGATTTTTTTCGCGGGATTCTTGCGTGAGGGCCGTCATAAACAAACATTCGCGCGTCGAATCGCAGATGACGCCATCGAAGTCAAAAATAACGGAACGTGTTCCTGCTTTCATACAAACCTCGTCGTGAGCACACTTTTTCCATTGAGTTTTGCCTCAAAAACGGTTCCTGGACAAGCGTACATGCGCTCGCGAATTCTCCGAGGAGCACCAAGCAGAATGAGATCTCCTTCCCGGAGTTCGAGCCAGCCCTGAAGCCATTTTAAAAGCGATTTCCAAGGGTGAATTTCCTGTGCGGGTGTTCCGCTGCGCAGTAAAACGCCATCGTGAAGTCCTTCCAGCACATAATTTTCGAGTGTTGAAAGTGGAAATAATTGGGAAGAAACAGGGCAGAACCCTTTTTGACCCTTAAAGAACGGAAGGTGGTGATCCTGGCCTTTGTAGCGGGGGTGATCCATCGTAATATCGTTTGCCAAGCACACTCCCCGGGGCGTTGCATCCTTGCCAAGCAGAATGGCGAGCTCGGGTTCTCCCCAGATTTGAGCGCCTTCCCCACACAGTGCGGCAATGTCGACAGACTCGCTTTCGTGCGCAAGGCACCACAGTGGTTTCTCAAAAAGAAAGGGGGGCATATCAGCTGGGCTGCTGGTAATGTGGGTCGAATAATTTTCAGCAAATGCAAATATTCTGCGAATAAATTTCAGGTCGAGTTGGGTGTCCATGTCCGCTCCTCATACAACTTTTACTGTCCTGCGTTTTTTAGAAGAGGCCAAAAACAGTGGCAGGCGCTCCATCCCCTTTTTCGAGACGCAGTGGCGCGACAAAGAGAGTTTTAGGTGCGTTATTTAAAGAAACACAGCGAAGGTCCATGTCTTCACAGATCAACATTCCCCGGTAACCTAAAAAAACCATATGAGCCGCGCGCCCTTCGGGACGGTTTTTCCATCGATTCACAGACAAAAAATCAATGCCCAGAAACCTCAGTTTAGGAAAAAGGCGCAAAAGTGCTTGCGCTGATTCTCCGCTAAAGCCGGGACCTTCATAGATATAGCTGTCTGTCATGCGCTTTTCGCAAAAGCCGGTTTTTAAAAGCAAGGCTTCAATGCTCGCAGGGTCGCGCGAGCCAAGGTTCGAGCGCTTCAAGTCAAAATCTTCGGGTTGAATCAGACGTCCGGGTTCGAGGGGGAGTTCAAGCACCACAGGGTTTTCATGAATCAATTCACCTGCAGAATACTCGTCAATTGTGCGACCCCCTTCAATAAAATGAAGCGGAGCATCAAGATGTGTGCCTGAGTGATTTGAAAAAGAAATGGACATTGAATTGCACGAATCGCCTTGGGTGAGGGATTTATCTTTTTCAATGTGAATGCCTTTGCCGCCGCCATAGGCGGGACATGAACTTCCAAAAGGCCAAGACAAAAACTCATATTTCAAGTTTTTCGTCCTTTGGAATAAAATGAGGATTCAGCTCTTCGAGTTCATGAATACAATCAAGAACCCCTTGCCCCATATCGACAAACGGATTAACAACGAGTTTCTTGCCAACGCGGGGTTTGTAAGCATAGGGAGTCACATTATAATGAGCCTCAACATGCTTGTTTTCGAAATTGAGTTCCATGGGCCCTGGAAGAATTTCGGCGATCATGGTCATGATGTCGCGCACGCGAAAGGCCTGATGCCCTGTGAGCACAACATGCTTATTTTCAAATTCTTGCTCAAGGGTTTTTACCGTTGCGAGGGCAGCGTCTTCGGCGTGAATGTACTCACGCAATTCATCGCCCGAACCTTGGTACGAAATCATTTTTTTCGTGAGCGCAGAATGCAAAAATCGATAGATAGAATTCCTTGAGTCTGCCCTTCTGCCATACAAGGAGCCATAGCGGAGGATGGTAAAGGGGAGTCCGTAATTATCATAGTACAGCTCTACAATTCTTTCGCTTGCTTGTTTACTGATCCGATAAAATGATCCGGATTCGCTATAAACATAGACGCTACTTGCAAAAATAAAGCGTTTTGCTCCGCATTGTTTTGCGGACTCAAGAATATGCTGATTGCCTAAAATATTGAGAAGAATCGTTCGCTCGGGATCGTCTTTTGCCTGATTGATGTCCGCTAAACCTGCAAAGTTAAAGACGTACTTCATTCCTTTACATGCAGATAGAACAGCTTCTTTATCGAGAATATTTCCCATAATCATTTTCTGATTTTGCTGCAAATACGGAGAAGTTACAAGATCGAAGATCGTAACATCATATCCCGACACCGTCAGTGCATCTGCCACATGACTGCCCAAAAATCCCGAACCCCCAAATATGATCACTCGATTTTCAGCCTTCATGCTCACCTTCCGTCTCTAGATCTATTCGCAAGAAATTCTTTGATATGACCAATGGCGGCTCTTCCCATCGCAAGAACAGCCTCCTTCGAATTGCCGCCAATATGAGGAGTAAAATAGAGGTTTTTCGCCTCTGTACTCCAACGGGCGTCGTGTGGTTCTGTGGGATACACATCCGCTGCAAAACCGCCTATGAAACCCTTTTGGGCGGCATGAATAAGAGCATCCCATTCGACAATATCACCACGGGATGTATTGATGACGAGAGCATCTGAACGCAAAAGGGAAATGTTCTCTTTATTGAGCATGCCGCGCGTTGATGGAGAGCTGGGCACGTGAAAACTGATGATGTCAGACGTCTGTAAGATTTTTTCAAAGGAAACAGGATGGCACCCGAGGGGCGCTGCAACGGAACTTCGGTCGCGAACATCGCAGTAATTGACAGTGGTTCCAAAAGCTCTCAATAATTGAGCGAGGTCGAGCCCAATGTTTCCAAGGCCCACGATGCCAAACGTGACTCCCGAGAGTTCGCGTCCCCCCGATTTTACCCATTGGCCGTTTTTCATGAGTTGAATAGACGGCACAACGTTTCGGCAATGTCCCATTGCAAACGACAGCACAAGTTCAGAAACAGATCGTTTGTTCACACCAGGCGTCCAACCAATCTGAGTTCCGCACGCCTGCAAGGCAACGGTATCGATGTTGTCGAGGCCTACTCCGTATTTTGCGACAAACTTGAGCTGGGGTGCCGCACGCATGATTTCGTCGTCAATTTTTTCAAGACCGACAAGGAGCACATCAGCAGGGTAGCGGCTCAGGTGATTCAATAAAGGAGCGTCTTTCGACAGGCCGATACTGATTTCATGAGGAAAAGGAGCGCATGCCTGACTCAGCTCACCCATCAAAGTCTTATGCTCTGCAAACGAAGGAGAGGTTATTAAAATCTTCATGCACAGAAATCTCCCAATACCTGCCTGTTTTCATGTTCACGAGGAACCTTGCTTATTCTGCCAAGATGTTACACGAAGTTTGAAATGAAGAAACCTGAGGTAGGGAAAATCGAATCTCTTGACCAGCCAACGCTGGAGGATACTGATAAAATAACTTCTCAGCATAAAGATTTTAAAGAGCATGCGTGGATCTTGAGCAATTTTTGTGCTCAGAGAGGGAATGATTGAAGGCGCAACGGCAACAATTTTTCCTTCACTGTTTTTGAAAAATCCTCTATCGGCACCCTCTTTATGGTAATACATCATCGGTAAACCATTGGTTCTGATAAAGCTGCCCGAAAACACAAGTGCGCTTTCTTTAAGTTGCGCTGGATCAGGTCGCCAACCCGTGCCGATGCGCAAAATTGTTTGGTACAATTCCTCAACACTGGTGATTTTTAAAATGGCGGGAAGGTCTTCGTAGAGGGCGACGCCAAAGACGATACATGGTTTTCCCACATATGCTGCTTCGATGCCGACCGTCGAAGTATACGTTAAGACAGCGTCACTTTTTTCGATCAGTTCATAGGAACTCACCGGATCGCCCGGGCGAATAAACAAAACCTCTGGATTTTTTCTTTCGAGTTCGATGAGACCTTGGGTCTGTTCATTCTTCATCGTTCTCAGGTTGGGATGTGTTCTGATACACAGGGTAATGCGATCCATTAATCCCCTGTGAGTAAACATTTGGCTTAAAAAATCAAGCTGATTTCGATAGCCTGCCATCCGATATTCAGGAAAAGTTTCGATTTCATCTTCAGATGAAATAAACAACGAGAGTTTTAATTTTTTTGAATTTAACCACCCCGCCGGAACAAGCCCTAACTTATGCGTCTTGGTATAATCAGAACCACGTTTGAAGCGTTCCTCATACCAATTCGTAGCGGCCGTGCGATTTTCTACATTGGAGGCATGTTGATGCTTGTAGGTCTGAAGATTTTGTTTATGAAAATCCAGAGACTGAATCGCTCCACCGGGAGAAAGTCCAAATCGTTTTTCTTTGTAGCTCACGTCGTCGTAACAAAAAACTTCTAAACCTGCAGACTGAGCGGCTCTGAGCGCTGCGCGTGTCACTGCAAACCGACCATTAAAAATATACATTTTTTGGGGATTGTGCCGTGCGATTTGCCGCTTGAGCGAAAAATATGTCATTAAGGCATCATACATCATCAAAGAAATTAATTTTTTGTGTGCAGACATTGAGGGGCTTGGATCTTGCAGATGATAAATGAGCGAACAAGAAACTCCAAGGCCCACTTCGAAATCTTCAAAAAATGTATTTTCGAGGCTTTTTTTATCTGGAAAATCCTTTTGACAATATTCGTTGATGATCTTTTTTTCGGCCTCATTAAGATCCAAAAAAGGAATGCGGCTCGTATTGATTTTTCGCGATTCCGACACCGTTTGAATCACTTCATCGTATTTCGCTCGATCGTTGCGGCAAGCGCTGCACTTTTCAGGGAGCAGAAAAGGATTCACCAAGCAGAAACGGAAGTCTTCCTGGCAATCCAGAAGGATGACCTCTTCGCTTTGATTTAAGCAACGGGCATGAATCTCTGCACTCATCGACTGCAGTTCCCAGTGGTCATAAAAAGGTGCAAAAATAAATACTTTTGATGCTTTAGAGTCCAAAGACTCTCTCCTTTACTGAACGAGAAATGGGCTTCAATGCAACGTTTGGATATTGCCCAACAACGACAGAGTTTTCGGGAATATTGGTGTTGAGAACAAAGGTGTTTGCAGCCAAGACGACGTTATTTCCAACTTGACACTTTCCAATGATCGAAGCTTTGGCATATAAAACTATGCCCTCTCCAAACGTCGGGTAAATGCCGTCTTCATCAGAACCCACTCCGCAGTTTTGGTACACACACAGAAAATTGCCGTATTTTGCATTGCCTAAAACAGTCCCTACCGGATGCACGACGGTAAAAACTTCGGGAAGGGAAACGGCGTAAAAGGCATCCATCCCGTGCAGAGCTTTATTCAGTAAATAAATCTTTGATGGTAAATGAGTGTGACCTTCTTTTTTGAATGCAGAATTTGACGCATAGTAAAGAAAGACTGCCATTTGGTCGGAATGAAGGTGATTAAAAATGACATCCTGGCCTTCAATATAGTACTTTTTCTTTATATTTGAAAACGAGTTTTGGGTGCGCCTGTAAGCCTCTTCAACAAAAGAGTTGAGATCAGTTTCTTTTAACGGATGATTGTCCGGAAAAAAGGCGTTTAATTGCTTACAGAGGTATGCCGTCATCTCTCGTGGGCTTAATGAAGATTGGAATGCCATTCGCTATTTCTTTCCTGAGCTAAATTTCCTTGACAGGAACGCCACGCGTTTTCAAGTACGTGCGGGCGCGGATGGGGTTATTGTCGCCGAAATGAAATATACTTGCCATGGCAAGAGCTTCGCATCCCACCTCCCATGCTTCGAGAAGATGTCCAAAATGTCCGGCGCCCCCCGAAATGATCACGGGAATGCGCACGCATTGGTGAACAAGCTTTGCAAGTTCAAGGTCGTATCCATTCATCATGCCATCGCGGTCGATGGAATTGATAAAGATTTCTCCTGCTCCGAGTGCACAAACTCTTTCGAGATGTTCTTGTAAACTCACATTTTCGAGGCGTGAACCGCTGTGCGAAAAAAGAGTATATGTTCCGTTGTCTAATTTCTTGACGTCAATTCCAACGATGACGGCTTGCTGTCCAAATGATTCCGCAATTTGGCCAATGAGGTCTGGATTCGAATAAACAGCGCTGTTGATGACAACTTTATCCGCGCCATTTTTAAAGAGATCTTGGGCGTGTTCAAAGGTTCGAATGCCTCCACCGACACTCAGCGGCATAAAACATTCTTTTGAGACCTTTTGAATGAGGGGAAGCAAACTTCCCCTGCCTTCTCGTGAGGCTTCAATATCTAAAAAAACAAGTTCGTCCGCATTTTGGGCGTCGTAGATCCTGGCTGCAGAAACGGGATCGCCGACATCTCGAAAGTTGTCGAACTGGCGGCTTTTTACCATTCTGCCGCCCTTAAGAAGGAGCGTCGGGATGAGTCTTACTTTCAGCATCACACGCTCCACATGCAAAAGGCTTCGAGGAGTCGGAGTCCATGCTCTTGACTTTTTTCAGGATGAAACTGAACGCCCGCAGCATTATCTCTTGAAACAGATGAGATAAAATTTTCGCCATATTCGGTGGTGGTCAGTGCATCCGCAGGATCTTCTGTCACAAAATGATAGGAATGAACGAAGTAAAAATCAGCTTTTTTGGTTTGAGTTTTAAACAGGGGATGTGGTTTTTGGATGGCCACCGAATTCCAGCCCACATGGGGGAGGCGACGCCCTTGGGTGTCTAAGGTGACCACTTTTCCTTTGATGATGCCTAACCCCTCGGTTCGCCCATACTCAAACCCTTCGGAAGCCAAAAGCTGCATTCCAAGGCAGACACCGAGCAGAGGTCTGCCCGATTGTGCAAAGGACTTGATGGATTCAACCAAATTTAAGGCATGCAAATTTGCCATGGCCTGGGCAAAGGCGCCCACACCAGGAAGTATCAGGCGTTCACAATTTGCAAGCTCTTTTGGAGTTGAAACGAGGTCTGCATCAAATCCAAGGTGAAAGAGTGCATTGTGCACGGAATGAAGATTTCCCATTCCGTAATCGACGATTCCAATCTTCATGGTCTTCGGTTGTCCTCGCGGTACCACTTGTCAAAATCCCACGTTTTATCAGCTTCAGTTACTTTTGAATAGTCATGCTTGTAGGGAAATACTTCGGAAGCTTTTACGATTTCGTTGAATTCCGCCTCTGTCAAGCCCACATATTCAAGGAAAATATCGAGCGAGGGTGCTCTTTGGCCTTCGAGTTCGAGATTCTTGAGCGCTTCGTCCATCGTCATTCTTCCATTTCTGAGTTGGAAGGCGACGAGTTGATTGATGCGGCTATACCCACGCTTCAAGAATTTGATGTAGTCTCTGCTGCCTTGCATAAAGCATTCGATTTTTTCGCAATGGGTATTGACCTTGGTCGGAACTCCTTCCAGAGCATCGGTTTTCCATCCCAAAGCGTCGCTGATGAGTTTCGTATTTTCAACGTAGTCCCATGGAATAAAGCTTCCCAGAGCGACTGAGCAGTAGTCGATCTCACGCAACTCACGCAGGCTTGGATAAGTAAACGGAAGGAGATCGCGGCGATCGACGGGATCTTCAGGCGTGCTGATCATGCCAACCATGTCGTCGGCTGCGATGCCTAAATTACGAATCTTATTAAATCGTCGTTCGTCTTCGTACTCAATTTCGTTTTCTTCGTAAGTATAGTACGCGGTGATTTCAGATTGCGTTTCTCCCCAAAAGACGAGGGGGATTTTGTAACGCACAGCTACGCGCAGTGGATACGAATAGATTCCCGTATGGCAATGCCAGCAGAAATCCGTTTTTCGCCGGAAGGATTCAAGCATCAGCTTTTTTACAATTTTCCAGTTGGGCGTGAACTCAAGGACATCGACCCCAAGCTTTTTAAAAGTCTTTTCGTTGTTTTCTGCAATGACTGGGCGCATAAAGCCATGATTAAAGCGCACAACGAGGGGGCGAAGGTTGTATTCCTTCATGAGCCAATAGAGTTGAAAGGTGCTGTCTTTTCCGCCGCTGAACGGAATAATACAGTCGTAGTCTGCTTTGCCACGATACTTTTCGACAAGAGAATCTAAAGCTTTTCGCCTTGATGTCCAATCGATTTTTTCATTTTTAAATTCGGATTGACGACAGATATTACAAATACCTTTGTCATCAAAAACAATAGTTTCGTATGTTTCAGGAAGTAAACATTTTTTGCAACGAAGTAAACTTGACATATTAGCCTCGATCTCTTTCTTAATTCTTTCGTCTAAAAACAGGCTTGACTGCGGGTCCAACGAGGTATTTTTCAATACCGTTGTCCAACGCTTTCTTGCAGACCTTCAATGCTTCAAGAGCCGCATTCAGGGTTTTTTCAAGTTCCATTTCGCCATGGGCGGTTGAAAGCGCTATCCAGGGCATGAGCACCTGATGTTTGAGCATTTCTTGCAAAAACAGCGTTCTTAAGGGCAAAGAAACCTGGCCGGAAGCATCTTTAACGACATATTGTGGGCTGCACGCAACGCCTTCTGCCCGAAAAAATTCTCCCATTCCTGCCGTTTTTGCAGCATCGTTCAATCCGCGAATGAGCTTATTTCCGTAGTCCCAAAGGTGCTCTGTCACAGACTCAGTTGCATAGATTTTCATGACTTCAAGAAGCGCGCCTAAACTGCTCATCTCTGCACCGTGGGTCGATGAAAGGAGAAACACGCGATCTTGGTCGTGGTTGAGTCCGCCGAGTTCCATGATTTCTCGTTTGCCTGCCAGTGCAGCAACCGAAAATCCATTTGCCATCGCCTTTCCAAACGTGAGCAAATCGGGCTTAACGTTGTAAAAATCGCATGCACCTTTCAGAGACCAGCGAAAACCTGTGATCATTTCATCAAAGATCACCACGGTGCCATGCTTGTGTGCAATATCGATGAGGCCTTGCAGAAACCCAGGCTCGGGTTCAACGCTGGTCGCGGGTTCCATCACAATGCAAGAGATCTCGTTGGGGTGGCGATCAAAGAGCGCCTTCACGGAATTTAAATCATTAAAGTTGAATTGCAGCGTGAGCTTTGAAATGTCTTCGGGGACTCCAGAAGTCACGACCGTGCTGCCTATAAACCAGTCATCAAATGAAAAGAAGGGATGTTGTGCACAGCGGGCAATCATCTTGCGGCCCGTGTAGGCCCGTGCCAGCTTTGTCGCTGCGGTGACAACATTCGAACCGTTTTTTGCAAACTTGACCATGTCGGCACCAGGGATCGTTTCGCAGAGGGCCTGTGCAGCCATGATCTCTGTTTCTGAAGCTCTGGTGAGGTTGTTTCCTTTTTTAATTTCTTCCATGGCGGCACGTCCCACGGCTTCGTGCGCGTATCCCAGCGTCACAGACCTGAGTGCCATTCCATAATCAAGAAATCGATTGCCATCCGCATCCCAGGCATAGCAACCTAATCCTCTGGAAAGGATCTTGGGCGCATTTTCAGGGAACTGATCGTCTCCTCGTGAGTAAGTGTGTGCCCCACCTGGAATGTATTTGTGCGCAAGTTTCTGGAGTTCTTTATTTCTGTCACCGCTCACGGTTTGCCTCCTAGCCAGTGATGTTTCTCAATCAGATTACTGTCCCATGCCGTTTTTGCCATTTGGTAATCAAAAGGAGTATCGATTTCGATGGAATGGAATCTATCAGAAATTATGGCATAAGTACGATCGGTATAGAAAGTTCGATACTCTTTTAATGATTCGATCTTCGAACAATAGAGTAACCCGCTCGGGGTGTACTGATCTTCGAACGCTTGTCTCCTCGTATCTTTGAGCGCCGCCAACCTGCTTCCTAAAAAAGGATATCTTCCATCAGATTCAAGGGGCGAGACAAAGATGGGGTTAGGTTCGGAATGCCGGACAGTGACTACGGACTGAGCATGGGGTTTTGCAAGAAGCGCTGAGGCAGCAAGGATGTCGGATGGACGACAAAACGGCGAAGCCGGCTCGAGCAAGTAAACACATTCGTAGGTTTTGTTTTGGTTTTTCTCCAACCAATCGAGTGCATGTAAAATCACATCAATTGAAAGAGCTTCGCTTGTGGACAGCTCGGGAGGACGAAGAAAGGGAACCTGCGCTCCATAGTGGCGTGCGATGTCTGCATATTCTTGAGAGTCGGTGCTGCAGACGATATCGCCTTCAACACCACTTTTTTGTGCAGAAATAATACGCATCCCAAGGGACGGAATGTCATTAAACTTCATAATATTTTTGCCCGGGACGCCTTTCGAGCCCGAGCGCGCTGTAACTAGAAATAGACTACTCGCCATCTCGTTTCCACCCTCTGGTCAATTTCGAAGATTTTGAAGTTCAATACGCATGTCGGCAAAAGTTAAGATGCCAGGTCTGTGCGACACAATAAGAGTTGTGCAGGTGCCTCTGATGCTACGCAATGTTTCTGCAATTTCCAACTCCGTCTTTTCATCTAAATTTGCAGATGCTTCATCCAAGATCAAGAAGAGGGGTTCACGCAGTAACGCCCTGGCAATCGCTAAGCGCTGTTTTTGCCCTGCCGAAAGACCTTGCCCCGTTTCATCAATGAGATGTTCAAGGCCCAAGGGAAGAGTGCGTAAATCAGCTGTTAACGAAACAAGAGAAAGAAATTTCCAAAGCACCTCTTCGGAAGGCACTTCGGTGAGTCCGTAGCAAAGATTTTCTCGGATGGTTCCATCGATGAGAAAAGGGTCGGGGCCTACGAAGCCAATCCGTGCATCGGGCAGGTCAAAGAATTCCGATGGTGGAACTCCACACACGCACACTGTTCCTTGAACGGGATGAATGATTCCCAAAATGAGCGACAGAAGCGTCGACTTTCCTGCACCGCTTCGGCCCACGATCCCAACCTGCGCTCCGCGCTCGATGGTGAGGCTAAAGTCTTTAATGACAGTGGGACCCTCACTCGACCAGGCAAAGGAAACGTTTTTCATTTCCACGAATGGCAGACTTTCATCGACCTTGAGTGTGGGGGCCACGGGTTGGATTTTTTGAACTGCACTTGGAGAGTTTTCCCTTGCAGTTCGAAAATGATCAGACGATAAGCTATGAAACTCTGTAAATGCCTGCACAAAATTCGGAAAGTATTGGCTACACGCTGCTGATTGCGATGCGGCGGAACCAAGGGAGGTTACAAAACGCAAAAATAAATAAAGAAACGCAAGAAAATCTGAGCCTGAGCTTTGGGGCCATTTCAGGTGAACAATGATGATGATTGTTAAAAGAATGACTCCAAAAAACTGCGGCAATACGCTGCCTAGCCCGCCTAAAAAAGAGGCAAATCTATACCGTTTGCTATACTCGATGATGTGCTTTTCGATATTTTGCAGTTCAATATTTTGAGTCTTGAAAATGCGGACCAAAAGCCAATTGCGAGTCACGCGGTTGATGCCGCGCACCAGGCCATGCTGTTCTGTCACGAGGCCAGCGGAGTAGTGCCTAATTTTTCGATTGATGTACAAAACACCAAACCCGACGCACCCTAAACCTGAAAGACCGATGAGGGTCTCGTAAACCGAGAGATTGAGCATGACAAAAGTCAGCCCTGTAATTTGGACAACTAAAGGAGCAAGGATGACTGCCGAGTGAAAAAAGCTCGCAGCTTTCGGAAAAACCTCGCCCACACAGGTTTGAGCCCACGAGGAACTCAGTTTTCCCGATTGTTCATTGCAAAGCAAAGCTTCAATGACCCAATAGCGAAGACGTGCATTTAAAGCATCATGGGAGGCATTTGCGCTGTATTGTCCGAGGAGCAGAGCGATGCATCGTATAGTTCCCGTGATGACAATCATCAGGCAAATGGCAGTCGATGAAAGTTCCCAGCTGCTGAGCCCGAAAGGCAAGGAAATATTCGCATCTGTGAGGTGGAGCGCCTTCAATAATAACTGAACGAGTCCAGCTAAAGCCGCTTCAACAAAAGTAAGTGCGATTCCTACAGCGATCGAGCTGAAGGTCCATGCGAGAGCTGTTGTGCCAAGAAAGGCTTTAAGCTTACGTGGAGAAAATGCACTGAACCCCATTGTCAAATTTCTTTCTTTAATGACTTAATGATGAGAGGCCAAGCTTTAACTTTATTATCGAAATCCATAGACATAAACGTTTTAATAAACCGTTGCCTGAGTTGTGGATTCGTGCAGGGCGTCAGGCTTGTGTCGTTGTTAAGTTGTGAAATATTAATAATTTTGGCAGAAAACCAAGAGGCCATGAGTAGAATCGCTTGGGACATATGGCCGGTTTTGAGTTCGTGTGTACGAATGACCTGTACGGGTTTTGCAAAAAGGGCTGCCATGCCTAATGCTGTACTTGCATGAGCGATAATGAGGGACGCGCCGCGAATCAGTTGAGGGGTTTTCCCATAGATGACCTCTCGATTGCCAAAGCATTTCTGTTGATCAGCGTACTTACACCTTGGATGTCCGGCAATCAGGATGCGCGTGTTGTATTTTTTTTCTATAAAATCAAAGAACAGTTTTAATTCACTAAAGTAACTGTCTTCATTAATGGCATGTTTAATATTGTGCAATTTGAAATCTGGATGGATCACCATCCCTTCATCGACGAATAAATAATAGGGCTCATTGGGGTGAGTAGGAACTTGAGCTTCTATGTCGACATATTGGCAAAAGTCAAAGGAGCCTACCGAAATCCGATTCTGTAAATACAGAGGAATTGGCCAATAGGGCGTTGCGACTTGAGTTCCAGCATGAATTAAACCGATGGGAGGCTGAAGCCCCTTCAAGTGGGTATGGAGCAATTTTTTTATTTTGGACAAAAGGAACCGGGATTTTAAGGAGAACGATAATAAAAGCAGATTCAAAAAATCCAACGGGCTGTTGAGAAAATTTCCTAAATTTGCTCCTGCCGTAGACATTGGCAAGGGAGCAAGGGAGAGCACGTAGTATTGAACATTGAATTTTTTAAGAAGCTGATAGAAAGGAACAGTTTCTGCTTTCAATCCACAAACGACAACTATGAAATCAGATTGTTGATTTAAAGTGGAAACTGCCGTTTTGAGTTCATTCTCGGTTTCAATTCGAGAGACATGAAGTGCAAAATGCCTCGAATCGGAGGGAACATTTTTAGACAAAGTCCCAAAAGCGATGCGACTGATGTCGTAGACGCAAACATCTATTCCGGAGTTCAAAAAATCATGACAACCATATCGCAGCCAATCTCGTTCTGTAAAGACGTCTTCATAGAAAAGGACGTACCTTTTGGGAACGAGCGCAGGCGAAGAATGGGTGCTTTTAGGCATTTTTTTGTCCCTTGGTCTCGGCTTCCAGGTCTCTATTAAAATTTTCCCAGTATTTCTCATGAACAGATTTATTTAAGAGATACAACTTATGTTGTTCAATATAATCAAGAATATTTCGATCTGAAGCCTTGATAAAAAAATCTGAGTTATGGCCAATCAGTGATTCAAAGAATTTAAAATCTTCAGGGTAGTCAAGTGAAAGCCTGAGCATTTGATGCAGGTGATGTTCTGGAAACTGAATGCGAACAGGTTGATGCTTTGAAAAAACTCTACCCCAACCTGTTTCCAAAACCTTCGCTTCATTATCTGAAAGGCAATTGCGAAGAAGTGAAGTCGAATAACCGCTCACATTCATTCCAAAGGGTAAACCAGCCGTGGTGACAAAGTTCCAGCCGCTCGTCAGAAAATGATGAACCGAAAGAACAGCATCTGCAGAAACGGCAACGTCATCGCCATCAATAATAAGCGCCGCATCAGCTTCAAACTTTTCTGTCGTTTCAAGAAACCGCTTTGGAATATTGTGGACGTTACCTTGAAAAACTCTGACTCCAATTTCACCGCACACAGAATGAAGAATATCATTTTCTGCTTCAGTTGTTGTCGCGACAACAATTTCCAACTGAGCATTTCGCTGCTGAATCCAATGTTTTTGGCGCAGCAAGAGCCAATGAAGAAGTGGACGGCCTGAAACTTCGAGGAGGTGTTTCTTTGTCAAACGAGAAGAACCCAGTCTGACGGGCACAATGCCTATCACCTTGGGAAACATACCTTCCTCCCTTCTGCAGAGGCGGTTTCAGAAGCAAAGAGAATAGAAAGGACTGCTGCATCGTCGGCTAAATTATTGCGATATTCTCCACCTTGGGTCGCAGCAATAAATTCACATATTTCATCTACGTACATCGACTCTGAGATATTCGCGTTATAACCTGATTCACTTTTGCCCTTCTCGTAGGACAAGTTCTCCCATTTTCCAGCCTGAGTCGTAAACAGTTTGATGTGATCGTCATCCCAGTCCCATCGGATCTGACCTTCGCTTCCGTTGATAATCATTCTCCGGGTTGCAGCGCGAGCGACGACATCAACCACCAATGAACCTGAGAAACCTGCAAACTTCATAAGTAAGCTATAGGTGTCATCGATTTCTGGTGCACCTGGGATTTCGATGGTTTTTTCGACGGATGCAAACACTTCGCGGGGCCACCCGAAACATTGAACGAGCCAAGTCATTTCAAAGGGCACGATTTCCCGTGCTCCACCGGTCTGTTTATTTGAAACATAGTAGTCTGCTACGGGTTCGTAAGGATGCCAATCGGGAAGATACTGTCCACTTTGATACATGAAATGGCTGATGGATCCGATTTTTCCGCCTTTGACAGCAGAGATGATGCCCTGAATGGCCGGATGAAAGAGCAGAGTCGCCGAAGGGGCTGCAACAACCTTGAGTGATTTTGCTTTTCTGCCGAGTTCAGCAAGGCCTTCGTCAAGGACGCTGGCTTCTACAAAGAAATGAGTCTTTCTTTCAATGCACATTTCCATGCATTGAAAATGCAATTGCGGAGGCAAAGAAATGATGGCTATATCATAATTCCATTGTTCCGCATCGGGAAGTTTATTGAGTGCAGTAACACCATACTTTTGAGTTGTTTCGTTTCGCCGGTCTTCCCGAATGTCAAAAGCATCAATATCCCTTATACCAAGGGCCTGAAGACAGCGGATCCGACGCTTGCCCATTGAACCGAGTCCAATAACTATTGCTTTCACTTGACTCTCGCTTGAATTGATTGAAACCGAAGATTGTAGCACGTTTTACTATGGATTGGTTTTTGTCAAGGATGAGTAGTCCTTTGGTTGCGTTGCAGTGTGATCTCTACGCTGCAGAGCGATCTCTATCTAGAGTGAGATCCCATTTTTTTAATGTACAGGGTGAAATTTAAAATTACTAAACAGCACCATTTTAAAAGATGGAAGGTGTGTGTTACTCTTTTTCATAAAATATTGAGGGCTGCTTCAATAAATCGCCGACAGCTTCGTTTTCGGCCCCTACCGCTTTCTTCATGGACCAATGCGTCCATTGCAGAAAGTCGGCAGGGGCACTCAGCCTGGTCTGCCGAAAAACGTCTAAATCCGAAATATTTTTCAGTAACAGATTTGGTACCTAAAATGCGGCCACATTATCGAATTGCCTAAATGAGCATAATTTTTGACAAATAAATAAAAAAGCCAGAG
>JBIIEI010000058.1:0-33599 GCA_044237915.1 Silvanigrellaceae bacterium | reverse complement strand
CCCATCGGTAAACAGCGAATCTGCGTCCTTCACTATAAATCTTGTGATTACAAAGAGATATGATACGAGTAAATGAAAAAGTGTCAATTGCGTTCAGGGACTCCTTTCCCCGATTTTGTCCAATATATATCTGCACTATGTCTTAGACTTATGGTTTGAGAAAGTAGTAAAACCAAGAATGAAAGGAAAATGCTTCTTGGCTCGATACTGTGACGACTTTGTCATGGGATTCAAGAACAAAGAAGATATGGAAAGCGTTATGGACGTATTGCCAAAGAGATTTGGCAAATTCGGACTGACACTGCATCCAGAGAAGACCCGAAATTTCTATTTTCCACGACCAAGGCTTGAAGAGCTTAAGGTTCCGAGGAAAATAAAGAGAGAAACTTTCGACTTCCTGGGGTTCACCTTTTACTGGGGTAGGACAAATAAAGAGAAATGGGCCGTGAAAGCCAAGACGGCGAGAGACAGATTCACCAGAGCATTAACGCAAATCAACTTGTGGTGTATGAAACAGGCACCACTCCATTGAGGAACAGCACGCTGTTCTGTCTATGAAGATTCGAGGCCACATTGAGTATTTTGGCATTCCAGGGAACTCAAAGGCAATATCGAGCTTCACATACTTTGCTCATCGCCTGTGGAGAAGGTGGCTCAATCGTCGCTCTAGGCAAAACGACATGCCCTGGGATCGCTTCTGGAAAATCGTTAAAAATCTGCCCAAAACTCACAGCTCATCGATTAGCCATCGTTACTCTGCTGCTTTTAGCAAAACCATGACATGAAGAGCCCGCTGCCTTAATTGGGCACGGCCGGATCTGTGGGGGTTGAGAGGGAGAAATCCCTCTCTTCTACCCGGCCAATGAGTAATACGAAATTACCAGATTTTACAACGAATCCGAGTTTTTTATGAAATAAGATGCACAAGATTGTACGCAATGACTATTCTTTAGATTCGGCGCCCGCTCTCAATTTTTTGAACTCATAGCTCCCACTTAGAATCACATGTTCATGCATGATGGGTAAGATTTGCGAAAATATTTCAGGGGAAAAACGAGTTCCCTTTTTCTGCGAGCCTGTCCACCGATTTTTGCATATACCACGCGTTCCAGGCAAGAACAGCATTGGAAAGAAGGCTTAAAACGCACATTTTCCACTCTGTGGAAGAAAATCCCCTTTCGAGGTTTAACGCTACGGCATTGGTGGATGCATGTTGACGATTTTCTCCCCGAATGCGAGGGAAGAAAACGATCGTTTTTCTTCACTAGAGGATCCTTCACACCTGCCAAATCTCGCCGCAGCTTGAGTGCCAAAGGATAAATTTTTTCAGCAAAAAAAAGATTAAAAATGAGGCTGATGCCGTTTTTGAACGACTGGGGCTCGCGCACTTAAAAGGCTACCGCACCGTTTACGTCAATCCCGCGTGCACCAAGCAAAGTCGCACTTGCCTTGCAAGTGAGAGTTACCATGAAAGGAGAAGTCAGCTCCATTATGTAGCAAGTCATGCAGCCCCTTAGGTAACAAAGGGGTTGAAGCGTAAACAGCGAATCCAGAAAGCCGGAACCGTAAGGTGAACGCTTTGGTCCCGATAACGCGTAAATGTGAAAGCACAGGCGTCGCAGGATGCCGCAGACAAAAGTAGCAGAGAGGTCAATCTGACGAATCCAAACAGTTTCAAACACCGGAATTTGAAGTGCCAGGGGGAAAACTGGGTAACAGACTCTCTCTACCCACCTTCTGCACCTATCGCAAGTAGGGAGTAATATTCTTGAGAACTTTGGCTGGCCTCCCGTTTGCATGAGCGAGAGCTTTTCGGAGCAGCTTCTCAAGCTCATCCTCGTCGTCGAGAAAAATCTCGGGAACGAGTGTCCAGCACTTGAGGCGGGTGCCTCCGGGTGCAAACCTCGCGCCGCCTGCGGCTTCGAGCGTATCCGAATCTGGTTTGTCCAGAACGAGAATGAGCACAGGCGCCGGGGGCAGCGCTGAATCAGGGTCGGCCTCACTCCGTCCGTCGAGACCCACTTTGGGAGCGAATCCCCATTCGCCCAGCAACGCAAAAGTGTTGCAGTTGTCCGAAAGGTACGCGCGGTGTCCGAACATGTGCTTAACGCGGATGCCGTCCTCATCCAGTAGGATTTTCTCGACAAGGCGCAGGAGTGCCCTTGTGCGCGGGGACAGAGCGTCTTTTGGGTCCTTTCGTCTTGCCATCCTACCTCCCACGTAACAACCCTCACCGCCCATTATTGCAGAAGGACTTTTCCTTTTGTCATGTCACTTTCGTACAACGCAATGGCTTTCGCGGCATCTTGGAACGGAAATTTAGCTTGGACGCTGACGGCCTCGTTCTGCAAAAGGTGCTTTTGAACTTCATAAGCTGCGCGTAGGAGCTTGGGGAGCTTGCGCGGTTCGAAAAGTGAGCTGAGCCAAAATCCTTCAAGATGTTTTCCTTTGAAAATGAGATCGGCGGCCGAAACTTGGCAATCCTCCTTTGACAGTGCGCCATATACGACGACTGTTCCCTTGGGGCGAACAGCGCTGATCAGATCGGCGGTCAAGGCCCCCGCAACGGCGTCATAAGCTAACGTAACGTTCAATTTCTTGAAGGTCGCATGGAGTTGTTCATGGAAATCTGGGTCGGCGCTGACGAGCACTTCGTCGGCTCCCTGATCGCGCAACAACTGGGCCTGTTCTTCGCGTCGCACAATATTGACCAAAGGCAATCCTGCTCTTTTTGCGAGCGTGATCATCATGCGCCCCAAGGCACTTGCCGCTGCGGTTTGCGCGAACGCCGCATGTCCTTCGGTGCGAGCCCGATCAACGAGAGCCCATGCCGTGAGCGGATTGACGATCATCATGGCGCCTTGTTCATCGCTGACTTTTGACGACAGTGGGAAGCAGCGCAAGGCATCGGTGACGACAAACTGCGACCATGTTCCATCACCTTTGTCCGAACCTGCACAGGCCACCCTGCGCCCCAGAAGCAGCTTGGCAATCACGCCTTCGCCCACAGCAACGACTGTTCCAGCGCATTCAAAGCCAGGCACCACGGGAAGTTTTTTCTTCAAACCATAAAGTCCCTTCATGAACATGAGATCGGAAGGGTTGATGGGTGCCGCGGCCACTTTGACAAGCACTTGGTTGGCAAGCAAACGAGGAATTGTCTTTTGCGTGATTTGGATATTTGGAGAATTTTCGTCGTAGGAAAGCAGCTCTACAGCTTGCATGTGATCGGGCAATGATTCCAACATAACAGACTTGAACAATGACGTTGAAGAAAAAGCCATACGCGCCTTCCTGCGCCAGGTCTGGCGCAAATTTGAATTCTAAAAATTAACTTCTTATCGGACAAGCTGCTCACCACTCTTTTATGAACGGGGTACAGCCGCCCCAAGATACGTTCTTTCTCCATTTAAGCCAGATTTTGGAGGGATGAGCGTCTTCACTCAGTGAGTGCCATTTGTCCTAGATTCCTAACGACGTCAAAAAATATTCCGTCTGCTTTCGAAATTTTACGTCGTCGTAATTGAGGACGCTGAGATTCATCATGCCCTGCATGTAGGCGATGAGGAGAGCCGCAGTGATTTTTGGGTCGACCTCAGCTGCGACTTCGCCTTTTTGCACGGCTTTTCGAATTTCGACTTCTAAAAATCCTTCAAACTCCTCGATGGCGTGCTGAACGAGTTTATAAATGTCGAGATCCTTGATTGACTCTGACGAAACACTGTTAAATAAAAAACAGCCTCGTGGGCACACCGCATCATTTTGGCGATTGAAGACGTGCGTGAACAAATACCGCACACGGATCTTGAATTCGAGGTCAGAATTAAAAAGCTCACACCGCTTCTTTGCAAAGTCGTCTTCATAGAATTTGAGCGCGGCGAGAAAGAGATTTTTTTTGCTGCGATAGGCATGATAAAATGATCCGTTAAGGATTCCCATTTCGTCGAGCAACTCTTTGAGAGAAGAGTTATCATAACCTTTTTCCCAAAACACATGCATTGCTTTTGTGAGAGCCGCACCTTCTCTAAACTCTTTAGTCCGACCCAAAACTCAATTCCCTTCTGCATCGGTGCAAGTGACCGCACCGACATTAACGCCGTCCATCAGCAAATTTCCCGCGAGCTCTGAAAATCGATCTACAAGCCCAATAATTGAGGGACCGCTCAACTATTTAGATTCCGTGAATGGTAAAGTCAAGGATTTTTTGAGCAACCGCTCAAAAATGGACTCTCGCAGCCGTGAAAAAATACCCAGGGACAAATAAAGCGGCGATTTAAGGTGACAACTGACTCGAATCACAATTGAAGCATTTACGTTTCTTCTGCCGAGACTGAATTCAACCCTCCCCAATTAACGCAGTCATGCCGCATACGTAACAAATTTATCGTTTCTTTAAAAAAGAAACCGACACGTTCTTTAATGAGTAAACGGACCCTCGCAACGCACTGCTGAAAAAACTGTCTATTAATGCTCGATGCAACTTCGATGCACGACATTACCTTGATTCCAACCCTGACCTACGACCTTCCGGAATAAATGAAAGTACGGCGTTGAATCATTATTCCAAATTTGGTATTAAAGAAGGTCGACCTGGGGGCTGTCCACCACGTCTTGAAGACTTACCAATTCAATAAACAAATTTTCAAAGAATGAAGAGTAACATGGGCAGTTCTGACGCAAAAGAATTTGAGGAGAAAGAATTTCAAGCAGACGATTTAAACGACGTTGACTTCAGAAAAAGTATTTTTGAAAACTGTCATTTTACGGCATGCAAACTTTCTGAGCGAGATTTTGCATGGGCAAGATTTACAGACTGCACGTTTATTGAGTGCGATTTAAGTAACATTAATGTTGCAAACACACGATTTGTGAAGTCCATATTTAAGAATTGTAAATTGCTTGGAGTCAATTGGTCGATTGCTGAAGAGCTGCGTGGACGTTTTGAGAACTGTAACATGAGTCTCTCAAGTTTTCGGAACATGAAGTTGAAAAGCTTAAAAGTCATAAACTGCCGTGTGACAGAGGCGGATTTCCAGGAATCGGATTTAAGCGAGACTGAGTTTGCAGGCTCTGATTTGGCAGGAACGCTTTTTAATCAGTGCAAGCTTTTGAAGGCGGATTTTCGTGCGGCCAAAAACTATCAAATCGACCCCACCCAAAATCAAATAAGAGGGGCTAAATTTACGTTACTTGATGCAGAGGGTTTGCTTGTGGGGTTTGGAATTGTGTTGGATTAAAGTAAGGGCTGCTTCAGTATTTTTACAATCCGGGCGGCAGACTTTACAAAATCGGTATTCTTTTCTGCGGTAGAAAGCCTTTGGGCCAGGGCTTCAAGGATGACTTTTTCGCGCACCACAGATTGGCAACTCAATAAAATATCAACACCCGCATCCATGGCGTCTAAAGCAGCCTTTGCAAGGAAGTCATCTGAATTTTGCACATTTTTCATAGCTTTTTGATCCAAAATATCTGCTTCTTGATTAGATTTTTTTACACCATAGTATTCTGCAATGGCATTCATACGAAGGTCGTCTGAAAGAATCAAGCCTTGAAAATTGAGCTTTTTGCGGAGCCAATCTTTGAGAAAAATGGAACTGAGCGTTGCGGGTTTATGGGGATCAACGGAAGGCACAACCACGTGGGCCGTCATGCACAACGAAACACCGCATTTAAAAAGGTGTTCAAAAGGTGCCCATTCTCTGACTAAAAGCGTTGGTAAATCCGCAGAGCTTTGTGCAAATTCTTTGTGAGAGTCGGTCCGAGTATTGCCATGTCCTGGAAAATGTTTTGCACAAGGAAACACACCTTCTTGCAAAAGGGTGCGCGCAACGACTTCTGCAAAATAAGAAACACTTGCGGAATCGGTGCCAAAGCACCGATCTCCCATGACGGGGTTCTCGGGTTCTGTGAGGATATCGGCAACGGGGGCCAAAATGCAGTTGATTCCCAAAGCCTTCGCAACGATGGCCTGGAGCAGTGTTTGTTCACGCAGCCCTTGCACATCATTTTGCTCAAAAAAAGAAAGCGCGGGGCGTCCGCGCGGAACGGGGCTCGGAAGCCGCGCCACTTTTCCACCTTCTTCATCGATGGCAATCAGGGGCTCGAAAAAATAGGGCCCTTCGTCTTGCCGCAAGAGGTGTTTTAATTCTCCAACCAACCTTCTGCCTTGTTCAAGTGAAACGAGATTTCGGCGAAAAAGAACGATTCCGCTTGGCCGGTATTCCTGTAAAAGTAACCGCTCTTTGTCCGAGATTTCCGGACCTTCAAGAGAAGGCCACAAAAAAAATCCAGCCTTTCGTTTTGTTGGGAGTAAGTCAAAGTAATTATAAAAAGGAGCTTCTACGGAGCCTTGCACATTTTCAATCACACGTTTATCCTCGCTGCCAACTCCGATGAACCATAAGGGACGTCTCACCATGAAACCCATGATACTTGCAATCGACCAGGGCACAACGGGAAGTACAGCGGCTTTTTTTGACTTTGACACCCTCGCCCTTTTAGGGAACGAAAAGGTGGAGTTTCCGCAGCATTATCCGAGCCCAGGGCTCGTCGAACACGATCCAGAGTCGATTTGGCAAAGCGTTCTTACGGCCATTCAAAAAGCCTGGGAAGTGACATCTTCGGCGCATATGGGCCGCATGCTCAATCGAATTGCTGCCATTGGAATCACCAACCAACGCGAAACCGTCGTTGGCTGGAATCGCAAAACGGGCGAAACGGTGGGCAATGCCATTGTTTGGCAAGATCGCCGCACGGCAGATTTCTGTTTAACGCTGCGCTCCAAAACGGACATCGCTGCTTCGGTTCAGCGTAAAACCGGGCTTGTGATGGATCCCTATTTTAGCGCAACTAAAATGAGATGGCTCTTAAAGAACAATGCAAAGGCAGCGGCATGGGCAGCCTCGGGCGAACTCTGTCTGGGTACCATCGACTCTTGGATCATCTACAAATTAAGTAACCACAAAGAATTCGTAACAGAGCACACCAATGCCTGCCGCACCATGCTCTACGACCTCGAAACAGGCGCATTCGACAGTGAATTGGCCTCACTTTTTGAAGTGCCTTTGAATTGCTTGCCCACCATTAATTCGAGCTCCGATCTTTTTGCAAAAACTTCGCAGGTGCCCGGCTTGCCCGATGGCATTCCCATCATGGGCTGTGTGGGCGATCAGCAGGCAGCACTCTTCGGACAACGCTGTGTCCGTCGTGGCGAAGGTAAAATAACCTACGGGACAGGTGCGTTTTTGTTGATGCACACGGGTTCATTTCCGGTCTTCTCAGACAAGGGGCTGTTAACTTCAGTTGCCTATTCAGAAGGAAACACGCGTACTTTTTGTCTTGAAGGTGCTGCATTTATAGCAGGTGCTGCTGTGCAATTTCTGCGCGATAATTTCGGGTGGATCTCTTCTTCTGCAGAAGCCGAGCCCCTTGCGAACAGCATGCCACGGGACGAAAACATTCTATTTGTTCCTGCGCTCACGGGGCTTTCTGCACCCTATTGGAATCCGCACGCAAAAGGGGTCTTGTTTGGTTTAACGAGGGGGACGCAAATTCCCCAGATTATTCGTGCTGTTTTAGAGTCTGTCGCCTTACAAAATGTCCAACTGTTACGTTTGATGGAAGAAAGCGCAGGCACAAAATTGCAAAAAGTGGGCGTCGACGGAGGCGCTTCTCGTAACAATCTGTTGATGCAATTTCAAGCGGATATTTTAAGATGTCGACTTGCAAGACCTGATACGGTTGAAATCACCGCAAAGGGAGCCGCAATGGCGGCGAAAGCAGGATATGTGAAAGGAAATCCGCAAGACACGAGCGAATCTCAACAGGAAAGTATTTTTGAATTTCATACACGGATGAATGAACAAGAAGCTAAAAAGATATTCAATCGTTGGATCCTTGCAGCCGAATCCGTCAATGAATTCTATAAAAAGCTCACTCATCAATAATGTGGAGAATATAACGCTTATTCAACTTCGCCGCGCCACAATTCAAAATCGTGCGAATGGCATCCGCTGTGCGACCGTTACGACCAATGACCTTACCAATATCCTCTTTTGCGACCTTGAGTTCGATAACGTTGGTTTGTGTTCCTACGATCTCGTTGATCTCAATGCGTTCAGTGTTGTCGACAAGGGATCTGGCAATAAAGTCAATCAAATCTTTCATTGATCCTGCACCCGTTGACATTTATCAACCTCCAATGGAACAAAGACATTCTCAGTGCGGAATTCCCAGCAGCAGAGCCACATTTTCGAGAGTCTAAACGCACGGTCAACCCAGCGCAAGACCACCGATCGGCCTTTCGACATTCTATACTTCACACTTTAGTTCTTTTTTCTTATTTTTGCCTGTCAAAGGTCTGCCTCAAGTTTCGTTTATTCCGATCGATACTCCAAAGCGAACGCCCAGGAGGGTCGAACGTGCATGAATTCAAACTCAATAACCAGACGGTCTTTGTCCTCGTTGAGGCAGCCGGTGGTGTTTATAATAGTGATCAGTTGAGGCTTCTTTGTGAGTTTGCCGACGACGAAACAGCTTTTCTAAAAGTAACGGAAGATCAGCGGATCGGCTTTATGATCTCTGAAGATCGCCTCACAGAAGTGCAGGCAAAACTCGCACAAGCTGGTTTACTCATCCGCAACTATCAAGGCATCAGCATGCTCTCTCCTAAGAGCTGCCTTGGAGAACTCTGTCCTCATCATGCTCAACAAGCCTTAGGGGATGCCATCGAACTTTCAAGTTTGTTTGCTAAAACCTTTGGAAAAGAACGCCCGTTTGTCAGTATGGGTATGAATGGCTGCGAAAAATCTTGCCTCGCTTCTGCAACAGATGACATCCATATTGTCGGAGAGGCTTCGGGCTACAAGATTTCGATTGGTGGAAAAGGCAGCGAGGTTCCTCAAATTGCGCAGTTTCTCATCGATAATGTTGCGCAAGCAGACATGGGGAACGTGCTCTCGAAAGTTTTGGAATGTTACTTTAACAATGCAACAGAAGGGGAACGTCTTTGGGAAACCCTCGACCGCATTGGGATCAGCCCTTTTCTTGCAGGAATTGAAGGTGAAGAGGAAAGTCAATCCGACTTCTCACTTGGAGAAAGCCTTGATGAAGGTAATTTGGAAGTTCAAGGCGAAAGTCTTGCCGATGAACGAGGCGAAGGAGTGGAAGAGGATGAATCTTTGAATCTCCCTGCTGCGGACTTCCGCGACAACGACGATTTGCAGTTGAGTTTAGTCGACGACGACGACGCTCTCGATATTCCTTTAGATGGCCTCGATGACGACGAAATCATTGAGCTACCCCCTCTTCAGCAAGTTGTTCCCGTACAGTCGAAATCCCCATCCCCAAGCCCTCAGGTAGAGATTCTTGAAGAGACAGAACTCTCTTTGGGAGATTCAAATCATGAATTAGACAATTCAGATCTTGATTCAGACGAAGCAAATCTTGATGCTGGGGATTCTAATCTTGATTCAGACGAAGCAAATCTTGATGCTGGGGATTCTAATCACGCTCTGATGCCCGAAGAAGACTTTTTGGATCTTGAAGATGGCACAACTGAAGATGTCGAAAGATTAACCCTTGCCATTCGTGCAGAATCAGAAGCCGAGTACAATGGGAATCAAAACGAGCTTGAAGAAGAAATTCTTCCACTCACATCCGATGAAACGCCCTTTGCAAAAGAATCAAACAAGATGAATGAAACGTCTTCTATGCCTTTATTGGATAGACTTCGTTCTTCATCAGAGGCTCAACGCGGAGAGTATCTTCCACCCGATGATGAACTGCTCGACGATGAAGCTCCCATGTCGATGCGCTCGAACGAGCGTCGAGATCCGCCGCAAGAAAACAGAGCGAGTCCTAAAGAAAGTTCTCATTTATCGCCCGCAAACGATGGTGTGAAGCAGGGATTCCGATTTAAAATCAGAAATAATAACATTGAACTCACACTTCCAGCGGGTGCCCAATGCTCTGTCCCGCTGGAGTTTGTTGAGGCTTCAGGATTTTTTGAAGTCGAAATTGACGGAAAATCCCTGAGCGTAGAGCTTCTTGAAGGCAATAAAGTTCAACTGAATTATAACGGCGCCAGAATGACGCTTCCGCTCGGAGCAAGATCAAAGATACGCGACGCGGCTTAAAAATTAAATCGCGGGCAGAACCTTGGTTCCAAAAATACCTTCCTTTTTAAAGCGAAAGAGCACACGTCTATTAAATTCTCGTCCGATTTGCCAGCGGCTGTGCGGACTTGTTTTGATCAAGACGCGGAGCACAAAACTTGTTTCAGTGACGCGCTCTATTCCCAAGACCTGAGGCGTTTCTAAAATTTCAGTTTGATTTTCGGCATGAAAACTTGTTGCTTCTTCGCTCAAATAATTAAGGCAAATATCTGTATCTGTGCCAAGGGGAACTGCAATTTGAAAATCCACTCCTGCCCAGCCTGAGGTGTGATTTTGAACCTGGCGAATTTCTCCATTGGGAATAATCAACAGATCGCCATCGACGGTCCTAATTCTTGTCACACGTAACGTAATGATTTCAACCTTACCGCGGATGGCCCCAATTGTGATGTGATCGCCCACTGCAAACTGATCTTCGAGCAGGAAGAAAAATCCAGACAAAACATCTTTAACAAGGCTCTGTGCACCAAAACCAATGGCAAAAGAAACGACACCTGCCGTTGCAAGCAAGGGTCTGACATCGATTCCCACCGACTGTAAAACCGTAAAAACAACGATGACTGCAACAGCAACGCGAATAATGTAACTTGCCACAGTGTTCAGGGTTTTGCTGCGCAACTTCCCCCGAATGGAGTCTGCCTCGTACAGGTAACGCGCAATAAAGTACCGAGAACCCCGTTCGATCAGCCGTGCAACCCACAGTGACATTATGGCCAGAGTAAAAATTCTAAACGAGCTTTTGAGACAAAAATTGAGCGTTTCATAAAAGGAACGCAGGCTTTTGGAAAGCCCACGCGCTTTGAGAAAGTTTGTCTCGTGTGCAAAATCAGCAAAATTTGAAAGAAGAAGAGAAACTGCATACATCGAAATGATGGCTACAAAAAACCAGCGGATCCACTTGAGAGTTTCTAAGAAAAAAGAGCCTTCTTCTAGTAAAATCTTCCGAAAAAAAGGAACCTGCGTCTGCAGCTCGGAAGCTTTCCACTTGAGATGTTCGGCTTCTGCGCGAGTCTTTAATTTTTCAACGGCTTTTCGACAAAGCCTTGTGAGAATGAAAACAACGAGAATTCCAATGGCTGCTAATGCGAGAGGCACTGCTGCCATGCCTAACTCGCCTTCCATGAGCTCATTGACTACCGAAGTTAGAGAGTTTTCCATAATTGTCGTCCTTGTACTCCTCATTTACCCAAAGTAAAAAGAGAGAGTACAGGCTGTTACATCAGGACTCCAAGCCCCAGATAAAAAAACGTGTAACTTTCTGAAAATGCAGCAGTTGGAGAATCTTCTTTGCCAGTTTCAATGACGGCGTTGAAAGTTGACATCTGCAAACCGCCCGTCACCTTAAATATCTTGTAGATAAAATCCCCCGAAAGCTCCATTCCAAACCCTGACCCCGACTTTTTCTGGACATCGAGTTCAAATGTTTGTTCTGCCCCGGTCGCTTCGACGGGTTTTTCAACCGCCAACGTTCCCGACAAAATACGATAAGCGCCACCAATATTGATGCGCAGCACTGGGATCGGATTCCACCTTTGCATCACACCAATCACAGGGCCCGAAAATTTTGTGGAATAAAGTGGGCTGGGAGCCTCTCCCGCCGTTATTTTTCCTTCGAGGGCATGGCTTAAAAAACCAATGCGGCCTTCAGTCGAAAGGGCATCGTTCATGTACGCGTAACGAGCAATCAACGCAAAATCGATGTCCGTGGGCGCAAGTTTTAACTTCCCAGCGGGCGGAGCCTCTGCTTCTGCCTGGAACAGTCGATACCTGTCAGCCAGCGCCACGGCAGCGGGTTCGGTGTTGTCTGTAATTTCAATATCAGAGGCAATTCCCATCTTATAAGAAAAGCCAATTCCAACCATGCGATGAAGGAGTCCGTTTCCGGCGAACATCAGAGGATAAAAATCGGCTCCGATTCCAATCCCTGTAAAAACGAGGGCATCGATAGGTTCACCGTCTTTGTGAATGTTTGCAGATCCTAAGCGCAAGCCACCCACTAAAAACGACGCATCAAGTTTAGGGAGCTTGCCTTTAGGGGCATCTCCTGAAGATTCTGTTTTGGATGCTGTCCCTGAACTCGAGGAACTTCCTGATAATTCTGCCGACGCTCCTTTGAGAGAGCCGCATTGCTTTTGACCTTTAATGACTTTGGCCACGGCCTTACCGCCCGGTTGAACCCGGATGATCTCTGCAATGGCGAGCCTTCGTTTTTTTCCGCCTTCTTCACGAAAAAGGTTCACTTTTGCACCCTTTTCAAACTCTTCGCCTTCAAGTTTAAGGGAACAGTTCTTTTCAGCAAGGACGGTTGCCGCTGCAAAAGCAGTGTCATGCAAACCGAAGAGCCCTAATGTGAGCCCAAGAGCGAGAAAGGCAGAAACTCTCATACTTTTTTGATCCACCATCGCACACCACAACTCTAGGGGAATGGCCCAAATTTCCATTGCCCACCAAGCTGGAATTCCACCCAGCTTTTAGGCCCTCTCTTAAATCGGAGAAAGAAGCCTAATTCCTTAGGAAAAAAACTTGACGGTTCCGCCAGTGTGACAACTTGGCCAAATATTTCCCCATCGAGGATGTCGAAAAGTGAAAGATTCGCTTCTACTGAAAACTTCCCAAATCCGGGCAGTAACATCCGATAGGAGCCTGCCCCCAGAACTTCAAAATGGGTGAGTGGCTGAACCACTCGAACGGTTTTTACCGAGCCATAAATTCCACCGACTCCTGCGCCAAGAGCTAAAATTCGCGAGCGAGAGGAATCTCGCCAAACGGTCGTCTCGAGGGGAACGTCCACGGAGAATTCCCCACCTGTGACGTCACCTCCCCTAAAGACACTCAAAACAGCGCGGGGGGTCAGTTCCAAATCGGGAGCAAGTTGAATATCCGCTCCCAAGTTCAATGTATTGAGAAGCAGTGGTGGTTGATCAGTGTTGCGATCAACACGGGTTGTCGAGAGGATCCCAAAGGTTGCCCCTGTGCCGAGCATCATGGAATGCAAATGAAAATTGAGCTCAGAATTTTCCGAGGGGTTTTCATCGGGTTGTTGAGGCGAGGTCTTTTCAGGGGAAGGCGGCTTGTCCTCTGGTTTAGGGGGAGCCTCGACCGGAACAGGTTCAAGTTGATCCACCTCTTCAGGTTCCTTTGAAAATCCCTCTTCTGCACTTCCTAAATGAGGACTCTGGGCCGTCCGATCTTTATTTCGCCACCGTTGGCGCGAAGAAGGCGAATGGAGTCTCCAGACAAGGAGCGGATCAGATTTTGAAGTCCCTGTGGCATCCCCGCCTTTTCCCATGCGCCTCGCAGCCTCTTTTTCAAGAAGCATGTTACGTTGGACGATCCGACAAAGCGCCGCACCTTTTTTCGCATCGATGACTTCCAACTCCATCACATCAATGCGTGATGATCTGAGAAATTCTCCTGTTTGAGGGTGAAAAGCCGAAAGCAGAACAAAGCCTGCCATCAGATGTTCCCCTTTTGAAATGCCGCGCTCGCTCCCAAAATCTACCGTAACAAGATCATCTCGGCTCCAGGTCAAAGCGCCATCATGACCCAATGTTGAAATAAGGCGTGCCACACCGGTTTCAAAAAGCCGCTGTAATTCTGACAAACTCGGCTGTGGAGGTCCCAGAACATCTTCACGGGCCCATAAAATTTCTGGCTCATGCGCACTTTTTAAGGCCACACGAATCAAGGTGTGGTCGGGTGCAAACACAACTGTTGGAACGAGCCACCCATCTAAATCGTAAGTCCCCGTTAAGCGATTTTTCTCTTGGGCATCTAAAGTTGTCGGAAAACCCTTGTCAAAATTCGACATGGACAGAATCCAGAATCGCCCCGTATTTCCAAGCGCGGTTTCAACCGCTTTCGTCAGTTCGAAAACTGTGTCATTCTCGTTGAGCGGTAAGCCCGGAAACCCGCCCGGTTCTTTGGTACTTTGACGAAGGAAATTTCGATAGTCCTTGACGTTTGAGTTTGCCAGATCGACACCGACGCGACGGATGGGCGGCAATGATTGGGGTGCGCTGGCGAGTTCTTGAGAAAAGACCGCCTCCTTTTTCTGAATCCCAGCCTTTTCGATGGCGAGAGCAGAAAATGGAAATGTGATCCCACTTGCAAAAATGAGGAACCCTAAGGTTACCCTTCGGGACTTAAAGTTACGTAACACCTTCATCCTCGCTGCGTGTTGCCTGCGTTTTCATTTTAGAGGGATTTGCTTCTTTTCAGGAAGGGAAAGCTTTTGCTATTTTTGACAAGACGGGGCAAAAAATGACAGTAAGCACAGGAGTTGTTCTGTCATGAGGTTTTTAAAGCTGTTCAAAGCACTTTTCTTCCTTGCTGCTATTGCCTCTCTTACATTCCTGCTTGGAATAAGCATCTGGGTCTACAATGAAGGCAATCGGGATGTCGTCGAAGAAATGCCTACCACTCCCATGGAATATGTCATCGTCTTGGGCGCGAGTGTCAAGGGTGATTCCCTTTCTGGCGTTTTGCAAAGCCGCATGACAAAAGCCATTGAACTCTTTGAAGGTGGACTGGTGCGCAAAATTTTGGTGAGCGGCGATGGCACCGATGCCTACTATAACGAAACATACGCAATGGCTAAATTCTTGGTACGTAAAAACATCCCACTTTCGGCAATTGAAGCCGATACCAAGGGTTTCTCGACCTTTGACTCCCTCAAGCGTGCCTTTGAAGTTTTTCACATTAAAAGTGCTTATGTGGTTTCACAACCTTTTCATATTTCCCGAGCAGTCTGGCTTGCAAACAAAGTTGGCATCAAAGCCGTTGGCATTCCAGCAGCACCAAGCGACGAAGAGTGGTTTTATATGGCACGAGAAATTCCTGCACGTACAAAGGATTTCTTTATGTTTTATCTCGACATCTCGCCTTCGGACGACCGGGAAGACGGACTTTTTGCAAAATGAGCACGCACGGCGCGCATGCCAGGTTTTATTTCGAAATCTTTTTCGAAGCGACTTTGCATTTCTAAAATAGAGCGATTTTCTTCGGTTTTCGAAATCTTGGCAAGTCCAAGGGGCTTAATGGGGGGCCCCCCATTGCTTTCGTTGCCGTACAACATAAACCACTGTCCTTCTCGAACACCAAAACTTCGACTTTTGCCGATGTTCAAAATAGGTCTGCCATTTTCAACACCTAAAATGCTTCCTTCAACCGGAAAAGAAGCCTCAAAAGCAGCAAAAAGCTCTCCCGAGAGGACTTCAGGAAGCTGAGAAGTCGAAGCTAAATTCGCCTTGTGTTCGAAAGCGACTCTGCCATTTTTTTCAATCAACCGCATTCGAATCCACGCATTTCCTTGCTCAGGAATCCAATCAAAACCTAGGATGGCATCGATCTCGGGGCCGAGGGGAGTAAATTCCCAACCATTTTGCTGCATGCGTTCAGATGTTGCCTGAATAAGATCCGCAGTTTTTGCAAGTTCAGTAGAAAGCAGTGGGCGATAATCATTTGCTTTAACGAAACGTGCGTGAAAATCACGCCTAAATTTTCTCCACAGGGCATCAACTTTGCGATCGTCATGGGGCGCAGGTTCTGCCATCGCAATGGCAGGTGAAAAAGGTAACTTTTGTCCAACATACACAAGGACTGGCGAATCGCTGCGATCGTTTACGACTTCGGTTCTCGACGGCACAGCGTTGCGGTATTCCCAAAAAAACTTGGGCGTGTGAACTTCGTTAGCAATCCCAAGCCCTATCCCATTGGAAAGATCGAAGCGCCTGCGGCCATCGGAAAGCTCTGCGCCCTCAATGCCGCGCGGAAATCCATAAAAGTAACTGACAAGAAAGGTGTCAAATCCAGTTCCCTTTTTGATTTCCACATTCAAAGTTTTGCTGTGCCCCGATGTCACGGGAACGGCAACAGGAACGCAACAGCTATGGCGCACAAAGAGAACCGTGTTCGAAAACGAAACAGGAACTTGGGTCTTCATCAGACCTTCAGCATCCGTTGTCCCCAGGTACATGGTGTTTTTCGAAGTCATTTTGCCTAAGTAAACAGAAGCTCCCTCTAAAGATTTTGAATCCGACGAGACCTTCACTGTAAAGATCTCTCCCTGTCTGCTTGGCTGTGGCGCGGGCTCGACAACATTTTTCTGAGACACCGTTTTTTCGATGTTGGAATTTGATTTTGTTTGCACGGGCGCATTGGGCAGCACATTCAAGACCGCAGGGACAGGTAACGAAGGTTTTTCAGAAACTGCGGGAGAAGGAGACGGAGAAGGTTCAGGCTTTAAGGAAACAGGTGCAGGACTCGGGAACAGCGGAGCTGAGTGCACCATTTGAACTTCGGGAGCCAAGGGAGCTTCCAAAGTTTCTTCCTTGACCTTTTGCGGGGGAGTGTACTCCTTGGAGCTTTTGGATGTGGCTGCGACTCCTTCCCCTGCATATTCTGCATCGGGTTTGAGCTTAAGATTACGTAACTGAATGTGAATGCCATTTTCGCGCGCTTGTTGAAGTGAAATTTTTTTTTCTTCACCGAGGCGAACGTCGTTTAAATCGTCACTGTTCACCCTTACGGTGAGTTGTTTCTTTTGGCCGAGGGCTTGTGAAGGCAGTGTCAGCAGGCCTTCGGAATCGGTCAGTCCCACTTCACGACCATTGACTTCGACATGGGCCCTCTCAACTGGCCCCAACTCATCACGCACATATATTTTTACGGGTTGCAGTGCCGTTGGGTAACAGGACACAAGCACTCCCAGAAACGGACTCACTTGAAATGCCCATCTCCATTTTGCTGGCAAGCTTGCTTCCTCCGTGCTCATCCCCTGCGTAAATCACAATCATATGTGATTTGAGCCGCCTGCTTTCGGAAATTTCTGCCGCATTCGAAAAACACCCCTGCCAATTCTAAGAAGAAGTGAAGAAATTCAGCCTGTTCATTTTGAAAACTCAAGCTCCAAACATTGAGGCCGATTTCACGAATGCAGATTTCCAGTGCCTTGCAGGCAGGGGAAATTCCTAGGCATAAATTGCCTGGAACGTAAGTTTTGCATCTCCTTCACACGAAAGGGCTTGCTCGTGATGGATTGGATTAAGAAATCAATCAAGAATAAAATCCTCGCAGTCGGTTTGGGGGGCCTCCTCAGTGTGGCACTTTTTAACCTTTTTCTGCTTCTCCTTCCCATGCGCGGCACGGTGAATGACTTCCTGAAAAAAACCCAGGATTCCATCGCAGACTTGAAGAAGTTTAATAACTCTATCGAAGACATCAAAAAAAGCATGACGCAGACTGTGAACAAAATCGCAGATGACAATGCAACAGTGTTGCTGGGAGACGTCAAAAAGAACCTTGCCATTCAATCGAATATTTATTCAAAGCAGGTCAGCCAAGCGCTCGATCAGTTTTCTGATTATTTGATTGAAGATCAAGGAAAAAGTCTTCTAACAAGCACAGATCTCACACGTATTCTGGTAAAAGCGGCGCGCGGAGATCTCGAAGTTATTCGCGATGAAAAAGGAAAAGCAGGCGTCAAATATGACACCAATTACTTTAAAAAATTCGCAAAAGACCTTAACGGGTACTCGGGCGTAAGACAAGTGACACGCGATGGTACAGCTTACCTTGAAGGCGTGACACAAATTCCAGGCCACGGAGTTACCGTTGTATTGCTGCTGGACATTACAAAAACAATCAACGAAATCGAAACAAAGAAACAGGTTATCTTGAAAGAAATGATGACCTCTTTTCAAAAGGGTGTGGGACCTCTGTTTGAAAAAGTAAACAGCCTTGCCGATCAATCGGTAGGATTGGGCAGTCGTGTTGCAACGAGAATGAACCGAATTATCGGGATCATTGCTGTCTTTAACATCGTTTTTATCATTGCGGGCGCTTGGGCATCACTCTATTTTGCGCGACAAATTGTGAGCCCCCTTCTTGATTTGGTAAAGGCAGCGGGCGAAATTGCCACCGGTAATTTTAATGTGAACTTAAATGTAAAAACCGGTGACGAAGTCGAACTGCTTTCAAACTCTTTTGGAAAAATGACGGATTCCTTAAAGCATAGCTATGAAAACCAACGCAAGTTGAACAGCTTTACCCGCAATGTGACGATTCAAGAAGAAGAGCAGAGCATTTTGCAAGAAGTTCATCAAGCCTTCAAAGACATCTTGGGGTTTGCAGACATTGCGCTCATCGATTTCTCGAAGCCACTTGCGCACGGAACCAAATTGCCCCCCTTCTTGGTGCTGACACGCGAACCAGAAACCGAAAGACTTATTCTTGTTCCCCTTGAAGAATGCCCTGAAGATAGCCTTTGGCGCAGGTCTAAGGAAAACTTTCTGGCATTGGGTGATGCCGCCATCGTCCAATCGGGCGTGATAGTGAGCCGCATGGAAGATTTTGGTTCTATGCAAGTCGGTGTCATGGTTGCTAAGGACAGTGGAAAACCTTCCCTCGGTTTGTTTGCTCTTGCAGCAAAAGATGTGCAGTGGACACAGTTTCTTTGCAATCTATTTGAAAGTATCACCATTTCCACGGCACTTTCGTTGCAGAGGCTAACCTCTGAAGCTCTCAAAAAAGAAGTAGGACTTGCGCAGACGGTTCAGGGACTGTTAATGCATAAACCCTCTATTTCCGATCGTTGTACAATCGACATTGGATATCATCAGGCATCCCAGGGCGGTGGCGACTGGTTCTTTTACGAAGAAGTGGGCGACTACCTCGTCTTTATTATTGCAGATGTGACGGGTCATGGCGTTCCCGCAGCCCTCCTTACTGCCTTTGGGCGTGGATGTGCTTCCGCCATGACGAACTTCTTTAAAGCTCAGGATCCTACAACAACCACGCTCGATCCCAGTCTTTATTTGCGCTACATCGACGGTATTATTTTCGGCTCGACCAAGGGAAAGATTGGGATGACAGCCTTTGCGGTCATTGTAAATCTCAATACCGGGGAAGCGACCTTCTCGAATGGTGGACACAACTTTCCTTACCAAATCTGTTACGCAGAGCAAAGCATACAGGCAGACAACGAAACGGCAGATGTCAAGAAACCCGTTGTCAGCATCAAATCGTTAATGCAACGCAGTAACCGCATTGGGTACCATGACAATTCCGAATTTCAGACAAAGAAAGCCACTTTCAAGCCCGGAGACAGAATCTTTCTGTACACAGATGGCCTCGTAGAATGTAAAAATCCTGCGGCCCAAGACTACGGTGAAGTGAGACTTAAAAAGCTCATTACCAATGCCGGCCCCCTTTCGGGAGAAGAATTTCTCGCCACCGTTGAAAATGACGTCTTCAAGTTTGCAAATGGCGAGCCACTGCACGATGACGTCATGCTTATTATTATTGAACTCACCCCCGACAAAAACAAAAAGAAACTTGCAGAAGTCGCATAGGAGCATACAGTGATAAAAAGCCTCATTAAAGTCTCAACTCTGACCTCCTTTTTTTTACTAATCTCTTGCGCCAAGCGCAGTTTTAATGCAGAAACAAAGTCTGCCTATGATCCCCCACCTTTACTTCTCGAAGCCAATAGCTCCAAGGTCTATGTCGAAAAGATGAAGGACATCTATACCGTTCTTCTGAGCCGCTATGCGAAAACCCGAAACGGAAATTTTTCTTATCAAGAATTTGCTCCTTCAAGATCCCTGTTTCTAGATAAATTGAAGGTAAAAATTGACGAGCTTGATGCTGGAAAACCTCTTTACGAACTTCCCCCAAAATTTGACAAAGAAACAATCATCAATAAAAAAAGACTTGAATTTTTAGAATGGCGCGTTGGCATACGCAAACCCAATGTAACGTGCATGAAACTCGAATACAGTCGCCTTAAGAATGCCGATAGAGAACTGCTGACTTACACGCAGTATTGGACAGACGTGCGAGACATCGTTTTTGCACTCAATGGGTGCTTTGAACACCCCTATACCGCATGGTTAAAGAGCTTTGAAGGCGGATTTGACAAGCACATCAAAGATCCAAAAGGAAAATTCCTCCTCCCTTCGACGGAGTCGTATGTTCCTATCAGTCATTTTAATAAAATGCGCGCTCTCCCTCTCTATTTTATGGGGGTGGGAACGGAGCTTTCAATCACAGATGGCTATGATATGGACCTTGGCAGTTTCTTTTTTCATGACTGGTTTCACGGTGGCCAAATGGTGACGAACGACGAACGAAGATTTCAAAAATACCTCGAAAAAGTGATGAACGGCACCATCCGCAACCTCGACAAATGGATCGATGCACGCATCAAATTTTCGGAATGTGTTATGACGAAGCCCGTAGAAGGCCTTGCCGATAAATCGCGCACGATGGTGCTCTTTCATATCTTTCATGAGCAAACACGATCATTTACAAAAGTGGATTTTGAAGAACTTGCCAATAATCCGTTCCGCGAAAATTACTCCAAGACCATCTATGTTCTTTCAGGATTTCGAAAGCTTGAAGGAGGGGAATTTCATAAGGTCGTTCAACTGGGTGCCAAATGCGAAGACCCTTCATTGAACATGTAAAACCTGAACGAAGGATGAAAAATCACTCGCATTGTGCGACGTCCAAGAAGAATGTGAAACTTGCTCAATCTTTAAAATTTACAGACTGTCTCAATTTTGTAAATACTATTCTACAACACTTGAGTTGTTCTCGCGTCCATTAGGTGCGGAGTTAAGATCAGTAGTAAATTGGCGAGCGCAGTGTTGTTTTAGCCATTCACGACCAAGGCGAGCTTTATTTCCATTTGCAATATTTTGAGTTGCTGCTGCCGTCCAATTTCGTATTTTTATAACCATTATACTACACTCGTTTGAGAGCCAGCGTTCCCGAGTATCAAAATTTTCTCCCTCATTACATGAAGCCAGATCCATATCTGCCCAAGCAGTATGCGCCCGTGCAATTTGGGAAGGGACAAAGGTCGCAAGTCCTACTAACGGCGCTCCAGGACCTACAAGTTTTGTAATTCGGGGGCCTAAAAATTTCAAACTGTTTGCTATTTTAGGATTTGTTACTCGCTCGGCCATTGCGGCGAACGCCAGCGGCACAGAGGCAGCAGTTGGGACGATTAAGCCGGCGTTGAGTCGGCCAAATGGAGCACAAATATTAGGAACCCCCTCAGTATTTAAGAGCGGTGATCCAAATGCACAGACAATATACTGCTCACTCTGTCTTGCCGCTGCCAAATAGTCTGCTTTTTCCGAACAGCGGTTTCTTCCCTGGGAACTTTCTAAGGTTTCACTTTCTTGATCTGCCTTTTGGCACGAAAACAGAAATCCAGATAATCCAACCACTAAGGTAACAAAAGGTGGGATTTTTTTCATGTTCATCCTAAAGTGAGAAATAATGTTATCTTTAGGGAAGTAATCGGACACTTGTGTACAAAAATTGAGTTTAAAAGTTAAAGTATATAATTGACAGAATAAATTCTTTATTATCTGCCTTTGAAAACGAAGTGGGCATATTTTTAGGTGTTTTCAAATCCTTAATGACTTTGAGTGTAAGTACATTTTTTGCTATTCAACTTTGCCTTAGAACATCATTTGCAGGCATTCCCTCTTCCTTGCTTGCAATTCCCTTCCCGGATAGGATAATCTTCCGCGCTTCCGGCTTGTCCGGTCATCATCACTTTGCAGAGAAAAACAAGGAATACACATGGATGCATCTAACCGACCTGTGCGGGTTCGCATTGCGCCGAGTCCAACAGGAGATCCCCACATAGGCACGGCCTATATGGCTTTGTTCAACTATGTCTTTGCAAAAAAACACGGCGGTAAATTCATCGTCCGCATCGAAGACACCGATCGGACGCGCTACCGAAAAGACAGCGAAGAGATGATTCTAGACGCCGTTAAATGGGTTGGAACGCAATGGGATGAGGGCCCCGACGTCGGAGGACCCCATGCACCCTACCGTCAAAGTGAGCGCACAGAAATATACCGCAAGCAGATTGAAACCCTGTTGCAAAAAGGAAGAGCTTACCGCTGTTTTTGCACGGCCGATCGCCTTGAAGAAGTGCGAAAATCCCAGCTCGCTCAAAAATTGAACCCCGGATATGACAGGCACTGTCGCTCACTCTCTGCAGCACAAGTCCAGACAAAAATGGCAGCAGGCGAATCTCATACCGTGCGCATGATGGCACCCACCGAAGGCAAAACAGTTGTCAAAGACTTGTTGCGTGGAGACATCGAATTCGACAACACAGCCATCGACGATCAGGTGCTGATGAAATCCGATGGTTTTCCCACCTACCATCTCGCGAATGTGGTCGACGACGCCCTTATGGAAATTTCCCACGTCATTCGTGGTGAAGAATGGATCTCTTCAACTCCTAAGCACGTCGTATTGTACGAGGCTTTCGAGTGGCCAAAGCCTGTATTTATTCACCTCCCGCTGTTACGAAATCCAGATAAGTCGAAAATTTCGAAACGAAAGCACCCCACTTCCATCAACTATTACCGCAGAAAGGGCATCCTCCCTGAGGCCCTGTGCAATTTCTTAGCCTTGATGGGCTGGAATATGGGAGATGACAAAGAAATCTTTTCAACTTCAGAAATGATCCAAAACTTCTCTTGGGATCGGTTTACCTTGGGCGGACCAGTATTCGATCTGCAAAAGTTATCTTGGCTCAATGGGCAGTATCTTCGCTCGAAATCCAACGACGCTTGGCTTACCTTGTTACGAGAAGAAGTTTTTACTGACACTTATCTTATGAAAATCATTCCACTGGTAAAAGAAAGAGTCGACAAGTTAGAAGATTTCATCACAGTTTCGGATTTTTTCTTTTTAGGTGACTTGAATTACGAGGGCACTTCGTTTGTTCCGAAAGGCCGCACGGCTGCCGAAACAGCAACTTTTTTGCTTGAAGCACTCGACCGTCTCGAGACCTTGGAAATTTGGACACATGCAGAAATTCACCAAGCGTTCGAAAACTATCTTGCCGAAAAAGGTCTTAAGGCAAAAGATGTTTTTATGCCGATGCGTATCGCCGTCACCGGACGCAAAGAATCTCCACCCCTTTTCGAAACCATGGAAGTCCTTGGTAAAGAAATGGTACGACGAAGAACCCGACTTGCGGCGCAGCACCTTCTAGCCATAAAAGAAGAACTGCCCCCGCAATCAAAGCCACAGGGTAAATAATTCCCCATGACTTTGAAGCGCGCTTTGGCAATCATCATTTGAGGAGTAAGCGGAATGACTCTTTCTGGACCAATGTCTTCGAAAACGATCCACCGTTACCTTTCCAACGGAATGGAGGTCTACATCGAAGCCAATGACTTCGCACCACTTGTCAGTTTGCAGTTGCGCGTGAAGGCCGGCAGCATTGATGAACAAGATGACGAAGCCGGAGTTGCTCATGTCCTTGAGCATATGCTTTTCAAGGGGACAACAAAGTATCCGTCCAGTGAAGCAGTTGCCGGACTTGTGGAGTCCGCAGGCGGCGAAATCAACGCTTACACCACATTCGATCACACCAATTACTACATCAATGCACCCAGTTCATTTCTCTTCAAGGGATCTGAGCTTTTGTTTGATATGGCATCCGACAGTTTGATCGACGCCGATGAACTGAAACGAGAGCTGGAAGTCGTTATCGAAGAAATTCGTAGAGGACGCGACAATCCCTCTTCGGTTGTTGCTCAAAATTTGCTACGCCATATCTTTCAAGGTACCCGCGCCGCCCGTCCGGTTATTGGATTCGAAGAAATCGTTGCGGCATTTACCAAAGAAAAGGTGGAATCCTTCTATAAGAAATGGTACCAGCCCAACAACATGCTCTTTGTTGCCGTCGGCGATCTCGACCCTGATTCCTTTTTTCAGCAATTGCAGCTTATCACCGAGAAGGTGAAGCCTTGCACCATTCCTGAAAGGCAACGTGCCCCTTTTGTTCCTTTATTAAATTCTCCTGTAAATTTAGTGCGCGGCCCCTATGAAGAAGTACGCCTGCAAATCGCTTTGCAAGCGCCTACACTTGAAGATGTCAGCACTCCTGCGTGGGACATGTTTGCCAGCGTTTTAGGCCACGGAGATTCCAGCCGCCTCACCCGCATCGTCAAAGACGAATTGCAACTTGTTACGAACGTCGATGCCGGAGTTTACTCTCCCCTCTATCCGGCGGGAATGTTTTCGCTGAGTTTTTATGCGCCTCAAACCACAGCCCTTCAGGGTTTAGAAGCCATTTTCGAAGAAATTCTAAAGCTCGCAGAATCGGGCCCCACCGAAGAGGAAATGCGCCGTGTGTTAAGCTCTGTGCGCGCCGATCGCATTTACGCGCGCGAGAGCATGGAAGGCATCGGAAAATCGGCTGGAGCATCGCTGCAAACCACTCAAAAATTGGCCTTCGACGATCATTATATTTTAGCCCTTGAGAAGGTAACACTTGCCGATGTGAAGTCTTTAGCCGGAAAAATGCTGGAAATGATTTCAGCCGGTGCGTTTACCGTTTCGAGCGCAATGGGAAGAGAATGCCTGCCCGGCGTGACCGAAGACACCATTCGCGAAACGGTGTTAAATGGAATTGGCAAACTCAATAAGGAAGCAGAAGCCATCGAGCAGGCCGAGAGAAGAGTGCGATTGCCCCGCAATTCAGAGTTTAATGCTGCTGTTAAACAAATCGAAATTCCACTGCCCTTTGGCAAAAAACTGCACGTCAATTACAGACAAGAGTCCAGACTTCCTGTGGTCAGTTCACTCCTCGTCTGGAGAGGCGGACAAACCCAAGAATCCGAACAAAAAAATGGAAGCAGTGCCTTGCTTTCTCACATGCTCACGAGGGGAACAACGCGCACTTCCTATAAAGCTTTTGTAAATGAACTCGAAGATTATTCTTCTTCCATCTCTTCATTTTCTACAAAAGATCTCTTTGGAATTCGCATGGATTCCCTCAGCGATCATGCCAATCGCACCTTTGAACTGATGCTCGACTGTATCTTTCGACCTGCATTTCTTGAAGATGAATGGGAACGGGTTTACAAGGAAACAAAAGAACATCTCATTGCAAGCCGCGACAGCCCCACATTCCGTTTAGGCAGGCTCAGTGGCCCTCTTTATTATAAAGATCATCCCTACAGCAGGCCCGGCCAGGGAACCGAAGAATCTATCGCTCTTCTCAGTCTCGAAGACCTGCACACGCAGTGGCTGCGCCAATTCACTGCCGATAAATTTGTTCTGTCCGTGGCCGGAAAATTTTCACTGGATGAATTTGTCGACCGCATGCAAACGAGCCTTTCTCAATTTTTAACGCATGCATTTAAAGGCGAGTTCCCAGATCGTCTCGGGACACAAGAAGCTGTACGCCCCTCTCAGTCTGCTCACCGCGTTGGATACTCTGCCTTTGAAAGGGAACAGGCCCACATCACCCTCGGATTTCGCTCCTTTCCCATTTCAGATACCCGCCGTACCGCTTTAGAACTCGCTGCAAATATCCTCTCTGGGCAAGGTGGCAGGCTTTTTCTTGATTTGCGCGACAAACGATCCCTTGCATATTCCGTCGGGGCTTCACACACTCCCATGGTTCAAGGGGGAGTCTTTTCCACTTACATTGGTACGGCTGCACAAAAAGCGCAGGAAGCCATGGAAGGACTTTGTTCACACATCGAACTTCTGGCAAAAGAGCGCCCCGGCCATGAAGAAGTCGAACGGGCAAAACGCGCCGTGATCGGAACGCAAGCACTCGACGCTCAACATTACTCGTACCAAGCCTCGCAACTTGCCATGTCTGACATTTATGATCTGGGTTTCGATAATTTCCTGCGCTTTTCGGAACGCGTGAATAAGATAACACCCGACGAAATCCAGTCTGTGGTTGCAGATCTCCTGCGCGAAAACCCGCCTATCGTTTGCGCTGTGGGCCCTGAAGGCACTTTTTATCCCGAGAAATCGTTGGAGTGGACGCTTTAAGGCGCTCAAGGCAAGCGAGGTTCTGCTGACTTCGTGCACTGGTCTTTATTCACATTATATTGAGGGCTGGATTTTGGACAGCAAATTCCATCTCTTGCTTTCACTTTATTGTCCGGACACTCACCCTGATTCCTCAATCTTAAATCTCCTTCGATTGCCGATTTAATATCGATCTTATCACTCGCAGGTGATATCCTTGTCGCGGCTGGCTCTGAATCAACTTCGACTTTACGGCTTGGCTCAACGGTAAAATCAGGCCGAAAATTATTCGGGATGCAATAAAGTGTGTCAGAGCTTCGGATATCTTTATCGTTTTCAAGCTTATTATAACCGTCTGCACATTTTGGATTTTTTGATTTTATAATATTGATGACGGTAAATAGCCCCGCAATGTCATCGGGCTGAATTTGATGGTTGACTTTTGGATCATAACCATTTCGCATCAACGCATTCGGATGATGTTTAAGTGCGCTGTCAAAGCCTTTTTCTTCATAGACATCTCCCAATCCAAAGAGGTGTCCCAATTCGTGATTAAAGACGCCTTCTAAATCGTTAACATAGGTTCCATGAATATTGAGAATAGGGCCAGAAAAATTCGCATTTGCTCTATAAAGCTCTTCTTTTTTTTCTTCTCTTTCAGAAATTCGTCGCTTAAATTCATTGTAGGAAACACTTCCTTTGTACGTAAGATCAAAAATACGCCTTGAAATAATTTCAACATCACTTTCAGACATAAATTTCGCCCGAACGGAATCGGCCGCCTTTTGAATGAGATTTAAATGCAGAGCGAGCTCAGAAATATCTGAAAAGGAGTTTATCATCACAGTTCCTGCAGCGCATCCCGCAGGGGGCGAAAATCTCTCTTCTTGAAATTTCTCAAGTTTTTTCGCCAACATTTCCCATTTTTCAATTAAAATCGCATCCGGTGCATTAAGAAGTTCTTGAACTAACGGTTTAAAAGTTCTAACATATTCTTCCACTTCCTCTTTGCTGCGTATCTTTACTTTTCGATATTCTTCTCCCGTTAAAGAACGAACAGAAAATGTGACTTTATCAGAACTTGGAAGTGGATATTTCGGATGTTTTGAGCCTTCTTTTAACCACATATTTACCGAAGAACGAAATGCCTTTTCAACACGACTGACCCACTCTTTATTTTTAAGGGGGTCTTCATTTACAATGCACGCTCGAATTTTTGTGTTTCCCGAAAGAAGCTGGACGATAAGCGCATTCTTAGCCTCATGGGCATCCGTAGCAACAGCAAATTGCGTTTCACTTTCTGATTTTGCCGGCTGACATCCGCTGCCATACAGAAAAAACGTAACAAACACGGGTATGAACAACTTTCTCATTGCGAATCCTTGAAAATTGAAAATAAAAGGTAATCTGTGCGCTTTATCGGATTGTTCGATGAATATCTTGAATATTGGGTGAAGGCAGAACAAGAAGAGTTCCTGGAGAAAGTTGCATCATAGAGCGTGGAGACAAACAAAAACGCGCACCGCTGTTACGACTCCCCGCCAACTCAGCACCTTTAAGTCTTGCAAATTCAACGGCCCGTTCATCTTTCCAAGGAAAGGGGCAGATTTTTGCACCTCTATCAATGGCAATGCTCACGCAGGTTGAAAACGATAAAACGTCGACAATAATGAGTGCGTCTCTGGTTGGAGAGAGTTCCCGAAGGCCCTGCAAGCCCCATTCCATAGCAATTTCAAAAGATTCTTGCGCATAAAAAGACATGAAGTAACACCCTCAACTTTTGAAAATTCCCTTCAAAAAAGCAAGTCATATCAACAGACACTCAATCTCGTTCAAGAGTAAACGCCCAAGCGTCGATGAGTTCAATAGCAACGAACTGCAAGTGAATATTTCAGATGGGATGGAAGTTATGCTTCGACGTTCTACTTTTTTCAGTTTTTTAGGCATTTTCACTTTTGCAGCTTCTTGCGGAGGGAAGTCTCAATTTCTTTCCAAGTCAGATCAAGTTAAAAAGTCGGAAAACAATCCGTCTGAAGTGGCTTCAGGAAGAGCAAAAGCCGAAGGAGAAAAGTTTGACCAAAGCTCGCCAGACCCTTCCGCAACCCGTGAACATACGGAAGACAGTGGCAGTCCCCGAGCCGCAAAGCCCTTTGGGACGCCCGACGATGGAAAAAGTCCTGGCCTCGTAGGAACGATCTACGATTTTCAAGGCAATAAGCATAAAACTCTGCCTAATTTTAGCGAGCTTCCTCAAAAAGGAAAAATAAGACTCACGCATTTTGATATTCCGGAGCGGAATTTTGAAGATGGATTTCCAGGTTTGCCCGACCTTGTTGAGTATTTTGGAATTGGTTTTGAAGGCAAGTTGCTTATTGAAAAAGAGGGTTTGTACGAATTTACCTTAGCAAGTGACGATGGTTCCAAGCTCTATGTTAACGATAAATTGATCGTCAACAACGATGGATATCACATGATGTCGACTGAAAAGAGCGGTAAAATTGAACTTGCGAAAGGCACTCATAAATTTCAGCTCGATTACTTTCAGGGCCCTCGCGTCCAAATCGGACTGCAGCTTTTCTGGAAGAAACCTGGGCAATCCGAAAGAGAAATCGTTCCTGCTGCCGCTTTTGACCGTCCAGATGCGTCGCTTTCCCTCAATGCGCAACAGTAATATACTAGGGTGGACCCATGGAGGGAACCCATATTGCAGTCACATTTGCGCCCAGGCGCTCGATCAGCACCACATCCCATACAGCAACCAAGTACAGAAGAAGGCAACATTTTATCCCACAGCAACAGACATTGGGTGGAAAGGCGTTCCGAAAAAAATTGGCTGCGGACTTTTCTTGGCAACCTTGGGCTTGGGTCACAACTTGCTTTTGTTGCAGGCATTGTAAATTCAGTGGCATTTCTCGCATTTGGAGCCTATGTCTCGCATGTTTCAGGGCTTGCAACGCGATCGGCCGTTGAATATTCTGAAGGAAACACAGGGATAGCAGCCGCGTTTTGTGGAGAGATTTTTTTCTTTGTTTCGGGAGCCATTCTCACAACGGTTCTGCAAGCGGGACGAAACTCGGAATCCCGCAAAATTCGATACTTTCTTCCTGTTTTTCTGGAAGCTGCACTGATTACGGGTTCAGCTATTATCATCGCATTAAGTCCAGACGCAATGAATGCCCTTGGAACGTATCATCCCATTGCCGTGTTTGGTCTCTGCATGGCAATGGGAATGCAAAACGCCATCCTAAGGCATGCTTCGGGGGCTATCTTGCGAACAACCCATGTGACAGGAATGGTTACAGATATGGGCATCGCACTCGGCACAGCCCTGCATTCCGTTCTTTTCAATGTGCAGCAACAACGCAAGCTGGGAGCATTCAAAAATATGAAATATCTTGAAATGATTTCACAACAGCTTGCAGTCTTTGGCGACAAATTCAAGGCCGAACGCTTCTTTTTGCATTTTTCACTTTTTTCAAGTTTTTTAATTGGTGCAGCAGCTGGAGCCATGGGATTTTATAAATTTAAAGTTTTAATTTTGGCTGTTCCAATAATAATGCTTCTTGTCATTGGAATTCGACAGTATCTTTTTTGGGACGCACGGAAAGAAGGTTGACTACAAAGGCCAGGTCCCAACTGCTCCCTCCGACCACTTCAATTTCGACCCATTTTGCGCATCCCATTCCAGAGCGAGTCCCGATGCATTTGAGACGGCTTGAATCAGCTCTCCCAAGGACTCTTCGCCTGCGAAGGGTGCAGCATCCGAAAAATAGCGCGTCTCAATAACATTCCATGTTGGCAGTTGAAGTGAATTTTTGATTGCCGTCAGCAATGATTCTCTTGTGTAACCTTGAGAGTTTTCTAGCGCAGGCTGAGCAATAAATCCATCAAATGTGAGAAGGCTCCAAGAAGGTTTAGAGAGCATAAATCCACCTTTTTCAGCACCCGATTCCGCAACAGTTCGTAACAGACTCCAAAACTTTTTCCGTCCTTCATCCGCACCATGGGCAAGACGCGCTTCTGCTGCAAGCCTTAAAGCAAGCACTGATCCCACATGATAGGCACCCATTGGATTCGCGCGCGAGAGTGTGAGCAAGCTTTCAGTCTTTCCAATTTTTGACGCCTTGATGTAGGAAAATGTAGAATTCCATCCATTCACAACAGATTTTGCAAGTGGCCCTTGAGGATCTTGCTCTGAAAGTAATATCCGCGTAAAACCTTCTGTGAAACCCTCATAAAAATAGAGCATTTCAAGTCTGCTTTGCGAAAATTCGCGCAGGTTCCAACGGGCATTTTGAGCTGGGAAAATTCTTTTCGTATTCCACGCGTGAATCATCTCATGAACGACAACCTTCGTTAAATTTGTTTTCCAGATACTCGCATCACATGTGGCTCCAATACTCACAAGAGTAGAATCATTGTGTTCGAGTCCTTGGTAACTACATCCGTCTTGAAATAGAATATGTCCCACGTAATTTTTTTCTGAATTGAGCTTTCCCCACGTTTGGTTCAAAAAATTCCAAGAAGAATTAGCGATAAGCTGGGTTTCTGTGAGAGCTTCTTGCAACCCCGGAATGTCGCCACTTGTGGTATTTGTTGCATATAGCCCCATTTCGCTGCCTGCCCCCGCAACAAGTGCAAATGTCCTAGCAAATGAAATGGGAGTGTCGATAGCTTCCGCAAAATTCACAAATTCCACACAGCCTGCACCGCAACTTTTAGCCGAAGAAATGACATTCAATGGAGCGCCCTTTTCTTCGCGAAAAGTAACACGCAACGGCTTGTTACCATCAGAAGGCAACAGCATCAAAAGTGTGGTGAGAGTGGTCACTCCACTGCCGGATGTTGAGCCACCTCCCACAATTGCGGGCCAACGAAAACTCTCGCCCGGACTGAGCAAATTGACTTCGTAACTCACAGCGCTCGTGAGGATGGGTTTTCCCCAAAGCGAGTCCCTATGAATGCTTCGAATCGAAGAATCGGAATTTTTGAAGTGAAAATTTTCAGGTGGTTTTGCAGTCCATGCCCAATGGAATCCGGGCAAGGTTTGAGGAACTGCAAAGAGACTTTCTTGCATCCCTGCGGGAACAGCAACGGTAATGTTTGGTTTATTTTTAACAAAGGGTTCAACAACGATAGAAAACCCGCCTGCAAAGGAAACAGAAGCAGGGACCTCTGTCACTGGGGTGCCCTTGTTCGAGGAACTTTTTGATTTATCCCCACATGAAGCGAGCAAGCTCCCAAAAAAAACGACACCTATCACTGTTAACTTGTTCATAAAGCAAGATCTTTCGAATCTACTCATAAAAGTACACCCAGCCTATCGTTCATTTCTGAACTAGAATGCAACGCGACATTTCCCTTGTCGTAACAAATCTTTCCTACCTGAAGTCTTTTCTTATTTTCCGTCTCACGACGCAGCACATTTCTAATTTTGAAGAAGCGAGTGACGACACTGAATTCTGCTCTTTGTATTCCTGAAAAATGTGAACATTTCTTAACATATCCAGATATTTTCTCAGTTTGCTCAGGCTTCTTCAGATCACAAGGATGGACGCCGATAAGTCTTATAGGAGGCAAATTGAAATGAGATATTTCGCACTGACAGCCTGGCCTGCCGAAAAACGACCAATTTCGAAATATTTTTCAGTAACAGATTTGGTACCTAAAATATGGCCGGATTATCGAAACGCCTAAATGAAGATAATTTTTGACAAATAAATAAAAAAGCCAGAGTCTTTTTGGGAACTTAACATCCAAAAGGAATCTGGCCACCATGAAGATAGCCCGTCTTTTGAAAAGTCGCAAGCATTGGAAACAAACTGCTCTTCTGCGGCGGAAAAAATTAGTTTCACTCTCAAGGAAACTTGCCAAAGCCGAGGCAAAAATTGAAAAGCTCAAACGCGTAAATGAAGATCTTCAAGCTGAGAATGAGAAACTTCTTTCCTCATCTAAGCCCATTGTTCTCACTCAAACACCACTCGTTAAAGCTGAAATTCGCATACTTTGTATCTTTATGTTCTCGTGGGGCCTCATATCCTGCAATGCAATTTCTCGGGTCCTCTCGGTGCTGAAACAATTTGCAAGACTTCCTTTGATTTGGATACCCAATCCCTCATCAGTGGTGAATTGGGTTGCAAGGGTTGGCCTTGGGATGCTGATGCAAGTCCAGCGTGTTCCCTCTCCATGGGTTGCCATCATTGACTCATCCATATCTTACGGCAAAGCCAAAATGCTTGTTTGCTTGCGCGTCCCAATAGACCATTTTCAAAAGCACGGGTCTGGCGTGTCACTTGCACACGTTGAATGCATCGGCCTGAAAATCAAAGACTCGTGGCATGGCCAAGATGTTTGCGATGCTCTGCTAGAATTCTTTAACCTCGCAGGAAACCCTGTTGCAATTGTAAAAGACCAAGGTGCTGACCTTAAATGCGGTGTCACCTTGTTGCAAAATAAGTTTCCAGAAATCCAAACAATACGTGATATTGGTCACGTGGCAGCACTGCTTCTCAAAAAAAGCTACGAGAAAAATGAGTTCTTTCTCAAATTTCTGAAGCTTTTAGATGTTGCAAGAGCACGCCTGTGCCACTCCGATGCTGCTTGCTTGAGACCTCCCAAGATCCGGGCCAAAGGGCGTTTTCAATCCATTTCAAGGCTCGTCGATTGGGCAAATAAAATCATTCTCCTCATCGAAGGGGCTGGGCGCGCAAAGCCAGGCAGTCTCAAAGAAAGGTTACAATATGCAATCCCTGGGTTGTGCTCATTGCGGTTCTTTTTTACCCGTTTTGCACGCGACTGCAAAGCTGTTAATGAAGTTCTTGGTATTTTAAAGAATCAGGGTCTCAACCAGGGCTGATTCATGATTTGAAATGGGGCGAAAGACTCTGCTAGGGTGGGGGTATTACCCGCCCCATTTCAAATCATGAATCCATTTTTTTTCTCTCTTTTGTTTTTAGCCTGCCTTTTTTTTTGGAAAATCATCGTTAACTTCTTTTTTTAGGCGTGAATTTTTTTGCGAATGAATTCGCCCTTACGTCTTTTCAATTTTAGAAGTGCGCTTTCAGTTAGCCTGAATAGAACAAGCTTTCAATTATTTTCTTTGGATTTCCTGCACAGAGATCAACAAATTTTTGAACTGATTTTTGAAGCTGATATCCCAGTGAAACAACAATCGACTTCATAAATCCCAGTAGGCGGGAACTTTTGTGCGACTGCCTTGGAAGATCATCCTCTCCCAGAACTGCATCTTTGCACCAATGCAGTCCATTCTCCTGGATCCAATGAGCGCGAACACGCTCAAGAAATTCAAGGGGAGTTAGCGTTCCTAAGCCCGTGCTCGCAATGAAGTAGCGCGTCTCATAAGAAGTCTTTTTACCTTCTGTAAATTCACGCGTGACGCGTAAAACACTTCCGCATTTTGTGTATTTGGAAAGAGATCGTGACGGAAATGCCGTTGTGCGTAATATTTCAATAGTCCTGGTTTCTTGCCGGCCATGCGCTTTCTTCTCTGAAACAGTCGCTCTCATTGCACTCTTTGACCAATCTGCTGATTGCACGTCTTTGAAGACTTTGCCTGCATTCCCTTTGATAGCCGCAATG
>JBIIEI010000210.1:0-2552 GCA_044237915.1 Silvanigrellaceae bacterium | reverse complement strand
GAAACCTGTCCGCAGACAGTAAACCCAATGAGTTCCCCGCCCCCAGTTTAATATATTTTTTTACAAATTGCTTAAAATTAGAGCACCAAAATTCCTGCTTCACATGGAGTCAGGAAGGGGTGGTTTATGCGTCTGCGAGCATCCCTTAGATTATCGAAAGCTAATGCGTTTGCTGCTGCTTGCTCTTTCGTTTTTACTCGATTTTTATCGCATCCGCGCCCCCTGGCCGCATTCTTCGTTTCTTCAACTTCTCGCCTGAGCACTTCGTACTCATTTTCATTACAGTCGCCTGGCGGCAGAGCTGCCTTAGCTGCCTCAGCTGCCTCAACTGTCTCAGCAGCCGCTTCTTTATCAGAAGGATTGTCACTTTGACTCAAAACAGTACTCATCCAAGACTTAACATCGTCAAGAATTTTTGCAGATTTATTGTATGCATCATAAGCCTCTTGAGGATAATTCCAGTCAGGGATATATTTTTCAGCGATTTTTCCCGTTCCGTAGCCCGCATAGAATGCTGCAGCCAAAGCTTGCGTCTGGCCATTCGCAAGAGCGCTCTGGATTAGCTTTTGAATTGCTGCTCTATCCCCTGTAGCTATGAGGATTCCAAGAGCTGACTGTAATGCCGGACCGTATTCATTTGATCCTTCAGTGGTCAGTACTGAAGTCGTTTCAGCAACCTTAGGGTCTGCCCAGTCAACATCAACCGGAGGTTTGCCTTGGTTTGATTTGTCAGCCATAGTTTGCAATGCATTATGCTCGTTTGCATAATCTTTAAGAACATCTTTACTGCTTGTTTTTGAGCTTTCTTGTGCTTTATTTGTATGCGGAAATGATTCCTTAGTTTGTTGGGCAACATCTTGAATCACTGCGGACTTTGCTTCCGCTTTGCTTCGCCTTTGGAGTTCTTTTGAGCGCTGTCCTTTTGCACGTGCTTTCTGAAGAGATTTATTAGGACTATTATCGACTTTTCCATCATCAACATCACTACGGGGAGGTGTTACGGGAGTTGGGGTTGGCTTTGGAGTCGATACTGGCGTAGCAACTGGAGTGGGCTGTTGTGTGGGTACGGGGGTTGGCAGTGGGGAAACATCTGCAAATTCTTTTTGAATTGCTTCAACTCCCTCCCGGCGTGTTATCTCCAAGTTTTTTAATTTCTCACTGAGCAAATCATCATGATGTTTGACCACGTCATCAATGCATGCTTGCTGATCTTCTCTATAATTTTCTCCAGCCATATTGCGTACAATGCAATCACGCGTCCAATACTGTTTCTCACTTATATTAGAATTTTTGGCTTCTTGAATTTGTGCATCGATGTCACGGTGCCAATTCTCAAGGCGCCACTCATATAAACAGAGTCTATAATCTGCTGCACTCTCACAGGGGACGCTGCTACTTTCAAACCGTGTTTTCAAAACTTTGGGAGACGCTCTGCCAGGGAGAACTGCTGTCACAAGCGATGCAAAATTTTTCTTAGTTCGAGGCTTAGTCCCCAAAGTAACCGAGCCTTGATGAACAGCCACAAGCTTTCCGTCTTGCAGAACTGGGGAACCGGAAGCTCCTGGTAAAGAGTCCATTTCGCTCCACAGAAACGTTCCAGTAGGATCAAGCTGCAAAGGCTTATCAGATGAAACTTCCGTTAGTATATCTTTATCTTTTGAATATGAAACCATGGAAACAGTTTTTGAAGAATCAAAAGTTCCAGGTTCGATCCACTGAGAAATTTGAGGTGTATAGAGCACCACCGTATTCGTATTTGACAGTTCTTGTACTTTTCCAACAACGCGGTGGATTTTTTTGTTCCCATCCATAAATATGTGAAACTTATTTTCTTCACCCTGCCAACAATGTGCGGCTGTTGTGATCTGATTTATTCCCGATGCAAATGCCGTACAAACAGTGTTTGTCGGACGAAGCCGCCCTTTCTCGTCTAAACGCAAAATACGAAGCTGGCCGACTTTCGTATTTTCTATTCTTTCTTTTGACACAGCGATACGATCATCTTGACCAAAAATTAGATTTAATTTTTGTGTACTTTGATCAATTTGCCTTTGAACGTTTGTCACAGAAGATTGTGTATCCGAGCGTTGCGGGATTTGTGGTCCGCACGAAATAAGCGTGGAAGTAGAAATCGTAACAGCAACGACTTTCCGAGTCAGGTCCCTTAATTTTTGAAGCATCAAAAATCGTTCTCCAGCGAGGGTTGGTAGGAAACACTGGTTTACTTTACGGAGATATTCTCCAAAACATGAGGCTTCAGTAAAAAGTTGTTGTAATTTATTATAAATAATAACTAATTTACGTTTTTATAAAAGACTGATTCTTACCCATTAGGCAGAAACTGAAAATCTGGATTGGAAAAATGGCTTTTTGATCAACGGACGCATTCTGAGAGCGATGGCATTGACTGGATTCAAACACGACCAACCCACCCCTTCCTGACTCCATGCGTAAACTGAAAAGCCTTGCCGCTGTAGTGTTTCCTTCAGAAGGGAGGAAACAAGCTTATGGCTTTCTCAGAGGTTTTACTGAATGACTTAAAGTCTGACTTT
>JBIIEI010000209.1:0-2556 GCA_044237915.1 Silvanigrellaceae bacterium | reverse complement strand
GACTTTAAGTCATTCAGTAAAACCTCTGAGAAAGCCATAAGCTTGTTTCCTCCCTTCTGAAGGAAACACTACAGCGGCAAGGCTTTTCAGTTTACGCATGGAGTCAGGAAGGGGTGAATCAGTAAGTGAAATTGATCTTCATGCTTCCATTAAGATATCGAGTCAGAGGGGGCTCTCAGTTTGAACCTGTATTGAAGAGAATTGCGACAAAATAAGCCTGTTGACTAATTCGAGCACAGAAATTCTTCATTTTCTTTTACGTTGAAGATTTTCTGAAAAAATAGTTATATGGTTAGGTAGTTAATACAAAATAAATCAGTTATTGCTTGCCTTGCTTGAGAGAGCAGTCCCTCCCTCTTTCCTAGGGGGAACACCGAGTCCAAGTATTGCTTCAAGCGCAATCGCTCAGTTCTACCCCCCCCCCCCCGGCCAAATAACACATCCGTTTCCATCCACCCCATAAGGCAATTGGAATAGGCTCACCATCGCCTTTTCTTGCTAAAAAACCAACGAGCTGGGCGATCAATCGGATAGCTTCCCTAATCGTCTGCGGCTTCTAGAGTTATTTGTCTTTGGGGAGCAACTTTTTATGCAGTTCCCTCCATTCATGTTTTTGCAGTATCATTGAACAAGGTGCATCTGGACGAGCTTGGGCAACGAGTGTAGGCCCAAAGAGTCTCCATGCAATGACGCTCATTTTAGTAAGGTAACTGAAAATTCGCTTCCCGTCAGATATCTTGCATTTCTCGATATGAAGTCCCGATTTCCAAATTTTGCGAAAAATTTCAAATCGATAACGCAGGAAATACCAATCGATTTTCTCCACATCTTCTTCAAAATTTTCCGCAGGAATAGCGCTCCATGATTCTGAGTTTCCTCATTAATGTCTCGATATCTCCAGAAAGGCCTACTTGCATGTGCAGTGCAGCCCGCGTACTTGATCGTAAATTTTCGTGCATCGATTCTGGGCAAGTCTGAAGTTGAAAGATCGCATTCGAGAAGCACTTCTTTCTTCATGGGCTCTCGAAGCTGGAAGCAGTTTTGTCAATAAATTCCCAAGTAAGCCAACATGTGTGCGGCAGAAAAGAAGAGTGCTGTGGCAATCTTCGTCGACCGGCCTTCCTTTAGAAAGGAAACATGCACACCTTGTTTGGTGCACAGTCATGGGATCCAAACGCGTGACCAGTGTGAGAGTTTTGCTTTGCTTTCCCCGTTACGATAGGCAAGGCACACCAGCCTCTTAAGTTCGTGTGGATAATGAGGCTTCTTACCCTTGTGATGGCTGCGATAATTGAAAAAGGCCTTAGCCAACACAGACATTCGTCACCATTGGTCAGATTTCGACCCTAAGCGGTTAGTTTCTGACCGACCATTGTTTATTTCAGGGCAGACAAAATCGCTTAAGACAAAGATTTTGGTGTATTCTCATTTTAATGAATTGGATATAAAAATGTCCACAAGTGCAAATTGACTTCATTTCAAGTGAGTCTTAAAAATCCTTGAAATGAATATTTTTTAATTTTTAACGAAGATGGGTCTTCGTTGCGACCCCAATAAATTGGAATTTTTGAAAGCGAAATACTAATGCAGAAATTACAAACTAACCGTGATCTTATTTTATTTTGTATTTGCATTTTGATTACAACGTTTTTTCTGCTCTTACTGGGTTAGCAATTTCAGATAAATCATCTTGAAAGCAGAATTGAAATGCACTAAAAATTTATTCAGAAATTGTGCCCGAAATGTGATGAGCCTGACCAAGGGAGCATGACACACTGATTTTGTGGAAAAAGAACCAATGAGTCGGCCTTTTTAGTCACTGTAACGATCTCAAAAATGATTGAGTGTTTTTTTTTCGAAGTCTCCAGAAAATCTGCAAAAAAGTAATTGAGATCCAGTATAAATTGTGCTTTAGCTTCCCTATCTTAAATGATAGAGGAGAGAAGCGCATCATGCATTTTGCTAAGATTTTTGGTATTTTATCGGTCTTTGTTTTGTTTTTTTCAGCTTGTTCTGAAGAAAAAAGCTCATTGTCTGAACCAGTGAATGCGGAATCAGTTTCCAAGGCCAAACCCAGCTCTTCTGATGCTGCTTTTATTCAAGAATTTTGGGATATTATTAGTTTATCTCAACCCGAAAAAATGAATGCCTGGCTTAAACAGGCGCACGCCCTTGGAAAACGCGAAGGCTGGAAAAATCATGAGAAGGTATTGCTGTTAATCCCTGGCGGTTGCCTTTCGACTTTCACTGCGGGCGAATACTGGAAAATTTTCTCCTGCTTCGATGAAACAGAGCTCGCGAGTCGTCTCAATCCAGATTCTGTAAACGCAAAGGTTTTTCACCTTTCGGGAGTGGCCTTTAAAAAGTTGATACTCGGAACAGAAGAAGAAGCCTTGAAAGCTTTAGCACAGTCAGAAACCCATGGAACTGTGTTAACGATCTCCTAAATCCGACACTTTTTGAACTTTCCGGCACGTGAAGATCGTTGTGGACAAACATTTGCGCTGCTTAATGTGCGTTGTGGGCGATGTTTTGAGATCGTGGGGGCCAGCAGGT
>JBIIEI010000208.1:0-2559 GCA_044237915.1 Silvanigrellaceae bacterium | reverse complement strand
AGAGGCATTCTTGCCATGGAACTTTGATAAAACCCTCCAAAACCTGATGGCTTCACAAACCCCCGTACTACCCATCTTATAACGCTGGGAATAGCGCGTCCAAATGATTTTTCGGGAGCTCACCACGGGTGTGCATCCAGCATACAGACCGAGAGAAAGATTCCCGTACTCGACGTGGGGAGATCTTGCTCACACTGCCTCTACGGCAGAAGGAATTCTGTGAAGGATTCCGTTAATGAGCAAGAAGTCAGCAGAGGTCATAGTAGTGAGAGATGTATACGTCTCTCATGAAGGACCAAACTTTTATCTCAAGGAGGATGATGTGGGTCATTCAGTAAACATAGGTCAGAAAATGCTTCATGAGCGCCACGAAGCGAGCGGAAATGACGGAAGCAAATCTGCCGCTTACGAGGAGACTTCTTTGTTTATGACAGAAAACACAACACCACACTTGATTTCTGATTTAATGGAAAGGATTTGCAACCATGATAACTTGAACAAAGCTCTCAAGAAAGTTCAGGCCAATAAAGGCGCAGCAGGAATTGACAAAATGAATGTCAAAACGTTGCGAGATTGGCTTGAGAATTATCAAGAGAATCTTATTCAATCCCTCTTGAACGGCTCCTTTAAACCTTCACCGGTAAAAGGGGTTCATATCCCAAAACCCAATGGGGGAACAAGACAACTTGGAATCCCCACAGTGGTCGACAGATTCGTTCAACAAGCCATTCTACAAATCATTGAACCACTCTTTGACCCTCAATTCTCAGATTCAAGTTTTGGATTTCGTCCTCAACGAAGTGCACATAACGCACTTGAACAGGCTTCTAAATTTGTTTCAGAAGGACGCGGTTATTGCGTAGACATCGATTTGGAGAAATTCTTTGACAAAGTGAATCATGACATGCTCATGGCTCGTGTCGCAAGACGTATCAAAGATAAACGCTTATTAAAACTCATTCGAGCCTTCTTAAACGCAGGAATTATGGAAAATGGTGTACTCAATAAACGAGAGGAGGGAACACCCCAGGGTGGGCCTCTTTCTCCAATTTTAAGTAACATACTTCTAGATGACCTCGATAAAGAACTCGAAAAGAGAAAGCACAAATTCGTAAGGTATGCTGATGACTGTAACTCGTTTCAGAAGTTTTTATAAGTCAGTTGTTACTTGACTTTTTCAGATTCTCAAGATCTACCTTTCGTGATGCACGACCTGCACCCAGGTTCATCCTCGGATAAAAAAAAAGACACGAAACCTTGCATGCTTTTTTGTTTCCTTAACACTGCCGCCATCAACTCTTCTTGAGGATGGCAACAAGATGCTGTTTATTTCGCCTATTGCTGAGGTTCGAACTTTTTTAGATGAGCTTACTGCTTTGCGGACCCCTGTAAACGTAGGAAACTCCGAACTTTCAAAAATCCAAGCTCATTGGATCTGTGTGTGCATCACTGCAATGGTCTGTATGGGAATGTTCTGCTTTGCCAGAATTCAAAGGGCGTCTGCGGGGCGGTTTTCTGCCCGGGCGTTTAGCTGGATGCTTCACTATTCGAAAATCTGTTGGGATGCTCTTTTTGAGAAAAGTGTACTGCGGTTGATAAAGTTATTCGGCGCTAAAGGCTTTCTAATCATTGATGATAGCGATCGATTAAGAGCGAAATCAACTTCAAAACTCTTCGGAATTCAGAAGTTGAAGGATAAAAAAACCGGCGGATATGCAAACGGACAGAACATTGTATTGCTGCTCTTTGTTACGGATAAAATGACTTTCCCTGTTGGTTTCCGCTTTTTTATTCCCGACCCCGCATGGGTGAAGTGGCGCAACGAGGATCGAGATCTCCGATTAAAAAAGGTGCCCGCGAGGCTTCGCCCGAAAAAGCCTTGCCGTTCAAAAGATCACCCCACAAAAATTACAATTGCCGGTGAGCTGGTTGAAAAATTCAAGACGTTGGTTTCAGCGGCGAAAATCACTGCAATCAACGCTGATGCTGCTTATTCTTGCACCGAATTTACAAACAAATGCGAATTGATGTTTCCCGGAGTCCAGGTCATTTCCCAAATTCGTGGAAATCAGCTTGTTCGATATGGCAAAAAGTTGAAACCCATTCAGGAAGTTACGAAGTCATTGACTCCGGTAACAACTAAGATTCTCCTGCGCGGAAAAATTGATCAGGCCATTGCGTATGTCAATATGCGTGTTTGGGTGAAGTCTCACAACAGAGTTCTTCATGTGATTGCTCTCAAGTACGACAACGAAACAGAGTATCGCTATCTTATTGCCACCGATCTTACATGGAGAGGCTTGGATGTCATTCGAGCATATTCAACAAGATGGCTTATCGAGGTTTTCTTTCAAGACTGGAAAGCGTATGATGGATGGGGAAAGTCGGCCTGCCAACGTGGCATTGATGGAGCACGCAGAGGCGTAATCCTGAGCAGGCGTTTCCCAAACCAGCCCAGTCGAAATCAGCATTTAGCATTGCAGAGGCTGCATAACTTCGATTTTTGATTTATCCCGAGGCTTTAAACATGATCTTTCTGGATCCTGCCTTCCTGAAAAA
>JBIIEI010000207.1:0-2561 GCA_044237915.1 Silvanigrellaceae bacterium | reverse complement strand
AAACTTTGTTTTTCGACGTCTTTTCGTCCGCCTTTAAAAAAAAGCGCTCAGGGAAATAATCAAAGCGGGGCTCGCGCCCCGCCAAATAATCCGCTCATACTACCGTCAAATAATGTGAATACTCACAGGCAGGCCCAAGTACGCACATTTCGATCTGAGTTGCATTCGCTCGGCTGTTTGAGCCAAACGCGGTCTTGCTCCAGAGCTGCGCTTTTAAAGCCTTCTTCCCAATTCACCGACGCTACTTTTGGATGCACACACACTTTCTTTGTGGCGTCTCCAGGCTCAGTGGCATTCTCGATACCAAACACACAAATATCGGTGATGTTCCTGAAGTCGGAAGACCTTTGTGTGTGCGCATTTGAAAACGAGTCCTGGATGATATGCGCAGCATGGCCAAGCCAATAGAAGGACAAGTTTCGATCAAACGCAACTCTGACAGCCTGATCGTATGCTCTGGAAATCTTCTCCCTACCCGCTTCTAAGCTTTCCTGAAAACCGTAGACTTGGCCAGTGAGCTCTCGATCCCTCAGAAAATGCAACGACTGGAGGTAGGGGTGTTCCTGCCATTCCATTCCAGTTTTTACCCATCCGACCCCATAAAATTCAATGAGATCTGCCCGAGCAATCTTGTTTCCAACTAACGAGACAGCCCAATCAGTGTCATAGACCCCGTTTATCATGGGAGTGGGGCTCCGTGCCCCATTATCTCCAACCAGAATGGGTATGAAGTACTCCAAGAGGTTTTGGGTTTCCTTGACTCGTTTGTTTGCAAGATCCACGGCAAACCGAGTGAGGTCCTCATGTCCTCTTGTGAAATCCAACATTTCAAGCCCCATGGTAAACATGATCTTGCTTTTTTGCTGCTCACCAGCTGGCTGACAGCTTGTAGCGAGTAGCCCAAGCGCCGCTCCTATGCCAAGGCTTGCGACAAAAACACTCCCAAAGAGTTTTTGTTCGCCACTCTTTCTCATTGTTCTAACTTTCGATTGAAAGCATCAATACAAGGAATTGTACCAATGAACTTCGAGTTTACATTGTCAGCTTCTTCAAAGAATGGAATGGCGTCCATAGCTTCAAATGCTGCTGAGTCTTCCGGAGAAATCACATTGGCAATGACCGCTTTTGCAAGAATACTCTGACAGAAAGCCTTTGCTCGTTTTTCAAATCCCAGTTTGCGAAACTCTGTGTTATATGGCCGTAAACCAAGCTTTGAAGAATCTGAAGCGTTGTCGATGCAGAACTGGTATGATCCACCACATTTAATGATAAGTTTATCCAACAGAGCTGCATTGCCCAATGCCACTTGATACACTTGCTCAAGCGTTGCTTTATCAGCTGCGCTCAGGTCCCCACCCTTCATCAGCTTTGCATCCTTCATGTCCATTATCGACTGTTCAAATTTACCTTTAATAATGTCCCTAGCCTTGTCCAGAAGAGTCTCTTGCATCTGCGTCAACTTGACGGGAACAAGTTTCTCAAGTCCATAAGCTTTGTTGTAACTCATCGTATGGTAAGCGACTGGAATCCAAGAGTTGGGGTCTGATTCAAGATCGGAGCGAAATTGGTTTTTCAAGTACGTTATAACTTCATTCCCTTTTTTGATGCACACATCAAGCTTATCAAACGGACAGGTCAGGCCATCTACAGGAAGTGCAAGTGCCGAATTTTGAGGTTTTCCACCCGTCTGCAGAAGTTTTATCTTAATGTGATAGCTCTCTTTGTTTTCCGAGAGCTCGGATTTGAGCTTTCCTTCAACACTAAGCACATTGGCAAAATCAATTTTGAGCTTACCGTCGATTTTTTTCTTGTCCTCAGCAGTTTTTGCTGTTATTTCGAGCGCCATAGACATCGATGCGCCATAATCAACCTGACTTACGAAATCAGTTCCGCAGTAGCTTTCTCGATTTATGTCACTTGTTTCCAAAGCAGACTTTCCAAGTGCTCGTTCGTCTGAGTCTAAAATTTGAGATTTTCCAACGTACTTGGCGTGAACTAGCAGTGTTGTCGAAAGTTCTGAGCTTGCCACCTCTTTCGCCAGACTCGCACCCGCCGAAGCTGAGACCGCAGCAAGATTAAAACTTCCCTCAATGGAGCCTTCCAAGGTGTCAACGATTTCTTTATAGCTGGCATCCTGTTTTATTTCAATGATACCACCATAATATGGACCAGCAACTTGCTTTATTTGTCCTGTGACGCACTCGTTCGCTAGAAGTTTTCCTGTTTTTTCAGAGTATCCATGCCCTGGTTTATAAACATTTTTTGTGTCACTGGCACCAATCGAATAATCAGCCAAGCTGCTCAGTGGAGCTTTTCCACTTGAGCCTCCGCATGAGGCAAGCGAAAGGCAAAAAAGACTGCGCGCAAAATTTATTCTCATATTTAATTCCTTTATTGGCATTTGTTCAGTTTTTCACAATTTGTAAGTGATCTTTTGACCGATTGGCTGTCAACGCCAGTACCTCTTTGCACTTAACGCCGGTACCCAATTGCATCTGAACGCCATGGGTCAATTGGCCTTTATCGCCAGTACCCGTTTCGCACTTCACGCCAGTGCCCAA
>JBIIEI010000057.1:0-33848 GCA_044237915.1 Silvanigrellaceae bacterium | reverse complement strand
GAGTAACAGCAGCTCTCTGCGTAAGCAGAGGTAACAAATCACGTCGCAAGAATTGCGACTCCCAATAAACCGCTTTGAGCGGTTCACGAATTCAAACCACCAGCTCTGCTGGTGGTGTCATGACTTACCACCAGCTCTGCTGGTGGTGTCATGACTTACCACCAGACTTCGCCACTATTTCAAGAATGTCTTGAAAATGTTCTGATTTATCCGTAAGGAAAGACTTAATACCTGTGATAGAATATTTAATATTTGAAAACGTAGATCCTTCAGAAACAGTAAATATATTTTTAACTTTGGCAATGGATTTTTCAATTGGAATCCATGTACCATTTTTTGAAAAAGGTACTCCAAATTGCACTGATTCTTTTCGATCAAGTGCAAATAATATCCGCTCTCCCTGCGCAAAACAACCAGATTGGCAAATCCACACATCACTATATTTTGGGGGGATTTCGACCGAACAGTCTTCATTAGATATCTTTGTCATTATCTCAGTGTCAAGCGGTCCTTTCCAGGCGTCCCTGCTGCCAGGAATAAACCAATATGGCCAGAATATTTCTGAGTAATTTTCAGGTGGATTTGTAGCATATACTTGCAAGATTGGGAATACAGTTGAAGAAGACGAAATTTTTCCGCATTTATAAGCCCATTTTGCTACTTTGTAAGCTTCGGGCCTTGGGAGTATCACTCCGCTTTCAGGACAACGTGTTGTAGTAATGTCATCTGCTTGAGCTGCAAAGCAAGTAAAAGCCATTACGATGCCAAAATAGGAAATCATTTTCATATTATTTAATCCCCTTCATTTTTTTAAATTGGCTGCAAGTGACTATTGCGGCGCGGCCATCACTTTGCAAGACCGGTACTGCTGCATCAGGATGGTCTGTGTCCATAATATTGAAAAGTTTTTCCTCAATCCAACCGTTGACTAATCCACGAACTCTCTGAATTTTGCAAAAATTCATACTGTCTTTATTCGGTGGAATCACAGCTTGACATGTAAAACTTGTTCTCCCATCCGGCAATTGTGCATTCACGGGAATGATGAAGCCTTCAGGACGAGATTCGTCGACACCAAAGTGTTTTCCATCGCCATTTCCCAAAGTAAAAGAGGTTGCACTCGTTCGAATATTTCCGCTCGGAAATTCAAGATTGACGAGAGGATTGGAGCCAGAAGTTTTTCCGCCATTATAGATGACATGGATATAAATCTTGTTGCTGGAGTCGCGGAACCCATAGCAGACAAGGCGAGCTTCATTTTTTGGTTTCGTGACACAATCGGTCCAGCCCTTTACGGATGCGGTATCTCGAAAGGAGCGATAGTTGCTTGTCGTGCTATTGAAATTATCTGTCTTAATTTTAGACTGAAAGAGTTGCTTTGCTTTTTTGAATTTTTGAGAAAATTCGCTTCGATCCAAAGTGCTCCCATTATTTCCTCCGCCACCAACTTTTACCCAATCAAGGATATCTATATTTCCTGAACCGCCTCCGGATGAAGTTTGCTTGTGCATGTCTTGATATTTTGACCAAGCTTCCTCTTCTGAGAGACTATAGAATTCCATTTCGACGAGTGCTTTAGCCGTAAGATCGTTGTCTTGGTATATTTTATTAAAAAGATCTTGTTCAAGAATTTGCCGGCATTCGCCAAAATCACTTCGGTCGATATCTCCCACTGAGAGGGTTTGATTTTGCGGTAGGTTATTTTTGCCATTCGTTCCGCAGGCGGTAAAAAAGATCGAAAAAATTAAAAACGACTGGAACTTCAATTTAAACTCATAAATTCTAGATTAATTAGGCAAAATTATCAATTTATTTTTAAATAATTCTGACAAAGTGCAACGAGTATGGCGAAAAATATGAAAACTGAACTTGTTTAGTGATTTTAAAACTTCTAATTTTAAGATATTAACAATTTATCACTCCTTTCTAAGTAAGGCGTTTTTTTTACAAGATAAAAAATTATGGTGAATTCTCAGAAACTCAGAATTATGACAAAGGGATTCCTACGACTCACTTGAAATGAAGTCAATTTGCACTTGTGGACATATTTAATTCCAAGCAAATGACGTGGAGGCCCGCTAAACACCGAGTCTAGAGCGATGCCGTTTGCCCTGAAATGGACAACGGTCGCTCAGAATTTAGCAACGAATGGTCGGAATCTGACCAATGAAGACATGTCAGTTAAAAAAATCTCACAAAAGACAAGACAGTTCCTGTAGCATATTTCAGGGTTGGCACGGTTTATGCTTCGTGAATAATTTAATTTACAAAAGAGGCTTCGCAAAATGAATGGATACTTTTTGATTGTTCTTTCTCAGATCATGCTGGGCAGTGTTGCTGTCTTTGGCAGATGGTCTGAAATGCCTGCTGAAATCATTGTGCTGTTTCGTTGTCTTTTTGGTGCACTCAGCATTGGAATTTACGTTCTTTTTAAAGACACCATTAAGCCTTATTTGAAGCTGAACAAGACACTTTTTTTATTGATTGCCACCGGTGTGTTTATGGCCGCGAACTGGCTCTTCTTTTTTAAAGCTGTCCTGACCACGAGTATTGCAAACACCATTCTCCTCTATAATCTCGCGCCAATTTTTGTATTGGGCTCTGCTGTCATCTTTCTAAAGGAAAGGCCCACGTCCCGACAATTAGTGTGCATTCTGGTAGCCTTTGTGGGTGTGGCATGCATTATGTCTGCACGTAATTCTTCAATGGATGGAACGGTATTGCAGGGCGGAACCTATGCAATCATAGCTGGCGCTCTTTACTCTCAGGTCACAATCATCGGAAGATTTCTCAAAAACGTGCCTGCGGCAGTCATCACATTTTTCCAAACGACGGTCGGGGCGCTTCTTCTTCTCCCTCTGAGTGTTGGAAGTCTTACGGCCGTGACTTTTCAGCCCATGACCTGGGTTATTCTTGTAAGTATGGGCATTTTGCACACATCAATTCCGTACCTCATGTATTTTAAGGGGCTTAAAACTGTAAACGCCACAGTGGCCGGTATTTTGCAGTACATCTACACACTGTCGACCATTGCATTTGGTGTGGTCTTTTTCAGGGAAGGTGTGTCTGTCGAAACACTGATTGGCGGCTCTGCCATTCTGATCTCATCTTATGTGGCGATCAAGTTTCCGGGCCGTCGACGGGAAACTATAAAGGCTTGAGTCACGGCATGCTTCTCTCGCATGCTTCTCTAAATAATTGCCTTAAAATCTAAGTTTATGTTGACTCACGTGCTTGAAAGTGCAAAAAAGCGGGGTTAAGCCTGCATTTTTAATTGAGCATATGGTGAGGTTTTCGATGATTATCGTCAGAATATGTTTACAAATTGTACAAATATTTTTGGCACTTACCATTCTCTCTTCCGTTCAGGGAAGTGCATCAAATCAATTCACTTCCACATTGGCATCACAGCGTAAATTTGTGCGGTTCCCCAAGTACACTGCCGCCGAAAAGGTCCTGGTTGCGGAACAGGCAAAGCTTTTGCTCACAGATTTTTATGTGCACCAGGAAGTTAAACGAGAACGCTATGGAGTAGATGCCGATGCAAAATCGCGCATCGCAAAAATTGTTGCACAAGCACACGAGATGCCTGATGAGCAATTTCACACCGAAATCTTGAAGATCTTTCTTGACCTCCGTGATTTGCACACCAATTATTCCTTTCCCGAGCCCTATGCTTGCTTTACAGCTTATCTTCCTTTCCAGTTTCTAGAAATCAAAGATGCTCGGGGTGATCGAAAAATCGTCGTGAGTAAAATCACGCAGGGTGAATCTGATTCTAAAATCCGCTTTGAAGAAGCAAAAGTGCAGCAATTTTTTGAGCAAATCGCCCTGGGTGATGCGCTTGTTACTTTTGATGGCATTGAGATTTGGAAAATACTTGATTCCCATGCTGACTTGGGTGTGAGAAATATCGGTGGGGGGACGGCAACCGATCCAGCATTGTCCCATGCGCTCGATAAATTAACGATCCGCAATGGCCGCTGGGAACCACTACCCGTAAACGATAAAGTAACACTTGAGTTTCGGCGCGGGAATGGAGAGTTGCAAAAAGTGGAATTTCCATGGCTTGTGAAAACAAAACCCACGTGTGATGCTGAAGGTTCGAGCTTTGAATTTTCGGACACAACAGCTTCGCGAAGTCTCAGGGGTTCTAAAAGAAGTTCTGTAAAAATGCAACGCGAAAATCGTCCTTTTATTGAACGTGCAGTCTTAAAAAAAGATCTTCGACTGCATTCAGATCGCATCAAGGGCCTTGAACTCATCGAAAGTAACGAACCCACTCTTTCCTATGGCACACTGAAAAACTCCGACGGAGTGTTTGGGTATATTCGTTACTTAAGTTTTACTCCTGAAGTGCTCACAGCTGAACAAACCATTGCAGAATTTCGGCGCATCCTCTTGGAATTAAAAGACACCAAGGGGCTCATTATCGATGTCAGAGACAACGGCGGTGGCGACGGCTCCATTTCCGATAGCCTTGCGCAATTATTGTCACCCTCAGAAATAAAAGTGACCGACAGAAGAATTTGGAACTCAAATAATCAAAGGTTTTTCGTTGGCAACGCTCGAGGTTTTAAATATTCCGAAGAACGAAAAGCCCTCAATCAATCAGCTGGAAATTACAGTGGCATTATTGCAGGCGACAGCGAGTATGCAAATCGGTTAGGGCAGGTCTATTTTGGTCCTGTTGCACTCCTCACCAATGGAAACTGCTTTTCTGCATGCGATTATTTCGCTGCCTCTGTCAAAGATTTTGGTGTTGCAACGGTGTTTGGCGAAAACTCCTGGCAAACGGGAGGGGGTGGTGCTGATGTCTGGGATCACTCCTTCTTTTTAGAGCAATTGGCTTCTGTTTCGGGCGGGCCCTTTGAAGAGCTGCCAGGAAGGCAAGAGATGCGCGTTGCTTACGCACAGGCACTGCGGCATGGACGAAATACAGGTCGACTGATCGAAGATTCTGGAGTTCAAGTCGATCGCGTTTTGCAGAAGTCTCTGGGAGATATTTTAAACGGCGACATCGATCTTATTAAAAAAGTCACACAGAAGCTTGTTTCCGATCCTCGATTTCGAGTTCATTCCAGCATGACTTTGGAATTTTTAGATGAAATTGACTCCCCAAAAGCATCTACATTAAAAATTCAAGCTCTCCTTGTGGGAACAGATAAAGTAGAAGTTTTTATCAATGGAAAAAAAGTTGCGACACAGGCTGCAAGTGCATCAAGTGAAAACCGATTGGAACTTGAAGTGCCAGTGGGTGACCTTGAAGTTGGGGGGTATTCTTTGGTTCTGAAAGGATACCAAGGGAACACCGTGCGCTCTCGGTTGGTGCGTACTCTCCGCATCGTTCCTGAATACTTTTCTATTGCTGAAAGCGAATCTCTGGATATCAAATTTCAAGACAGTTCAGCAGCACCGCTTGCATTTTTCACATTTAATCACAATAAAGCATCTGAATGGACTGTTAAAAAAGGACGACTTTCGTCGCAGAAAGCTGAAAATTACACTTCGAATGTGCACACAGTTGCATCTTTATTCCTCGACTTGAAAAATAAAAATAAGCTTACACTTGAATTTGATGCCGAAGTTCAAACTGAATATAATTATGACTTTTTTTGGATTGAGGCACGCGAAGAAGGTGGAGAATTCTCAAAAATTGCCATGAATTTAAATTCTCCTGTTACGGTGATTGATCCTGTGAACTTACAAGACATGCAGACCACAAACGCCGAAACTCTCAGTGGGCTTATCGGAGTGCGTCATGTTTCGGCTGACCTTTCTCACTTCGCGGGTAAAAAAGTAGAAATCCGATTTGTTTTTCAGAGTGATGGAGAATTTGGCGAAAAAGGTGTTTGGATCGATAACATCAAGGCGAACTGAAACCCTTATTTTTTAGTCTTCATTCTGCATGCAGCTTCTAAACCCGCGTTTTTGACAAGAGCCTGTGAATTTGATGAGGTCATACTTCCATAGTATGTTCAAAGCTTATCAAAAAGGAGAAATCAGTTGCGAATGACAACACCCCAGCACGTGTTACGTTTGATTTCTTGTTTTTTATGTATGATGGGCTCCTTGCCCGCAGGCGCACAAGATGTGACTGCGCCCTTGGAACCTTCAGAAGTGCCCAGGCCAGCCAAGAAAAAACCGGCAGTGAAGAAAAAAACAGGTGAAAAAGGGGGTGAACTCGGGATCGAGAAAAATCTCAAACCTGAACCAGAAACTCCCGTACCTGCAGCCGGAGATTCTGTTTACTTACCCGACTGGCCTTCTCCCTCCTTCGGGCTCAACCTCAGACCTGTGGTGGGCTATGGTCTGGCGACAGAAAAATCGGCTGGAAAGACTCTCACGCGCGCGGAATACGAGTTGGGCCTTGAAGGTGGGGTCTCGGGAATACCCCTCGTTCCCGGTAATTTTGGCGTTTTTGCAAGCCCTAAAGTCGGTTACGCATATGCTGGGATAGATCTCCGTGTAGACGGGAGTAAACTTCTCAGTGCGAATTACAACCGTGCTTGGATCGGAAATGATATTGCGGTTTTACTGCGCTGGTTTCGCTATACTCTGGGGCTCGAGTATGGGCGTGTTTTTGGCAGCGACGATGTTCCAACGACACAGAGTCTCATCGTCAAAAATGACTTTGGGGTGCTCGTTCTTCCATTTCTGTCTGCCCATTTGACACACACTTACGGCCGTCTGTATGGCGAACGTTACATGGATTATTTTGAGTCTTATCACGATGACTGGCTCCATCTGCTTTTTTCTACAAGCATCATGAGTTTTTATGTGGATTTTGGTCCTGGTGTGACAATGGCAAGCACGAGGGAGTCTGATTCATTTGGAAATACATCTAAAATTAGTCAAACTGTTACCTATTTTAAAGCGTTGACGGGTTTTCACATTTTTTGGAAACTGGGAATGAGTGGGTCGGCAAATTACTCATTGGATGCAACGGAGCCTCAGAGCAGGGATGTTACGGTATTTCGCAGAAATCCTTCGCAAGATCTTGCTGCTGTCAGCAAGAGTCCGCTTTTTGAGAAAGATATGTTTCAGGGCAGAATATTTTTGGGCCTGTCTCGTCTCTTTGGCGGATTAGGGGTAGGATGGATTTATAATGTCAATGTGAGACATGCCTTTGAACGTGATGGTGAAAAAAGTGAGTCGTCTTCGCACCAGGGATTCGGGCTTTCTTACGAAGCATCTTTTTGACGTTCCCCTGTGCATTTTCGACTTTTCGAAGTATTTTTCATTACTCTGAAAGGTTTCCTTGTGGATAAAAATGTTGGAGGTTTGCATGCAAGCTGAAACGTATTTTGTGTACATGTTGAAATGTGCCGATGGAAGCCTCTACACCGGGATTGCTAAAAATCTCGATAAACGCCTCGATACTCATCGTCGCGGGAATGGGGCGCGCTATGTTAAAGCACGACTTCCTTTTGAACTTGTTTACTTTGAAACGGCTTCTTCGCGATCTGGCGCATTAAAACGAGAGTTTCAAATCAAAAAATTAACTCGTTCTCAAAAAATTGCCATGCTTGCTGCGATGCATGGTGCGAGTGACTTACCCGGATTAATTTAGCAGGGTTTTCGCTCAATTGAGCGACTTTACCTCGAAAATAATTCCATTTTTTGCATACTCTATCAGCGTCTTTTCTTGGCTCGCGTCACCGACAAAAAACCACATATCAAAATGTTGAAAGCCCTTTTCAAGTTTTGTGATGTCGTAAAAGACACCAAGGTCGCTTTTGACGACTTTGAACATATTTCTCTTGAGATCGTCGGGAAAGGCAACGGCGGGCACGAGGTTTTTATTGTTTGTGCGAAAACCGATGGCGAGTCTCTTTTCTTTGGCCTTGATAAGCACGACATTTATAGAGCCCGGAGTCGGTTTTTGTCCGAGCGGAAGCAAGCGGGGCATAAAAATTTCGACGTCTTTTTGAACGTCGCCCGGATAGGTAAATCCAAAGAAGAGGCCACTCCCTTCTTGGAAGGAGCTGCCTGCAAAGGGCAGATCGATCATGACGGGCAAGTAGAGAGCGTCTTTATAGACGGAAACGTCGCAGCACACGTGCGGACTTACTTTCATTCCGAAGATATCGATTGCAAATGAGACTTCGATTGCCGTACTGACATTTGATTGAGTGTAGCTTGTAAATTCAGAAAAAATGTCTTTTTCGGTAAAATACATGTTGAACATCATCTTCGGCTTTAAGTAAACACTCAGTTCACTGTCGCTCAAAAGAGGAATATCAGGATGAATGGTCACACTTTTGGGTAAAATGCTTCTGTCACTTTTGTATTCGTAACGAAAGAGGTCTGTCGAAAAAATGCGACCTTTAAAGTCGGCATCAATTTTTTGTTTTTGAGTCACACGTTCTTCAGCGGGTGGCTCTTGTCCACAATCGACGACAAAGGCACTCGTTTTAAGGTGACGAAGGTTCAAGCGCACCAAATTTAAGTTTGTGAGGCTGTCTTTTGCGGTGCTGCAAACTTGGTGAAGCTGCGCTTTTGCATAGGTTTCGCATCCTGTGTCGCATGCTGCAAAGTTGTCATCGTCAAGTAACAGCCTGTGATACGAGGTGAATCGACCTGCAAAGGGATCTTTCGAATCTGGGTGAGAGACTTTTTTGCGCAGTGGAAGGGTGTGCGTCGGATTTCTGAGGACGAGCGCAACGCCTGCTTCGACTTCATCGACTTGAAGTGGAATACGATGAACAGTGTTTCGAGTCACTTGGAAAGCTGCAAGGTGGTTGCGGTTTTTTCCGAGCAAGGATGTTACTTTTTCTGCAGGAATGAGGACTGGAAAACCCCATGCCTGCTTCCCAAAAAACATCACAAAAGATATTACGAAGAGCAATAAGCAGAATTGATGCATTGCAGTCCTCAGCAAGGTGAGCGCAAATCGTGAGTGAATTTTTAAATTAAACTCGGTTAGAGTGCCACAGCATACGCAAAACGGATACCGTGTGGGCTGCTAGAATTCAAAAAAAGGAAGAGTCCGTTGTGGGGACAACGGACTTCGTGGCAGTGATGAGGTAGGAAAAAGGCATGGTAGGCGAATGTGGTAGGGAAAAAGGCAGTAAAAGTAACAAGAGACTACGAAATCATCGTTAACCATTCCTCCAAAGTTAAATTGATCTCGAATGAAGTAACACCCCAGGAAATGAAAGAATTTTTCAATTAAGCAGCAATCGCCAAAGGCGTATCCTCGTCGTGAAGGACAAGGTCGATATTGCCGTATGCTTCGTCTTGAAGTTGGTGGAGAAAACCGTCATCGGTCTTAAGTTGAATCGTCCAGTCGGTGGATATTTTCTCAAGCACGCCTTCACGCATTTCACCTTGGTGAAGCTGAACGACGACTCTTTTGCCCTGGAAATCGGAGAGGACATCTAGAATAACGGGAGCGAGAACTTTCGAGTTAGAACGCATTGAGAACCCTCCTCTAGTTTGGCTCGTTGCTCCTTTATTTCTTCGGAAGTTTTGGAAAAAGCTTTAAAATTTTTATTCCTGCCAACAAATTCATGAGTCATTCTGTTTACTTTTTGTCGACTTCAGTCTTCTTTGGGGGTTGCGTTAAGGTAACGAAAAGGATGGAGTTATCAACAGTCAGCTTGCAAGCGAGTTGAGTTTTGTGGTTTAACTCGGAAGTCTCGATGTCTTTGCAAGTGTACACTTCCACGAAAAGAGGACTTCTTCAGCACCGTGAAAAAAGGAAACGAACCCAAAAACTTCAGGCTCGCACAAAGGCCTCTTTCGCCTGGTGCGGCCATTCAACGTGAAATAGAGTCGCGGGGTTGGACGGCGCGTGATTTGGCGCAAGCCGCAGGACTCTCGGAAGGAGACGTCGCTGCCCTCTTGAGAAGTTCAGTCTCCGTTTCGTCCGATGTGGCGAGGAGGCTCGCCTCAGTCTTTGCAACCTCTTCTGACCTTTGGCTTGAGCTCGAAAGGGAGTATCGAGGCGGTTGATTTTTTTAGTGAGTGATGGGCTGCTCAAGCACGGATTGATCGTGAGAATCCTGCTCTCTATTTTGATTCATAGGCAAAGTTACGGTAAAAACCGTGTGGCATCCAGGTCGACTTTCTGCAGTTATCATTCCTGCATGTGCTTCAATAATTTTGAGGCTGATATAAAGCCCCAGTCCGAGCCCACTGATGTCATGGGACGGAACAGCGCGTTCAAATCGGCGGAAAATGCGTTGCAGGTTTTCGGGGGCAATTCCAATGCCGGAGTCTTTTACTTTAAAAACAGCATTGTTATTTTCTCGGCAAAGCATCACCCCTATGGGGTTGCCTTGGCCATATTTAATGGCATTAGAAAGTAGATTTGTAACAACTTGTTCAATGCGCATCAGATCAAAAGCACCCCAAAAACAAGCTGAAGAGTTGAATTCAAACTGGATACCTGCAGCCGGGTACTGTTCTTGAAAGCGGTGAACCGTTTCGTTCATGAGAGCGCACAAATCGCCCTCTCGGATGTTCAAAACGAGTTGACCATGGGCGATGCGAGACACATCAAACATGTCATCAACAAGTTCGATAAGCTTTTCCACCTGTTTCCCCGTCGACTTCAGAAATGTTTCGAGCGTGCGGGGTTCCATAAATGAAGCGTCGTTGCGTGAAAAACGAAGCAGCCCATACTGGGAATTGAGTTTAAGGACGGTGAGAGGGGTTTTGAGTTCGTGGGATGCGATGGATAGAAATTCGTCACGTGCCAAGACCGCATTTTCAAGATCGCATTGTGTCTTCATGAGAGCAATTTCAATGAGTTTGCGTCTTTCAATCTCTTGACGTGCTTCGTTGTAAAGAAGTGCGTTGTCGACGGCAAGCCCAATGCGATTTGCAAGCTCCTCGGCAATGAGTTTTTCTTCCTGCGTATAGTGTGCAGTGGCATCACCGAAAAGAATGAGAAAGCCAAGGAATTTTCCTCGTGCTTGGATGGGAAGTCTGGTTTCACCCGCTAAATTAAATTGCGATTTCCAAGGCAATTCGTGTTCGAGCAATCTATCAGAATGAGCATGAAGGCGATGTTTATTTTTAAAATCTTCAAACGTAAACTCTTCACTCTCGAGTGCAATAGAATTTCCGCCTGTGCAGGTTAAACTGAGCAGCGTATTTTCAGAAACGAGGACTTGAATTTTGCACGAGGTTCCCAAAAAATCCACTGTAATTCTTGCAAGAGCTTCAAGTCGCCCTTCCATTTCTGCTCTGTCGGCAAGAAGAATTTTAGTTGCCTGGGATAAAAACTCCATTCTTTTTGTTGCAGATTCAGCTTCCTCGCGGCGAGCCTTTTCTCGGATGTGACTCATTCGATCGGATTCAGCAGTTTTAATGTCTGTGATGTCGTGCATGGCAACAACAGCGCCTAGTTTATTATGATGCTCGTCAAAGATGGCGCGTCCGCTTGTAAGAACAATTCGCTGTGGACAACCACTCGCGGCGATCACCACTTCTTCATTATGAACTTCTTCGCCTGCAAGGGCGCGTGCCAGCGGCACCGTTTCTGGCGTTAACCGCGTTTTGCCATCGGCCTTAAAAAGGTCATAGTGCTCAACCCATTTACTTTGAGGCAATGTTTTGAGTTCGAGGCCATGAAATTCACGCGCAGTTCTATTAAAGAGCGTCAAAATTCCATTTGAATCACAGGCGACAATGGCTTCATTTAAGCTTTCAAGCAAAGCTTCCAAAAATACTTTCTGAAACTTCAGATCCTGTTTATGGGTGTGAACCATGGCTTCTAAGTGGTTGCGTGCATCCTGAAGTGAGAGCTCTGCTTCCTTGCGTTTTGTGATGTCTTGCACCATCAAAATATAATACTTTGCGCATCCTTTTTCATCTTTAGCGCATGAGATGTTAAAAATGCCATGAAAAGATGAATTGTTTTGTCGGAGGAGTTTCATTTCGGAATTTAATGATACAGATGTCCCGTGCTGCAATAGCTTAAACTCCGTCTCTGCTTGCAAACGATCATCTGCATGGATGAGATTCAAGTAAAAATCATCCTGTAGCTGAAGATCTATCATGCCAAAGAGCATTAAAAAAGCATCGTTGGTTCGCAACCATTTTCCATCGAGGTCGAGTAAGGCCATTCCAACGCCAGCTTCGTCGAACACCGTTCTAAATCGCAGTTCGCTATCTTTCAGCGCTTCCATGGCTTCAGTGCGCAAGGTAACGTCTTCAAGGTGAACTGCAATTTCGCGAATCGGGCCACCGTTTTCCTGAACGGGATAAAGATCGACTTCTATCCAGCGTGGACGTCCGAACCGACCTGATTTTTGAGGAACAAATTGAAATGCAGCAAGGTGAACGACTTCTCCTGCGAATGCACGGCGGATGAGTTCTCCGTTCTCGGTGCCTTCCAATTGAGGATCGGATAGAATATTGTACCCATCAAGATCTTCGCGAGAAGTGTTCCATAATTTCTCCCATGCCAAATTCGCATAGGTGCAAAATCCATCGGGAGAAAAAAGTTGGAGCGCAACAGGGGATTGTTCAAAAAGTGATCTAAATCTGATTTCGGATTCTGAGAGTGCATTTTGATAGCGACAGAGCTCAGTGATGTCGTATCCCAGCATCACAAATCCACGATAATTCCCCTGTGCATCTAAATCAGGAACGTGTGTCCCTTGAAAAACCTTTTTTTCATTTGATGGAGTAATAGTTTCTTTGCGGAATGTTTTTATTTTTCCATTTGGAAGTTCAGAAATACATATTTGGGCTCCGGCATATTCTTCCGCCGTAAGAAAGTCTTTTAGATAATGTCCTTGTATCTCATCAAGATGTTTTGAAAACCACAGGGCATATGCATTGTTTGCAAAAAGACATCTCTCGTTTTTATCGATGTACGCAGTAAATGCGGGTAAAGATTTAGTCACAAGGCGGAGGAGTTCGGGGGACGCGATTTGTGAATCTGAGGCAGCAGAATCAAAATCTGAGAGTTTTTTTTGCCCCGGGGCTTCAGTGGCGCTTCGAATCAGGAAATAATGAACGGGATTCTGGGGCTCAAGAGGTGGAATGTGTGTCAGCTTGCCACACGAGAACTCATGAAGTCCCCTTTTCTGACTCCGTACAAAAATTTGAAGGGGTGGCGAAGTTTGAGTGAAATTTTCAATAATTGCAAGATGTGAATAAGAATCAGTAAAATTGGTGCTAGAAAAAGACAAAAAGTCTGTAATATTTTGCTCGATGACTTCCGCTTTTTGCCAGCCGAAATGACATGTGGCTTGTATATTCCAATAGAGAATGCGTCCTTGGAGATCTATTCCTATCATAGCATCGGGTAATTTATCAAACAGCTCTTGCCGCCAGAGAGCGTTATTATTGCTTTGATTGCATAGATGTTGCATTGAAAACTCCGCGCTTTTTCGTGGGAATATTTCCCTAATTTCAATCTTTTTAATGCCCAAGTTTTGCTAATGAAAAAAGGGCTAAAGGAATTTTTTCAGAACGCTTGCGATGATTCCTCGGTACACTTTGTACAATACATTGAGTCATGGCGCTGATAATTGGTTTTTTAAGCCACGAACCACCAGAGACAAGGCTTATCTCTCTTTGCGGAGCGTTACCCGAAAACAAACGATAAACCAACTCAGTTGTACCATTGGCAAGTTCATCATCAGTCAGCATGAGGCGTGGGAGTAAAGTAATTCCAAGTCCCTTTTCTACCATTTGGCGCAGAGTTTCAAGTTGTCCTGCCTCAAATCGAACGCGTTGCATGGGAGCAGTGCTCTCGACCTTTTTGTGAAAAGCAGGACATACTTCTTCTATTTGTTCTCTAAAGCAATTGCTGTGATCGAGCAACAACATTTCTTCGGCAGGCACATCTTGAAGTGAAAGAGGTGATTTATGTGTAAGTCTGTGATTGCGCGGCAAGCAGAGGACAAAAGGTTCATAATAAAGAGGAGTCGAGCTGAGTTTCCCAAGGGGGACTGGAGTGGACAAAATCCCCGCATCGATTTCTCCCGACTCCAGTTTTTTTAGAAGAGTGAGAGTGGGCATTTCTTCAATTTCGAGGGACACATCAGCATAAGTGCTTAAAAACTCCCCCAGAAATCGAGGGGTAAGCGATGGCGCAATCGTTGGAATAATTCCAAGTCTCAAATTTCCAGCCACCGCTTTGCCAGCATGCGTGACCAATTCGTGGAGGTTTTGGCACTCGAGCAAAATCATGCGCGCTTGTTTCAAGACAATTTTGCCGATATCGGTGAGTTCGATGGGCTGCTTTGAACGATCGAAAAGCAGAACTCCCAAATCTTCTTCGAGTTTTTGCACCTGCATGCTCAAACTGGGCTGTGTCACAAAGCAGGCCTTTGCTGCTTTCCCAAAATGGCGATGTTTTTCAAGCGCAACGACATAGTTCAATTGTGTCAGAGAAAAAGGGATGTTGTACATATCCATTCCATCACCCATAAGTTTTAACTATCGGTTGTTTGATATTATCGATTGGACTTATTAGCGAGATCTCCCGAAGATGAAAACAAGGCAAAGAGAAAGCTCTCTCTGTGCCGTTCCATTCCATCTGAGGAGAGAAAATCATGTCACGCCCTTTCCAAACCAGTGAAACGCTTAAGAATCTAGAAGCTGCTTTTGCAGGTGAATCGATGGCAAATCGAAAATACCTTTTTTTCGCCCGTAAGGCACGCGCACTTGGCAATGAAGAAATTGCAGAGCTTTTCGAAAAGACAGCAGAACAAGAAACAGAGCATGCCTTTGCGCACCTTGAACTCGTTCTCAGTAAAGAAACAAATTTGACAGTCGAACGCCTTCTTGAATTGGCAGAAGAAGGTGAGCGCTACGAAAGTCTGCAAATGTACCCCGCCTTTGAACGCAAGGCACTCGAAGAAGGGGATGCAGCCTCCGCTGAGGAGTTTCGGGAGCAGGCCCAGGAATCCAATGTCCATGCGGAACTTTTCTCGAAAGCGGCAAAGAGATTTCGGGCTCTCAAAAAAGTGGAAGGCATTCACGCCGACCGTTACAAGACTGCACGCGAAAACCTAACGAAGTAACAAAACTTACAATAGCCAAAAGGATTATGAACATGAAAAAGTACATCTGCATTGTCTGCAATCACACCTATGACCCCAAAGTGGGCGACCCTGCATCGGGAATTCCGCCTGGTACCGCATTTGAAGACTTGCCTGCAGACTGGGAATGTCCCGACTGCGGCGTGGGCAAAGACGATTTTGAGGTTTTGGAAGAATGAAAACACTGATCGTGGGCTCTGGAATGGCAGGCGCAGGACTGTTCTTAGAAATGCAGAAACAAAATATGCACTCTGATGTCGTTCTTGTGACTTCTGAACAGGTTGGATATTATTCACGACCGCTTCTGTCCCATGGGTTTTCTGATGATAAAATATTTTCGCGCATGCTCCTCAAAAACTGGGAAGACATGCAGGCAAAGGGATTTGCCGTGCGTTCGGGAACCTGGGTTAATAGCATCGATCGCGCGCACAAGGTTATTAACGTAACGGACTGTGCAGGCGAAAATCTCGACCTTAGTTACGATCATTTGATTCTTGCAACGGGTTCGACGGCCTTCGTGCCTCCGGCATTTCAAGGCTCAATTCCTGGTGTTTTCGTTTTAAATGGCTGGAATGACTTGCAAGCCATGCGGCTCCACAGGCAAAAGCTCTCGCACCGTGAGAAAAAATGCGCCTGGGCTGTGATTGGAGGAGGGTATATTGGATGTGAAGTGGCATCTGATTTACTGCGGGCAGGCGACTCTGTGACGATCATAAATGCCGAAGAAAGGCTCATGAAGCGTACCTTCACAGAAGGAGAATCAGGCCAGTTGAACCAGCATCTCTCGGCACAGGGAGCAGCGATCTGTAACGGATTTCAGTCGGAAAAGGTGTTACACGAGCCGTCCGAAGAGTTTTTTTTGATTGCAACAGACGGAAAAGTGCAAGGCCCCTTCGACGGCATCATCGTCGCAGCGGGCTTTAGACCCCGAACCAGTCTGGCCGAAAATGCACACCTCAAAATTGGTGATTGTGGTGGCATTGCTGTCGACAGTTTCCTGAGAACAAGCGATGAATCGATCTTTGCACTGGGAGATGTCGCATCGGTAGAGGGAACACTTTATCCTTTCGTGGCACCCATCCGATCCCAGGTAAAATGGCTGAGTGAATATTTATCGAATGCTCAGACCTTGAAAGGCTGGGAACCAGGGAACTATAAGCCTAAGCTCAAGGTGCATCAATTTTCGTTACATTCTGTAACGGGCTGAAAGCTGTTGAGGAGTATTGCAATTGAAAAGAGTTTTTCTTGTGGGAGGCGCAGTCAGGGATGACTTGCTCGGAAGGGTCGCTAAAGATCGTGACTTCCTCGTTCTGGGAGTTACACCCCAACAACTTCAGAAACAAGGATTTATTGCCGTCGGAAACTCTTTTGAGATTTTTTTACATCCCTCTTCCAAAGAACAGTATGCACTTCCCCGTAGCACAACCCATAATCATGTCGACCTTGAAACACAGCTCGAAGTTGATCTTGGCCTGCGCGATCTCACCCTCAACGCCATTGCCCAAGAAGTTTCAACAGGAAAAATATTTGATCCCTTTGGGGGAGTGCGTGATATTGAAAATCGCATTTTAAGATCACTTCCCAACGCTTTTCAAAATGATCCCCTCCGTATTTTACGCGTGGCTCGCTTTGCTGCCGAGTTGCCGGAATTCAATGTCCACTCAGACACCTTGCAGGAAATGCAGACGGTAGCGCGCCGTTTTTGTGAAGACATCAAAAACCTACCCGGAGAACGCATTTTTGCAGAACTTCTAAAAGCACTGCAAGCACCTGCTCCTGCGCGATTTTTCGAAATCCTCCGCGAAGCGTCCGCTCTTGAAATTTTCTTTCCAGAAATCGATTGCCTTTTTGGAGTGCCTCAGCCCGAAATCCACCATCCTGAAATCGACACCGGGGTTCATGTTCTGTTGTGTTTAAACATTGCTGCACAACTCACAAACGATCCCGTTGCTCGTTTTGGTGCTCTGGTGCATGACCTCGGAAAAGGTGCCACTCCCCGTTCAAAATGGCCTTCCCATCATGGGCATGAAGAAGCGGGCATTCCTCTCGTAAAAGCCCTGTGCGAAAGGCTTCGTGCACCGGCAGAATTCTGCGTGCTTGGAGAGTTGGTTTCACGCTATCACCTGATTGCGCACCAAACCTTTGAAGTGCGTGCAGGAACCCTGGGCAAGATGTTTCACAACATGGGCCTTTACAGGCAAGGTGGGGAAGAAAAACTTGAACGTTTTCTTGTCGCGTGTGAAGCAGATGCGCGGGGGAGGAAAGGGTTTGAGCACAAGAAGTATCCTCAAGCGGCTGCACTGCGCGAGGCTTTTGCTGCCACAAAAGAGGTAAGCGGAGAAATGCTTTTGCAAGAAGGCCATACACCTGGACCGGAGCTTGGTGCGAAATTGCATGAAAAAAGGGTTCTGCTGATTAAGTCGGTTTGCAGCAATATTAAGTATTCCAAGGAAAGAAGTCGATGTTGAGTTGATAGACGTTTTCGCTCTCTGCTTGAGTAACTTCGAAGTGTTACCTTACTTGGCTCCCTGTAAAGTAAAATAAAATGTACTGCCCTTGTCTTCAACGGAATCAACCCAAAGATGCCCTTGGTGTGCATCAATGATTTGCTTAGAAATGTAGAGGCCAAGTCCAAGCCCCCTGCGATCTTTTTTCCTGATTTGAGAAAATCGTTCAAAAATAGTTGCTTTTTTTTCAGCTGGAATTCCAAGCCCAGTGTCGCTTATCGAAATTTCGACAATGTCATGCTCACGTTCCTGAACTTGTAACGTAATATATCCCTGCTCGGGCGTAAACTTGATGGCATTGCCCACAAGGTTAGAAAGCACTTGCATAATGCGATCGCGATCGCACATGACATAAACTTCAGCCTGAGAATTTATGGTGCGTAAGAGGATGGATTTTGGCGCAGCAAGGCTTGCATAATTCTCGGTGGTTTCTTTGAGGAGCTCGGAGATATTGTATTCTCCAAACTGCATTTCGAGTTTGCCCGCAGAAATACGCTCCATGTCGAGTAAATCGCTTGTCAGTCGCAGGGCACTGTCGGCGTTTCGTTGGATAAACTCTATCCACGTTCTAGTTTCGCTGCTGAGTTTTGACTGTAAGATGTCGTCGAGCAGCATGCCTGCGCAGGTGGAAATGGCTCCAATAGGATTCCGTAAATCATGACTCACAATGGCCAAATACTCTTCCCTTGTGGTCAGTGCTGTTTTTGTATCGGAGTGTGCCTTTTGTTCGCTGAGCAATGACTGTTCTGCGTTTTTGAGGCCATGGTCGGTGTTGCTGCGTTCTAAGGCAAGGTCTTTGTCTGTTGCTTTTCTTTCGTTTGTAAAGAGTTCTTGTCCTGCATTTTGCTTTTCAGTGCGTTCAAGCTCAATGGCATCATCACCGCGCTTGCGTTCTGCTTGCAAATTTTCATCGGCAAGTCGGCGTTCGCTGGCGAGGCTTTCGTCTCCATTCGATCTTTCGTTGGCCGCACTCGATTCTTTACTCTTTCGTTCAAGGGCTCGCCTTGCATCGAGATCAATACGCTTCCTATTGCGAAGGAGATCTGCTTTTGTGCGTTCAGATTGCATTAAATCATCGGTTTTTTTTTTTCGGTGGCCTGTTGCGATTCTTCGAAGGATTCATCTGTTTTGGTGCGCTCTGTGAGCAAGCTTTTGTCGGTTTTTTTACGCTGTGGGTGAATGGGATTGTGCCTCTCATTCAGCGGCATGGAGTTTTTCCTTCCTCGAAAATGCTAGGATTGCTCGAAATGGGAATCCAACTGGAACGTGGTATCAACCATTGATTTCATAGCACCCCAGCTGATGGAGCACAATTGAGAAAATTCGGAAGTTCTGCCTTCAGAAGCGCGTGCTGTGTTGCAAGATTTTATGACAACAAGTGAACGAAACGGCATGCACACGTCTTATCATTCGATCGCTTTTAATTGTGCGAATGAGATGATTCGCAATCTCGACAGGAATGTGGATTATTCGCTGCGTGAAAAATTTGCTGCTTTGTTCACGGCCTTGACTTCGACCGTTGCTCCCTACGTTCGCAACTCGCTTGAAGCGCGTGGGCTCTTGTTTCCTCGCGGCGAAGGCGAGCTTCCCCTACTCGGATCTGTCCCTTCAGTTGCTCACATCATTGCTGACCTGCGCAGCAAACGCTGAAGCCTTGGGCGGGAATAATTAGAGTGGCGAAGGTCCGTTCCCGCCTTCAGAAGTCACGGTGTAAGTTGAGCATTGTTCCATACTGATTTGCGAACCATTTTTGTAAACAACAACGGATGCGCCTGGATGTTCGCCCAAAGTGTTTGTGCGCACTTCATACACATGAGATCCATTGGCAAAGCCGTAGGAATTCTGTCCGGGTTCAGAATAGAAATTTCCACTCATCAAGCTCAGCGAAGGTTGGGCTGTTCTGTTCGTGTGATCGTAAGATTGGTAGCCTAAATCGCCGGTGCTGTTATCTTGTGTGACGTAAACGGTTCGGTTTTTGGTTGTGCACATCACGATTGCAGTTTCGGGATTGCGGCAAGCACCGCTGAGTATCACTTTATTGCCTTTTTTCACAGTGACATGTCCTGTGTACATGGGCGCTGCAGGTGAATTAAATTGGCGATGGTTAACCATCAGTTCGTAGCTATAAGATCCATTCGTAAATTTATAGTAACACTTGCCCATCCCACAGTCTTGCTGGCCATTGGTGAGTTTCAGGAAGCTCGATGGTTTGAGCTTTTCTTGTCCGAAATAAACGAACCCGCTGCCATCATTCCAGAGTGCCACATTGTGATCTTTTAATTCGCATTGAAATTCTGCAGGTTCAATCCAGGTGCCATTGTCTTTGTGAAACGTGGTAGGTAACGCAAAAGCCGTTTGTGCAACACATACAAAAGAAAGTAACGAGAAAAATTTTGAGGAAGTCTTCATGGGGTTCTCCTTTGAGGTTTCTGTGAGCCTATGGTGAGCTGTCAGGATTGACAAGGTAAACCTCGGGAGTTGCCTGGAACCTTAGAGTCTTTTCGAAGACTGGTTGTTTTCACAAGCAACAGGTATACTTTTTCAACTTCTCCAAGAAGTTCATTTTTGTGGAATCTCAAAATACAGAGGAGGGCTGAAACATGGGCCAGGGTCATGGCGTGGAAATTCGCTCCAAGGATTTGGATGCGGTGGAAGTTTCCTGGTTTGCTCCAATCTGCAGCGACGACTTTGAGTATTTAGGAGTGCCCGACTCTCGCTTAAAAAGTAATTTCTCGCACACCTCTGATATTGCCCTTACAGCCGACAAGCTTGGCTTTAACAATATTCTTTGTCCTTCTTCGTATCAGGTGGGCCAAGACACCCTCACCTTCGCTGCTGCACTGGCGCCACAGCTGAAACAGATGAGCCTGCTGGTGGCGATCCGCTGTGGAGAAGTCCATCCGCCCATGCTCGCGCGTGCCATAGCCTCGCTCGACCATATTCTCAAAGGGCGATTGACGATCAATATCATTTCCTCTGATTTGCCGGGCGAAACCCTTGATTCACAAAAAAGGTACCAAAAATCCAAAGAAGTTGTGGAGATCTTAAAGCAGGCTTGGAGCAAAGATCGTATTTCTCATCAGGGCGAGTTTTACAACTACGAGTTGCCCACGGCTCCCATCAAGCCTTATCAACAAAATGGCGGTCCACTGCTCTACTTTGGAGGGTTTTCCGAAGAAGCCCGAGAACTCTGCGCAGAGCACTGCGATGTTTTTTTGATGTGGCCCGAAACAGAAGATCGCCTGTTGGGAATGATGCAAGACATGAGCGCTCGTGCAAAGAAGTTCAATCGAAAAATTGATTTTGGTTTGCGCGTTCATGTCATTGTGCGCGAAACGGAACAAGAAGCACGGAACTACGCGCAGAAACTTGTTTCGAAGCTCGACGATCAAGTGGGAGCCGAAATTCGCAGTAGGGCACAGGATGCAAAATCATTGGGTGTGTCGAGGCAAGCAGAGGTCCGTTCACTTTCTGATGACGAAGGCTACGCTGAACCTCATCTTTGGACGGGAATTGGCCGCGCACGTTCGGGATGTGGATGTGCACTGGTGGGAAATCCCGATCAGATTGTCGAAAAATTGAACCGCTACATTGACATGGGAATAAGGGCCTTTATTCTTTCGGGATATCCACACAAGCAGGAAAGCGAACTGTTTGCAAAATACATCCTGCCTCGCCTCAAAACCTGTTCATTCCCTGCTGTTCAGGGCCGCATTCCCGAGGTCGAACCCATGACACCGCTTGCACGAGGAGTCCGCACATGACCGTTTCTCAAATCACTCTTGCGAAAGATGGCCCGACATTTTCACGTCTCGTTTTTGGAGCCTGGCGCCTTGCGGATGACCCTAAATCTGCCACGATTTCAAACGTGCTCCGCAAAATCGAAACAAGCCTCGATTTGGGTATCACGACATTTGATCATGCCGATATCTATGGGGGCTATACCTGCGAGCACCTTTTTGGTTCTGCCTTAGCTGAACGCAAAGAACTGCGTGCACGCATGCAGCTCGTTTCAAAGTGCGGCATTCAATTGATTTCTCCGAACCGCACTGAGAATAAAATTAAACATTACGATACTTCGCAAAAGCATATCGTAAATTCTGTTGAAAATTCCTTGCGCGCCTTGCACACCGACAGGCTCGATTTGTTACTTATTCATCGTCCCGATCCCCTTATGGATGCTGATGAAGTTGCACAAACCTTTGTAAAACTCAAGGAACAAGGCAAAGTTCTGCATTTTGGAGTCTCGAATTTTTTGCCCACCCATTTTGATCTTTTGCAGTCGCGTTTACCTTTTGCTTTGGTTACAAATCAAATTGAATTGAGCGTTTTGCGAATGGATCCTTTGCAGGATGGAACTCTCGATCAGTGCATGATCCGAGGCATTTCTCCGATGGCATGGTCGCCTTTAGGGGGCGGATTGCTTTTTTCGGGCACCTCTGAAAAAACCGTGCGCGTGCGCGAAACTCTGAGGGATATTGGACGAGAATTGCAAGGGGCGTCTGAAGATCAAGTGGCACTAGCCTGGCTTCTTGCACATCCTGCAAAGATCGTCCCTGTGCTTGGAACAAGCGATGCGGCAAGGCTTCAATCTGCCGCAAAGTCAGAAGCTTTAAAGCTTACAAGACAGCAATGGTTTCGGATCTGGACCGCCTCGGCAGGCAAAGAAGTCGCTTAATTAAAGTAAATGAATTGAAATGCATGGAATGGGGAGAATGAATTGTTCAAAAAAATAACGCTCGGTTGGTTGTGCGCTGTTTCGTCCTTTGGAACTGCATTTGCGGTGGCTCCCTATGAAGGTCAAACGCTGAAGGTTCTTGCCTTTAAAGATGGCCATAGCCAAGCTGTGGCTGCAAATCTAAAGATGTTTGAGGCTATGACAGGCGCAAAGGTTGTGCTTGATCTCATCGCATCCAATGCAGTTGCGACAAAAATAAGTACCGACCAAGCTTCGGGCGGAACCTATGATTTGTACACGGTTGACGAGCCTTTTATGCCACAGTTTTCGACGTTTTTCTTGCCCCTTCAAGAGTGGGAAAAACCGCGCATCATCGATAAAAAAGAAACCGATTTAGGTTCGTTTTTGCCCGCTGCTGTGGCTGGAGGCGCCTACAAAGGCGTGAACTTTGGCTTGCCTGTGAATGGCAATGTTTATATGTATGTTTACCGCGCCGATCTGTTTAATGATCCCAAAGAAAAAACAGCCTTTAAGGCAAAATATAATTACGAACTTGCCACTCCTAAATCCACCGATCAAATGCGCGATGTTGCCGAATTTTTTACGCGCCCCCCGCGCATGTATGGGTTTGCTCCTTTTACCAAAATGTCGGAAGGCACGACGGTTGAGGCCATTTGGGTTTTAAACACTTTTGGTGTCAGTATTCTCGACGACAAACTGCAAGTTGTGATGAATGAACAACAGGCGACAAAAGCCTTTGAGTTTTACAATTCCATGATGAAATTTGCGCCACCGGGCTCAACTTCTTGGCATCACAGCGAACGCATGGCTGCCTACAGCAAGGGCATGCTTGCACAGATCATGACTTGGCCCAGTTACGTTAAAGATCTCGAAAATCCCGATAAATCCATGGTCGTTGGAAAAAATGCTTACGCTGAACCCCCTGCAGCACAGGGCGGAAAGCCCAGTGCAGTGGCTGGAACGTGGACGGTTGCCATTCCTAAGACAGCAAAATCGAAGGCACTTGCTGCAGAGTTTGCTTACTGGTGGGCTTCTTCCTCGTTCGGAAAAACCATCGTCGCTCAAGGGATGAACCCAGCACGCAAAGATCTGCTCACCAACCCTGAACTCGTGAAAACCAATCCCTGGTTTCCGGGAGTGCTTGCCAATTTTCAAGGCGCTGTGGTTCGCCCCCGTTTCCCCGAATATAAGCAGATCTCTGATGTGATTTCGCTGCACTTTACCAAGATGATTTCTTCACAAGCCACTCCTGCAGAAGCTGCAAAAGGCATTAAATCCGATGTCGAAAGCATGCTCAAAAAAGCAAAATATTAAAAGAAAGATTGTCTTTTTAGTCGTGGAAAGATCATGAAGAAACAAGCCCATATTTGGATATTCTTAAGCCCTGCGCTCCTGCTTTTTGCGACTATTCTTGTTTTTCCGGTACTCTACAGTGTTTACCTCTCTCTGTTCGATACCACTGTTGCAACACTGGTGCAGGGTGGCGATAAATTCATTGGTGTGGATAATTATTTCGAGCTCTTTAAAGACACCTCTTTTCAAAACTCTGTGGGTTTACTCGCGCTTTTTATCGTAACAACGACGTTTTTGGAAGTCTCTATTGCCCTCGCGGTTGCACTCTATCTCGACCAAGTATTGCGTATTCCTAAACTCTTGCAAACACTTCTTTTGCTGCCCATGTTTGTGTTGCCGGTCGTTTCAGGGCTCACTTTTCGTTACATTTTTGATCCGAATGAAGGCGTGCTGGGGGCGGTTTACGGGTGGTTTGGCGCAGCACCGCCCGGTGTTTTGGGCGACCCTTGGCTGGCCTTTGGAGCTGTCGTTGTGCAAGACGTTTGGAGAATGTGGCCGTTTCTTTTTTTGGTGATCTTTGCAGGAATGACTTCTTTGCCTCAAGAACCCATCGAAGCCGTGCAACTCGATGGTGCCACCACTTGGCAGGCGTTTCGTTACGTCATGCTTCCCATGTTGCGTGGAACCATCGTCGTTGCCATTTTGTTGAAAGTTGTCGAATCGCTGAAAGCATTTACTGAGATTTATGTGATGACCGGGGGTGGCCCGGGAGAATCAACTTCAATTCTTTCGATGTTTATCGTAAAGCAGGCCTTTACTTTTCTTAAAATTGGCTACGGTGCTTCTGCAAGCACACTGTTACTTTTTGTGGGAACCACTCTGGCTGTGCTGTCACTGCTCGCACAAAGTTGGCGCAAAAGGAGCGTGGTATGAAGAGGCCCCTTAAAACGGCGTTGCTATATGTGCCCGTGCTCATTGTCGTCGCCATTCAGGTTTTTCCGGTTTTGCTTATTTTACTGACAAGCTTTCGCAAGCAAGTTTCTCTTTTGCAGCACGGCCCTTTCAGCCTCGATGGTCTGTTTTGGGGCAATTACAGACAAGTGCTCGTGACCGATGAATTTCTGCGTTACATGGGAACTTCGTCTTTAGTCGCACTGGCATCGACGCTGATTTCAATTGCAACGGGCTCGCTCGCAGCCTATGCACTCACGCGTTTTTCGTTTTGGGGCCGAAAATCTCTATCCGTCGGAATACTCTGTGCTCGCATCATTCCCCCTGTAGCCCTTGCTGTTCCCCTTTTTCTGTTACTTAAACAAGCGGGCCTCACAGACACTCTGGCAGGGCTAGTCCTGGCGCACACCACCATTAATCTTCCCTTTGCCATTTGGCTGATGATGCCTTTTTTCGAAAGCTTGCCGCGCGAACTCGAAGAAGCGGCGGAAATGGACGGTTGTTCTAAGCTGCAGGTCTTTCGCATTATTTTTCTTCCACTGGCATTGCCGGGGCTAATGGTAGCCGGAATTTTTTGTTTCCTTTTGAGCTGGAATGACTTTCTGTTTTCGTTGATTTTAGCGGGTTCCGACACGAAAACCGCACCGCTCGTCGTCAACGGATATATGACGGGGTTTGGCCCCGAATGGGGCCCCATGACAGCGTCTTCCATGCTCATCATGTTCCCCGTGTTTCTTTTTTCCCTTCTGCTTCAAAAACACATTGTCGCCGGTCTGAGTGCCGGAGGAGTAAAAGGCTGATGGCAACGCATTCCGAAAATCAACGCACAAGCGATTTACAGCCCTCTTTAGTGCCTGAAGTCACCTCGCTGACATACCGTGCGCGCAGTCCCGAAGCGCAGATTCCCGCACTTGCGATCCGGTTTCTCAAAACGGAACAACACAAAGCTGCTTTTGAAGTGAGTTTTGCAGACGGCGAAAGAGGTTTGTTGCACGTCCAAGCACTCGAGATCGAAGAAGGTGGCTGGCTACTTCAGCTGGGTGAATCTTCGCCCCATGATCTGAAGGTCGATGCTGCAATATCTGCTTTGCGCTGTGAAGCAGGGGAAAGACAGTGTGTTCTTATTGCGGGAGATTGCAAACTCACAGTAGGGCTCGAAAATCCCTTTTTGACTTTTGAGAAAATGGGAAAGAGTTCTCTTGCAAGCCCCGGTGTTGACTTAAATGTGGGCGATGCAAAAATGAGCTTTCCGCTTTTTAAGCACACCGGTGGATTTGGCGTGAGCTTTGCCATTGCGCACCAAGAGATTGTCTATGGTGGGGGCGAAGATTTTGGATCGCTCGCGAAAAACGGCAGAATTTACGACATTTATAACTCAGATGCCCTTGGTGTAAACGGGCAACTCAGGTATCAGTCGACGCCTTATTTTTGCACCTCTAAAGGAACAGCTTTTGCTTTGCTCAATGCTGCGCCAAGCCGCATCGATGTGGGTGCTAGACGCCACGATATTCTCACCTGGACCACTTCTACCCCCGCACTGACTTTATTTGTACAGCCGGGCGGCAACGCACAGAAGCGTATCTCGCAGTTTCGTACTGTTACGCAACGGCAAGCGGCTGTGCCCAAATGGTCGTTGGGGCTTTGGCTCTCGCGTTGTTACTATAAAGATCAAAAAGAAGTTGAGCAGGTGCTGCAAGATGCAGAAATCCATAATATCCCCGTGGGAGTGGTAAATCTCGATGCGCGCTGCTGGATGCGTGCCGAAACTCGAACCGACTTCGTATGGGACACCAGTCGTTTCGATCCTTATCAATCTTTTTTACCGAAACTCGTTAAAAAAGGCATCGAAGTTTGTCTGTGGGAAAACCCCTATGTGTCTTCTAAAACAGAGCAACTTTACGACGAAGGCGTTGCCAAAGGGTATTTTGCCAAAACGAAACAGGGAAATCCTTATCCCCTTGATTGGGTTCCCGAAGGGCTAGCAGGATTTCCAAAACCTCCCGTTGCGGGCCTTGTCGATTTTACTCTGCCTGCAGCGCGCAAATGGTGGAAAGATCAACACAGACCCTATATTCGCGCCGGTGTAAAATGTTTTAAAACCGACTTTGGTGAAGAGATTCCTGCCGATGCCTATTTTGCAGATGGCAGCATGGGATGGGATTTACGTAACGTCTATTCCGATCTTTATAACCTCTGCGTTCTTGAAGTTCTTGCTGAAGAATGTGGCTCTGAAGGAATTCTTTGGGCTCGTTCGGGCTCAAGCCGTGCTTCGTCTACCCCCGTTAAATGGGCGGGTGATAGTCAAACCACGTGGCGCGCACTTCGATCAACACTGCGGGCAGGTTTATCGCAAGCGGTGGGGGGGGCGATGTTTTGGTCTCACGACATCGGCGGATTTTACGGGCCTTCACCCGACCCCGATTTGTATTTGCGCTGGGCTCAAGTGGGTCTGTGGGGAAGTCACGCGCGTTGCCACGGGACTTCTGCAAGGGAGCCCTGGTGTTTTGGAGAAAAAACTCTCAACGCATTTCGTCAAGCCCTTGAGCTTCGTCTCAAAGTTATTCCGTATTTTGAGGCCTCTTGTGCAAGGGCAACAAAAACAAATCAGAGTTTTCTAACACCCCTGTGGTTGATTGAAGGAGCAGATCCTGCAAGCCATCATATCGACGATCAGTTTATGGCCGGACCCGATGTGTGCGTCGCTCCTTTTTTAGAAGCCTTCGGCGGAAGAGATTTTTATTTGCCCGGTGGCAGCACTTGGCGCGATTTACGCAGTGGCAATATCCTTGAGGGAGGCCGTTTTTTCCATACGGAAAGAACTTTGCACATTCCCGCTTTTCTGCGCGTGGGGAGCCACTTTGAGGGGTTGTTTGAAGCTGCCCCCCGGATTCTGGTCGAAAAAGGAAGGTAAACATGGCTGCCATTTCGCTCTGCGGTGTCTCGAAGCATTTTAAAGGCGCTGCCATCATCGATAACTTGAATCTGGAGATCGCCGACAAGGAATTCATGGTGTTGGTGGGGCCATCGGGATGTGGCAAAAGCACACTGCTTCGCATGATTGCAGGCCTTGAAGATGTCACGAGTGGAACCATCAGGCTTGCAGGGCGTGCGCTTGAAAATGTCCCGGCGCGTGAACGAAATATTGCCATGGTTTTTCAGAATTATGCGCTCTACCCACACATGACTGTTTCCGAAAATATGGCTTTGTCGCTCCGCTTGCAAAAGGCCCCACGCGCAGAACGGGAAAAAAAGGTTCAACACGCCGCAGAAATATTGGGGATCTCGCATTTATTGGCTCGAAAGCCCAAAGAACTCTCGGGTGGCCAAAGGCAACGGGTTGCCATGGGAAGAGCCATCGTGCGAAATCCTGCGCTGTTTTTATTCGACGAGCCTTTAAGCAATCTTGATGCTGAACTGCGCCTGCGCATGCGGACAGAAATCAAACGGCTGCATCAACAACTGCAGAGCACGATGATTTATGTTACCCACGATCAAGTCGAAGCCATGACCCTCGCCCATCGCATTGTGGTGTTACGGGGCGGAGAAATTCAACAGGTGGGAACGCCCCTTGAAATTTATCGCAGGCCCGTCAACAAATTCGTGGCAGGATTTATGGGTTCCCCTGCAATGAATTTTCTGACAGCTTCTTTTAAAGAGGGACGATTGTTTTTGACACAGTCTTCTGCGGAATGCCTGTATCCAGACGAAGAATTTATGCCCACCGTTGAGTCGAACGTTGTTGTGGGAGTGCGGCCCGAGCACATCGTATTGGGCAAACTAGCGGAAAATTGCTTTATGCAAATGGAAGGCAACGTTCTGGTGGTTGAACCTTTAGGTTCAGAAATGTTGGTTTACGTGGATTGTTCGGACACCACATTGGTGGTGCGCACAGCAATCGACGAAAATTTGCAGTCAGGTCACTCAGTGAAAGTGGGATGGGGCCGAGAAGAACTGCACCTTTTTTCTGAAAAAACAGGACTAACCCTTCGTAAAAGCCAATTAAGTACGGTATGAAAGAAATGACTTTTCCAAACATAGCTTTGATAGACGACTCTTTTGCAGTTCGACAACTTTGGAAACTCAAAATCGAGGATGCGACTTTTATAGATTTTGAAACACCGGAGTTATTTCTTGCAAAAGTTGAGCAAGAGCAAGGTTTTTTAGACAAAATTGAATGTGTGATTACCGATTTTTATTTTGATGGATTATCTGGTTTTACCGGCCTTACTTTTGCACAGCTCCTGCGAGCCCAGTACCCAAAGCCCATTATTCTTGCGACGTCTGCCATGGATTTCGATGAGCACCTACCCGATTCCTTCGATCTTTTAATCGACAAAGATCCCTTGAGCTGGGAAGAGCTTTCCAAAAAAATTTTGGCGGCATCAAGAAATCGCTCGTTCGTTTAACTCTCGTCTCATTTCTTAAGTGCAACACTTAAGGCGTTTTAGCAACGAGAACTTTGTCGACGCGATTTCCGTCCATGTCTACAACTTCAAGAACAAGTCCACGCCATTGAATTTTGTCACCTTCTTTAGGAATGCGTCCGAGTTGTGCCATGACAAATCCCGCGACAGTCTGGTATTTTCCTCGGTCTTCTCCAGGGAGCCCATCGACATCGAAGAGCGTTTTAAAGTCTTCAATGGGCATCACTCCATCTAAAAGCCAAGATCCGTCATCGCGAATGACCACCTGCTGCAAATCGCCTTGCTCGACGCTTTCGAGGTTTCCAACGATGGCTTCTAAAATGTCGCTTAAGGTTACTAATCCCTGTACTGTTCCATATTCATCAAGAACAAGTCCGATGTGAACACCCTTTTCACGGAACTTCTCTAGGACGCGAAGACCTTCCGTTCCACGCGGAAAGAAAAGTGGCTGTCGCAGCTTTGATTCAAGAGAGCTTTCGATGTCTTGGGCCGTTTGCGCAAAGATATCTTTGACGTGAATGACACCTAAGACATTGTCGAGGCTTCCGCGGGCAACCGGAAAATAGCTGTGCTTTGAGCAAGCGATTTTTTCGAGGTTCTTTTCATTTTTTTCGAGGATATCGATCCACACAATTTCGGGCCGTGTGGTCATGATCGAGCTGACATTGCGCACACCCAGACCAAGAACTCTTTCCATCATGGCCTGCTCAGATTTTTCGAATGTTCCCGCTTTAGTGCCCATTTCAATGAGAGTAATGAGTTCTTCTTGCGTAACAGGGGGTTCATCTTTATTCGAATTCATGCCAAAAACTTTGACCAAACCTTCGGTAGAGTAACTGAGAAATTTAACCACCGGAAAAGTAATTTTAGAGATTATTTTCATGGGGGAAGCTGTAAAAATTGCGACTTTTTCAGGATTTTCAAGGGCAAAACGCTTGGGCACGAGTTCGCAAAGTAACGAAAAATAAGTAATGAACAAGATGACAATCGCCACACTCAAAATGTGACTGTATGGCAACAGAAACTCGTTTTTGTTCAATAAATTTTCGAGCGAACGTGCAATGGTGGCTTCTCCAAATGCACCCGACATGATTCCAACCATCGTAATGCCAATCTGCACCGTTGAAAGAAACCTCGTGGGAGACTCCAAGAGTTCCAAAACGATGAGAGCTTTATGGTTGCCACCTGCCGCAAGTTTCTGAATGCGTGCTTTTCTTGACGAAACGATCGCCATCTCCGAGGCCGACAGCAAGCCATTGAAGATGAGAAGCGCGGCAAGGATCAGTATATTGAGAGTCAGTACTGACATGAGAAATGGTCCTTGCATTCAGAAAGGCAAATTGGCCACTGGAAATTCAAAAAGAACCTGCGATTCATTTCCTCCCCCCTGAGAAATGCAGCGCCTCGCGGATGGCCTCATGCAATTCTCGGGGACCAAAGGGCTTTCCAAGGTAGTGCTTGATTCCTAAAGATTGTGCCACTTCACGCACTTCGCTTGCACTGGTGACAAATACGATGGGGGTTAAAATGCCTTCCTTGCGCAGCTGGGCAAACACTTCGGTGCCCAGCATTTCTGGCATTCGATTGTCGAGGAGTACGATATCAGGACTTACATTTCGAATGGTTTCAAGCGCTTCGCGACCGTCTCGCGCTTCGAGGGTTTCCCAGCCGTCCAATTGCAAAATGCGCACGTACAATGCTCTGAGGGTGTCGCTGTCATCTGCAATCAGGATTTTTCCTTTGCCCTGGGGCTTTGGTCGAAAGCGCTTATGCAAGGTATTTGCCAAGAAATTCATCGCGTTCCTCAAAAATTCAATCTACCGAAAAAGGGACGGCTCCGGTTGAGTTTCGTCTAATTTGTGGACTAAGGTTGCTTAAAAACCCCATACTATCCCAAATTCTTGGGTATGTGAGGCATTATGGTCTGCTGGCCAGATAATGAACGTTTGGAGCCAAAAAGCCAACCGTTTTGTGAGAGTCTTGTCTTTGGGGAATTTAAAAGTGACTCTGCAGTGACATTATTCAAAGATCTGCATACGACCCTCTACTTTTTCGATTTCGCGCACACAAGCCCCAAGAAAGCACGGCATTTTCCAACCCATGGGCTCTAGAGAAAATCCTGGTGTTGAGAAGGTGCAATTGTGTTTCTTTAATTCGACTGCGGGCACACATTGAAGAGTTAATGTCAGTGGAAGTACCAATGATGAGTTTTTAGCATCAAGGCTGATTTGAAGGAGGTGCGATTTTACGCTCGAATCATCTGCAGGAAAAGGCCATGGGGCAGTGAGTGAGAGTGTTAATTTATTTAGTTTGTTCTCTTTTACCCACGATCCTAAATGAGTATCTCGCAGTGAAATTCCGGTCCGAGCATGCCCCCATTCAAAACCCGTTGTCAAGCGGCATTTATCGTCACTGCAAGCCATATTTTTATTGACTAATCTCAAATTATTAACTTCAAAGTCATTCAAATCTCCTTTGATGGAAACGCTCAATGCTTCCAAATGAATTTTACTTCTTTTTGATTTTTGAGCTAAATTTTCTGCTTTTTTATTTTGTTTCTTTAGGCATTTTGAAGGTAATTTATTGCCCGCCAGCCACTGAGAAACACATTCCTTTGAAGCTGCATGAAGCGCTGAATCTTCGAGGGGCATCGCCCCTACTTTCAGGAGGTGTTCGATGGCGTCCTTGTTCCAGCGTGTCAGGCGTTGACGAACTCCTGTTTCGTTGTTGTGGCATTCATGGCAGGCAGCGACGGGCAAAGCCTCGTCGTCTTTTTCGAAACGAGGAAATCTTTGGAGTTCATGCTCGGAAGCAAAGTCTACGACTCTTCGATAAGAGGCGATGCGCTGATTCCACGTCGCTATTAAATCAAGTGTCTCTGCCGAAAGTGGGACGCTCCCTTGAGACCGATCGGGGCGCAGTAGGCGGGGGCCCGAAGAGTGACACTGGCTACAAGGTGCGCGCATGGGGCGCGGTGCAGGAAGCGCTCCTAAAGGAACGTCTTGGGGAGCAAGTTCTAAGTAGTAAGCAAGGTGGGGAAGTGTGGATTTGTCCACCACGATTGCGACAAATGCCCAGTTTGCGACAGGAGGGTTTGAAGGCGTGTGGATTTGCGCGTTACGAGGAGAACTTCCTGTGATGTGCTGCCGCATGACCCAAATATCGAACCGCTCACGCAAAAAAAAGGACACTCGATTGACGACCGGAAAACCTGTTGAGAATTTGGATTCCCGAGAAGTAAAAGTGACGGCAGGTTGCGAGGAAAGGTTTCGCTCCGAAAAATCTATTTTTTGTAACTCTTTTGTAATTTCTGTGCGCACTTGAGGGGGTAAGAAAATATGATATGCGGGGTTGCTCTCATCTAAAATATGAGCAGAGGAAAGAGGCTCTGCCTGAAGTTCGAAACTCAAGAGGTGGCATGTGCTCATCACCGTATATAGAAGGCAGAGAACAGCCCAATTCCTCATGGTTTCCTCACTTTTAAAGTGACTGAATAAAAAGGCTTTCGAGGGTCACGGGCGCCACGCCGTCTGGAATTTTGGGTGCTTTTTCAATCAGGCAGCCTGCAAAGAGAAATTCAACAGGTGAGCGTCCTCGGCCCGCCCCTTTGACATCTGTTGTGCACGTAATCACAAATCCTGAAACACCTCCTTCAGAGGCAATGAATCCTTTTTTGACTTCGGTATTTCTATGAGGTGAGGCCAAGTCGTAAGGCAATAATTCATTCAGAGCAAATGCCAAATAAGAAGTGGGAGCAAGCTTCTTTGGAAACGGTGATGGTTCCTGTGCGTGCGATGTGAAAGGTGCGAAAATGGATGAAAGAGCGAAGGCTGTAAGTTTACTTCTCATGTGAAAAATCCCCAGAAGTTCGAGTTTGAAAGTGAATGACTCACATGAATGAGTCGTTTATTCATGACCCAGAGGAGATTTTTTGTAAAATTCATTTTTATGAAATCCTCATTAGTCATTCTAATAGCCCAGACTCTGCTCCCTGCTGATCCTTGATTTTTGAATCATATGCGTTTAATATTTTTGGGTTTTCTATGCGAAAAATTTAATAGAAGGGAAATCTGTATGGGTTTTATGGTCCGTTGGAAGCATTTATTGCTTGTGCTATTGGGATTGAATTTTTTAACAGAAATATCTTTGGCAAGGACTCTCCTCGTTGGAAAAACCGACGGATTTTTTGAAGTGACAAATACGGGTGCGAGCTCCTATTCCATTCCTATTTCAGTAGCGCCCGGCACGAATAAAATGCAACCCAACCTGCAACTCATCTACAACAGCCAGCAAGACAATGGTTTTGTGGGCGTGGGATGGGATGTGTCAGGAATTCCGAGCATTGAGCGTTGCCCTGCGACGCCCTTTCAAGATTTGATATTTGGAGCAATCAGTTTTACTTCGCAAGATCGCTATTGTCTTGCTGGTCAGCGCATGAAAGTCATTTCTGGTCAGGACGGAAAACACGGTGCTGAATATAGACTTGAACTTGATAGCCATGCAAAATTCATTTCTTATGGAGATTGCAATGAGTCAGAATCCTGTTCATTTGTGATGTGGACAAAAGAAGGTCAAAAACTAGAATTTGGGAGTGTAGAAAATTCTCGAATCAAATCCCTTGGAGAAAACAAAGTTCGTGCGTGGGCTTTAAATAAGGCTTCAGATAGCAACTCAAATTATATGACTTTCCGATACAGGCACGATGAAGGAAGACTCTACCCGGAAGAAATTTTATACACATTTAACGCTTCTGTTGCTTCAATTTCTACTCGTACTGTTCAGTTTTACTATGAAAATCGGTCTGATTTAGAACACAAATTTTCTGCTGGAGAATGTTTTGCTTCTCTTGGAAATGGAGGAACGTACTTTTTTTCACCCTCCCTTCTTCATGCCATCCTCTGTTGAGTCATAACATTTTGTGATTCTTGAATAGTGCGCTCCTTTCGCCTACCTTCACGAG
>JBIIEI010000056.1:0-34063 GCA_044237915.1 Silvanigrellaceae bacterium | reverse complement strand
AATAAAGAATTACCGACGTGGTTTCCTCAAAAGAAGTGGATTAAGTTGAAATGAAGAGCCGTGTGCGGACCCGCAAGCACGGTTCTGTGAGCAGTCGGGGGCGAAAGCCCCCTCTGACTCGATATGTTGGGAGTAAAGCCTTCCTTTGATGCCGGAAGGTTGTTCCTTAAATTTGATGCCACGGGTGCCAATTTAAGGAATCCCATGCAAGAAGGTTCAGCGATTATGCTGGGGAACTATCCTATTACCTTTTTAAGAGTGAAAGAAAAGCAGAGCGAAGGTGCAGCCCTGATGCCACTTCCTGAGCGGAAGATTAAGCCCACTGCGCCTGAAAAGCCTGCTCCCCAGGCCGGAGATCCTAAAGCAAGTAGCGTCGCATGTGCAATCTAAGTAAACAAAGGGCAATCTTCTTTGCATGCCTCATGGGAATGAGCTTTCTCTTGTTGAGTTGCGGAACTCAGACCATTGCGGACAAAGCGGATTCAAATCCGAATAAGCCCAGTGTTCCTTTAAAAAGTGTGAAATCGTTTTCCGAGAAGGATGCGACTGCGCTTGTGCTTTTAACCATTGAGCATGAAGATGATGAGAAACACTGCATGGGTTCTATTTTGGAAAGCGGAAAAATCCTCACTGCGGCTCATTGTTTTACAGATTTGACTTCCGTCGACGTTTCCAAGCGTGTCTCTGTGCGGTGGATTAAGCTCGACGAATTGTCTTCTACTTTTGAAGCCAATACGCAAAAGATTTCCGTAACAAGCATTGAACAGGCACCTTCCAAAACCGAGCCCTTTCCCGATGTGGCGCTGGTGAGTCTTCCTGAAAATGAACCTTTGCCCCCAAGGCGCGCTGTTTTAGCAACCGAAAAAATGGACAATAGCAAGCGTGTTTTGGTGCCGGGGCCCGACAGAGCGACACTCACCGACTCCGTGCCCAAAATTGATTTACTCCTTGGTTACTTAAATTCTCCGGAACCCGATATTAGCTACAATCCAGACGTCAAGGAAGGATTCTCGGGGGCGCCTCTTCTGCTTGTGGCTCCTGGTTATTCAGGGGAGCTTGGACAGTTTTTCAAGGGTGAGAAATTGGTCATTTATGCGATGCATCTGGGCCTCAAAAATTCGTCTGGGTATGGCATGATTGCTTCGCAAATTCAAAGTTTCCTGGCAGGTCCCAAATTGCGCCTGTAAAGGTTTGCCTCAACTCGTCAAGAAAACCACACACGTGGTTGTGTTAGAGTTCTTGTATGTGCAGGAACGACTCATTGACGGGGCTGTTGTGAATGAAGACTTCATTTAAAAACGTCATTAAAAAGATTGGGGCGCCCCTAAAAAGTTTAGATGATGCCATCGGAAATGGAATTGCGCCCCGCATGCGCACGCGCATTTTTAAAGTCGTTTTGGCGGTGGCATGTTTTTTAATTGTCAGTATTTTTTTTGCAGTCGCAAATACGCAACGAGAAACCCTTGATGCGGGCCGTATTCGAAAAAATCTGCTTGAAAAAGCGAGTATCATCGACTTGCAGAATTGGGAAGTGACGTTACTCAATTGTACCTCTCCTTCCCCAAGCAACCGTGAATGTTCCCTTAACCGCAAGCTCAACCTTTCCTTTCCTCTGATTTCTACTTCAAAAATGGGAGCAGAAATTGCGAGTTTTGCAGAGTCTGCACCTTATGAAACCCTTGCAAGAGCGGTCTTAAAATTCGATGAGTCTCAAATGGCTTGGCTTCAAAAGAAAGATTTCGTGACCCTCGTGATTCCGCGCAATCTTCAAGTACAGACCAGGGTTGTGTTACCTCCTGGGGCAGGGGAGTCGAGGGGCGTCGGTGCCCATTCCAGTTTCACATTTCCTGCCGCAAAGCTCAGACAGGAAGGTTTTCTTGAGCTTGAATTCGATTTTACGGGTTACTCTTTTTTTGGCCCCATGGACCTCCCGCTTGTGTTGGCGGAAGTGGACACCGCCCCCTTGTACCAAAGCCTTCCCATCCGTCAGCTCGCATCAAACGATCTTGTGACGCAATTGGGTATCGCATTTCGATTGAATATTGCAGCCATGGCCTTGGTTCTTGATCACAGCGTCCAGTTTGGCCTGCTCTCACTGTACGGAGTGGCCAGAGGCATTCGCGCACTGGCACCTTTCCTTGTCGAGCATGGCACTGCTCAATCGAACCTTCTCAAGATGATTTTTTACGTGTCTTGTGCCTTAACATGCTCTGCTTTGATTGCATTCGTTCTCGAAATCAATGGAAAAAGCATTCGATCCTTTCTTTTTCATTTCGGACTGACAGCTGGTTCTATCGCGTTTTTTGTGACTCTTGGCACTCTGGATCCTCTTTCCTGGATTCGGCTTGATCTTTGGAGCGACCTTATTGGATGTTTAGTGAGCATCCCCATTGTGCTTTATTCAATCTATTCAGTTTTCAAAAAACATGCAGAGATGAGTAAGACTCCTTTAAAAGCGCAAAAACTCTTTTCTCTTAAAGAGGGGGTGGGGCTTGTGGTGACAAGGAAAATCCTCATTTTAAGTGCACTTATTCTTCACTTTTATGGCAATTTTGAAGATATTTTAAACCAGTCGAAAGGAGGTCTTAAGAGCGTCCTCGACTGGAAACATGCCGTTCTTTTTCCGGCCCTCACCATTGCGGCGTTGTTTGAAGTGGGTTTTACGTCGAAAAAAGTCAAATCTGTTGCCGATGAAATGGTGAAAAAAGCAATCATGGATAAAGAGCTCAAAGAAGGAAGAGAGGTTCAATTGGACACACTTCCTCCTCGAAAAGGGTCTTTTGCAGGTTGGAAATGGCGAGCATTCTATCGCCCACTTTCAAAAGTTGCAGGCGATAGTTTTGATATTCAAACGCTGACACTTCCTAACGGACAGATACTTATTGCTGCCCTTGTGATTGATATTACAGGTCATGGCGTCAAGGCAGCCATGGCAACAGGCGTAGGAACATGCCTTTTTCGCACGTGGTCTCATCAACTTCTTAAGAACGCAAATTTCGTAACAACAAAAGAAGCACGAGAAAATGCGCTCTGCGAGCTGTTTCAGTCGATCAATACAGGATTTCTCAGCATCAATAAATCGGGATCAGGCACAGCGATTTGCATGCTGCTCGAACCTTTGAGCGGGGAAATATCATACTTAAGTGCGGGCCATCCCATGCCATTGGTTGGAAATTCTCAGAATGTTCGCTTTCTCAAAAAAACACAGGGAAGTCTTTTAGGGATTTCAGTCAGCGGATCTTGGCAAGCAGAATCTGACATCTTAGCTCAGGGCGAAACGATCAGTCTCTTTACGGACGGTGTGGTCCCTGCGGAACTTGGATACTCGCGCTGGTCGAGGCACCTGGTTCGTGAAGCAAAATTGAAGCCCATGCCTATCTTTACGCGTCTCCTCTTGGGCGCCCGCATGAATAATAGACTCCGCTGGGAAGTTGAAAATGCGGACTGTGATGACATGACAGTCGTTTCATTTGAGTCCGATCCCCATGCCCCAGAAGCTGCCCAAGCCTCTTAAACAAGGCCACTTTTGAATCAGCACTTGCAATCGAAATTGAGCGCCCTATACTCGCGCCCACATCCGAGGTCCGACTTGGAATTCTTGCAGGAGTCGATATTTATGAAAAAGCTTGCACAGCTGACAGCTCTTTGTGCCAGTGCCATTCTCTGTTTGATGGGAATCCTTGTTTGGGGAGCGCGCGTTGTTCCGTTTTCATCTGAAGAGGAATTGGCATTCACAAAAAATTTTCCAGCATTCCAGTACCAGGGGATCAATATTAGGTACAAAACCCAAGGCGATCCTACGAAACCTGCCATTGTATTTGTGCATGGCTTAGGGAGCTCTCTTTTCTCGTGGCGGAGGCAATGGGATGCTTTAAGTCGCGATTATTATATGATAGCGCTGGATTTGCCGGGCTTCGGGACAAGTGATCGTCCACAAACCCCTGATTTTTACGACATGAAAGAGCTTTCAGGTGCGGTGAATGCCGTGCTTGAGCATCTGGGAGTAAAGCGGGCGCACGTTGTGGGACACTCCTTGGGTGGCGCGATTTCTCTTCGCTTTGCACGCAATTATCCCGAGAAAACCAGGAGTTTAACATTAATTGACAGCGCAGGATATTACTCACAGGTTCCACTTGCTCTGCGCATGTCGACTTACTTATGGGATGTTTCAAAGCCCTTTTTAGGGCGTTGGATGATTCAGGGCTTGCTTTATGATGTTGCCTATAACACGTCTGTGGTGACAGACGAAGCCATTGAAGGGTATTTGTTACCTCTGCGAATGTCAGGAAACTTTGGTTTGCCCCATGTCGTCGTTAAAATAGAATCACTTGCCGAAAAAATAAAAACGGAAGAACCTTATATTTCTTCATTGCAAGTTCCCACATTGATTGTGTGGGGGCGTAAGGATTCTTGGATAGATCTTTCTTTTGGAGAAAGGTTCCACAATGAAATAAAAAACAGTTCGCTGATTATTTACGATGATGCTGGCCATATTCCTCATGAAGAATATCCTGAAAAATTCAACAGCGATTTGCTTGAGTTTTTACAGCGTACCGAAAATGGACTGACTTATTTAAAGCCTTGAAAAGGGAACAGCAGGAAGAGAATTGAGATGAAAAGTTTTTTGTTACGTGAGCTTTTACTGACCCTGTGTTTAGGCGCATTTTCTTGCAGTGTCGCAGATCACAATGCAGGGAAACAAAGCGATAAGAAGCATGCGTCTGTGAAGGTCGTCGAGGGTGAAAAGGTTCGTTCTTCCGACCGCATCAGCCGTTCTCTGGTCTCCCTTGTCAGCGACGACGGTTCGAATCGAAGCTATTACGGAAGTGCAGTTGTTGTAGGCCGAAGGTGCCTTGTGACCGCTGCTCACAACGTCTTTCCAACATTTCAGCCCACGGCTCTCGATTCCCTTTCGGGCCCCCTGGTCGGGTTTAAAATTCAACCTCAAGATGTCATTATCCACCCTGATTTTAAGGTGACTGTAGATCGTTACTTTAAAGAGGGCTTTTTTAATATTCCTTTTACGGGCAACGAGCACTTTGCAGATATTGCACTGATCCGGCTTGATGCCGATCTTCCGCCCGAGCGCATTCAGCCTCTGCCTATCGCATCGGTTGCAGATGCTGAACTCATTCGTACTCGTCCCGATATCCAGTGGAATGTTGCTGGATTTGGATGGACGCACGAACCCAATCAGGACTTTCGGGGAATTCCCAGTTATGAGCCCCATCTCGCAAAAGTAACACCACATCCCGTTTTAAGAAGTCTGTTTGCCGCCACAGAAATGGTCATACAGCCCGTCCAAAATAATCAGGGAGTGTGCAACGGAGATTCTGGCGGACCTCTTTACATGGAGGCTCCGGGGCTTGAGCAAAAGCTTCTGGGGGTATTGTCTCGGAGTCCAGCCACGAAATGTGCCGGAGAGCATGCTATCTACACGGATGTAACACGCCACCTCGACTGGATGTTGATGCAAGCCGGTTGTGTTACTCCTTAATTTCAACCCACCATGGTTGTGACTTGTCCGGCAAAGGAAAAGTCGATCATCCCGCCCCACATGCAGATCAATTTTGAATCTTGTGTCACTGCAGGAAAGTTCCCAATCATGACCGTTGGGCAGGTTGAAATCCACGGCGCTGCAACGACGGGAATGCAGGGCATCGGAGTGAGCGCACCCAGAGCAGCAGCGGTTGCGGCGACAACCATTGGATTTCCTAATGAGGTACATGTGCCAAAAGGAAGAATATTGAGCATGGGCGCGCTGTCCATCATCGCAGCTGCTGGAGCCGAAATAAGCACACGCGCTGCAGGTAACACCGAAAGGGCAGAGGGGGCCGCACCAAAGCTGCATTTGAGCAGGCCGCCGGTACACGATTGACAGGCCATAGGCTTTGTTCCTTTGTTACCTTGAAAGAAGGCTCTGCAATAACCCTGCAGAGTTTCCTTTTTGTTTTTGACGTTTTGGATTTCCTTTATCATCAAACTCGCGCGCGGGCCCTAAGGGTGCACCCTGAGAAAATTCGATCTTACGTTGTGGATTTCCATTCTCATGATAGTAAATTTGTGTGCCTTCAAGCTTTCCAGCAACGTAATAAGAACGTATGCGTAGTGCACCCGATTCATAAAATTCTTCGCACTCGCGTTCAAGCTTATCTTCCCTATAAAAGCACCGTCGCAAAATTGATCCCGACGGATAAAAGTAACTTGCAACACCGTTTAAGCGATCGTGCACATAGTGGGTTTCTTGACCGAGTTCCCCTTGGGGTCCATAGGCAAGGCATTTGCCATGACGTTCTCCGGATGAATAATGAAGAAGGGTTGATATTCTTCCTTGGCTAAAGATACGCAGTTGGCCATGAAGAAGACCTTTTTCGTATTCGGCTTCTTGCACGATATCGCCTTGATCGTCGAACACAAGTGTCAGCCCATCAAGCTTGCCAAACTGATACATTGCCTTCAAGACTATATTTTGAAGGGTATTAAATTGCCGAAATTCTCCATGCAGCACAGCCTCTTGGTATTGCGCTTCGAGCAGTTTTTTTCCTTCTTTGTCTCGCACCGTGTGCCATCCGTCTTGCATTTCTGAAATGTCCTTTGTCTCAATTGATTTTGACGAGGCCACCTTTCAATGTCAGCATGCCTCCCCCTTCGACGGTTTGCGCAGCTCCGCCTTTATTGGTCAGAGTTGCACTGGCCTCATTGGTAATGCTCGGAGCTTTATTCGTCATTGATGCACTGGCATCGGCCGCGATGCTCATGGCTGTTTGTTTTAAATTCATGGCAGCTGTTACCTCAAGATCTTTACCTGCTTTAAGAGTCAGATCAGTCCCGGCATCTAAAATGATTTTGTCAGCCTTAAGGGTAAGAGTTCCTGTGACCTTAAGTTCAAAATCTCCCATGACAATGCGCGTGCTATCGCCATACACCGTGCATGATTCATCGCCTTTAACGAGTAAAGTTTGCGAGCCTGCAATTTCTAAGTCGGTGTCACCTCCACATTTAAAGGCAACATTCCCCTGTGAAATTTCGAAGGTTCCATCTCCTTCAGAAATGGTCAAAGTATCGTTCCCTTTTTGAAGGGTCGTGGTGCGATCTTGAGTGATGTTCAAGTTGAGATTATTTTCAACGGTTGTGGTAAAGTCGTTGGTAATTTTTTGATTAAAATCTTTTTGTGCCACAAGAAGTACTTCTTCTGAATCTTTGACATCCGAGAAGCTCAGTTCATTGTAACCTTCGCCTTGTTCAGAAGACTTGCTGCGGAGAGCACTGCGAAAGGGGGCTTCTTTTGCCGAATAGGGCGGAGGATTTGCGCCATTGTAAACAGAGCCCGTAATCAGGGGTTTATTAGGATCCCCCTGTAAAAAGGTGACAATCACTTCTTGCCCGATGCGTGGAATAAAAACAGTGCCGAATCCTTTTCCAGCCCAACCTTGCGCCACTCTCACCCAACAGGAGCTTTCCTCGTTTCCCGCTGACCTGCGATCCCATGGGAACTTAACTTTCACGCTCAAAAAATCTCCACCTGTGACCTCCTGTCCGCTTTCACCAACCACAAGTGCGGTGTGGGCACCTGCAATCTGGGGTTGACGTGTGCGGCGTTGAGGGCGAAAGACTGTTTCTGAATTGAGGGACTCAAAGTGACACTGCAAGGTGTTTTTTTGAACGTCATACTGGCACGTTGAAATAAAGTAACTCGTTTTAAGCTCTTCGACGGGATGAAGCGAAACTGCAAACTTTCCGCCAACTGTAATGCAGGGGCAAAGTGTGCTTGCACTCAGCACCTCACGCCCACAAAGTGCCTCTTCCGATCGGATGCTTGTGAGCCTGTCTCCATCGGAACTTTCCAAAAAACCACCGGGAAACTCAAATTGCCTTTCGAGAATAGTTTCATCACCACTCAAAGAAAGCAAAGGGCTGAGCGGCGTTTTGAAATTATAATCAGCTAAAATATGCGTAACCGTGCCCCAATCGCTTTGCACCGACCAGTCGAACAGGGTGTTGGAGTGGGCAACCTCACTGGAAGTCTGTTCAGTCTCGAAAGAATGAATGGGAGAAAGCTCTGGAAGGGAAGCGGAACTGTCCGATAAAATAAGCATGTGCTTTGTTTCTTCGTGCTCGAAAAAATAAAAGATGCCTTCTTGTTCCCAAAGTCTGCACAAAAACGAATACGTCGACTCCTGATACTGCACACAAAATTCGCGCACAGGATAGGTTTTTTGAAGGTCATTGCGAAAATCGGTGAGGCCATTCTCTCGAAAAATTTCCTCGGTTATTTCCACTATGGTTTTTTGTTGGAAGATTCTCGAATCTATTTGCAACTCAAGGAGAGAAAACCAGGGAACCAAACGAACGTGATAAAAGGCTTGTCCCAGACGGTGACCCGCATGCCTTAATCGGGCAATACGACCATGAAAGATGCGGCTCACACCGGGTTCGGTTTCGAGCCTCACACCAAGGGCTTCCCCCATTTTAAACGGAGGTGCACATTTTCCAACCTCTGCAGAGGTGAGATCCATCAGGAATTCAAAAGGAGTTGAAAGCGCTTCGTGTGTGCGCAACGATACGATAGCCATTGCGGCATTGTGCGTCTCATCGACCAGTGCGAGAAGCGTCTGTTCAGGCTGACCTTCTTCCATTGCGATTGCCTCTTAAAAGTCAGGTGTGTCTTAGTGTTTGCCCGTGCGCAGGGGCCCCATGCCAAGAAATTCATTGAGGCGCGATTTTTCGTTGTCATCCTTCAACAGCTCATGCAAAAGCTCAGGCAGAGTTTTCTTTTCCCAAGTGGCAACCCTTTTAAGCAAAAAGGCTGCAGGGCTATGGGGCTCATGCTCTTCAAGAAATTTTGCAACTTTCCGTAACAAGGCATAGGCCTCCGCCCGCGTTGCGAGGGTGTGAAGATTTGCAGACGTGCTGTGCAAATCCGTTGAAGGAGAGAGCAATGGAAGTGGAGAAGCAAAGTCTTGAGTTTGAGCACTCAAGCTTTCGATCCTTGAATCATGCCCCTTATTCTGTAAGGGAAGGGGATGTCCTTTTTCTTGGCAAAGGGTCTGCACCACTCCCTTTGCCGCTTCAAAAACCTTGCGAATTTTTAAGAACGTCGGAGCATGATTCCCGCATTTTTCTGCTAAAAATGTGCGGTAATTTTGAATTTCTTGAAGGCAATTTAAAAGAAGGAGATGCGTAGATTCGAGCATGGGAACTGAAATCCGTGCTGCGCAATTTCCGAGTTGTTCGGTTCTCTCAGATTCCGTCATTTTGGTTCCATGCAAGCCGTCGGAGTGAGTAAAACCCATCAGACGTTCCCATTCTACGAGGGCAGGTGAGACAAAATCTTTCTCCTGCGCCCCAAAAAGAGGAATGGATTTGAGCAAAAGAGATATTTTGTCATCGAGCCACAGAAGAGGAGCAACGCGAGCTTCAGGATCTTCTTCTTCCCACTTTGGATAAAGATCCTCCCAGAACGAGCGTGTTAGCTCTGTGAGCAGTCCAAACCCTTCGAAAAATCCTGGCAATCCATCGGTGTGGATCATGGATTCCACAAGCCACGCTGCAAGCAAAAGATCTTTGCTTTCGAGGGCAAGAGTCTGCTCGCAAAGGTCTTGCACTTCTTTCCAGTCCGCTTTCTTATTGTTACTTTGTTGCCACACTCCCACGGGAATATCTTGAGCATCTTCGCGCTTGGCTTCCTTGATGCGATCGAAAATCCCTTCAAAGCGGATGTAACGACCCACCTGTTCAGCTTCGGACACGGGTTTGAGGATCTGTTCTTTGAAAGTCAATCGTTCCTGCATTTCGCCACTCATCGCTCACTCCCAAATCTTGATATCAGGGGCCACTTCTGGAAGAGGTGGCAGTGTCAGAACGGTATTTTTCTCGGGATGGCGCACTTCGATACGGACAAAAGTCCGTGAGGTATTGTAGGCCGACAGTGCAGAACCAGGCTCCTTCAGCGGGACCATAAAACGTAACAGCGGAAGGTAACTGGGCTGGCCACGTTCCGAATCTTTCATGTTGATAAGGGCATGATTCCTTAAAAGTGCGAGCAGCGCCCATCTGTTCCGGTATTCAAAGACCGCGGTTTTCCCGTTCACAAACAAAAATGGATTTTTAGGATCGGGCATGGGATCAACGGGGGCGTCTTTGGCCCAACGTAACACAAAGCGCAGCGGCTCTCCCACCGACCACTTTAGTGTGCGTTCCAGATCTTGGTTTGTCACTCTGCGGGACCCCGATTCTAGCGCCCATTCGACGATTCCGCCCGTGGCAATTTCTCGGCTCTTTTGAGGTCTAAAATCGACGTGCAGGGTGACTTGTCCACTGAGTGCTGCAACATCATCATTGAGCAACGGCTCCAAAAAGGTCTTTGTTTTTTGAAGGGATTGCACAAATTGTGCGGCAGGCTTGGTGCTCTGATCGCCCTTTGCGGCGCGTTGCATGATGCCCTCAAAAGGTGTTTCTAAATTCCCCGCAGACTGAAAAAAAGAACGTAACGTGTCGGATTCCAATTCCTCGCGAAAATGCTCGGGTCGATTGGGTGCAAAGGGGTAGTTGCCCTCAAGGTTTCGCACAAAGGTGTCGCGTAAATCCTGGTACCTTTTCAAAAACCTGGAGTCTTTGAGAGCCTGGCAGCGAGAGGAAAGCGAGGTGCGCAGGTGTTGCAAATGGCGAGCAAAATAATCTGCCTTTTGCGAGGTGCTTTCTTTGCCCGTCGTTACAACGCAGTCGTCAAGTGTGACCTTGGCAAGGGTCTCTGCAATAAAATCTTCAAGCCTGCCAAGGGAGCCGGTGTTACTTTTATCGTCTAAGGCTTGCAGAATCCCCTTCCACACCGGAATAGACGGTTGGCCCCGCAGATAACTCTCTTGCGGTGGGGCATGTTTCGTTAAAAAGGTGATGAAAGGGCGTGCAAATCTCTCTGCCAGCTTTGAGATGCGCAGCCTTTTTTCAGCCAGAAGGTCGCGTGCTTCAAGAGAATCACGCACTCCAAAAGCCTCGGGCAGGGGCGATCCAAGACCATTCCACCAGACAAAATTTCCGTGTCGGGGTGAATAGAGCGATTCTTGCTGCAAGAGAAGTTCGAGCTTTCCAAGCCCGTTCCCAATTCCCCCCGCAAAGGAATCAACCAATTCATCTGACAAGTCATTTAGACCTACGAGCGCCATTTTAGTTAACAGATTTTCGATCATAGGAAGCGTGGCGATGAGTTGATCAAGACCCCCGATGTCAAATGTTGACACTCCATCGTTTGCGTGGGCAGCTTTCATATATGCAGAGCCCGAAAGCAACGGATGCAGCGAGATTTTGAGTGAAGTATTCAATGCCTTTTGCGACGCACTGACAAGTGAAGGCAAAAATTCTTGCGGCACGTTTTTAGACAGCCCCGACTCAAATGCAATATAGCTGTTGCACAGATCCGTCGCTTCGCGCAACGCAACAAGAGGATCACTGGTTCCCGGCGCATTTCCGTGATTTCGAGTTGCTAACGAAACACCGGATCTCTGAATGTTGCGCACAAAAGGTTGCTTTAAAAACGAATGCAGAGTCACTGCAAGTGCTTGCGCCACCGGTGAGAGCTTCATCGTTCCGCCTTTTTCGGTTTGAAAAAGCGCGCCAATATTCTGCAACTGCTGTGCGTAGAGTTGATTTTTAAGACGCTGAAAACGCAGCTTGCCTGCCTGAAGGTATTCCTTGGCCGTTGCTTCGCCAAAGACAGGCGTACCTTCGATGGCCTTAAAGAGCGATTCCATTTCCGGAATTTTGCTAAAATCCTCTGCACTGATCCAGTCGAGTTCTGTGCGTCCGAGCTTTTTTTCTATGGAAGTAAAGGCCTCTTCAAGCCGCATCAAATGAGGTAACTGATCCGTGTGGGAGTCCAAAAAATCTTCTTCACTTGCTGCAAGTGAATTTACGTGGAGTTTACCAAGGGCCTGCTGAATTTCAGAGACATCGGTCACAATTTCAGGCAGCCCTTCGAGATGCACGAAGAAGCGTTCAAAGTGTTCGCGCAGTCTTCTTCTTCCGGCATCGGTCAGAGCTTGAAGCTCTTTTTCATCAAAAATGGCGTTCTCGGACTGCGAGCTAAAAATGACTTGGGGATGAATAAGTTTAAGATCAACGTGCGTACCATACAGGGTATTTACGAGTTCGCTGAGGGTTTTGGCATTTTTCTCGCGTGTCATTTCGTTAAATTTATGAACGAGCGTAAAAACTCCATGCATGTCTGCCACAAATTCCTTGAGCGACAAAAAGTCGTCCCAGTTCTCAAGGGAAAGAAGGGTTGAATTTCGGAATCCCTTTACCTTCGTTTGAGGCAGTATTCCTGCCACTTCATGTACTTTTCGGTGCATGCTCTGTTCCATGACATCGAGCACCAGATCCCGATAGGCCAGCTCCACAGAATCAGTAACAAGTTCAGAATGAATGCCACGCCAAGTGCCGGGGACAAAAAGGAAACGAAGAGGAATTTCTTGCAAGCGAGACAATTGTCCTAGCAAGCGAACGGGCTCATTTGAAGACTGAGAGGCAAGCCAAGTCCCTTTTTTGAGAGATTTTCGATCGGCATGGTGCTTTTCCATTGCGGGTGCAACGTCTTTAAGGAGGGTATATGCCTCTTCGGAGTGGCGCTGAGCGCGCCTTAAACCAACGAAGACACCTCCTGTCAGAAATAGAAGTCCGAGTGCCGTTACGAGTTTAATTTGAGTGTTTCGTAATGTGGAAGCCGTCAAAAGACCTTTGGCGGGAACTGCCAAACCGTGTTCTGCAAATATTTTTTCCACAAGCAGATCTTCAAAGTAACAGAATCCGAAATCCTCATGATGTCCTACATAGTAGAGCCCGCGTAAAAAGGCTCCTTCGTGAAATCTCGAGATGATCTGCATTCTTTCGATCAGCGCATGCGCGCGATGAGTGACTGCTTCGAGTTGACTTGCGAATACAAAGATGGACTTGTCGCCAGGAACTTCGGTGTGTTCGACCAATATTTCATCGACGAGATGTCTGAGCTGACCTAAAAAGTCGTCTCGAATTTCGTCGATTGCGGGCAAGTGGGTTGCATGCTCCTCGGGGTCTTGGGGAGTGCTCCATCCCAATGCGGAGGAGCGCAGTTGTAATGGAAGTGCCTTGGTAAAGCTTTTAAAGCCGTAAATTTCTTGTGCACTGGAAATGAGCACATAAAGAGGAAGGCGCTGTCCTACAGATTTCTGTGTAAATGCAATCATTTCCTGCAAAACTTCGGCGCTGTCTCGCATCGCTTTTTGTGCAGGGCTGGGATCTCCCTTTTCACTGACAAAGCGCAACGCAGAAAATATCATGAGAAGTCCCGCAAAGGGGCGTTCTCTTCTGTTTCGACGCCAGATTCCAAAAAAGATCGCAGCCTTGACGCCATTCTGCGCGAGATTTCCGTTCATGTTTTTGCATTGCAATAGAAATCCACTGCGGTAAAGGGCTACCTGTATTCCATGTCGTTCGAACAAGGCTTCATTGCTCAATTCAAGGGGAATTTTCTTCGGAAATTCAGACGCCAGGATGGAAAGGCCCAAATCGAAGTCGGGGTCTTGCAAAATGAAGTAACACGCCAGCGTTTCCCAGTTGTAACCTTGTTTTCGAACGGCTCTCTTCATTTCTTTGACGAGGCAAGAATACTCTCGCCCTAATCTGTAATTTGCCAAGAACATCTGCAGGCGAGACAGCCTCTCGCCTTTTTCATCCTGGGGAGTCTTTATTTTCGCAATGACCAAGAAGAGGTCGAGGGATCTGTAAAGTAAAAGCATGCCGATCGAAAAAACAGTCGCCAACACAAGCCAGATGATGGAGCTGATGTAGCTGTTACTGAATTGCGTGAAGACGCTTTGTGTCAACTCGACAGGATTTGCCATAGGTTCCCTTTAACGAAACAAAAGAATTCGACGCGTTACTTCTTCGAGGGGCGCTGCAATGCGTACCCAGATGAGCTGCGAAATCACCAAGAGAAAGAAGAGAGAGAATCCAGAGAAAATGAGAAATCCGATGGGACTCTTCACAAAAGTCGGCATTTTAACGGAAGTATGGACGCGCGAGCCCAAGATGAGTTCTTCTCGGACTTGGAGCGTGAGTGGGGGTTGTTTGCGCACCACTTGAAAAAGATCTCTTTTAAAGAGGAGGATTTCTTTTTTATCTCGGTCATCGGCATACTTGCCCTGAAATCCCAAGCCCAAGACCCAAAAATAGATGGCACACAGATCGCGATGTCCCGACTCAGGATGTTTAATTTGATGCTCAATTTTTTGAAAAAGACGTTCGCCTGCAGCCTGAGTTTGAAAAAACTCAGACTCTAAGAGGTGCGATTTCCAAGTTTCTTTTCCAGACCATGAAATACGGAGAAAGATGTCATCAGCCAAAGCGATCATGGCGTACTGTGCTTCTCGGTATCTTTGATAAGCAACTTCATTGGTGTTTTCTAGGACATCTTTGGCTTGATCGGAAAAGAGCTGCCAAAGGCGTTGCCAGACAGCGTTATCAAACCCTTTTTCAATGGGAATATCTCGCAATTCCTGTTCCCAGGTTCCTTTTTGGACATGCCTTAAAAGCCATGTGAGTTCCGTTGCAAATTCATCGAATTTTGCACTGAGGAGTGAGTTTTTATGCGCAGTTAAATGTGCCATGGGTCACCCACTCATCCTATTTCTGATGGTTGGGAAGTGGGTGCTTTTACAGACTCGGGTTTTGAGTAAAGAATGACTTCCAAGGGACGCACTGCCTGAGAATCGACTTGATGAAAAACGAGGGCCTCGCCAATTCGAATGGCAGTTGCGGTATTTTCAAGTCGAAACAGCAAGACATCCTTAGGTGGGATAAGACCATCTAAGTGCGTGAGCCGTGTGCGCGCAGGGCCCAGGATGCGTAAATCGCGCATATGTGCCACCTTCGATCGGCTTGCGATAAGCACGGTATCCATCCAGTGATGGAGCGCTTCGTCCGACATTCCTGGAGACTTGCGCAGTCCTATCAAGAGTTCCTCAACCTTTATTCCGTCATAGAGCTTAATGTGAAACTGTTGTCCTTCGTCCCATGTGCTTCGAACCACTTGGTACGACTCAACGATGGCGGCATCCAGGGCCTGCGAGATACTTGCAATAAGATTTTTGAAATGGGGGAGCGGATCGCCATGAACGTAACGGGGAAGAACTGGAGGTGCGGTTTGATTGAGCAAGGCAGAAACCGTTCCTGCAAGAGAACAAAGCGTCTGATAAAGCGTGAACGGCGAGTTTCGCTCTACTGCAAGGAGCGCCTCAAGGGTTGCTAACTGTGAAGTAAGCATTACGGCTTGTGTGCGCATCTCAGCTTCAATGTGTTGCACAAGTTGGTTGACGCTCAGTTTTTCCAACAGAGTGGTGGTTTTTTTGCGAAGTTTTTCGGCAAGCGCCTGGCATGCTTCAAAAACAACAGATCCTGTTTCGATAAAGAGGCTAGGGGGGCAAAAAGCCTCAAGAGAAAATGTTTCACCCTCACGCCTGACTTTTGCCACGGCCAAAGAATGAAATTTTCCGGAGTTGATTTCTCCAGCAAGAAGGCGAAGCGCGGGTTGAAGAATGGGAATGTCGAGCGGGGTTTCGCCCGAATGTAGGTCTGTTACTGAAACAAGGGTTTTGCTTTGAAAGCACGGATCAGTTCCCCTTGAGTAATTCTCGCCAATGAAGCGGGGAATGACGAGGTGAATGGTCGTAACATTCTCTCCCTCTGGAAAAGTCTTCTTTAAATCAAGTTCAAAGGTGTCTGTAGGGCTTTCGCGAAAGCTTACGATGCTCCCATTGGGTAACACGGCTTCACATGAGGGAATGCGAAACCGACCGCGTGCTAAATCGGTCGCATCAATGGACAGCGATGAAAAGCCCCATGCAAATGGACTCGTCAAAGCCATCACGCGTGCCAAGCTTGCATCGATGCGCAAATCGTTTTGCTGAAAATGTTGTGGGCACAGCAGCATTCCTTCATGCCACAAGACGGCATGTGGGGCGTGATTGTTTCTCATGTTGATGCTCTCCCTCGTTTAAGTTTAACGCGAACAGGCGAGCATGTGCCTGCAAACTCTGCAGGGACAGAAAATGTAAAGGTGAAAAGAGAGATCAATTTGTTGTGACTTCGTCGCAGCGAAAACCCTGATTTTCGAGTGTTACGAGAAGTGTTTTAATGCCTGTGATAGATACCCGGTGCTCACCCGGAGTTTCGTAGCTGGCAAACACATACCCTTTGAGTGGGCGTCCTTGGAGCCTAAAAATTTGGAGAGGAAGTGACTGTCCAGGCATCACCTCCCAGCTGTAAAATTCCAAGGCCGCTGCCTTCGGATAATCACGCTTAAGCTGATCGCGTTTGCTAAACCAGTCACGGGCCGAAAGGCCCGAGAGAATCTGAGCTGTTTCTTCATTTTCAGTAAAGACTAAATCCATGCGGATGGCGCTATTCATATTGGCAGTTGGCAGAATTTTGGTGTGCAGGCGAATGGTGGGCGAAACACAGGCCGCCAATAAAGGAACAAAAAGCGCGCAGAGCACAGCGGTTCCGCAATGGATGGAAAGTCTCCTATTCAAGCTGTGTCGTTTCCGCATGACCATTGAACGGGGCCTTCGCTTTGACAAAACTCTTGTTGGATTAAAAGCACTTCTCCATCCAACTCAGGTCTTGTTCATAGAATATAGAGCCCCCGCACAGCAGTTCCCCTCCTCTGTTACCTAGAGTCAGCAATGTGACTGAAGCGAGCCCTCAGAAAAGGTCAAAATATTGCCAAGACAGTACAGAATTGCTCTGTGGTTCCTAGATGAGTGAACGCAAGGAAAGGTAAACTCTCACTGAGAGAGCCCGTCAACCTGGATAGGGGCGAACTGTATGTCTGAGGAGAAGAAGATGGCTGAAAGTACGCAACACCTTCTGGATCGCGTCCGAAAACCGCGCGTTCATATTACCTATGATCTCGAACTGGGCGGGGCTGTTCAGAAAAAGGAACTTCCCTTTATCGTCGGTGTGATAAGCGAACTTGGCGGGCTCCAAGAGAAACCCGGCCCTAAAATCAAGGACCGCAAGTTTGTGGAAATTGATCGCGATAATTTCGACAAGGTGATGTCTGCAATCGGACCACGTGTGAAGTTTCAGGTCGTGGGCGGAGAGGGCAGCGAAGGCGAAAAAACTCCTGTAGATCTGACATTTCGGTCGCTGCAAGATTTTACACCTGCGCAGATCGCGGTGCAAATTCCAAGATTAAAAGGGCTCCTTGAAGTTCGTCAGAGGATTGTAGATCTCATCGCAAAAATAGATGGGAATGACAAGCTTCTAGACATTTTAAAAGAAGCATCCCACGACAAATCCCGCTTGGAGCAACTGACCAACGCTGGAAATGAATCTGTAAAATCTGCTGAACTCAAACAGGTTAGCTAAGTTTTAATTGCGAGCGCGTCACGTTACTTCATTCAGAACGTTTGTTACGCCTTTCCTACAGGAGCGGAGCTTTTATGTCAGCGACAGCCGCAGAGGCCACGAGTCAACAAGGCGAAGTTAACTTTGCCGACTATATCATTTCCGAAGGTCGGATGGTTCTCGACGATTCGCAAGTCCCACACACCAAGGGGCTGTTGAGTGAATTTGCTCAACAGGTCCTGGCGAGCGACGAGAAAACTCTAGGAGACGATCTCATTGCGTTCCTCACAGAGCGCATCGCTGACATCGATGCAGAGGTCTCTGCAACGTTAAACGGGGTTATGCATCACGCCGATTTCCAGAAGCTGGAGTCCTCTTGGCGTGGCCTCAATTACCTCGTTAAAAATGCAGAGACGGGCGAGAATCTTAAAATTCGCGTGCTGAATGCTTCCAAGAAAGAGCTTCTTGAAGACATTGAAAAAGCCAGTGAGTTTGATCAAAGCGGCCTGTTTAAAATGATCTACGAAGAAGAGTATGGAACCTTTGGTGGAAATCCTTACTCGCTTCTTGTTGGTGATTTTGAGTTTGGAAGACACCCACAAGACATGGCTTTGCTCGAAGGAATTTCCCATGTTGCAGCGGCAGCGCACGCGCCCTTTCTTGCTGCACCGAGCCCTCGGCTTTTCGATATGGAAAGCTTTACGGAACTTGGAAATCCAAGAGATCTCTCAAAGATTTTTGAAGCAAATGAACTTACAAAATGGCGCTCTTTGCGGGACAGTGAAGATGGAAAATACGTGGTTCTAACGTTACCACGCGTATTAGCGCGTCTTCCCTATGGCCCAGATACTGTGCCCGTAGAAGCCTTTCATTTCGTAGAAGATGCCAATGGTTCAGACCATTCAAAGTATCTTTGGTTTAATTCTGCATATGCCATGGCTCTCCGAGTGACAAAAGCATTCTCGCAGTATTCGTGGTGTGCAGCCATTCGCGGAGTTGAGGGCGGCGGACTCGTCGATGGTCTTCCGACTCACACTTTTGCAACTCTTTCGGGTGATTCTGCCATCAAATGTCCGACCGAAATTGCAATCACCGATCGTCGCGAAAAAGAGCTTTCAGACCTGGGCTTCATTGCGCTGTGTTACCGTAAAGGAACTGACAAAGCTGCATTCTTTGGCGGACAAACGGTGTCTAAAGCGCGTCAATACGACACTCCCCAAGCCACAGCAAATGCGCAATTGGCAGTTCAGTTACCTTATGTTTTGGCTGTTACGCGTTTTGCTCATTACCTTAAAGTGATGATGCGCGACAAGGTCGGAAAATTTGCAAGCCTCCCTGAAATTAGCCATTTCCTCAATCGTTGGTTGGCGGAATATATCTTGCTTGATGACAATGCTCAGTTCGACATGAAGGCGAGATTTCCTTTGCGCGAAGGTCGTGTTGATGTGAGTGAAATCGCAGGACGTCCCGGATGCTTTCGTGCGACCGTGTTTCTGCGCCCGCACTTTCAGCTCAATGAATTGACAGTGTCCTTGCGACTTGTCGCGGAGCTTCCGCCTCCTGCAACGGCATAAATTACCTGAAATTAACTTTGTTGACTGAGGAGTCGTCATGAATGTCGCCCGCAATTTGAACCATGCGCCTAATTTTTTGGTAGATCCTCATGATGATATGGACCTTGGCTATTCAAAAGTCTTGAGTCTGAAGGGCATCGACGGTGACTGTCAGGTCGAAGGTTATGCAGGACATATGAGTGTGCTTAAAGTTTCGTTTGCGGCAACAAGCCACTTGCGCAACGGAACAGGAAAGCATGGATCTTCGCCAGACTCTGCCGTAAGCCCTATTTACATTGAAAAGTTGGCAGATAAATCGACCCCCGTTCTTTTAAAAAACTTGCTCGGACCAACCCGTATTCCCGAAGGACAGATCTTTCTTTTAAGAAAGGGAACAGAGGGAAAAACGGAATCCTATTTGACGATCACTTTAACGAATGTGGGTATTACCGACTACACGCTTGTTACGGAAGAGGGAAGGTCCCTAGAAACCTTTCGCCTGACGTATGATACCGTTGAAATTGTTTATAATCATGAAGCAACCACGGGAACCTTTCAAGGAAAAGTCGGTGTGAAGTACGACGCGAATAAACAGACACAGGCGTGAGCCCTTCCATGTTTCTGACTTCCTTGTCTGATCACTCAGGCGACACTCATCGGCGCGCCTGGCGCAGGCTTTTAGCCACAAGGTCACGCCTGTCATTGCAGTGTTACCTTGATAACGACCTGACCTTACTCGACTACGGCATTCCTGAATGGCACGAATACGAAGATTCAACTTCAGCTGCGAGTCTCTTTGTAAGGTGCGTTCGCAAAGGTCTCCTTCAATTTCATCCCGAAATTTTACGTGCCCACATTCGACTCGAAAAACATCCTCTGGCTGAAAAATCAGCTCTTTTTTTGTCAGTTTCTGTCGAGTTTCAGTTCTCGCAAGAAGACAAAGACGAAATGTTATTGCACTTGGGAAGCCGTGCCACGGACCTGCAATGGAAGGGAACCTAAAATGCGAGTGGGAGATCAAGATGAGTTTGTGCAGAATTATTTAAAGGAACTCACTGCTCTGCAAGAAGAGGCTCACGCATTTTCTGAAAAATTTCCAGCCTTGGCATCAAACTTGCGCATGGGCGCAAACGAGCGTCCCCATCCCGAAATTCAAAGGCTCATTGAATCCGTTGCGTTTCTTGCGGCCAGAGTTCAGACGCAAATCCAAGCCGATCTTCCTGAGGTTTCTGCAAATCTCATCGAGTTTCTGCTTCCACAATGCATTCGTTCATTGCCTTCGGTGAGCGTCGCGCGCTTCACATGGGATACCGGACGTGCTCCCCAAAAGGGAGGTTCGCTCCTTCCTAAAGGAACTACGCTTGTGGCCCCTTATGCTGAGGGCAAGAGTTGTAAGTTCCAGACCACTGCAGATCTTCAACTGACACCGCTTGAAGTCGCAGAATGGGGATTTGTGCACCCTCATTCTCGCAGGTTGCCCAATGTGACGTTACCTTCCTTCAGTGGAGTGCTTTCGATCCGGTTGCGGATGAGTACAGGGCGTTTTTCAAGCCTGCGAAATCCGAATTTGAAATTCTTTCTCCAAGGGCCTACGCACCTCGCCTCAAACCTTTACGACCTCATTTTTGAGCATGCCAAGGGAATTCTTTTGCAGAATCCCCAGCAGCCCGACCTCGGGGTTTTTCTTCCCATTGAGAATTTAAAACCCTTTGGAATGCAAAATGAAGATGGATTGCTTCCGGGTTCACCCTACGCAGAACCGGGTCTCGACATTCTTTACGACTACCTTGCGTTTCCAGAAACCCTGCTTTCTTTTGAAGTGCATGGAATCGACAGTCTCAACTGGGAAACGGAATTGGATCTTTTTATCTTGCTGGAGCAGCCGCCTTCTCAGAATATTTCTTCACGAGAAATTTCTATTCTCACGAACTGCGTTTCTTGTGTGAACTTATTTCCAAAGATCTCTGATCCGATTCGCCTCGATCGCACAAAACTCGAAGCCGTGGTTTATGCGGATGCTCAGCGGCGCGATTCCGTTCATCTTTACAGCGTAGAATCTGTACAAGTCATTCATCCCGAGACAAAAGAACGAAAGGAACTCGCACCCCTTATTGGGTGGGATGAGGGCAAAACAACGTCCAGTTATCCGATGTGGTTTGTAAGGCGTACTCAAAGCGCAACCTTTGGTGACGAGCTTTTAAGGATTTCGTTAACAGCCTGGGAAAGCTCATGGTTCGACCATGCCGTGACACTGGTGGCCAGAGTCCACTGTACAAATGGCTCACTTGTTCAGGGGCTCGGTGCAAAATCGACTCTTTATATTGAACGAGAAACCCTTGCATCCAAAGCACAATTTCTGTTTCAACCGACTCCGTTTCGACAGGTTAGAAACAAGGGACGCGAGCTGTGGGACCTCTTAGGTTTGTTGCAAACGCGTGTTAATCCTGTTCATCAAGGTGACGGCGAATTTCTGCTCGCTGCGCTCAGGCGTACCCTGCACTTTTTAGGAAAGCAAATCGAAGGAAAATCGGGTCGATTTCAGAATCTTCAACATGCTCTAGTTTCTCTTGAACGGAAGCCCGTCGTGCGACGAATCGGATATGAGGCATGGAAGGGATTTGTGCGCGGTTTTGAGTTCACTCTGACGCTCGACGAAACCTTTTTAGAGGGATCGAGCCGTGTGCTGCTTGCGGGGATGGTCAGGCGTTACCTTCAATGTCGGCTTGATATTAATTCTTTTGCAGATCTCGTAATTCTTCATAAAGGCGATCGAAATTTTAAGATGACCTGGCGCTGGGACACTCACCATGAGTGAAGAAACGCTTCATTTTTTGGAAAGTGAAACCAATTCCTTTGACTTCTTTCAAGCGGTCAGGTTGCTGAGTTTGAATGCGCTTCAGAATAAAGAAACAAATGGTGGTCGTACACTTGTTAAGTTTTCTTCTCCTGTCACGTTAGCATTTCCGTCCGGCGAGGTTCTTTTTACGAGGATTTCAGGGCAAGGTTCAAACACTTTGCAGGTGAATTTTTGTGCGTTGGCGGCAGCCTCTGGCCCACTTCCCGATTCACTGACCGAAAGCATTGTTCAAGGTGGTCGTGAATCTCTTCTCGAAACCCAAGCATTTTTTGATATCTTTCAAGGTCGCTTTCTTTGGCACCTCTTTCATGCGGCACAAAAAAAATGGCCTGTGTTGGCAGCAAAAGAGGATATCGATCTTGAGCGATGGCTGAATGCTGTCACGGGTGGAGTGGGAATGGGCAAGGTTTCGCCTCAAATACCCCCTGTGCGTCGCGCTCAAGATCATCTGATGGCTCCCCGTTCGCGTACATCGCTTGAGCGTTACCTTACTCATCGCTTCAAACGAAAAATTAAAATTCAAAACTACATCGGAGAATGGCAGGGGCTTGCTGCTGAACAACAGACAAAAATCGGATTGCGCGGCCAGGAAAATGTTTTAGGAAAGTCTGCGGTTTTGGGATGCCGAGTTTGGTTGCAAGATGCGGGCATTGCCTTGCATGTGCAAGAAATCACGTCGTCCGAAGATCTCGCTCATTTCTTTGATACCGAACGATTTTTGTTACGTGAATTGCTTGCAAAGTATTTCAATGAGCCCTTGAAGACTTTGGTGCATTTGCCTGTCAGGGCGGGAGCTCTGCCACAGGCAACCTTGGGTCGTTTTGAAGGTGGAGTGTTGGGAAGAAGTCGCTTGCGCCCGATGTCTGTAGCGCTGGACGAACCGAAATTAGAACAGATTTGGACGCTGTGCTTTTGTCTTACGGAAGGCAATTAAGTTCCTATTTACCCACTTTTCGTATGGCAACGACTGCCGATTTTCGAATTCCCGTCATGCCCTCGGCAGTTTCCAAAATTAATTTTTCTTCGTTGAGGCTGTAAACGGGATTGGCAATGCGTCCCGTCAGGCGAAATCCGAATTCTAGAAAGACCTCGAAGGAAGAAGTGTGATCGATGGCGATCCCCAAATAGGTCTGCGAGATAACGGGTGTCTTGCTCATCTGGATTCCTTTCACGTGTTCCACAATGTTCAATTCTATGCCTCTTTTCAAAGATTTGTGAGTCTTTCAAAAATCTCAAATCGGAAACTTGACATTCACTAATAACCCACTTAAGACAGGTGTCACCTGCGGTTATAGCTCAGTTGGTTAGAGCGTCACGTTGACATCGTGAAGGTCCCCTGTTCGAGTCAGGGTAACCGCACCATTTTTTTAGTTTTAGAATTGATTGCCGATTGCTTTCGAAGCTCCTGTGCATTGCGCACCAGGGGCTTTTTTTTGTCTTGACTCGATAGTAAACTAGGTTTACTATTTTTTTATGATGAAAACACAAAACGACGACTCAAAAATTTCTCAAATCAAAGTCGATGGCTTAGACGCAATCCAGCCACTCGGTAGACACTTGATTTTGCTCTTTCGGGCTTTTGAGCAAGAGCTGCTTGAAGAGTTAACAGGCAGAGGTTTTCAGGACATCACGGGTGCCGATTTGCAAATCCTCAGGTTTGTAAAGCCCGAAGGCAGTCATGCCGTGGAAATTGCTGAATTACTTGGAATTACAAAGCAAGGTGTTGGAAAGGCCGTGCTCTCGCTCGAAGAACGCGGCTATGTCAAACGCAAGGCAGATCCCCATGATGTGCGGGCAAAATTAATCATCTTCACAAGCTCGGGAAAAAAGCTCATTGGCGAGGCCATAGCTTTTATAGAGACCATTGAAGCGCGCTATGAGGCCCTTATTGGCGAACAACCCTTTCAGACACTGAAAGCTCAACTGCGAACACTTTTTAACGATCATCAAATGAGGAAAACATGAATATATTTGAGTTTGAAGGTCATAAAATTGCATTCGTGGATGAAGGTCACGGCCCAGCGGTTGTGTTTGTCCATGGGACGCCCAGTTCTTCTGCCGAATTCCACGGAGTGATTTCATCACTTCAAAATGATTATCGCTGCATTGCCATCGATCATTTGGGATTTGGTGCGTCAGAAAAGCCTGAAAACGGCGATTATTCGCTTCAAAAACATACCGAACGGCTTGCTGCACTTCTTGCGTTTCTTAAATTAACCAGGTTTCATTTGGTCGTGCATGACTTTGGTGGAGCCATTGGCCTTCCCATTGCAGTGAATAACTGGGAAGGAATTCAAAGTCTGACACTGATGAACACCTGGGGATGGCCTTTGGTCGAAACAGAGTCGAGCCTTAAAAAGCAAAAATGGCTGATGAACTCTGGGTTCATGCGTTTTCTTTACAAGAAATTTAATTTTTCGGCGCGTTTCCTTGTTAAAATGGCTTGGGGTAAACACCGCCCGCTCACACGAGAAAAACACCTTACTTACCAAAACGCGTTTCCAACTCCTGCCGAGAGAATGGGCACAGTGGGCTTTCTCAATGCCCTTTTCGAAACTCAAAATCCTGCTTGGAAGGTTCACCAAGAGCTTGCAAGTAAGCCAAAAATACCCGTATTGTTACTTTGGGGAAAAAGCGACGTGATAAGCCTCAACACCTTGAACCGCTGGAAAGTCATTTTTCCACACTCTGGAATTGAGCTTTTCGAAAAGGTTGGGCATTTTGTAGCCGATGAGGCTCCTGAACTTGTTACGAAAGAACTCAGGTTGCATTTCGAAGGGCTGCGTCACCGAGAATCGACATAAAATTTTGAGCGTTTCGAGCGGAGGCAAATTTGAATTTTGAATTTCTCAAGGTGGTCCACCAGGGAAAGGTTGCTGAAGTCTCATTAGCCCGCCCTGAAAAGGCGAATGCGACAAATGAAACACTCTGGCGTGAAATAGGCGAGGTGTTTGCCTGGATCGACTCGACTCCCGAGATCAGATGCGCGATCCTCCGTGGCGAAGGTCCACATTTTTGCGCGGGAATAGATTTGGAGTTTGTCAGCAGTGTGCTCACCCGAATGCGCGCACTTGGCGAGGGGAACAGGCAAGAAGCCATCCGGCACTTCATAAAAGGGTTGCAGCAGGCGTTCAGCGCCCTGGAATCTTGCCGCAAACCCATCATTGCCGCAGTGCATGGCGTCTGTTTTGGCGGTGGCATCGATCTCATTACGGCGTGCGACATCAGACACGCGAGTAAAGACGCTTCGTTTTGCATTAAGGAGATCGATCTCGGCATCGTTGCAGACGTCGGTACTCTTCAGCGCCTGCCACATCTCATAGGTCAGGGCCGGGCGCGGGAACTTGCCCTTACGGGGCGCGTGTTTCGCGCAGACGAGGCGCTCGCCATTGGCCTTGTTACCGAAGTTGCAAGCGACCCCGTGAGCCTGCTCGAAGGTGCGCGTGAACAGGCAAAATTAATTGCAAGCAAGTCCCCACTGGCAATACGAGGCATCAAGCAGGTGTTGAACTTCAGCCGCGACCATTCAGTTGCAGACAGCTTGGAGTATGTGGCCACCTGGAATGCAGGCATGCTGCTCTCCACAGACATGCAAACGGCCGTAAGTGCCCTCCTCGCAAAGAAGTCACCTGAGTTTTCCGATTGACTTTTTGTTCAGAACTGAACAACCGTCAACAGTTGCCTGACTTTCCTGCATAGAGCTTCAACAAAACTCATCCCTGGGCAAATTCTAAAGTCGCAAAAAAAATGACGTCACAGAGTGCATATCTTTCGATCTGCCGGCCAGAGCTTTCTGTTACCTTTAATCATTTTCGTCATTTGTAACGCGGGGGAGGAGTTGTTTGTGAAGTATTTTCATTTCCGGACTTGGTTTGGCATTGGATATGTGTGCATTTTAGCTATGGGATGTAAACAAAAGCCTGAGGAAAATTCCAATGAACAGGCTGCGGCAGCTTCCAATAAAGTCAATCCCTGCATTGAAAATGCCTTTAAGGCTCTTTCAATTGATATGAATGCCAAGATAGATGTCGAATTGATGACCGACATTCTCACGAATGAAATGTATCTCATTGACTTTCCTCCTGTGAAAAAGATTTTCGACACCGAAATTAAGGGCAAAAGTGTTTCGTTCAGGCCACTGCTTGAGAAGATTAAAAACGGCATTGACAAACGCAATCCTGCAATCACTGAATTTCTGTGCGCAGCGCAACAACAAAATCTCTTTCCAGCTCTTGATCCTGAAGCGCACCAATGGATAAAACGAACGCTTCATCACACTTATATGCTCAGTCGAGTGACTGCACTCATGACCTCCAGTGTCGACTTTATGGGTAAAATCATTGCGCATGTGCGCTCTAAAAAGCCGCAGTTTGGAATAAGACCTGGAATTGCTGAGTCGGCGCAAGACATCAATAAAATTGCGGGTGATTGGTTTATGCCTGCCAAAGCGGTCACGATGGACGCTGGCATCGATGTTATTATGAATTATCGCAAGGGTCTGCCGAATGCCCCCACAGGAAAAGATCTCAAAAATGACCCCACGGGACTTATTCTTAACATTTCGGAGGCCGTTGCCACGGATGCTTTTAGGGGAAAGCATTCGAATGCGCTTTCGGGCATTGCACTGATCGTCAACCCGTCTTGGAAATTTAAAATCACACCCGATACACACTTTTCTCAATATGAGATGGAGCAAGAGTGGTCGAGTCTTTATGAAACATGGAATTTGGCATTTGTAACTGCAAATGTGAATAATTTGCATATTATTTATCCAAAATTGCTGATACCAGAGGTTTTAGATAGCACCCCCGAAGACTATTTGATGGTTCGTGCAGAAGCCCTGTGGTTAACTATTCATTATCATATCTTTGCTATGGCACGTAAACAGGTCACTCAGACAATCAACGGAAAAACGACTGTTGTAAGTGCAAAGCCTTTAAATCTTGTGCTTCCAAACCGCGATAAAATCGCAAAAGTGTGGGGCGATATAAACCTAAAATATGCGAAAGCATATGTTAAAAAGAAGAATAACAAAGACCTCAATGATCTGTCAGACGTCATCACGATTCCGGCATCTGCAACGGTTGACAACGTGCTCAATGACTTGAAGAAGAAGACAGAAGCATTTATGAATCAGAGAAATTAGAAATGCAATTAAGGCATTCCTTTAAGTTCATCCACAGCTTTTTTGCGGAGATCAGGAAACAGATTGACGCTCTGTGCTTTGGTGAGCAAGTCCCGGTAGTCGGTTTTTCTTTTGCGTGCGAATTCGGAAAAAATGAGATTGTGTATCCGCCAGCACCACTCAGGATGTGCACGTATTGGCCAAAAAAAGAGACAAGAGGATGCATTTTGCAAAAATATCGAGTTTCAACGGAGCCTCACTGCATGGATAGAGAAGAACTCAAGTGCTGTATTTTTAAATGAGAGTATACTTTTTCAAGGCGATGAGAACAATACAGATTAGAAACTGTCCTTGTAGAAGTCCCGTCATTGACGAGACAATCGAGGTATGATTGGGATATAGGAAAGTTGACAGGCTCGATGCGGAGTTCGCTGGGTGTTTGCTGCTGGAGTGAGAAGTTATGACGTCCCCAAATCTTGTGCAAATTCCTTCGCTCATCTCAAGTTCTGAAAAAAAAGATGTTTTGTCCATTGATAAAAGCCAAGTTGTTGCCAAAAATGTGCGGGTTTTTGGATGGGTAGGTTACCCCGTTTCTGCACTGGCTGCTTGGTATTGGATCCCTGCTTTATTTACCTTTGTGCTTTGGTGGATTCAGCTTTTGTTGATGTTTGGAGGGTTTTATCTGACGTCACGGTCGCTGCGTTGGGCCCGGCAATTGCGAAAGGCAAAGGAGCAGACTCGAAACCTCTCTCCACTGGAAATGTATACTGTTGCATTTGAGGTCCTTGAGGAAGCTTCATTTCGCAGTGCTGCCGAACAAGGGCGAGAAATTCTGAACGCAGTCTCTGCATTGCCCCCTTCAAATAAGGCCTCTGCCCTGGTCATCGACGAAGCGTTTCGCTTTCACCTGTCGTTTTTGTTACGTATTGCAGAAACGAGCGCTGCTGTGGAAGGTCAAAAGGGCCAACTCGAAAAGGTCCAAGTGTTGCGTGAAGGCGCTTGGCCACAGCGGCATTTAAAGGAACAACAACTGCGCGAAGAGGAGCTTGAGTTCCGAAAGCGTAAAAGAGGGAAAGTCCGCGAAGGTTACCATTTAAAGCTCGGGGCACTCGAAATTGCTGATAATAAAGAGTTTAGTGGAGTGCGCTTTGGCAATGTGTTTATTGGGGATAGCTCCGATTTTAGCGGCATTCGCATTGGAGACATCGAGATTGGCGATTCCAAGGGACAGCGCAAAAAGAAATCTGCAAGCGATGAAATGTCGAGAACGCCCTCTGCGGTCGTTCCTCAGGATTTTCGCCTTCCTCCCGCTTTGACAGGGTTTCAGGGGGCTGTTCAGCATTCCCTGCAAGAAATAAAATATTTAAAAGGCCAAGCAGAGGACCTTTTGTTACGTTCCGTGCGAGGCGATTTTGAAAAAACATCGTCTGAGCTGCGCGAAAGGCTCGAGCGAGAAAAGCGGGTTTTGGAGGAACTTGATAGTTTTAAACCCTAAGTTTTTTAAATTCCTCAATATTATTTCTTTCCGTTGAAAAAGATGTCAAAAATTCCTCAAGGAACAGTGAAATAGGCCGATAGTACTTTCACTAGGGAGGATATTAGTCATGAAAGTGCACATCTCTCACGAACAAAGGGCTGAGGCCAAGTTGAAGGTTCAAGAAGCTCTGGAAGCTAGAGTATTCTTGGAATTGCCTGCATTGTCGGATGCAGAAATTTTCGCGGACATCTGCGATGACATGTTGGATGCATACCTAGACGATCCGTTAGCTACGGTTCGTCTGAATTTGATATTTTCTCATCTCGGAATTTTTAGCTTTTCGGCTTCCCGTTTCCTTATTGCGAGAGCGGGCATGCATTATGAAGAAGAGCTTAAAGTGGCGTAGCGCTTGTTCGAATGATCATCAGCACACCTGAAATATCTTTTTCTTTCATCCGTATGGAACTTTCTTCCACGCGGACGCTTTCAATTCGCAATTTATGCTTACGAAATGTCGCGTGGTAGATTTCTCCTTTGGAAACGACCGACTGGACGTAACGTAACAAGGGCCTCAAATCGTATCGAACGGTTTGATTTGCGGGTTCGAAAACCGTGAAATACAGAACGAAGTGTCCTTCGTCGCGATCGAGTGGTCGAAATTCCCGAGAGAACTTTCCCTTTACCGGAACAATCAATCCTTGCGCATCTTCCATCATCAGAACATGATCAGTGCGCGCGCTCATATCTTTGGGATCGGCAAACGCAGGCCGTTTAAACATCCGAAATCTTTCCTCGCCCATCGGAACCAAACATGAGGAAAAAGATCTCCGAAGAGAGTTTTTTTCCAAAGCAGACTTTCCCTATCATACGACCATACCAGCGACTCTACAAAGCGGCTAAGCCCGCAGACCGCAGTCCGGAATCTTGGATTGACACTTTGGGGCCTCACGTGTTCTGCTCAGGTCTTCAAAACGAAGGCACGCAGCGAGAAAGGAAGAGCCGATGGCTAAAACGCGCGAGAAGCGAGATGAACAAAGCCAAAGTCCCGAGGAACTTGTCGCAAAGATGCGCTTAGCAGTTCATGCGATCCGGGAATCCTACTGGGCACTGGGTGAAATGCTCAATACTGCACATTCCGAGCGTGTGCATCGCAAGCTTGGCTTTAAGACTTTCAAGGATTTTGTTGAGCAGGAATGTGATGTTATCAATGGTCCGTCTGCTCAGATTCTCAGAAAAGTCAACAAGTTTTTTTCCGAAGACATGAAGGAAACTCTCCGTGAGCGTCCAGAAGATTATGAACGGCTTCTCGATTCCTGCAAAAAGGTCAGCTCGCAAAAGCTGATGGAACTTTCGAAGCGTAAAGATTTCATAGACGATGCAGATAAAGTTGAAAATGTCCTCGACGACCTTGAACATCTTCCCACTCGTCAATTTAAGGAGCGCTTAAATTCTCGCTCTGCGGAAAAAGAGGGGCGATTTTATGGAAGCGATGTAGGAAGTCATGGCAGTTCCGACACCATCATGGAAGCAAAGGTTGTTAAAAGAACGTATAAGATTTCCAAAGACATCGTTGACGTTGTCGATGCCGCATTTGAAAAGGCACGCGTTGAAATAGCGGAACAAAATTCGGGCTCGGCAGGGCAAGAGCTTGCAGTCATTTGTAAAGCGTATCAAAATACGGAACAAGCACCGAGCGTTCGCGCGGGAGCCACGCACTTTAATGCACAGCTTTCTTTGGAAGACGAAGAAAAAATAGAGATGATGCTTTCACGAATTCAAGATAACTTTTGCAATTTTGATGTCAGGCTCGTTGCAGTCTGCGGAAAAACCAGTCGAATTATTTTTGGGGCTGAAACTCTTGCGCAAATGCCAGTTACCTTATCCGTGGCTGGTACAAATGATCTTCAGGAATGATGCGTTTGGTACTGTGACTTTGGAAATAATGTCCTTTTGAATCTCTTTGCGAAAATAAATCAGTCTGTTATATCCCACGACGCGCAGGGTTTTTGAACGCCTTGCCAGTTTCTCACCTCAATGATGGAGTTTTCAGATGTTTGAAATTATCGAACTTGTGCAGTCGTTTTCGAGGGCAACGGGTGTTCGCGATCTCGAGACGTTGGAAAAGATCCTGCATGAGAGCTATTCCGTCGTTGCAGTTACCGAAGAAGGCGTGCGAACTATTCCAAAGGTAACATACATCCAAATGATGTCCGATAAAGTCATTGGATGCATTGAGCGCGGTCTTGAAATCGACAAAATCGACGTGCAGGGCGAAGTTGCATTCGTGTTCGTGCGCCATATCGCTTCATCAAAAATATTCGAAGATAGAATTACTGCACTTAAAACAAAAGAGGGTTGGAAAATGTTGTTCAACTGTTCGGTGGTATCAACACGCTCGGCGTGATCCAGGTTTCAAATAAGGAGTTTTGGAGTAAACATGCCAGATAAAAATGCATTTCAAATGCTTTCGCCCACAACAATTGCAGATTTTCTCTCGCGTGATCGGGTCATGGATTTTGAGATAAAGCCACTTTGGCCGAATATTCGTCGGATCGTAGGGCCTGCTTTTCCAGTTCGGTGTGCTCCTGGTGACAATCTCATGCTCCATGCAGCGATTTACAGGGCTCCACCGGGCTCGATTATCGTCGTTGAAGCTTGTGATTCCAATTACGCCGTTGCAGGAGGAAATGTTTGCGCCGTGGCTCAAAAGCGCGGGATCGCGGGATTTGTCATTGACGGCGTTATTCGTGATGTTGCTGAAGTCCGAGCAATGAACTTTTCAGTATTTGCTCGTGGCGTAATTCCCATTCCTGGAGGCAAAAACATCGTCGGCATTCTGAACGGGAATGTCCAGTGTGGAGGCGTGTCCGTATCGCCTGGCGACATGGTTGTTGCCGACGAAGAAGGCATTGTTGTGGTTCCCGTGGGAAAGATCGAATCTGTCTTAAAAGATGCTCAGGCGAAAGCCGAAAAAGATTCCAGTCAAACCTTAGAAGAATGGGAAAGAATCCACCGCGCCCGCATTGAAGATATTCTGCAGAAAAAAGGATTTGTTGGCTGATAGCCGCAATTGACTTTGTTACGGTTGTGGGCAGGAGCGTTGCCTGCAACGACGCAATGATTCAAGTTAAAAACGAATAGACTATCTTTCGAGATGGTTTGTAGCATGAGCCGAATAGGCGAATGCTGGGACAAAGCGGTTTCAGAGAGTTTTTTCATTCTCTGAAGTTGGAGCGCGTTTATTTGCAAAGGACATTTTGCTGAGCGACTCCAATGAAAGTTGAACTTCTGATTTCGTGTAGATAAACATGAGCAAGGTTTTGATATAAAGGAGCGACCATGTCTAAAAAATTATTCGTTGCATTGACGGTATTGTCTGGCTGCATCGTAAGCTGTGGGAACGGAAAGTCGAAAGATAAACCACTTTCTGATGAACCAAAAAAGACAGAAGAGCAAAAGCCTCTTCCCATTGCTCCTGTAACAGTTCCCCAAAATGGAACGCCCATAAGTCTTGAGAATATTCAAGGGTTATGGCTTGATCACTGGCTACCCATCGATTTCAAACTTCAAATCAAGTTTGAAGGGGAAAAATATCATGCATTTTTCCAGTTCAAAGGTCAGAACCCTGTGCAGGAAGAATCTGGAACCTTCTCAATCATTGAAGGAAAGGCATTAAGCTTTTTCCCCGAAAAGGGGAATTGTGCACTGAGTTTATTTCCACTTTTTACTACTCTTCCCAGGCTCTCCAAAGACCCTGTCATTCAAAATACCTTGGCTGAATTTAGGACTGGAAGCCTTTGGCTTTTGCCTTGGAACAACCCTGCAGCCTTTGTGCTAAATCCTACTCAAGCCCCAGAATTTCAAACCGGAACGGGTTGCTATTCCGTAGGAATGGATCCAACCGTCCCCGTTACTTTTCATGAATGGAAATTTGAATATCCTTATTCGGGTGAAACAGTTCCGAATCTAGATAAAGTAACAGAAGCTATGACTGTCGGCCTTGCGGTGAAGAAGAATGACAAAGAAATTCCTATTGAAGTTCAGCTCAGTAGATCTCTTTGTTCCAGTGAAGAAGAGGCATTAGAAAAGAGGGGGGTTATAAAGAGTATCGTAAGACCCGAGCCCCTTCCTAAGTTCGTATATGCCGAGAAAACGCATTTGAATGTCGGTGGAGGAAAGAGCTACACAGAGATTGTCATCAGTCGAAAATCAAAGGACGATAGCTGTTTAGTGATCTCTTTCAACCCACAAAAGTCGGAAGACGATCTAACATTCTCCTTGGATGAGAACTCACGATTAAGAGATCATATTCTCCATATCAGCGATAGTTTGCAGCTTATGTGAATTGAATCTCAGAATAAGTACCCTAAAAGATCGACCACCCCATCACGCCACTCCATTCCAGAAATCTGTTTAACCAGAAAGCAGTCGGGGTGCGCTTTTTCGAAGACATCGATAGATTTTAGCTCATCAACTGCCAACCACCGACAAATATTTTCAACAGGCTTAAATCCAAGCCTGTTGTACAGTGCATGTTCGTCTGCGAAAGCAATCAAAAAGTGAATCTGATGTGCTCTGGCCAGTTCTTCAACGTGTTCCATTAATTTTGTGGCAATGCCTTTGTTTCGAAATTCTTGACGTACCGCAAGATCTATAATTCCAAAAATTCTGCAGGATGCGTCTCCCAAATGAATGACTCGATCCTCTATTGCAACCTGGGCAATGAGCACGCCGTTTAAGCGCACCAGTATTCGAGACTTTGGGACCTGCTTGAAGAATTCACGGCTCTCAAAACACCCCGGAAAGCAGCCATTCAGCAGCTCCCTGAGCTCCTCCCTGCAGTTTGCGTTTAAGCGGAAATCCTCGAGATACTGATACTCACAATCGAACGTTGAAAATTCCAATTCACGCCCCTTGAAATTTAGAAAGTTGAGCATTTCGAACGTAGGACTCTAATAATGTCGGAAGCTTTGCATACAGAGCTCACGTCATAAGCGACTTTTGCCGAACAATAAAGTGTGAAGGATTGATTTCTTAAGCGAGAGGCTTACAAAATGTCCCAAGGTTTAAACTTTACGGTTGATTGGTCGGATGGCGACAGCGGATTCGAAGCGCGTTGTAAGGAATTGCCGGTCCTTTCACTGTTACGCCCCACGCAGGATGAGGCGCTGAGGGAATTGCAGGGCCTCGTTGAACTCTGCATGTCGAAACAAAAGCCATCACCCGTTAAAACCATCGAGATAGAGCGTCGGGCTCCTTCCGAAGGCCGTTAGTCGATGTTTGCTTGAGTCTACCTACCTGTGCCAATGCCTCTGCATTTTTAGATTTTTCAAGTTGCCGTATTTTTGGAGACTCTACCCCTTCCCATCTTTGCATATGGTAACATCAAAGTCGCTTGAACAGCTCTTGCACTCGCGAAAGCTGGGCAATGATTTTTGTCTCACGGCATGCGACTCAACGCGGAAGGGGCGCAGGATGATCATCAAAATTAAGAATTCTTCTGAGGTCAAAGAAAATGAAGTCACACCACAGGATATTTATTTAAACCACCCCTTCCTGACTCCATGTGAAGCAGGAATTTTGGTGCTCTAATTTTAAGCAATTTGTAAAAAAATATATTAAACTGGGGGCGGGGAACTCATTGGGTTTACTGTCTGCGGACAGGTTTC
>JBIIEI010000206.1:0-2590 GCA_044237915.1 Silvanigrellaceae bacterium | reverse complement strand
ATTCTTGCCATGGAACTTTGATAAAACCCTCCAAAACCTGATGGCTTCACAAACCCCCGTACTACCCATCTTATAACGCTGGGAATAGCGCGTCCAAATGATTTTTCGGGAGCTCACGGCAGAGAATGCGACACTGGATGCGTCGGTTTGAACGTCTCGCAGTGGGGCATTTTCCCTCAGAAAACCTAAATTCCCTTCTCGAAAGGCTCCACGCAAGTGGAGTCTGTTTTTTGATCTAAATGCACGGGCCGCAAGTCAAAACAGACTTTGGAACCTTACACAAAAGCTACCTGATTGCCATTCTTGATGATCATTCCAGGCTCATAACCCATGCTCAGTCCTGTTTGAATGAAACGGCAGAAGCTCTTAAAAAATGTCTTCTACAAGCTATGCAAAAAAGGGGGGTGCCACAAAAGTTTTATGTCGATAATGGGGCCTATTACAGAGCTGAAGGTCTTGCCACAACGTGCGCTTGGATAGGCATTGCGCTTATTCATTCACGCCCTTATATTCCACAAGGCAGAGGAAAAATTGAACGCTTTTTTAGAAATGTTCGCGAAAGCTTTCTCGATCAGCGTTCAACTGCTCCACAAAGTCTTACCAGCCTTAACGAGCAATTTTCTTTATGGCTTGAGTTTTATCACAACCGAGTGTTTTGGACACTGGTTGGATTTCAACCAGCAGATATTTTGTTTGCTAAATCAAACTTTAAAAAAATTAATCTAAATTATTTTTTGTCGATGAAGATCCAAAACCGCAGCATTTTGAAATTGAATGCTGCGCCTGAAGCATTTGTTTCCTAAAATGTCCTTCACAAAGACCTTGCCTTCATGAACGATCGTCTGTACGACGATGCGTGCTTGATATGATGCACTTACAAAAGGAGTTTTGTTATGGATTATAAATGTGGCACAGAGTCTCATTTCAAAAGGATTTAAAGCGCACACTATGGACTGCTCTTCAAAGCTACGGAATATCTGGAGGTGCTTTGTCTTTATCAGATGTATTTATTAATGGAGAAAAAAAACCTCTTGATAGGAATTCGACCCCAGGTAAAGTCGTGCTTGTATTTCCAGGAGGACCAGGGATTTCGTGCAAGTACCTAGAGACGTTAATAAAAGTACTATCGGCAAACCTCGGACCTGAAGCCTAATCTATGGGTCAAATGCGCCTGAATTTCCTAGGCACGTATTGGATCAGTTTTTGCTATTCCCTACGCCGTAGAGAGTTAATGGGAGAACAGCAATTGAGGCCCGTCATGAGTCACCAAAAAACAGCAATTGAGGCTCGTCATGAATCACCAAAAGTTTCGCATTGCTCGATTCCTGATGTTTGTGGCTTTTTCTCTTTTTGGGGCGTGTATTTTTGCATACACTCAGAGCTGGAACTTGCTTCAAAAGTTTGGGGAAGGTGCGCCAGTTGGCCTTGCTTGGGTTTTTCTATTCCTTCCAGGAATATTGTTTGCTCCAGCGCTAAAAGTTGTAACTGAACGGTTTGGAGAAACTCGGACTCTACTTGGAGCCGAAGTCGCAAAGCCGTTACTTTTTTCCAGCTTTCTGATTTTGAATCCTGACACAATGGCGTCATATCTTCTTTTGGCTTTGGCATATGGTCTGCTGTTCGTGCCCTTTTATCCATTAGTTTATAAAGTAATGTCCAACGAACAGTTAGACAGCTCAGATTCTTCGGAATTGGAAAACACAAAAAAATCACTCCGGTGGTCGGGAAAACTTGAAACGGTTGTGCAGACTTCATCTTTGGCCGCAGGTTTTCTTGGAAACTATGTTTTCGACTCAGTTCATTTCTCTGGGTTGCTTTGGCTTGCTTCAGTTTCTTCCATTGTTTCTATTTTCGTGCTTCCAAAATCTCAAAGTGCGCCGAAAGCTGAAAGAGAGAAACTCGCTGGCGCGGTCGTGGTTTCATACAGAAATAGCTTGAGGAACTTTTTCCAGCTCATCGCCAATTCCCAGACAAAGAAAGACAATGTTCTCAGCCAAAGTTTCGTTCACTCCATTCCGGGTGCTGTAATTTTAGCTTCAAACATCCCGGTGGGTTTTTACGTTTTGAAGATCATGCAAAGTAACTCTCAAACGCTGGCCTGGATAGAACTCATCTTTGCTTCGGCAAGTTTTATTTCTGGCGCTCTCTGCGTAAAGTACTCACATTGGTTTACTGGGTACTTGAGCCACATTGGCTCTACACTTGCAGCAGCTTTTTTTCTTATCTGTTTGACCTTCTTTGGCGCCGGCTACACTATACCTTACTTGCTGTTCTTTGCCTTTGGTTTCTTTATTAGCCTCACAAAGATTCAAGGACGATCATTGTTTCTAAGTTCCGTGCCACGTGTTTCAATCAACGATTTCACTTTCGGAACCCAGGCTTTCGGGAACATGCTGAATATCACTCTATTCGGTCTTTTTCAGATCTCAAAAGACCCCATCACGAACTATCACATTCTGGCTGGGGCTGTACTGGTTCAGCGGGAAATGGAGTCTGGGTAAGATTTGCAGCATAGCTGACAGCTCGTTGAGCGGCTGAAGATCCGTTACGTTGTCTTGACAGAGGTTTTTGATAATTTCATAATAAATCG
>JBIIEI010000055.1:0-34107 GCA_044237915.1 Silvanigrellaceae bacterium | reverse complement strand
TAAGGGCTACAAGGGTATCTTCGACTGATGATGGGCTCGCCATAAAATTCCTCCGATTGATTTTTACCTATCGAAGAATCTCAAACTAAAAATGAACTGTCCCACGTCTCAGATTGTGCAGTTACCGAAATACTTCGGAAAGCGATATTTTGATCAAAGGGGGAACCCCCGCACAGGCAAATGTTTTGCGAAGCACTGTTAAAGTGACCTTTGGATACAGTAAATACAACGATAATTCACTTTGCACAGGAACCATCATTGACAACAAGGGAATCCTCACCGCGCAACATTGCTTTCAAAGCAGCATAGATCCCACTTCAAATGCTGTTGTCAAACCTGATAAAATTTCCATTTATTTTATCAATGCTGAAGGAGAACCTGTTGGGGAATCATGTTTGGCTGATAAGACTTACCTAGCACCAGGCTACGACGTCAATAAAAGTCAAACTTTAGTGCAAAGTTCAGTTGATGTGCTTTATTTATCTCACAACTGCAACCTTCCCTCGGGATTTGGACCTGCCCCCATTTTGCCTCCAGATCACATTGATGAAGGAGATGAGCTGATTGTTGCAGGATATGGAAAGACAGATGACGATCCTAAATCCCCAGCAGCTAGCCGGTTGACTCAAATTTCAATGGCTCTCAAGTCTGGAATGTTCGAAGACAAAGCGAAAGGTATCAAGAGGAACATTAAGGCAATTGATCAATTTGTAGATCCATCTGGAAATCCTTTCGGCTACCTTAGTATTCAAGCAATCGTCGCTGGAACTGGAACCTGCCAAGGCGATTCTGGAGGACCTATTTATAAAGCAATAAATGGTGTCATCTACTTGGCCGCAGTCCATACCACAAATAGCCGCACACCCAAGGAATTTTGTGCGGGTACGAGTGGATTGTCATTCGGCGCGATGGCCGCAAATCACCTCCCCTGGATCGAATCGGCCTTGGGCCGCAAATTATCCACCAGGCAAGGAAATAGTGAAAAAAAGGCTACAAACACTTCGGAGCAAGTTCAAAAAGAAGTTGAAGAAATGCCCAAAAAGAGCATCACCCTTCCCGAAATGAAAGCCCAAAAGCCTGAAGAATCTCAAAAAATGGCTGAAACTCAGAATCATGAGATGCCTCAAGAAAAAATGGAACTTCCAAAGTTTGAGACGCCTAAAAAAATCATAGAACTTCCGGAGATACCTCAGGAAAATGCTGAACAACCGGAGTCTGTAAAGCCAAAGAAAAACATCGAAATTCGTCAGCTTGATTGGAAAAAGATACTCGAGAGTGTGAAAAAGGTAAAATCACCAAAGCTCGACATTGAAGATGAGATCAGCAAACCAGCAAAAAAAGCGCCCAAGGCGAAAACAACAAACGGCTTAAGCTTTGGCAAACAGCCCAGTTTTTGCTCAACAACTTTTCCATCTGCTACAGGTGAAGTGCAATCTGCGTTCTTGACCCAAGCGGCACAAATATTGAAACCTGCTCAACGCGGGCGCTGCAGGGCTGAAAGCCAAAATGGGGTGCAAAGTTTTGCTGAGGAAATAAAAGGTGAAATTGGTGAAGAAGGCAAAATGGAATGCCTAAAAATATATTGCGATGCGCGCACCAACTGAATCCTGCAGATAAATAGAGCCCAAAAACAGATCTCGAACCTGCGACGACTCCATTACAAATGCGTGTGAAGATATTCCAAAGACGTGAAATTCATGTATATTCGAGAGTCATTGCTATGACACCTCCCCATATGTACCTTCAGTCGGGGCGAGCAACAACCGCAATACATGAAGGCATCTATTCTGAAGGCGAGTAAAGACTCATTCCTCGTCAGGAGAGCTTGGTGGCATGCAAAAAGCTGAAAAGGCCTGCCTTATTTTAGGCACCTGGAAGCTATTCAAAAAAAGCAAACAGCTTTGCCTTCGATTTTTGCAAGTCGCAGCTTTATGCTGCTGTCTCATTGCTCAGAATGCAGGAGCAGCTCCTGGCAATGCGGTGGACTTACCCATAAACAATAAAGCTCTTCCACTGGGATCCCACGTGGAAATTTTAGAAGACGTCGACGGAAAACTCCAACTCAATGACGCGATAAACTCGTATGTTGCCGGGCACTTTAAGCCAAGTACAATGAATACGCTCAATTTTGGATTCAGTCAGTCGTATTATTGGATACGCACCACTATCCGCGATCATTCTTCTGTTTCCAGACCTTTAGTATTGGAAATCGCTTACCCTCACCTCAACAACATCGATTTTTATTTCGAACGAGCAGACGGTAGTTACAATATCTTACAAAGCAATTCTGCCACCGCGATTTCCCAGCGTCACTTGAAGTATCGAAATCACGCCTTTGAATTCCAGTCACGACCACAGCAGCCCCAGGTTTTATATCTTCGTGTTCGTAGCCTTATTACCGCACAAGTTCCACTTTATGTCCAAACATTGCCAGAATTCACAGTGCGTTTGTACAGAAGCGCCTTAGTGAATGCTATCTTTTTTGGCATAATGTTTGTCATGCTGGCCTATAATATGTTCCTTTTATTCAGCGTCAGAGATCGTGCTTATTTTTGGTACATTCTTTACCTCATGGCGTATATCATTTGGCAAAGTTATATCGATGGATTTCTGGGAGAATTTATATTTCATGAAAATCCTGACGTTGCATCTCGACTGGGTATTTTTGCTGTCGGGATGATTACAGTCACCGTTCTTCGTATGGTACAAGGACTTCTCAACACACGAAGCGTTTGTCCGCGCATCGACAAGGCAATCAGTTTGTTGCAGTGTTTAGGTGTTTTTCACATGCTCTTGTGCCTCTTTGCTTCGACCCAAGTGATCGTACATTCCGCAGCACTTCTTGCAGTTTTTGGACCTCTAATAGTACAGTGGGGAGCCATTTTAACATGGCGAGCAGGGTCACCTTTTGCAAGTTCCTTTCTGATCGCTTGGACACTTTGGCTTATTGGATCCGTCTTGACCGGGCTGCGTTATTCAGGACTCGTGCCTTCAAATATTGTGACGCAAAATGCCCAGCAAGTTGCAACCTGTATAGAAGTCGTTCTCATTTCCCTCGCTCTTGCAGAGCGTATTAATTTTGAACGACGCGAAAAAGACCGAGCACAGCGTGAAGCACTTTTAGCATCTGAGCGTGCGAACAAAATTAAAGATGAATTTCTGGCGAATACTTCTCATGAGCTGCGAACCCCCCTGAATGGAATCATTGGAATTGCAGAGTCACTTCTCGATGGAACTGGGGGAGACTTGCCCTCGAAAGCAAAGTCAAATCTTGTGATGATTGTTTCGAGCGGCAAAAGACTTTCAAATCTTGTAAACGACCTTCTGGACTTCTCTCAGATGCGCAACAACACGCTCGAACTGAGGCGCAAAAGTATCGACCTCAGGCAACTCACCGATGTCGTACTTACCATTTTGCACCCACTGGTTGCACGCAAGCCCGTTGAACTCTTAAATGCCATTCCTCCAGACACACCAGACGTTTTAGCCGACGAAAATCGCATTGAACAAATTATGCACAATCTTATTGGCAATGCCATTAAATTTACACATGAGGGGCGAGTCTCTGTTTCATGCAGAATTTCGGAGGGTGAAGTCGTAACAACGGTGTCTGATACTGGCATTGGAATTCGATCCGAAAATTTTGAGCGTATCTTTGAATCCTTTGAACAGGGAGATGGTACCGAAGCAAGAGTTTACGGCGGGACTGGCCTTGGACTTGCCGTGTCAAAGCAACTGGTCGAAGGGCATGGAGGTCGCATTTGGGTGGAGTCTGAATTGGGCACCGGCTCACGCTTTTCATTTTCACTTCCGATGGATGAATATGTCGTAAAAGAAAATGATACTTCCTTTGTCCCACCTACAGATCCATCCGTCAAACCCGCAGCATTCAATTCAAGGGTGCGGAGTGATGAGCAACCTCTACAACAAAATGCCCTTGCCCCCCCCGCAGCCTCGAACGGCAGGCAATCTGACCATCCTTGCCGTAGACGACGAACCGGTGAACCTTCAGGTGCTCATCAATCACCTTGCAAATTTCAACTACACAGTTCTCCACGCCTCAAGCGGAATCGAAGCCCTCGAATTGTTTGAAATCCATGGACGCCCCGATCTTGTTCTGCTCGATGTGATGATGCCACGCATGAATGGCTTAGAAGTTTGCCGAAAAATTAGAGAACGATACAGCGCGAGCGAACTTCCTATCATTTTACTCACCGCCAAAAGCCAGGTGAAGGACTTGGTATCTGGCTTTGAATCAGGAGCGAATGACTACCTTATCAAGCCTTTTTCTCGGGAAGAGCTCTTTGCTCGCATGCGGAGCCATATGGCGCTTTCTGAGGTCACCGTCGAACTTGCCACTGCCAAGAAACGGCTCGAAAAAGTTCTTATTGCAGCACGCGAACTTTCAGCAACTCACGACGTCGTCAATGCAGTTTGTCTCGCCGTAAGTAGCATGGCGACCGTCGTTCAATTTAAGTCTGAACAGGTTCATGTGTTCGCAAATTTTTTTGAAACGAGCCCTGGCGAAGAGATCCATAGTTTTAGCGCGACACTTCAATTTCTTCCGAGTCTGGGAAACCTCAATTCCAGCCCTCCCTATGCCATACACAATATGAATAAGAATCATCCGAACACAGCCGTTCCTCAACAAAACTTGAATCAAAATGACCAAACTTGTGTCTTAGAACTGGGGGTATTGACTATCGATCTTGTTCACGACGGGAGATTTTTAGGCCATTTGCAACTGTCGACTGTTCTGAAGCCTCATCTCGAAGAAGATGCTCTGCTCTTCGTGGAAACAGTCACAAAATCTTTGGCACTTTCGCTGGCAAACATAAGACACACTCATGAATCTATTCAGGCGGAAGTTAAAGTTTTTCAGGCAAGGTTTGCTGAATTAGGACACGTTTCCATTTACTTAGGAGATAGGATGGCAACTCCGCTCTCCATCGTACAGCTTATTTCTGAAGAGCTCCTTGAAATCTTTGGGTCGGGCCCGCCCTCAGAGAGCGATATCATTCAAGTGGCAAAACACTGCGAAACACTCGAAAAAAATATTGCAATCTTGAAGACTGAATTAGAGCAGCTCAATCGATTTAGAAATTTTGCACCATCGGATGCACTGATCAGGAAGTTAGGACAATAGAATTTCTTAAAAAAATGGAGCCTGAAACAGGAGTCGAACCTGCGACCTACGCATTACGAATGCGTTGCTCTACCAACTGAGCTATTCAGGCTTTATGCAGAAACAGCTAACACAAGGCGTTTCAATCAGTCAAGTGACCGACATGAATGGCATCGATTTAAAAAACGCATTGATAAAGAGCAGAGAAGAAAAAAGGAAGGAATGGTGGCGCCTCCCAGAATCGAACTGGGGACACGTAGATTTTCAATCTACTGCTCTACCGACTGAGCTAAAGCGCCTACCAACATCAGCGTGGATAATATAGCAGTTGGAAAGTGTCAAGAAGGCAAGCACTCAAAGGGGAAAAAAAACGAGCTCCTCAAACGGGTCTCCTACCCTACTTAAAAATGCCGCCCTACTCAGAACTTAAAATTGCTCTTAAGCGTATCAGGAATCTGTTTCGCACGACCTACTTCTAATCGCATCAGCAATTCCTTCTCTTTTCCTTTGACGAGCAAGCTTCGGGCTTCTGCGGCTTTAATTGCTGCGGTGTGCAAACCTTCAATCGCGCTGTTTACAATTCCACAATTCTGATATTTTTGCCCTGCGCCCCAAGCGGCCGTAATGAGACCCGCCTCAGCAAGCGCTATCGGCCAAACCTCGCAGGTTTTGGTGCAAGCTTCCGCCCAGCAGGCAAGGTACTGTACACCTGCAGAAGCTGTCCGAACCTTTTCAAGGATATCATAAGGCGTAGTGTCGACCGTAATTCCAAGGGCTCTTTTGTCTTCTTTACACGAATCATTTTTAAGATAGTCCATCTGACACTTTTGTACAAAATTGCTTTCTTTTTTGCTCTCGCTGGATGCAAATTTCTCTTCAAACTCGCTGGTTTTTTCTCCATAGGCACGAGCAGGCCAATCTCCCCTTACCGCATAGGAATACTCCTTTTGCGGCAAATACAGAGCACTGGCCAACACATCTCGTTGTATTCCATCCATCTCAATGTGGTATTTCCGATTTACATCGCCTTCCCTTGGAATAAACTCCAGTCCTTTATTTTCAAATCCAGTCTGTCCTGCGCACGTTTTTAGTGAAAATTGAGATTTATCATCGGCGTCTTTTTCACCGGGCATCCCCAGCGCAAACTGAGGGTCACAATTCTGCTGAGTTCCAGGAGCCCCTTTCTTTTCAAGTGCCGACACTCCCTTGACAATTGCATTTAAGGCATCTGGGTGAGTGTACTTTTTGGCATTGAGCACGGTTTCTACCAGCGCTTTCCCAAGAGCAGCAGAATCGCTTTGACCTGCGATTGGATTTATCCATCCTCCCGCATTTCTTTCTGCCGCTGAAAATGTAGCCTGTGAAGAGACCAGCGCAAAACTGCCGTGAGCCTCGCTGGTAACACGCATCAGTTGAAAAAAAATGGTGAGGATACCGCCGATCAGAATAAAAAAGAGCGGAAGAATAAAGACCAACTCCATAAAAGCCTGTCCGTCTTCTTTGCTTTTCCCTTTCAAATTTCTGTAGTTCATTGCGCACGCTCCTGGGAAATCAAGAGGGGAGTCCAATGGGGCATGAAAAAACTTCTCACAAAATGAGTGTTGTCAATCTCGCAGCTTCCCGACTCAAAATCTTTCCAGTCTTTTTCCGAAAGAAAGGTGTGTGCATAAACATCCTTTCCACTCTTTTTACTGCCACAAGACGTCATGCGCAGAGACGGATGAGTCACTGCGGTGCGCAATTTGAGCGGCGACTTTTTTAATTCCGTTTCAGAGATATCGGCAAATTTGCGATCTGGAGTTGCAGATTCAGCAAGAGTGATATTGCTGAGCCACCGCGCAATCACATGCCCCGTTTTTTCATCAAAATCTGATCCAATTTCAGATGTCTCTTCGCCGCGAAGCCCTAAAATAAATTCTTTCATAGATTTTTTTTCAGGCAGTAGAGCCCCAAATTCAAGTTCTGAAGAACGCTCCCAACTGTCTGAACGCTTTTTAAAACTAAAGAATGAAAAGCTGAGAATGTCAGAAGTAAAAGGTATACCATAGGAAAACTCACATTTATCGGCATTAAACGAAAGAGTACCTGTTACCACGCCTAATCTCATGGCAAAACAAATCGTTTCACTTCTTGACGACTCATGCAGCAGCGAGGCAATTTTTTTTCCTCCTGGAACCCCTTCAAGGGCCTCCTTGAGCTTGCGATTCACTAAGGTGTAACCTTGAGCGATTTGATACCCACGCGCAGAACGCTCAGCAAAAGCTCGAAAGGTGTCATCGAAGTCGTCTTCACGCTTTGCCTTAAATAGCCGCTCTGCCTGAGTATCAATGGAATTTGTTACCCAACCCGGTGTGGTGGCTGCAATCTTGAGCGAATAATCCATCGCTTCGGCGAAAGAATTTCCCGCAATGGAGTTTGCAACCAGAATATTCTTGTTGTTTATGGAAATTTGATTCAATATTTCGGCAACACGCATGCGATCTCTCAACGCATGCGACCTTACGGAATGCATGCGCTCTGATGAACGAGCAGCAGTTTCAGTGACAAGTAAAAAATAGATGGAAATAACAGCCACAAAAACAAGCAAGATAAGTCCCGAGATCAGCGCTTGTCCACGCTGCGAGTGCACCAATAGTGGGGCCTGAATCTTTGAAGTTTCAATTGCCTGTTGGCCGGAAATAACAACCTTCATTGCTCTTTTCTTCCTTCCTGAACGCTGTCAAAAAAGGAAGTCACCTTAAATCTTCCATCAGGTTCCTTTTCTTTTGCACGAATTGCCGTTTCGATGCGTCGTCGAGAGTTCTCTTTTTTATCCCATTCATATTTCTCATACAGAGAGATATAATCCATCAATTCAGTCAAAACGCCCTGAACAATCGAACCAGCCTGAGTAGGAAGAATCGAGGAAATTATAGGAACTTCAATATCGTGGGTATCGAGGCCTTTGTTTCCATTGGAATCAGAAGGGTCATTTTTAGGTTCTGGAACTCCCCTTTTAAAAATTTCTGTTGAAGCTTGCCACGGATGATAAGCAGAGATCTTCAGTGGAAAATAGAGCTGTCCAGCCAACCCTTGGAAACGCCCTGTCCAATCTCGCCCCGGTGTTGCATCCTTCCCCCATGTGGTTTCAAGCGAAAGATCCTTTAAACCCTTCGACTGAGGAACGCCTCGACCCGTGGTATATATTCCAGCCAGCAGCAGCGGAAGCCCTGCATTTGCGCTGACAAAAACCCCTTTAGGAGCTTTGTTACGATCGATGTAAACCGAAAAAACAATCCCGGCACTCTCCACCTTATAGCCCGCACCTTTGCGAATTTGGCTGTTCTGGTGCTCGATAGAACCCGAGGCTACTGTATGAGAGCTGGAGTGCACAACTTCAGTGAACATTCCAGCAGCTTTGCTGGCCTGCCTTTCTAGAGGTGTTTCGTCTGCAACCCTTGCTGTTCTTTGTTTCTCAAGATGCCCTTCACGCTCAAGCCAAAGTTCCTGATGACTCAATTGCAGTGCAATTTCATTGGCTGCAATTTGCAAGACACTCCGGTACGAAAGGAGGCGAGCCAGTTCGATTCCTCCAAAGCAGATGAGCAACAGTATAATATTAGCGGCTAAACCTTCGATCAGCGCTTGTCCTCTCTCGGCATTTACTTTGCGCATGATGCTCTTTCCTTTCTCAGTCTTTCTGATTCGCCATCGGGAAGAAACTTTAAAACATCATCACCAATGTCATCGTTATTTTTGCAACGATCGCTTCTTTGTTTAGACTTGTTACTTAATTTCGTTCTGCCGGAATGAGTGTCTGATTTCGTCTTTTTATCTTTGCTTGCATGTGCAAGAATTGGGGAATTTTCGGCTTCCTCGCTTTGCGACACGAGAGGGGGCAAGGCTTCTTTCGCTTGCGAAAGAAGCCGAGAGGAAGTCATAAAAACCTTGTTGGCAAATCCAATAGAATTCGACAACATTTCGGGCGCTAGAGCGGCATCACTTCCGCGCAGGCTGCCAGCGACGATGGCAATTGCCAGTGGGATCTTCAATAAGGTGACGCATCTTTTTAAAATAAAAAACAACACTGCTTTTTTACTCGCTTTTGTTAGAATTTTCCAAACCTCATAGATTCCAACGGCAAAGGCGGAGGGGGCCGACTTTAGAAGTTTAAAATTGTGCGATTGCGCCTGCATTTCTGCAAATGCAATAAGCCCACCCGAATGCTCAACACCGGGCAGCAAGGCAAAGCTGTTTCCTTGTGTTGAGAAGACTTCGTAGTTTCGAAAAGTTGTTTTTCGCCCCTGTTCAATAAGGAGATGTTTTTCGCTATCAAGGATGAGAATCTCACTTTCGTCCGTCAGCTGCTGACGTTCATCGTGAATCCCTAATTTTCTGCCATTGCTCAGATCTAATAAAATTCTGTTCATTTTTTTAAATCCTCCTTATTTGTCTGCAGGAGGCGCGACTGAACGCTTTCACAATTCAAGGTCTGACTCTTTTCCCAATTTTCTTCGTAGGGAATGATCGAAAAATCGACTCTATTGCCCAGTGATGAAAGCAGACCTGGGGCTAGAAAAACCATTTTTGATTCGTCGATGAGATAGACACCATAAGATTCACACTTTAAATCTGGAAATTTCCACTGAAAATCGGTCTGTTTTTTAGAAAGAAAGACGCCCTTTTCGACGCTTGTCACCAGAAGATATTTGGTACCTTTTTGCCACTTTGTTTCATGACTTGTGAGAGGTGCAAATAAAATTCCGTTGCCTGATCCCAGCTCACCGAGTTTTCCGTGAAAGTGAAAATCGCGACTTGCTGCGACTTTTTTTGCAAGTTCTCCACTCAAGAAAGCCTGAATGGCACCGTCGCTATCCAGTTCAGAAGCGGATTCTTCTTTGGGTTCCAAAAAGGATTCACCTCCAACTGCGGGAAACAGACCCAAACTCCCAATAAGCGAAAAAAGGACTAAAAAAAGTGTGGAAACTTTAAACCGACGTTGAATTTTAAGTAACGGGGTGCACAAAAATTCAATGCCTTGCGCAATAAAAATCACACCCGTCAAAGTTTTCCACGCAAGCTCGCCTGAAGGAAGTGAAACTCTAAAATCAGGAAAGCGAAAAAGAGCCGAGTTCTGATTTTTACTCAACCAACACAACAGGGCGATGTGGGAATTTTTAAAAGTACAAAATCCGCTTATGATTTCGCTAGTGCCTGCCAAATGGGGATCTTGCCAGACAATTCCCTTGTTCAAATCTGTTTTAAGACACGGTGCCAAGGATATCTGTAACGATTTTCTTTTTTTGTCCAAAATAATGTACACATCTCACCTCAATCAAAAAAAGAGGGGGACGTTTTTTCGTCGAATTCATCAAACTTTTGCTGCAAATGCAGTGGTTTTTTGGACTTCATTTCACCTTGCAGAACGGTGACAGCAACCCAAAGTTCAGTTTCTTCTTCTTTGAAACGGCGACTTTTAAAGAGTTCTCCAATGATGGGAATGTGTCCGAGGATGGGGACTTTTTCCACATTCTTCATATCTGAACTGCGCACAAGACCACTCAAAATCGCACCATTTCCTTCTTGAAGGACGATGCTTGTGTTGAGCCTACGTGTTAAAAAAGCAGGCATTTCTTTATATGAAATTCCATCTTGAACAGAGCTGACTTCCATATCAAGACCTAACCAAACCGTATTATCGGGTTGTAGTTTTGGCGTTACGGCAAACTGAAGTCCGTAGGGTTTGTATTCCACCTTCGACACAAGCATTGAACCGCTCTGAGTCGATGATGTGATGGGCACTTCTCCACCTGCGAGAAAGGAAGCTCGCTCGCCTGAGCGCGTGATAATGACGGGGCTTGCCAACTCTCGCGCAAATGTTTTTTCTTGCATGGCCTTAAAAATGACGTCGAGGGGAGCAACCTGCAAAAGAGGTGTTGCAAAGGAAGACATTTTATTGAGGGGCACCGGAGCGGATTGAATGCGCCCCGAAAGAGGTGCCGAAACTCCGGGCGGCGTAATTCCAATTTTTGTACCGCTTGATTTTCCAACCTCCAAAAATTGCAGGTTGACTTGAATCGTCGTTGAACTTCCCTCTGAAGAGTCTGTCGCATCAATATATCCAGGCAAAACGGAGCTAAGATATTGCATGGCACGCTGTTTGCCTGCTAAGGAAGTCGGCACTCCCACAAGCATAAAAAGTCCCGACCGCGTTGCGACCGAGAGATTTGTTTCTCCTAATGCGGCGAGATCTTCACGAACGGAGCGTACAATAGGGCCCTCTGCTGCCGAAGCAATCGAAAATGAAGGAACAAACTGCCCAGGCCTTCCACCTAAAATACGAACGAGTGCTCGAAAGTTTTCGAGGGAATTCAAATTTCCCAAAACGACGATTTTTCCGTCGTCGACAACCGATTCGAGACCTGGAATTCTTTGAATGTCCTTTGCAATACGAGCTGCAGAAGAGAGAGAAAGCGAAGAAGTGAGCCTGGATTTATCCGAATTTGAACCCACCTGAATGTCGTAAACGCTTTCAGTACCACGCGCATACTTTACCAAAACCACACTGCTTCCACGATTTCGGGGAATGAGGCTAATGGAATTCGAAAACCCCACCCTTTCAACATCAACGACATCAGGGTTCGACACATCGATTGAACGAGGCGCCTCGCCAAGGTCAATTTTTTTCACCTGCCCAGGCTGCAATATAATGGAACGACCTTCAGCATCACCCGCAAAACCAACAATTCCCAGAAGAAAAACGGCAAAACAAATCCAGATGATGGCCGAGGGAAGCGCTTTAATCAGTCGTGCAGATTTATTCCTGATCACTCGAATTGCGGCACTTGATTTTTTATCCGACTTCTTCTTATTCCACAACGTTAAAAAATCATCCATATGGGAAGGATGTACTTCAAAAAGTCGGTGACATTTGCGAGGCGCTATAAATATACACGAAGGCTCAACGATGAGAGGCTCTGCAAGCAAATCTCCTTTTCTATCGAGGGCAACAGCACAAATGGGAAAATTCATTCCAAAGGTGTGAAAAAATCTCATGTTTTTGTATAATAATCCATGCCTCGGATCGAGCGAGACATGATTTAAAAGGCCCGTTTGGCTTGCCGTGACACCACGTGGGGCCAGAAGTTCGAAATTTTTTCCAGCGAATTCTATGTTTATTAAATGGGGCCGCTTTTTCCAATGCATTCAAACCTCCGCAGTTTTGCAGACCAAACCTATGCATGAAAAATGCCATCATTTCAAAGTACATTTATTAAGCATCTTTCTAAAAATAAAGCTCTGTTTTCAAAGACAAAATTTTTCCCAATTAAATATGTTCAAAAATCTTGTTCAGAAACTGAACAAGTCGAACGGTTCCCTCACATTTTTGGATTTTGAATGTCCGTTGAATTTATATCGCAAACAAACCATAAAAAAGTGGGAATGTTCCCAGTCACTTTATTTTTTTAATACCATTGGAGTATTTTATGAAAAGAGATCAACTCAAGAGTCAAAGAGGCCAGGGCATGACAGAATACGCTGTTATTTTGAGCCTCATTGCTGTTGCCTGCCTAGGTGGTGTTTCTTATTTAGGAGGAGGAATTAAATCTCGCATCGCTCTTATTTCTGGATTTGTTCTGGGCGAACAAGATGTCGTTACTTCGTCAGAAAATAAAAGAACTTCCTTGACCGGTAAAGCCAAGTCTCATGCCGATGAACAGTCAAAGGGTATGAAAGGCACCAAAGATATTGGTGACTCAGAAGAAAGCGGACAAACCACGACGACTCGTCGATAATAAATGAACGCAAGTGTCATGCCGGGAGGAGCGCAATGAGCATTTCACTCAAATGGGAACCCATCACAAACGAGAGCAGTGAAGCTCCATCTGAAATGGTGAGCCTTCCTGAATCTCCTAAAAAACAATCTCTTCCTACTTACGAGAAGCAAAAGATCTCGAAGGGAATCGATTGGAAAGGGAACACTCATTTGAAGGGTTTGTTTCAAAGAAAGTTCATCATGCAGGGGCTTATTTGCTTGTTTGCAACATGGTTCCAGTATCAAGTCTTTCTTTGGCTCTCTCCCGCATCCACTCATACGGAATCTTCCGGTTCTCGTTCAATTGCCATTGTCAATCGGGCGGTAAATAGAGGCGAATCTCTCACCGACGATGTTCTTGAGTTTGTCACAGTTTCGCAATCGGAACTCTTAGACTACGTGATCTTGGAAGATGAAATTTCCCAGTATCGCAATCAAAGAGTTCAGCTCCCTCTTGAAAAAAATGCTGTTCTTTTTAAAGGTGCATTTCATACAAAAGATCACGATAAAACCCTCGCAGAAAAAACGCCTCCCGGAAAACGTTTGCTGAATATCCAAACGGAACTTGCAGAACTCGGTGCCCATCTCAGTACGGGAGATTTTGTGGAAGTCAAAGCCTTTTTTAATCTTCCCAATCAACCCCAAACCATGCGCACCGTTCTAAAACGCGCACCAATTGCAGGGATTGGAAAAAAATTCTCTGAAGAAATCAAAAATAGCGATGCTCAAGAAACCGTTTGGTTTTATGTCACTCCTGAAGAATGGGACTTTTTCTTTCATGCCAAGCAGTATGCAAAGTTTTATGTTGTCCCTATTAACCCTTCCGAAAAACCGACTTCAAAAGATGCGTCTGAAAATTATACGGTCGATAGCTTTATGAATTCTGCGGTTGTGAAGGATATCGAAACAAATCGGCTCTTCCAGATTAAAAAGGGAAACTCCAAAGGGAACAATAAGGACGCTCAGAAATGAATTTTTTGCGCAAAAAAAGAAAGTGTCCTTCGGTGCGACAAGAGAGCGGACAGGCACTGATCGAATTCGTGATTGCAGCAGCGATGTTTTCGGGAGTTTTATTTTTTTTGCAGTCCGATCGTGAATTCAAAAAGCCTTATCGGAAGCAGCTTGAAAAAATCCCTCTGGAAGTGCGCCAATGCTTTCCACTTTTAAGCATGGAGCACGCTGAAAACGATTCTCACAAGCAGCCTTTGGCTACCGACGAAGGAAATACGCCATGTGGATCCTAGAGAACATCACACGGGGGCAGTGCGCAGAGGTGGATTCCCATGCCTGCCTTTCCTTTGGAAACAGCAAAAAAGCCGATATTCTTGTGGAAGACGACGATAGAAATACGTTGTGTGGCCAGATCACATTTTGCAAAATCTTTGCATTTATCATTCGCCCCCACGAGGTGATTCCCGCCTTAATGAGCGAAGACTTTAAGATGGGTCACGAAAGTTTTTCCGTAACAAGTAAAATTCCACTTGAAGAATTTCTGCTGTCGAACATCGATCACGATGTGCAAACCGAAATTTTCAGAAGCGACTTGTTTAAAGAATCCCTTCTTGCCGTTCAAATGAGCGAAGCGCAAACAGCAGCACCACAAGAGGATTTAGCTGAAAGAGATCTGCGCATTCTGAGTGCAGCAACCGCAGAATTAAATACCCGATTCTGGAAGTCCGCCAACCCCACCAATGCTGATGCCCTGCAGAGCTTTGCCTGGTATGCGTGGGCCATTTGGGCGCAGATGTGTCGATATGGTGTGCTCACGTCCCTGTTAAGTGACCCGACCATTTCAGAAGTCATGCTCAATGAGCCTTCTAAAATATACTTCGAAAGGCATGGTCGACTGAATTCAACTTCCTTACGCTTCGAGAGCTCACACGAGGCCATGATCATCCTTGAGCGCATCATTTCGACGTCGGGCAGGCGCATCGACGAAAGCGTGCCTTACTGCGATACCCGACTGCCCGACGGATCGCGCGTGAATGCCATCATTCCCCCCTTGGCACTCAATGGTCCTTGCCTCACCATTCGAAAGTTTCCAAGTAAGGCGCTCAGTTCCCGATCGCTCATTGCAAATGGATCAATGACTGAGCGCATGCATGACCTCCTTGAAAAACTTGTCCGTGATCGATCCAATATTCTTATTTCTGGTGGAACGGGCAGCGGCAAAACGACGCTTCTCAACGTTTTGTCTGCGTTTGTGTCACCCGATGAGCGCATCGTCACCGTCGAAGACTCTGCGGAGCTTCAGCTCCAACAGCCCCACGTTATTCGACTCGAAAGCAGAAGCGCAAATATGGAGGGAAAAGGTCAGGTCTCACTGCGCGATCTGGTGCGCAATAGTTTACGTATGCGGCCCGATCGCATTATCGTAGGAGAATGCCGTGGAGGAGAAGCACTGGACATGTTGCAAGCCATGAACACCGGACACGATGGCAGCATGACAACCACCCATGCCAACTCCCCCTTAGACGCGTTAAGACGCGTCGAAACTCTCGTTCTTTTTGCCGAGCTCGACCTTCCTTCACGCGCTATTCGTGAACAGATTGCTGCAGCGGTGCACTATGTGCTTCAACAAACGCGTTACCCCGACGGCACACGCCGAGTTTCTTCCTTGCACCGCGTTTTGGGAATCGACGACAACACCTACCAGTTTCGAACGCAGTGCATTTTTAACTACAGGAAAGAAACGGAGAGTTGGGAATGGACGCCGTAACTTTAAAAACCTCAGTAGCACTGTTGTTCTGCTTCGTTTTGCAGCTCATCTGCTTTCGAGCCACAGAACCGCTCGGCAAGTTGAGGAACCTGTTTTTTATTGCTCCGGGGTTGCCGCATTTTCTCCTTTTTAGCAAGGGGGCCTTGACGAAAGCAAAATCAATTCTAGAGAATCACCGCAACTAAAAGCGACTCTTGGTTGATTTTCCATTTCTCATCGAAAACCTGAGGTCGTGCCTGAAAGCAGGAATTAATATTGGCCCCGCCATTGAGCTTCTGGCAAGCAATCCTCTGTGGAGCCCCTTGTTACGTAATCCCCTTTGCAAGGCTTCGCAGTGCCGCGCCACAGGCATGTCTTTAAAAGACTCCCTGACAACGGCTCAAAAAACAGTGGGAAGTACAGGCGGAGAAAGATATGTGCGTCAGCTTTTTTCTTCTATTATTTTAGGACAGGCGTCGGGGGGCGACCTTCTAGGGCTCATTAAAAAGGTTCAAGAAAAATCCGTGACTGCCATCCAATTGCAACGCAGAGCCAATGTTTTAACAGCTCAAATGCGCTTTCAATCCCTCGTGATCACGCTTGCACCTCTTGCCATCGGTGTCACAATTTATCTCTTTGATCCCAACAGAATCCTGTTCTTTTTTAAAGATAGCAGAGGGCAATTTTTACTCGTCTTAATGATTACTTTTAATATCGTGGGTGCAAAAATTCTTAACAAAATTTCGAAAGTGGCATAGTCGTGATATTCATTCTCTTTTCGGTTCTCGTGAATGCTCTGCTGTTTGCAGCCTTCAAAAAGAACCTGTTCCTTGGAAAATTGAATGAAAAGAAAGTGAGGCCTACTCCCAAAAAAAGGATGCCTCTTTTTAGAAAAAAGCAAAAACCCAGGCATCCCCCTGAGAGCATTCAAGCACTTTACGATCTGGCAGAACTCATCGATTTTTTGGTTCTATGCCTAGATGCCGGATACACCGTACCTTTGGCCTATGCAGAGGCCACGCGCAATCTTCATCAATGTGCCGTAAAAGAAGCTGCACTCAAAGTTTGCACACATTATTTTTTAGGTTGTTCCTTTAATCAAGCCTTACAGCGTTCTTCCACGGACGGTCGACTGAGCTCTTTTGATCAATTCTTAGAATCGTTGCAAATGGCAATGCGGATGGGAAGTAACCTTGTGGCTCCTCTTGAAGCCATGACCGATAATATCAGGAATAAAGCGAACTCGACGATTGAGGAACTTGCAGGAAAAGCACCGGTAAAAATGCTTTTCCCGCTGGTGTTTTTTATCTTTCCGGTCATTTTCGTTTTACTGGGTTCGAGCGTGGTGCTTGATCTCATCAGTGTCCTTGGATAACGAGTTTTCAGTGCCGTCCATTCTCGACGTTGATTTCTATTTTGCGCGGCTTGTAAGCCTCACTTTTTGGAATGTGGAGCTTCAAGACCCCATCGGAAACTTCAGCCTGAATATTTTGCGCGTCAAGCTCTCGACTCAAAGTAAAACTGCGCGCATATTTTTTACCGATCATTTCTGTATAGAGCGGCGTCATGTCCTCAGGAAGTTCCAAAGAAATCGCTGCTTCAAGGGTTAAAACGTTGTCGTCGAGTTTAATAGATACAGTCTCTCGACTTGCACCGGGCACATCAGCAAGCAAGGTGATTCCGTGTGAGTCTTCGACAATATCAACTGCTGGAGTCATGGGGGCCACAGAGCGTTCTGCGGAATGAGAAACAGGCGAATTTGCCCTGGTAGAGTTTGATTGAGATTCCAAGTTCGCCATTGTACTTTCCTCCTCAATATTTATAAATTTATCTTTAAATCAAATCTTAAACTGCCTTGATTTCGATTTTACGGGGCTTTACTTCGGGTCGCTTGCCAATAATAATGACGAGCACGCCGTCTTTGTAATTGGCATTGACTTGATGAGGATCCACCGTTTCAGGCAAGGTGATTAATCTTGAGAATTCTCCGGCTGTTCTTTCGTTTCGATGCCACGTGACATTTTTTGCCTGTTCACCGTCTGTGCTCACGACTTTATTTCTTTGTGTTGCAATGCGGAGCAAATTTCCTTGCAGGGTAAGGTCGATATTCTTCACATCGATACCGGGCGCAAAAGCATAGACACGAACGTCTTCATTGGTTTCACCGACAGAAACGGGAGGAAATGCGCCCACTTCACCTGCGCGAATGCTCATCTTTGACAATCCTGAATGGAACAAAGAATCCATCTCTCTACGAAGTCTCTCAAAATCTGACATTGCATTTGTTGGCACCCCAAAATACGTCATGTTCTGATTCTCCTTATTGAAGAGTGTGAGTCACAATTCACTCTTTGTTTACTTCATCGAACCCATTGTGAACTTAAGTTGGGATCGAAATTCGTCAAGAAGTGGGTTTCAAATTTTTTTTAGATTTGACTCCTCGGCGGCACTGCATTCCGGGTGGCCATTGAATATTGGAGTACGGCAAGGCGTTATCTCTTGAAGAGGACTCCAGTTTGTTGCAAGCTGGGCAGACCGGAATTTTGACACATTGCGGTACTACGAACATTCTCAGAAAGAACCTCGCATGAACCTCCTTGTTCCTGTCTCCATTGGAGAACTCCTCGACAAGATCACAATTCTTCAGATCAAAAAAGAGCGCATTTCGGATCTCGCCAAACTCAAGAATGTTGAAAAGGAGCTGGGCGCTCTCGTGGGAGTCACTGCGCAACAGGGGATTTCTTTAGAAGGCGAACTGATGCGCAAACTTAAAGCCGTCAATGAACAGCTCTGGGAAATTGAGGATGAGATCCGCGAAAAGGAAAGAGCGAAAGAATTCGATGCGCGCTTCATTGAACTTGCGCGTGCGGTTTACGTCACCAACGACCAACGTGCGCACCTTAAAAACGACCTCAGCAAATTGCATGGGTCTGAACTGTTTGAAGAAAAGAGCTATAAGCCTTACTAGCCAATGCAGCAAAGAAATTCTATTCAAAAATGCAGTGTCTGCCCTTAGGGACGACATTCTATGCGAAATTTTTCTAAAGATAACGCTGTTTATTGAATGCCATTGCTCCGGTGGAGGCGTTCACCTCCAAGAGGGGTGGGTGCAGACACACCATATCAACCAACAGGTCTGGCAGGCTTTTTGCATGCTTCTTATAGAAATTATTTTAGGATTACAATTCCAGTGATTTCAATTCATTGCGTGATGTCATTTATGACTAAGAATATGACATTGACTTTTTTTGTGACACCCCTGATTGGCTTTTCAGCTTGTGGAAGAGATCAATTTTTAGGGACACAATCATTAATCAGCTGGAGCGAGAGATGTTGAATACGAATCGTAGACCGGGTTCCCTGCGAATGAAATATTTTGGCACTTTAATTGTCGCCTTCTACATGCTTGGTGCCTGCAACTTTTCTACCCCCAAAAAATCTGGCATCAAAGAGTCTACCCTCAAATTAGCGAATTCTAACCCTTGGTATTCCGACAACGTAGAACTGGATTCTGATGGTGACGGAATCAGTGATTTTTGGGAAATGAATAAGTATTTTTCTGATCCTTTAAAAAAGGATCACTTCACGAACTCCAAAAGAGACAAAACTTATTCAATCAATCAAAGGCTCGAAGTTTTAAAACCCTTCAATTTAGACGCGATGAATAATGATCACCAGGATGCAACTCTGGTGAGCGAGAACACTTTTTCAGCAATAGTTGACGTCACAGTGTATCCACTTGCGAAGTCAACAAACGGTCTTAAAGGAAATAAAGACTGGAAAGTTCAAAGCGCATCGATGCAAAGATGGCTCCAACCTGGCCTGACAACGAATTGGGACGAAGAAATGCGCAAGGACATTGTTGCGCAGTTAAAATTGAGAAATGTTGATATAGGTACTATTGACGATATCAGCCTCGTGAACGAGATTGCACTCTGGTTGATGGATCCGACACAGTTTCAGTTTAAAGACTTTTTCATCTCGTATGATGTTCTTTTTGATCAAGGTAAACCCGTTGTAAATCCGAAACTCGGGCCATACATCGATCTCGAAATGAAGAAAAATGGACTCACCGACAAAGAATCTGCACTTCGACTGGGAGTTCTGGGAAGGGAAATGTACAACGCCCGATTTCGTGGGCATTGCACGGCCTCATCAACACTGTTTGCAACCGTGCTCAAGGCTGTAGGCATCCCCACTCGGTTTGTATTGACTGTGCCCGCAGTGGACGGAAATTCTGCGGAACAACTTGCGATGCTCGATAAAGGCATAACGCACAATATCTTCCGTCAGAAAATTCTGAATGCGCAACCTAAACAGGGATTCGCGAGTCATACTTTTGTAGAGGTTTATGTCGGTGGCCGTTGGGTTCGGCTCAATTATAATAATTTCGGGCAGTCCGCACTTTGGAGCTCCATGGGCCTGCTCACCCAGGTCAGTTCCTTTGCCGACTGGGGAGAGGCTGGGAACTTAAAAACATGGGGTGAGTATGCCCAGGTTGATTATTTTGATCCCAGTGTTCATTCAAAATTAAGTTCACAAAATCCCTATCGTGTTCTGAAAATTCAGGATCATTTTGGAATATCAAGTGGAATCGAAAATATTGTACCGGCACAGTTCAAAGAACTTGAAATAAAGAGAGTCCTCTTAGCGAGCAGCAGCAGTCTTCTGGCACCTTATAAACCTCTGTTTAAAGGCAAAGTGCTTTTTGAAATTGAGTATGATGATAAAGGATTGGATATTGGCTCATCACTCAACCAGTTCATATATAACTTGGGAACAAAAACATTAACAATAAGGGGAAATGATGAAACTCAGGTTACAGCAGATCTCATCACAATTTCTGCACCCGATCATCCCAGTTTAAAGGGTCCTGACGGATTTGCGATTGATATTGGAAACCTTCTCAAAAAAGGCGTGAAGTACAAAGTTGATTCGATTGATACTGGAAAAGGGTATCGACTCTTATTTCCTGCAGATTTGGAATTTGAAATAAGCGACGCTGATAAATGAATTTGAACTTATGTCTTCGATTTTAATTTAGAATTTTTTGTGCGGGAAGATCAGTGAGTGCTAAGCGCTACTTGTATCTATGTTATGGCAGGCCAGGAGGGATTCGAACCCACAACCCGCTGATTTGGAATCAGCTGCTCTACCGTTGGAGCTACTGACCTAGACATAACAGTCTTGGGTTAACAAGTTCTTCGAGCGTGGTCAATAGCTTCATGTCACGAAATTGGTTGACAAGCGCTCTCTTGAGCGCAAAGACAGTGAGATCTCGCAATTCCTCAGTCAAATCGGAAGGGTAACATGCTGAAAATTGAACACAAAGGCGCTGGCAACATCTTTTATGCAACTCCACAGTCTGCGGGCTTTGACATCTGCGCAAACGAGGCTTCGAGCATCCCTGCGCGGGGCTGGGCTGCAGTTTCGACGGGTTTGCGCCTTTTAGACGTCGACCACCCTGAAGGGACATTCACAAGTGCCCAGGGTGAATTTAAATTTCTTCCAGAACTGCAAATTCGGCCACGCAGTGGACTCGCTGCAAAGAGTGGGATTGGACTTCTCAATAGTCCGGGCACCGTTGACGCCGATTATCGTGGCGAAATTAAGGTTATTTTATTCAATCATTCCGAAATCGATTTTGCGATTCAACCTGGAGATCGAATTGCCCAAGGAATTTGTGCGCTTGTTATTCAAATTCCAGGAATTCCTGTAAAAACCGAAAAAAGAAATGAAGGTGGGTTTGGCTCAACGGGTAAAAATTAATGTTGACTTATTGGCCAAACTAGGAGATATTTGAAAATGCAATGCACGTTTGCGTTACCTTGATTTTTGTCACTTTTTTTGTCGGTGGAAATTATTTTCCCCTCAGTTAAAGTGTCTCTTTAGGGACGTGTCGAATTAACCCTCTTTTTAGGAATAGTATGGAAGACTCTAGTTACGAAATGGCGTCGGCTGTTCAACATCAGACAACGGAATCAAACACTTCCGACGCCTTTTCTCAGCCCACTCTGATTTCCGCTGACTGCATCGTTTATTACAGCCATCAACCCGACACTGAAAAAAACCATATCGAAAAGTGGAATGTAAATCAAACTTCACTTATTTTGTGTGCAAGTGTCGATGAGCTCCTGCTCCTCCTCGAGAGCGATGCCATTGAGCAAATTGTGTTTGGCCCTTCTGTGTCTTTGCATGAGCGCACTTATATTTCTCGCTGGGCAAGAATATTCAAGCCTTCGCTCACCTGCATCGATCTCGATGAAACCTTCGGGGTCTCGCTCAGCGCCCGCCACCATGTCGCATAAAGATTTCACCTGACGACAAGGTATTTTTCGCCGCGTACAAGTTTGATCAATGACTATCCCTGTAATTCTTGCACAAATAGAGTGGCCGCGTTTCGGAGATGATGTTCCTGTGTAGGATTCGTCTTTCCAGGAGCACAAGTTACATGGCAAACTTCTTCTCGCGGCTCGGCGCGGCGTTTTCCTTGAACGCACCCCATCAGATCGGAATCGATCTGGGTGCCAAGGCCGTCAAGATCGTTGCCCTGAGAAACAACAATTCTGCAAATCCAAAACTCGTTGGCCTTGCCATGGAAGAAACTCCGATGGGAGTGATCATGGATGGCAAACTCAATGATTCGCGATCTCTCGCAGATCTTGTAAAGCGAACTTTGGATAGAGCAGGTATTCCCTATAAGGGAATCCATGCCAGCGTTGGACTTCGAGGAATCAATGTCATCTATAAGCGCCTTTTATTGCCCTTCCAAGCACCTGAAGAAATGGGCCAACAAATTCTCCTTGAAGCCCAACAGCATGTCCTCTCCGACCTTGCGGACTGGATCATTGATTTTCAGATCCTGACAACCCCCGATAATCAAGGACAAGTCTCTGTCATGCTCGTTGCTGCAAAACGAGAAGTCGTTCAAGAATATGCCGCTCTTCTTCAGATGATTGGAGTAAGTTCAAGCATCTATGATTGCGATGTGTTTGCTATTGAAAACGCACTCGAACATTCATTAGGCAGCACACAAGAAACGGTTCTGTGCCTCGATATCGGATGCGATTCCACCAAAATGAATCTGATGCAGGATGGCATTCCTATCGTTGTCCGCAGTTTTTCTCCGGGAGGATTTCATCTTACAGAAACCATAGCGCGCTCCTTAGGCGTAGATTTCGATGAGGCAGAAGCTTTAAAAATTGAAGCTTCTACAAAAAAGGAATTGACTCAACCTGAAATTTTGGAAGCCATAACTCATCATACAGGTGAACTGTGTGAGGAAATAAAGAGAACGCTCGAATTCTTTGCAAACTCGACCACAGAAAGTAGCATTGAGTCTATCGATCGCGTTGTTCTTTCGGGTGGTGGCGCATCCACTTTAGGATTAGATGAAGGCATTAAAAAATTCTTAAACGCTGAAGTTGTGTTTTCGAATCCGTTTGCACGCATTCAAACTTCAAGCAATTTGAAAGATTATCTTGAGATTCCTCAACATTCTTTCTCTGTTGCGACGGGACTTGCATTGCGTTTCTTTGGAGACAAACCAACGTGATCAGGATTAACGTCGCACCCGAAATTGAGATTCAGTACAATCGCTCCGATATTTTAAAACCTATTCTTGTACTCTTTGTCTTTGTTGGTCTTGGATATTACATACCAATTTATCTGTCAGAAGGATTAGCTGCAAAAGCATTGGAATTTAATGCCATGACAAGCGAAAAGAAAGAAAAATTAAAACAGTTGCGCCTTGATGTTGATAAAATTCGAGTGCTTAAACAGAAGCAAGTCGACCTTGAGTCCAGAGGTAGGCAAGTTCGAGATCTCAGTGAAGGTCGAAAACAACCCATCTATTTCCTCGATAAATTGCAGCAAGAGCACCATGAAAGACTCTGGCTTGAAGCACTTTCGATGGAAAATAAAAAAGTAACGATGATCGGTTGGGCACTCGATCACAATATTATTTCAGAGTATATGCGACGTCTTAAAAGCTATGTTGGAACTGATTCTGGCGACGCCGTCGACCTCAAGAGTTTTACGCCTGAGTTTAATGCCGTTCCGACTGTTCCTGTTAAAACAAAAATCGAAATAAGTTCCATTTTTCCGTTGGCAATAAAAAATGTCACCTTAAAGAATTCAAAAACTGAGGCCTTAGAAAGTGTTGAATTGCAAAAATTCACCATCGAATTTGAACCTAATTTCCACTAGGAATTTCTGATGGATGAGCTGATAGAACGCTACCGTAACTTAAAATTGCTCTATAAAATACTCTTCCTGTTATTGGCGACAGGAGGATTAGCCTATTTTTCTTACACGGAATCCTATGTGCCCGCAGAGGCTAACCTCTTGCTTGCACAAGAAGAACATGACAAGCTTTCGCAAGAACTCACAAACGCAAGCCAGTCGGGACAAAGTCTTGTCAGCGTTGAGGAACAGCTTCGAAAAACCGAAGAAGAACTCACGACGCTTTTAGAGTCGCTTCCGCAGGAAGTGGACATCGATCGACTGCTTGCCAATTTTGCAGACAGCGCCAAAGAAACAGGCACTGAAATCAAAAGCTTTATTCCCAACGATGATTCTTCAGGGGCCAACCCCACTTCCCCTGCACCAACAGCTGCGCAGCCACAGACACCTCCTCCTGTGGCCGAAACCCCCGTTCCAGGAGCCCCTGCTGTCGCTGTGACTCCCACATCCAGTGACATGAAACGCATTCCTATTAAAGTAACACTCACGGGAACGTATCCCCAGATCGTGTCTTTTTTTGATAAAATATTGAGTCTCCCAAGGGTTATAAATCTCTCATCGTTTTCGTTGAAAAAAGACGAAAAAGAGAAAAAATTAATGATGACTCCCAAGCTCTCTGTCGATGCAACTTTCATTGCATTTGAACAAAAAGGAGGAGTTTTCGCCGCACCTCTTGCAGAGCCACCTCCTCCTCCTGCCGCTGCTGCTGCTTCTGCTTCTGCTTCTGCTTCTGCTGCACCAGGTGAGCAACCCGATTCCAATCCACCAGGAACGAGCGAACAGCTTCCTTCCCCCGCTCCCAGCGTTCCGCCAGGCGCGGAAATCCCTCCTCAAGCACAGCCTGTGAATTTACCCACAGGACCAGAAGGGAGTCCCTAAATGCACACAAAACAGACAAGTCTTAAACTTATTTTACTAGGGTTCCTCTTTTGTAAATCTTTGCTCGTTCAAGCAGAGGAATATCGTTACAAGCCGGGGACAAAACCCGATCCCTTTTCTCCTCTCACACTCACTAAACCCGAATTTAAGGGGACAACACGCATGCAAGCGTATGAAGTTTCTGCTTACGAGCTTGTGGGTGTCTTACTCGCTTCAGATGTCACCGCACTCGTGATGACCCCTGAACCCAAAGAAGGAAACGTCGTGCGCGTCGGAGATCGAATGGGGAAAAAAGGTGGACGCATCATCAGCATTGCAAAAACCAAGCTTGTTGTGCGCGAACCCGTTTCTGGAAACCTTTTGGAGCAAAAAGAGAAATTTTCGGATGTTACTTTAGAGCTTGTGCAAAATTCTAAAAGTAACAGGCCCGCTGCAAAAACCGGCCTCAGACGAGCGACGTCGGGTTCTCAGTCCAATTTAGAAGGCGGAAGTTCGAGTTTTCCTCCTCCTTTTCAGAGCACTCAAAATCCGGGTAGCCCTCCTCTTTCAGGACAGGGAGACCGCAATTCACCGCAATTCGGCAGTCCGGGCAGCAGTCAGCCCTCGCTTTTAAACGGAGGATCTCTTCCAATTCCTGGAGGAACTTCTCCTGCTTTTGGAGCGCCGCAGGGCGGACCATCCCCGGGTGGCATCCCCACTCCGACTCGTTGAGAAAGACACTGACCGAAAGGCACCCTGTGTGAGGAGTTCACCTAAACATGACAAAGAATCCTTCCCGACCAAATAACGTAACTGCAAGGAAATTCATGGCGAGCGTGGCACTCCTCAGCTGCTTTGTGGGAAATTCACCACACGGAACGGCGCAAGACGCCTCATCACCTCCAGCAGATGCGGAATCAGCCCTGTCACTGGGCAGCGGAGTAAACTTACCGGCCTTTGACTCCAGCCAAGAAAAAATTTCGCTCGAGTACCGGCGTGCCCCTCTCATTGACGTCGTTCGCACGCTGGCAGATGCCGCAAAAATCAACGTCGCCTTCTCGGCACAAGTCAATGATGCAAATCCTGATGTCAATTTGCGCCTTTCTAGTGTGACTTATGAAGTTGCACTCAAAACAATTCTCGATCTTTATCGATTGGGTACCGTGGTTGAAAACGGAATCGTGCGCATCGATTCCCTCGATAGTATCATTCGCGAACGTCAGCAAAAAATTCAAGAAAAAGAAGACAAATGGAAGAGTGATCCCACGCGAGTGCTCGTTTACCAAGTCAATAATGCCAAGGCCGCAGACTTGAAAACGATTCTTATGGACATGCTCCGCGCCTTCACTTCGGACAAACGATTTTCAATTCAAGCAGACGCCCGTACCAATAAAGTCATACTAGAGGGCGTGGCAGAAGCTCTTGTGAAAGCCAAGGGCCTTCTCGACAAACTCGATCGAAAGAAACAACAGGTCCTTATTGAAGCGCGCGTTGTGGAAGCTTCAAATCAGCTCACCAATACCTTAAATGTCAACTGGGGACTTCGGTTTGGACTCGATGGCAATCGAGGGCTTTCTTCAGGTCTGCTCTTTCCAAACTCTCTCACAGGTAACATGGGAAGTGCGGGTGCCGGAGCACTCGGGTCACCTCTGGGAGTGGAAGGTGCGGGTGCGAAGCCTCTCAGCAACGCGACCTTTGGATTTACCTTGGGCAGCATCAACGGATTGCTGAATTTGGATGCTATTATTCAAGCTTACGAAACCGAAAACCTTGCGAACTTTATTGCTTCACCGCGCGTTATTGTACAAGATCAAGAGGAAGCAAATATCCAGGAAACAACCGTCGTCAGTCGAACCATTACCGACCGCGATGGAAGGCTTATTCAAAAAGACAGCCAAATCAAACTTGAACTCAAGGTCAAACCGCAAATTACCAACGACGGCACACTTGAACTCGCCATCGAAATCACACGAGATATCCCAACAACAGAACTCAATGCCGATGTGCTGATAACAATCAATCGCTTCGCTAAAACGAGATTCATTGTGCGCAATGGCGATACCGTTGTTATCGGCGGGCTTTACCAAACCGAGCGCCGCAAAAACCAAAGTCGCATTCCAATTCTGGGAAGCCTTCCTTTTATTGGTGCCCTGTTTCGTTCCAGCGTTGAATCTTCCCAAAGGCGAGAGCTCATGGTGCTCATCACACCGCGCATTCTTCCAAACTTGCAAGGGTCAGCAGACAGCACGCGCAATGCGGGACTTCCTCCCGCGAACAATGCAGCTCCTGCACCCTTAACCAATGCGCCTCCCTCAAATTCTTTTGAAAACAATGCCGCTCCGCCCAGCAACAACCTGCTGGCGCCCAACAATTCAGCTGCGCCTAGTGTGAATAATACCGCTCCGCTCGGCAACCAAAGCGCTCCGGCGGGCAATAATGCTGGTTTGGGCAACGGAACAGGCGCAAACAACGCTGTTCCACCACCGAACAACGCGGGCAACCCCTCTGCCCCTGCGGGAACCCTGCCCGCGAATGGCGGAAAAAACGGCAGTTCAAATAATATTGGCACCGAAGAATTTTAGTCTGCACGCAGAGCTCCGATGACAATATTAAGAGGTTGGCAATGGCCTCTACGCAAATGGGGTTAATGGCATGCAAATTTGGAAGCAATACAGGGTCATGCTGGGATTTCTGGTGCTTTTTTCAACGCTCTGGTTCTCAAGGGGCTGTGGAACCGCCGCCAACGATCAAGTGGGCCGCTGTAAAGCCGTATCGGGCGGCAAGTACGTCGCTGCAAAGACAGACGCCAACGGAAAACCTTGGAAATTTAGTTTTAAAGAAACACCGTTTAAGGCCCTCTGCAACGCGGGAACAAGTGGAAACGTGATTCTCTCGGGAATTTTAACAGATCAAGATGGCGTTGGGAAAAGCGGACTTGTTGTGGCAGGTGCCGTTTCGGGCAGTAACCTTGATCTGCTCGAAGAGGAATCAGACCAATACACAGACGCCTGTGGCGTCGCAAATTTTGTAGTGAAGTGGACTTGTCCAACAGATGGTGCATTTTTTGCCTTTAGTGGCCCCCTCTACAGTAACGAAGTAGGTATCATCCTTTCCACTCCTGAAGCAGCTTTGACTGGACGAAAAGAACTTGAAGAAAAGCAATAAGACTATGGTTATCGAGTTTATTAACCATGAAAAACTCCAATATTTCTAGATGGATCTTTAATATTTAATTCCTTTGGGGAGGCACGTATGACTTATTTCTCAAAAGTATCTTTAGCATTTTCGACCACAATTTTTGTGCTCGTATCATTTTCTTGCAAGCCACGACAATTCAACAATAATGTCAAAAACACAAACATTGGCGTCGATGCTCGACTTGGAGGACTCGATGGATGGAATGAAACCATAATCGTCGCCAAAACAATTGAAGGGCTTGCAATACCTCCATTAAAACGGACCAAAGAACAGTTTGGATGCTTTTACTACAGCACCATGAAAGTTAGAACGAAAGAACGCCTCAATGACTCAGTTGAAGAAAAATTCCGCCGCCATTTTCGACCAAATTTTGGTGAAAAAATATTCTCTGGAGCCCGTGGCCTTCGAAATGTTCTGGATGCAGAAAGCCTTAAAAATATACTTGACCTAAATTTTTCTCCAAACGATATGCGCCGGCAATTAATTACAGTAAACAGCCGGCCATTTGCTGTAAATTTGAATTTACTCAACAAGGAAATAGATCGCATAAAGACTGGAGCGTTGATAAACCAAGCAAAAGATAACTACCAAAACGATTCAAAAAACAAAGAGTTGATTAACAGCATCAAAGCTGACCTATTTATAACCGCATTTGTCGCTGGAATTTCTCTAATTCCTGGTCTTTCCGGACTAATTATCGTCTCAGGCGCTGCTGCAGCTGCAGGCGCTGCTACAGCTGGTGCCTCAACCGTTCATACAGTAAAAAATTCAGTCATAAATTTCCAGCAAAATAATATAATAAAATCCATTGAAAGTGCATCTAAAGTATCAAAAAATAATGGAGATAATCCCAACAACAACGACGCCATACATATGACAGAAGGCGACATTCCTAAAGAAACAGTATTAGATGAAAAAAATACAAACAATACGGAATATATCTCAGGGCTTGGCGCTGTAAAAAACCTCAAATATGCTGTCTCCTTGATGCACCAACTCGATATCAATACAGCATTTAAAAATAGGGAAAGATTCAAAACGAAAATGCAACAAGATTCAATGACCAGTGGTGAAACAGAACAAGTGATGGTGAAGGCTCTTGACGGTGAATCAGGACTTTGTCCACTTCCGTCAGAAATCTTTCCCCTTCAAAAGCCTGAGTAGAAGCCACCTCGATTGCGGCTAAATCGAGCCACCTTTCCCGGAGACAGAGTGAAAATATGACGTCTTACCCGTCACCTCTTTGACTTCTTTTCTCCACCTCACTTTCAGTTTGGAAGATACTGAAAAAAAAAGTCTCTCATCCGAGGGTCGTGGGGTAACGTCGATGTCTCAATTTCCACAGATCATCTGGAATGAACTTCAAAATTTGACAGCACAAGAAACCGACACCTTGGCTCGGTTCCAACAGGATCTTAAAGGAACACTGTTCGTTTCTGTCGCCGAAATCTTTCGCAAACGCGGAATGTTGGATGAAGCCATTGTCATTTTAGAAGATGGCCTGCGCAAGTTTCCACACTATCACTCTGCTCGAGCATCCTTAGCAAAAGACTACTTTTACAAAGGTTTAATGCCAGAATCAAATGCACAACTCGAACTCGTTTTGCAAAAAAATCCCGACAACCTCATGGCACAAAGGCTTCGACTCAAGCTTGCCTTGCTGTTTCGTAATGACGATGTTGCACGCGCAAGGCTCGAAACACTCAAGCAGCTCTTTCCCGATGATGAATTTACGCGCTCTGTCAGAGACCTCATCAACTCAAACAATTGGCCGGGAGCAACGGCCCTTGTGACCGAAGAATTGAGTCGTCTCGGCGTGCGTTACGATATTTCGAACCCCGATTCCCGATCAACATTAAGGGAACACTCCGCGCACTCTCATCAAAATCAACCTGGAAATAACGGAACACATCACGATCTTTCAAGGGTTTCCTCTCTCAATTATGAAAACTCCACGCACACAAACACTGCGGGGACAGACACCAATACTGCGCCCTGGGAAGTGCCCGAACCTTGGAGCGTGCTTACCCAAAGTGGTGCGCAAGATCGCGTAGATGATCTCAAGTCAACTTCTTTAGATTCCTTACCCACACATGAAGAAGAAATTCCCGAGGAAGAAACTTCACTTCCAAATCTAAGACCGAGCCTCAGCCTTGCACATCTCAGGGGTGACCCCGACAAATATCTTCCCCTCAAGGGATTCCGCAGGGTCGAAAGCAAAGGTCTTTTTGCATCACTTTGGATGGATTCCGTAGGTGCTTCGCAGCATCCTTCCCTCGAAAGTATGACCCTGGCAGAGATTTACGTCACACAGGGGATGTACTTGAAAGCATGCTCCATCTACGAACGTCTGCTCAAAGAAAATCCCTTTGATGCTGAACTGCGCAAGCTGTACACGACCACCGAAAAACTCGCCTCTGAGCACCTCCGAAAAATGCAACCGACCATTGCAAATACAGCAATGCCTCCTCCACCTCCACCAGTTCCTGTTGTGACTCCCGAAGTCGAAGCACGGCAAAAAAAGCTTCAGGTTCTTGAACATCTTCTCAAGAAATTGGATGACGTAGAGTCTCACAATTCAAGGGGGAAGCCGGTAGGAAAATGACAAACTCAGAAGTGTTACTCATCAATGGCCCCAATTTGGGATGCCTTGGAAAAAGACAGCCTGAAGTTTATGGGTCTGAATCTTTGACGGACATTGAAAAAAAAGTGACCGATCTCTTTGCGGCGTCTAAGGTTGCAGTGCGCTGTTTGCAAAGCAATCACGAAGGAATTCTGGTTGACTTCTTAAATGCAAAGTTTTTATCCTTTGACACCTGCCCTCTCTTGGGAATTATTATCAATCCCGGTGCTTTTACCCATACGAGTATCGCCCTGCGCGATGCCCTCGAAATGTTTCACAGCAAAAAAGTTCCCCTCTTGGAAGTGCATCTTTCAAACGTCTTTGCCCGCGAAAGTTTTCGCCATCATTCCTACATCAGCGGCATTGCAACTGGGGTGATTTGCGGACTCGGAACCTTTGGATACGAGGCTGCTGCGCATAAAATTTTGAGGTCGATTTCCCATGTCCCCTGAGCGCAATATGCTGTTTGAATTGCTGTCACCCGAAGAAATCTTTCTTGTTTTGAAAAAAAGATCTTCAGGGTCTGCGCAGACTTCAGCCAATCACAGTCTTTCTAAAATGAGCTCTCCTTATCCGCATTCCGATCTGGAAATTTTGAAAGATATTCTTCCCGTCGCACTGTTCGAAAGCCTGAGAGCCTTAGGGTATACGGGCCTTTTTGTGATGAGTTTTGCTGTGCGCCACCAAATCACGTTGCTAAGCCTTGCTGCACAGGCTCATCTTGCCTTACAACGAAACAACGATGCGCAACGCAGAGAAATTGAAAACTCAGCACACATTTATTTTCCTCTTTCCGATTGGGAAAAAGCCCAAAGAGTTTGCGCGGACTTTACAAATTCGCAATTTGAGATTCCAATTTTGGGATTTTCGTCTTCGGGCTGCTATATTTCATATCCTGTTTCGAATCGTTGCCGCGCTTTCGATGGAGTCCATTTGCCGTTTTGCCCTCAGAAAGCTGAAGGCGATGTCTTTTGCCCACTCCATACGGAAGAAATGTGGTGGAAGAACAATCCCCACGAAAAGGGAACGACACAGGCACGCATGTTTTCTTTTTATGGAGACAGAATGAACCTGGGTGCTTACGATGAAGAACGCCTAAAAAACATGACCAGAGATTTTTGGCAGAGTTTTCAAAAGCAGCGACCTCGGGAAGCAAGCAGAGAGAGCACGAAAGATCTTTCGCAGGCACTGCAACTTTTTGATATAGAAAGTGGAAGTGCACTTCAGGCCCTTGGAAAGGATGGACTCCGGCAGCGTTACCTTAAACTTGCTGTGAGCAAGCATCCAGATTCCGGCGGAAGTCACAGTGCATTTGTGAACTTAAAACAGAACTATGAAATTCTGAAGGACTATCTCAGATGTTAATTCCCTTGATACTCAAAACCAATGCAGATAATTTTGTTCCCTTATCGCGCACGCCTTGGGGAGGTCAGCGCATTGGAACGATCAAGGCTTCTGTTTTAGATCCCTCGAGGCTTCAGGCAAATGAACGGATTGGCGAAAGTTGGGAAATCTCCACCGACCCTCAATTCGAGTCCTTTATCAAAGCCCCGCAGATGTGGAGTCAAAAGTCACTGGTTACTTTTCTTCAGCAACATGCGGCGGAATTTCTGGGAAATGGGATCTTCAACACCTTTGGCTCACACTGCCCATTGCTCCTCAAATGGCTCCATGCACAAGACGTTTTGTCGGTACAACTCCATCCCGCAAACGGAAATCCCCGACTGAATTCCCAGGAATGTGGCAAGCCCGAAAGCTGGCTCGTTCTAGACACTGAGCCTGGAGGTCATCTTTATCTTGGTTTTCAAGAAAATTTAAGTAAACACGAAATCCTCACTGCCCTGCTTTCCGACTCCCCGGAAAGCTGCCTTCACCGCATTGCCCCCAAAGTTCTCGACTACATCGCAGTTCCACCAGGATGCGTCCATGCCGTGGGCCCCGGGGTCCTTGTGGCAGAACCCCAACTGGTGCTGCCGGGCAAGGCCGGAAAAACCTGGCGACTGTCGGACTGGGGGCGAAAGTACAATTCAAAAGGCGAACGCGACCCTGGGGGACAATCGCGTCCTTTGCACATCAAAGAAGCCGTCGAATATATCGATTTCTCGTTGCCACGCGGCAAAAAACTCGAGGAACTCCTGATTCAGAACATGACCCAAAGCAACAGATTTTTAGGAAACACGTACAATCCTTTTGCAACCCAGATTTACAATCAGGAAGGGAGCTTTAGACATGAAGCTTTGGTGGCAGGGCAATTCTCTCTTTTGACGGTTTGGGGAGGAAAAGTAACATTGATGTCAAAGAATGAAGAGAGTTTTGAAGTTCGCGGAGGCGAAAGTGCCATGATATCTGCACGCCTGTCACACCTTGAGTTGACGTTGCAATCAACCGGGAACGATAGGCCGGCAGCCGCATTTTTTGCGCTCAAAAAAGAGGATTAAAAAAGACATGGCACATCTCAATCAGGACACAAAGGAACTTCACCTGCGCATCCTCTATGTCGGTGCTCCTGGGGCCGGAAAAACCACGAATTTGCAAAGCATTTACAAACAAACATCGACAGAACTCTCAACCCGTTTGTTTGACCTTCATGATGTGTCTCAAAAAAACCGTTACTTTGATTTTTTGCCACTGGCCTATGGTCAAAAAAGAGCGTTGGCGCTGCGCCTCCATCTCTTTACACTTCCATCCCACGACAGTTGGCCCACCGTGCTGCACAATCTGATGCTAGGCGTTGATGGCATCGTGTTTGTTGTCGATAGCAGGCTCTCTCGAATCCACGAAAACGAAACACACCTCAATCGGTTGCGCGATTTACTGAGGCAGACAAACCGCTCTTTTCAAGATATTCCACTGCTTTTTCAGTTTAATCATCGCGATGCCCCAGATGCAACCCCACTCAAAGCTTTACGCAAACAATTTTCGCGTCAAGCTGCAGACGACCTCGAAGCCGTTGCAGCCCATGACAAAGGTGTGCTCGAAACCATCGACATGCTCGCCAACAGAATTCTAGACACCATGGACACCCCTCATCCTTTGGCGCAAAGTCACGCATTTTCTTGAGTGAATTCAATGCATCTCAATAGGCACAAAGTCATAGTCGTTGGAAGTGGCATTATTGGAGCGGCAGTCGCTTACAAACTTGCGTCGCTTGGACATCATGTGACCATCATTGAGGAACTTGATGGTCACATGATGTCACGAGGTACGGGCTCTTCAAGCGCCTGGTATGAGCCCCGACTTGTAGACAGTTCAAAAGGTCGTTTGAGATCCCCCGCCACTCATCTCTAAAGTAACAATTGTTTCATCTCAAATTCTGCGGGTGGCATGTAACCAAGAGAAGAATGCAATCGCTTCTTATTATACACTTCTTCTATAAAAAATGGAAGGCGCTCAAGCACTTCTCCATATGTTTCGTAATTCCATAGATGTACTTCTTCGTATATCGAGTCAGAGGGGGCTTTCGCCCCCGACTGCTCACAGAACCGTGCTTGCGGGTCCGCACACGGCTCTTCATTTCAACTTAATCCACTTCTTTTGAGGAAACCACGTCGGTAATTCTTTATTGG
>JBIIEI010000205.1:0-2604 GCA_044237915.1 Silvanigrellaceae bacterium | reverse complement strand
CGCTGCACACTCCTTGATACGATTCTAACCACCTCCAAATTCGCACCACTCGTTACCTTTCGTAAGTCTGATCCCAATGTGCCTATTGCCGACGACGATGTATAGCGTCCTCCGTTGTGCAGTTACCCAATGACGAAGTGAATTTATGGTTTTTCAAGGAAGTATGATTTCAAAAACATTTTGCACATTCATCGACGAAATTATAGAAAGACATGAAGAGAAAATATTTCTCATTCTCGACAATGCCACTTACCATACTTCCGCTGAAACCCAGCTCTACATGCAAAAATATAGGGATCGGCTGGAAGTTTTTTTACCCGCATATGCTCCTGAGCTCAATCCTGCAGAACTGATGTGGGCTCATGTTAAGTCCCATGGTATAAACAAAGTCTTTGTGAGAAATCGTAGCGAGTTTGTTGCCGCAGTGGATATTCACCTTCAACGGCTCGCAAGAGATCAATCCCTTTGCAAAGCATTTTTTGGGAATAAGAAATTGAGGTATATTGATGAGGATGAAGCTTTACTAGCTGCCTAATGTCAACTTGTCGAGCTGCGGGTCAATATCGGGATAGCCTAAGAGATCCCATCAAAATTTATCAAGATATTATCGATGGAAAGTTATAATAATGTGCTTAAAATTACATTATGAATACGCACTGCCACGCAATCTTCCAGGTTTTAAGAGAAGCCTGTCATCATTTTTTTGTTCCTTGCACTCGCGAAAAAAAGCTTTTAGTGAGTTTTCATCGTTCATGAAATTCTTGAGTTCGTCTTCTGAAATCTCGTAATATTCATTGTATTCTGCTAATCCATTAAATACTGCAAATGCGAGGTATAGTTTTTTTGATTCAATTTCTCGTTTAATAAAAAATCTTTCTTCCATATTGATGTAAACATTTATAAATTCCATAAATAAAATCTCCATTTGTACAGAGTGTTTGGTATGATTGGTATTTCAAATAAAATAATATCATTTTATAAATCGATGAAATTGTGTTGTTTTTTATGTAAAAACATTCATTTATTTTGTTGTTGAGATGGTGATAATCAGAGTTCAAGCGGGCTCGATTTCCAGATGATATTTGGTGTATGGTTTAAATCTATAATAGCCTCTGAGTTACCATCCGGCAATTTTCCTCCAGGAAACCACTTTGGATTAGCACCCGCCTCATTTCCAGACGGAATTCTTAAGTCTGAACTCTTTAAGTCCGGAAAATCTACTCGAACTAATTTATCAGTATCAAGTTGACCATCTGCAAGGCCAAGTGCCTTTTCAATAAAGCGCTTATCGCCTGATGCAGCGGATAATATTTGATCTGCTTCATTTTTTGGTAATATAAAAGCAGTTCGATCTATTTGAAATGGACCAAAAGTGTTAAGGTTTTCTTTAAGCATAAATTTTGAACCTCCTTCAGTAAACTTCGCCAAGTGTGCTTCAATATATTCTGTAGGCAAGTAGGTTTTTGGATCTTGCCTGGATCCTTTTGGCGTTTTAAGTATCTCGTAAAACTTATTTTCTCCGATTATCTCAATTACGTTATCGTAAACTGAGACGATTTTGTTTGCTTCTTTTGCAACATTTTTTATGCCTATATCGGCAATCTCTTCCCCGGCAGCTCGCCAGAATTTTCCGCTTCCCCAGATGAGACCCACGCCAGTTAAAGCGCGTCCCCAAGTGCTGAGCTCTTCTCCTGTGTAAAAATCTTTTCCGAGAAATGTTTCGTAAAAATCAACCACATCTCCGACGGGTGTAAAACTAACGGCCACTTTACCGAGAAATGTTGCAGAAGTAATCAAGCCATCCAAGACAGAGGTGAGACTTGATTGACTGAAGACTTTCTCTTCAGGGCGAAGGGTTTGGTACGCTTTGGACACTTCTCCAAAGGCCACCACAGAATCAAGGATTTTTTGTTGTTCCGAAGAAGCAGGACCGTTCCAAGTCTTCAGTGCTCCTGTGAGTTGTTCTGCTCTCCCAGAGTCAAAGATGGCAATATCGGTCTTGAGGGCATTCCTTGCATTTTCGTGAACAGGGGAATTTTTAAACCAATAATCATTGGCAGTATGATGAGCCATGCTCTGTTCAAGCTGCTCAATCACAGAGCTGAGGCCCTCGACTCCCCGGCTCCGCTGATTTTTGAGAGAATTGAGAGCTTCATCGATCAGAGCGGGAGAGTTTGCCATGTCTTGCGAAGTCCAAGACGCCACTTGAGCAAGAGTTTTTTTGGCTTCTTCCACAGCTTGTGCGGCATCCGTAGCGCAAGCTCCCGTGCACGAAGGATGAATGCGGGGCTCGACGGTGCCTGCCAATGCCTTTGCCATATTGCGCGCATCGGGTGCTTTCAGACCTGTTGCGGCGTCCAGAGCACGGAGCGCATTGTTGAGATGGACGTCTCCTTCTGCGTTGTTCCCTCGGCTATAGGCTGCGTCAGCGTCTTGCAAATATTTTTTGGACTGTTCAATGCTCTTTTGGCATTCATCTAGTGCCTCGTCCCAGAAGTTCGGATCATTTCAAGCCGCTTTATCTTTGAGCAAGCAACCAGCCATAGTTTTTCAGAATCTCGTCTAAAACCTGGGGAATATTGCTGCGGATTTCCATGGAAACAA
>JBIIEI010000003.1:0-136356 GCA_044237915.1 Silvanigrellaceae bacterium | reverse complement strand
TATCCAATCTCAACTCCGGATCGTGAAACTTTGAAGCGGTTCACAATCCGGAGCCTGGTCCCTCTTCCCGGATTCGTCAAACTTGGTGAGTCCACCAGCGCAGCTGGTGGTTTACCCTGCGAATTAGAGTTAAAAGTCCTCGAAGCGGCCGAACAAATCGACATTCAGAATTCGGGACAAGGCTCTGTAGATGTGGTGTGGGTGATAGATAATTCGGGCTCCATGAGTGAAGAGGCGGCGAATGTTCGCAATAACTTTCAAAACTTTGTGAATTCACTTGGAGCAAAAAGCGACCTTCACCTTGCTTTACTCTCTTCAAAAAGCCAAATTGGAAGAGGAACCTCTGTTTCTTTACCCGAAGTCTCAAATTCCACTACTAAAATGGTACAAGTTGATCATCCCGTTGGTAGCACAAACGCCCTTGCCATTGCCGCACTTGCTAGCTGCGCGAAACCAGAAAAGGGGGCAATCATTGCGAAACCAAGTACAAAAGCGGTTTGTGGACAAGAAATCAATGAAAACATCGAGGCATTCAGTTCGATTTCATCATTTTCTGGCAAACTTGTCGATTTTTTTCGCAAGGAATCAAAGAAGGTTTTTGTGGTCGTAACCGACGACAATGCCCGAGGTGTTGATGCAACGAATTTCCGAACGGTCATGGCAAATGGAAGTGCAGGAAAAGAATTTACACTCTTTGCATTTCGCGGCACAAAATCTAAAAATAATTGCAACGTTGCAAGCCCAGGTATGGCATACGAACAACTGGCTAAAGAGACAGGGGGCGAGGTTTTTGACATTTGTGACACCGACTGGAGCGAAAACTTCGATAAACTCACTGCAGGTATCGTTAAAATCGCAAATGTTGGCTATAAGATTAAGCAGCAAGGTGTTAAAAAAGTATTGAGCATTGCTATTGATGGCAAAGTGATTGAAGTCGGAAAGTATACTGTTTCGGGTCAGGATATTTCTTTTGCAGATGGCATCCTTGTGCCAGGGCAAAAAACGATTGAAGTGAAATTCCAATACAATCCGTGAATTTTTTTCATCAATACCTTGCGGTTTTTTTCGCTTTTCTTTCCAATTCCATAAACTTAATAAGAATAAGCCGTCGCTCCACAGCGTGCGGCCCCTTATTCAAGCCACAAATTGGAGTATAGACAAAATGCGAAATTTACTTTTAGCATCCATCGCACTGATATCAGGTTCATTGAATGCCAACGCACAAGAGCCTGCTCCTGCTGGCACAAAAAGCAATCTCACTTTGAAATGCATCGTTGCCCAACGCCCCGCGCTCAGCCAAGTGTCCAAATTTACAGAAGTCACCGCAACCTTCACTTTAACAAGTGGCGCCCACTCACTGGATCTTTTGTCTGCACAAGGCGAAATTCTGATTCCCGAAGACAATAAAGCCTTTTCACTCAGTGATTCTTCTTATGACTCTGAAACAGAGCAGCTTGTGTTGAGCGGAGTAGGTTCGAGTGTTACCGTTCGATATTCTTTGAGTTTCAATTTGGGAGATGCTTTGAAGAGCGGAGTGACTGCTGCACAAATCAATATCCAAAAAGGCAAAACCATTCCATATCCAAGCTCGCCAGCTGCGTGCAGAGTCGTATCCCTCTAAATCTTTTCAATGATTTATAGATGTCGCAAAATGTCACAAGGATTCTTCTTCAGTTCCTTTTGCTGCTTCCGAATAACCCTTCGTTAGTCCTACTTATCAATTTCAAGATGAAGTGAGACCTGTTGGAGTGATTCAAATGCGAAGTTTGCGACTCAGCACTGTCCTTATCGGTGGGGTCATCCTCGGACTTACAGTGCCCAATGCTGTAAGCACATACCGAAGTTTAAAGAAACAAAAACAGCAGCTCACAAGTGAACTGCAGGCAGAACACAAGCGCATCACACAGATTGTCGCCATGGGCATGCCAGACCTTCTTTGGAATTTAGACAAAGAAGGAACACAACCACTTTTAAAGTCAGTATTTGCAGATCCTAAAGTCGTTGAAGTAACGATCTTAGGTACAGATAAATCGGTTTTTGTGAAAAAAACCAATGAAACACCAGACTCGGGGTCTGTGCTTTCAAAAAGTGGCAATATTTTGCGCGACGGCAAGGCCATCGGAGCAGCAGAAGTCAAGATCAGCACAGGGCATCTCGATAAAATCCTCGGAGACAGACTCAGCGAAACACTTATTGCAACCTCTATTCAGCTTGCGATCATGCTCTCTCTCTTGGTCATTTTGCTCAATAATCGAGTCCTCTCTCCGGTTTCACTCCTCGTCAAGCAGGCACAACGCATCTCGCGCCGCAATCTTTCGGAATCTTTTCATTGGAAACGAAGCGATGAAATTGGAGTTCTGGGACAAACTCTAGAATTTGCCCGTGGCGCACTGAAGGGACTTTTTGAAGAAATTGAATCGAAAAATGCGGCGCTCGAAGCGGCAAATACAAATCTCGAGAGAGTTGTAGAAGAGCGAACCGCCCAAATCAGAACCATTCTGAATAACGTAAAATCTGGCTTCTTTCTTGTTTCTCAAGGACTCAAGGTCCAAAATGGATATTCAAAAAGTTGCCTCGAACTTTTGTCCTGTCAAAATATAGAGAATCGTGTCCTTACAGAACTTTTGGGCATTGCAGTGGAACGTCATGCCAATTTTAATCTGCTTGTCGATCAGGTTTTCGAAGACTTTCTTCCAGAAAGTGTGTCGCTAGACCAGTTACCTAAAAGATTCTCGGTTTGCGATAGAATTCTTGCGCTTGAAGGAAGTACAGTTCGAAATTTAGAAAACAAAGTCGAATTTATACTGTTTACCCTGACTGATATCAGTGATCTTGAAAAAGCAGAACGCGAAGCCTCAGAGAATAAAATGCTGATTAGAATTTTGCAAAGCATGGATTCTTTTCGATCATTTATTCACGAAACCAAAGTGGGAATTCAGGCCGCAAAAATAGAGCTTGCAAAAGAAAATCAGACCGGAATACGTGAACAGCTCCACACTTTAAAAGGAAACTCGGGCGCATTTGGGCTCATGACACTTTCAAGATTGGTCCACGATATCGAAGACAAACGCCATGTGGATCGAGGTGACTTGATCCGTATCGAAGAAGAAGTTTGTCATTTTTTAAATACCTATTCCGACATTCTGCATGTTCGATATGAAATGGATTCAGAAGAGGTCTTTCATGTGAAAAGATCGCAAATCGAGGAACTCAATGACCGGGTTCAAGTCCTTCAGAATTCAACTCTCCTTTTTGATGAAGTTCAGGCTTGGCTTGCCACAATTCAACAAAAACCAGCCTCTGCACTGCTTGGCCCCGTTGACGATTATGTCGAAAAACTAGCTCACGACTTAGGAAAATCGGTAAAGATCTCAATTTCGGGCGGCGACACCCCCATGCGGCCCGATGTGATGCTGCCTGTTGCGCAAAATCTCATTCATCTCATCCGAAATGCCATCGATCATGGAATCGAAGACCCCTGGGATCGTGGAACAAAACCGGCCTGCGCGAGCATTGAAGTGAGTTTTTCAGAAACGTCTGATTCATGGCGCGTGCTTGTGCGCGATGATGGCAAAGGAATTGATACGCAAAAGGTCCTTGCAAAAGCTCTTGAGGCGCAAATCATTACTCCAGAATCAGTCGTACATTTTACCGAGCAGGACATTGTTCAGCTCGTTTTTCGCGATGGCTTTTCGACCCGTTCCTCGGCAAGCGAAATTTCAGGCAGAGGCGTCGGTATGAGTGCCTTTGCAAATGCAGTCCATGAGGCAGGAGGAAACCTCAAAGTTCGCACGACCTCGGGACAGGGAACAGAATTTGACATCGAGATTCCCAAGCGCAAATGGGAAACAGGACACGGTTCAACGCTCGGGCTCGCACCCACCTCGGCTGCATAAATAAATTCATGTGTGTTAGACTTCAACTGAAAAAAGCCCTTCCGAGGAAGTCCCATGCCGTTTACAAAGTTGCCCATGCGCAGGGTGCCTTGTTTCGATAGATATTTGCTGTGCTTGATTTTGATGATTGGGATTGCGGGGCATGGCCTTACGCTGGGGTTTACAGCAACGGCTTCAGAAATGATCGCCCCGGATGAAGCACTTGGACGGGAAGCAATTTCATCAGGACGAACTAAAGTTACAAAGTCGGGAACTGTGTTACGTTACCTTTCGGGTTCCATTGAGCCAAAGGGAACAGACCTCGTCTGGGCCGATAGCAGACTCGATGCCGGGCTCTTTGCACAAGGCTCCATGCCTGTCCATCCCAAAGCTTCAGCACGTGGAGGCCTCAAATACTTCCTACAAAATCATTCCACAGAAGAAAGTGTTTCGGGACAGCAAGATTCCCGCACGATGTCGTTACTCTCTGGCAACCTTGATGGCACATATTATGCAAGTGACACCCTCGATCTTTTTGCGGGCCTTGGACTTCATTGGTTGCCAGGATATGAAGTCAAAACAAAAATCAACTCAGATGCCCTGAGCACCAAGAAAATCGCCGGGGCTTTTGTGATAGATCCCAGAATAGGACTCCTGAAGCGTTCAGCTCAGTGGGCCGGCGGCCTACATTTTAGCTTTGGTGGCCATTCTAAACGAACCTTTAGCACCGTGGCCCGCGACGACACTTCCAACTCCGGCAAGGAAACAGTCTTCGTTCCCTCTGCATTGGGAATCTTTGCACTCTTTCCAGATGTATTCACACTCCAGCTCGACTTTGAAGCCCGCTTCTGGCGTGCCGCTGAAGGCATCGCAAAGGACGAAGATGGAGGTAACAACTATCGCGACTTTTTTGATGTGAATTTTGGGGCCGTCTGGCTTGCCCTCCCAGGCATTGTGACGACGAGATACGATATTTCCCACCGCACCGCAATTTATAGCGATCCTGCCTACATGGATCTCGATAAAATAGCCACCACTTCCCTGCAAGTTTCAGCCGAGGCTGTTTCGTATCCATTACGTCCTTTTGTTTCGTTTCTGTTTGCCTTTGGAAGTGACCATCAGAACATTCCCGAGGTGTCTGCAAAATACTCTGTTTACACCTCTCTTTTAAAAGCGGGATGTCACCTGCCTCTGTAAAGAATAAGCTCAACAAAGCCCTATGCCTGAGTGGAGTTGCAACGATGAGATTAATACACAACTGTTTAAAGCATTCTTTAATTGAAAAGAGAGGCCTCTGGGCCCTCATATTTCTGACTGTCTTTGTGAGCTGCCGAAAGGGCAATTCTCGGGGTAGCGATTCAGGAAATGCAGGGAATCTTGATGGATTGGGCGCACGGGCAGGCGATGCCATCGAAGCACAACTCGACGAAATTTATAAAATCACATCACCGATTCCACCTGCATTTGTGCGTCCAGATCCTGATCTTTTTGCGCGAAGAATGATCCGCCAATTTCGAAACGAAGATATGACAGTTGCCAAAGAAATTGGCAGAGTGGAAGATTATCGACTGCTTTTAGGCGGCGCAAGTCAAGATTTCCGAACGATTCCTCAAGAGACTTACGATGCAACATCTCTGCTTGCAACACAAAAAGTCGCAGAAAATGTGTGCCAAGGTCTGATTAATCCCTCTGTAGATGCTCAGCCCGGCTGGAAAACGGTGTTGCCTTTCGATCCCACTTCAATCGACGAAAATTTAAAGTTTCTTGCGCAAAGAATTTTGGGCCTTCCCACTTCAAAGATTCCAGCAGAGACCCTCGTTCAATTAAAGGCCGTCGTAGAATCTGAAAAGCAAGGAGGACGCGTGACTCCTGCAAGCTACGTAACAGCGTGCACTTTTCTTGCCATGGACGCGGAGGCATTGCTGCTATGATAACGAAAATCATCGCACTTCTCCTTGCGGGGATTGGCTGCATTTACATGAATAAAATGGCATTCGCTGAAGATGATTTTCTGCATGCCCTTAAACGGTCGGGATATCTTTTAGCGGGCAGAATGCCAAATGATGCAGAGTTTGAAGCAGGAACTCAAACACCGCAGGCGTACCGCGAACATGTTCGAAAATTTATTCAAAGCCCCGGATTTTACGACTCCGTGTTACGTTATCACGAACGCATCTTTGGAATTGGCCTGCCCGAGATGTATTTAGAGGAACTACAGAATGGAGATTTAAACGATCTCAACACCAAGTTTGCGAAAATCACTTGCCGCCGTGGCAAAGCTGCCAACGAAAGATACCGGTGTTTTTGGGCTGGACGCAAGCAAAATGCCAAAGTCTCATTCTGTCCAGAGGCGATGGAACAAACCGTAAGTGCATTTTGGAAACCGGGCGTTGTAGCCTGGGTTTGCCCGAGTATCAGTAGAGCATGTGGGGCAGATTTAAGTCGGTGCTTTATTCAATATGAAGATGCGGACGAGGCCCGAAATGCTGAACTGGGGGCAAGTGAAATCTTTGATTCCAAAGTCAACATCATTAAGTCTCTTGCCAAGCAACCTGCCGGCATTGCCACTGCTGTCGTGCATGAAAATTTTCCCTACACGAAAATACTTGAACCAGGGCTTACCGCTGTTGATGGATCCCTGGCACATTTCTATAGGCAAGCCCAACATTTTAACCTTGAAAAGTTAAACCTCTCTGCAAACGTCTTGAGTCAAGTGAATAAAATCAGCCTCACAGACACAAGGTTTCGACTGATATATAGCGGAAGAACCTCTGAAACGGCAGGTATATTAACCACGTTTAGTTGGCTCAGGCGCTACGAAAAAAATCGAACCCGTGCCAATCAACTCTATGAAAGGCTTTTGTGTCGAAAACTTTCTGCCGAACTTCCAAAGGTTTTTCCGCAAGATCCAGGCGATTTAAGAACAAGAGAAGGATGCAAAGGTTGCCATGCGACGCTTGATCCACTTTCCGACTTTTTTGGTGTCTGGGGCGAAGGCGGTGATCTTTACAAAGGCATTGGAGGCCACAAAGTTGCGTCCTTTAATGGGCAATCGGGAACATCCATTGCCGAACTTGCCGATATTATTCGCTCTGATCGCGCCTTTGCAGCATGCACCGTTCAAAATGTTTGGGAATGGCTGGTGGGTCGGAAATTCTTTAAGAGCGAAGAACCTGTGCGTGATGCATTAACCGATTACTTTACTCAAACAAAATATAGCTTTCGCGAACTTGTTTATGCTGTATCGACACACCCTACATTTACCTCTGGAAAGCGGGCCGATGCCACTGTGACCGAACCTCTCGATCAGCCACCCCTTGGCAAAGCTCCCGATGCCAATTCTTTTATCGGAAAATGCAAAGACACGTATACCTTTGCAGCAGATATTTTACCTAAGTTAACAGGCGAGACCAACTGTAGAACATGCCATACCGCAGAGGCAGGAAGGCAACTTCTCAACACCGAACAGGACTGGAAACGGCTCGGAAAATCCACCGTTGATCAGATGTCGAGCGGAAGTATGCCTCCCGGACAGTCGGGCCCACCCTCAGCGGGTCAAGTTTACGATCTTAAAGAGGCCGTGCGCTGCTGGCTGGAGAAAAACCCATGACAATCAATAAAAGTTCCCTCATTCTTCCCTCTGAAATCAACGAATTTTCCAGAAGGCAATTCATCAGTCGAGGTGTCAGTCTGGCAGGTTACCTCTCGACTGCGGCACTTATGACGAAATTAGGCCTCAATGCCTCTGCAGCATATGCACAATCATCCACAAAAATACTGAGAAAATTAGTGTGGATCAATATGAGTGGCGGTTGGGACCTGCTCGAAACCACAGACCCCAAAGTGAATTCCAATGCCAAATTGGATGTGATGTATGGCTTTGAAGCTGCTCATGCGCTGGCCGGCGGAGACTCCAATACAAAAATTGGGAGATGGTTAAGCGGAATTGCCGCACATGGAGAAGACGTTGTAGTGGTGAGAGGTCTTGCCATGGGAACAACCTCCCATGATGCAGGCCACACCTACATGGACACGTCAATTTTAAGTAACAACGGCAGAGTAAACGCGGCCTCAATACCTGCCATTATTGCCTCAGAAAGCGAAGATGTCATTCCCCTTATTCAGCTCTCAGGGGGATCTGAGCCGCGCACCGATCGGGGATTGTCTAAAACACTTTCTGCGGTTCGTGCCGAAAACCTCGCATTATACCGTTCTATGTATCCCACAAAATCCGATCAGATCGAACGCAAAAATCAACTGCTCACCTATTTGCAAAATTCTATTGCACGGGTGCAGGCAAAGATGGGCGACAGCGATCGCCTGCGATCTTTAGGTGCTGCGCAAGCACGCATCAAAGAGCAAATTCAAGGTGGAGTAGGAAATCAATTGTCCCTCGGAAATGCAGATAAAGCCCCATTTACAAGCGCTTTTCAGACTCCCACAAATGGCCCGCAAACCATGCGTCGTCCCGACGGACTCATCGATGCCTTTGCACTTACATTAAAACTGCTCAAGGGAGACCTTGTCACCTGTGTAAATATGGGAATTGGTGGATTTGATACACACGCCAATCAAGAACAATCCTTGGGCCCCACTTTACTTGGATTTGATAAAGCCCTCTCGGTCTTTATCGACGAACTCAAAAAAGCAGGAAAACTCGATTCCACCCTCATCGTCCTCTATTCCGATTTTGGAAGAACCCCCAAACTGAACGATTCGAGAGGACGCGATCATTGGCCCGTGGGTGGAGCGCTCATGATAGGCGGAGGCATCGACGGGGGCAGAGCCGTGGGCGGCACCGACGAATTCTTGCTGGCCCAAGATGTGAACTACGACACCGGTGTTCCCATCTCGGAAGCCAAAGATCAGCAGCTCAGTCCGAAACACCTTGGCGGCAGTGTATTAGAGCTTTGTTTGGGGCCTACGTACCTAGAACGGCGGCCTTACCTGACAAGCATTAAAGCACTGACAAAGGTGAAAGGATGACAAAAAGCATATTCATCACTCGCCGTACAGAAAGATTTTTTATGGAACCAAAATTGCCACCGTTGTTTCTTTATTCAGCAACGTCAATGCTCCTTGGACTCGCTCTATCCCTTTTCGTTTCGACTTCTGCAACCGCCCAAAACAGCGCTCAGACGCCTGCAGCCCCAACGCCTGCAGCTCAAGCGCCTACCACACTTGTCCCTGCACGCAGCTTTCTCACAATGGGACTTCATCCTGCAACTTTTCCTTCCGTAAAGGGCATTCGGTGTTCAACACAGGACACCTGTGCCTATGGTCTGTGGAAAATGTTTGTCGTTGGAAGCGATCTGTCGGCACTTGTGGGAACTCCACTTTTTGGGCCTCTGCAGACTCCGGGAAAATGGATTTACATGGACGCCTTTCTTGGTGCACAGATCATGGGACGTCAAGCGGGCAAGTCTGCTGCAAATGTGGCCCTAGGATATCGGTCTTTTAATTTTGAAGATTCTGAGGAGCGAAAAGGCGAAAGCGAAGGATATTTTGCACGTGCTGAATTTGCAACGGAACTTGGAGGTGACTATACCCAAGGCGTTTCTGTTCAGGGATATTTAGCGAAACAAAAATTTACGGGACAAACTCAGATCTATCGCGAAGGCCGGGAAAACGATCGCATCCGTTCTGCGCTCAATAAATTCTATTCTTTTTCCCATAAATATCCTGCATTTTATATCAGCTTACCTGGAGACTTCGAAATTTATACCGTGAGCCCTCAGGCGCTCGATCTCACGTATCCACTCTTCGTCGGATTGCATGTCGAACCCTTTCTCGCTCTCAATCAGTTTGAAATCGCAGACTGGATCACTTGGAAGGAAAAGAATTTTGGAGTTAAATTGGGCCTGGCAACAGGCTACGAAGCTTTTAAAACCGGCGACGCGAAACGCCTTGCTTTCCGTGTGGGCGCCGGCGGGGCATTTTCAACTCATGAGGGAAGTGGAAGCTCGCGCGGAAGAATTGTTGAGGTGGAGTTGAAACCCACACCTCGAAAACGGCTCGAATATTATCTCGACTTAGGCTTAGTTTACCACGCCATTTAAAATTTCAGCAGCTTTCGTATTATGCGCGTCGCAGAACACATTTAAAGGATGCGACAGTGTTTTTGTAGGGCAGTGTTCTTCGTCGCGAGGCAATGTGGAGTCGAGGGTAACATCGGCACTTTCAACTCGGCCTACAAAAATAAACTCTAGATTCGTAAGTGTTCCAAGGGGAGAAAGATTCGAAATAGGATTGTCAGAGAGCGTCAGTGTTTGCAATTGTATGAGCAAACCGAGGGGGCCAACATCTGCGAGTTTATTCTGGCCTAAATTAAGGTATCGCAAGCTTGTGAGTGCACGAAGGGCTTCAACATTTGAGATGTTATTACCCGAAAGATTGAGTTCGGGCAAAGGTCCTACAAGAGAAAGCGGAGAAAGATCTTCAAGATTCTTATTCGAAAGGTCGAGCACTTTTGCAGTAGAAAGCACTTTTTCGACTTTCTCGCAGTCTTCTGACTTTGCCCATTCCTTGATCGCTTTAAAAGTGACCTGTTGCGATTCTGTGAGATCAGTGCGCGCACATTCCGCTGCAAAAGATTTATCGCCTTCGGGGGTCGGAGCCTGAGATTGCGTTGTCATAGAGTCTTTACAGGAGGATTGAGCAAGAATAAGTGCGAGGGTAACTAAAAGTTTTGATTTCATGACTTCTCCGATGGTTGAAAGTGACTTTCAGCAAGTACGAAAAATCTGAAAACACTTCCATGGACATTTTGAGATCACTTCACAAAACGTGAGTCTTCAGGATTTGCTCAATGCCCACGCTGCAACTCCCCCACCCACAACAACAGACCAAGATGGCAATTTCCAGACCATCAATGCAACTAAAGCTGTCAGAACAAGGGCAAAATCTTCAGGAGCATGAACTGCACTCGTCCATACTGGAGTATAAAATGCCGCAACGAGGAGACCCACTACAGCAGCATTAATTCCAGCAAGAGCTGCTCTGGCTCGACGGTTAAGGCGCAACTGTTCCCAAAATGGAAAAACACCAACAATAATCAGGAATGAAGGAACGAAAATAGCAACAAGGGATAGAATACCACCAATCCAACCGGTTGGTGGGACTTTCATCGAAGCGCCCAAAAACGCGGCCAACGCAAATAGTGGCCCAGGAACAGCCTGCGCAGCACCATACCCTGCAAGAAAAGTTTCATTGTCGATCCAACCTGATGGAACCAGTTCTGCTTGCAAGAGCGGAAGAACGACGTGGCCACCACCGAAGACGAGTGCTCCTGCACGAAAGAATGAATCAATCAAAGAGAGCATCTGATGTGGAAAGGTATGGGCAAGAAAAGGCAGGCCGAAAAGAAGGCAAAAAAAGAGCGCAAGCCAAAACACTCCTTCAATACGATGAATCCGCAATGGGAACAGATCATGTTCGGTCTTCAGCTCTGCATCTAATAGAAAAACACCTACAATTCCAGCGGTCGCAATGACGACTTGAATCCACGGAGATTGAGCTTGCAAAGTAACACAAGCTGCAATTGCCATGAGGGACATTCGCCTTTTATCGGCACATGCTGTTTGAGCCATGCCCCAAATAGCCTGTAAGACTACAGCGACTGCTATAACCTTGAGCCCATGCAGTGCGGCAGCCGAGATGACCTCTCCATAGTTTGCGATACCCAGTGCAAAAAGAATGAGGATAATGGCAGAGGGAAGAGTGAATCCGACCCATGCAGCGAGTGCTCCCCTGACCCCGCCTTGATAGAGGCCTAACGCCATACCCACTTGACTGCTTGCGGGTCCGGGAAGAAATTGACAAAGTCCTACCAAATCTGCGTAGCTTTGTTCCGATATCCATCGCCTTTTTATAACAAATTCAGCTCGAAAAAATCCGAGATGGGCAATGGGCCCCCCAAACGACGTAGAACCCAGACGTAAGAAAATTAGAAATATAAGCCATGGGCTCGATCGAACAGGCGTGGAGTTTTGCATGTCTTTCTTTCATCAGAAATTGAACTCCTCATCGGAACAAAAAGCCAGAAGCAATTCATGCTCGGTCGATTTGATGACAAACGGCAATAAGACGCGATATTACTCGACTTCTTGAAGTCAGGAAAGGGTACAATTCAAATTGACAGGTCGGCCTTTTCAATTACAAACAGGACAGATTATGAGCCTCACGATCTTTGCCGTCTCTTCCGGCGCGATGCTTGGCGCACTTCTTCGCTGGGTACTTACACTCAAGCTCAATTCCATAAGTCTAAGTATGCCTCTCGGAACGTTGGCCGCCAATTTGTTTGGCAGTTACCTTGTTGGGCTCAGCATTGCTTTTTTCGCCCATTCGCCACATCTCTCCCCCGATTTGAAGTTGTTTATGATCACCGGATTCTGTGGTGCGCTTACAACTTTCTCGACCTTTTCGCTGGAAGTCGTCAATCTCCTTCAGCAAGGTAGGCTCGGATGGGCGATAGGAGTCATTGCTTTACACGTTGGAGGATCGCTCATCATGACGATTGCAGGCCTTGCTTCGTGGCGTTGGCTTTAGCGTGCGATTTCTTGAAGCCATTTAGGTTTTGCGCTCGTTCAAAAAGTGAAGCCTTGGTACTGAAGAAAATCAATTGCTGCCGAAAGTCTGCGATTTTGATCATGCCTGAGCCAAGATTCGTCACCCTTGAATGCACTTAAGCTTCCATCGGACTCGAAAAAGGAATTAATCATGACGTTTTTAACATTTTGGAAGTTGGCAACCTTTCCCATCTGACCAAGTTTCCTTAAAAAATTTTGGGAAGCCCAGGGTGACTGCGTGACTTGAAGAAAGAAGCCCACTCCCAAGAGAGGCAAATTGGGATCCATGCCTGCATTTTTAACGGCTGCGATAAAATCAGGCAATGAAGGTTGGATGTATGTTTTCAGGTAATGTTTGTCGGCCTGCTCAGGGCTCATTCCTACGCAAGCAAGAGTACAGCTCCAAACTCCAACGTTTCTTAGATTTGAATCATTATGATAATAGTAGAGGGAAGTTTTTTCGCCGTTGATTTCAAGCGTGCCTTCGGCATATCCAATGGCCATCGAAAGTTTGGTCCAAGGCGAAACCACTTGTTGGGCAATATCCCACGTTGTTTTGCCCGCAGGTTTAGGCTTTGATTCATTCAGAATTCGGTCCCAAAAATTCGAGGTAAGTTTCCAACTCATCCTCATTCCAAAGCAAGCTTCACCTGTATTTTCTTCAACACACAGCGTGATTAAACTGCGTGGAAAGGGGCCAAAGGCATTGGCATTGTCGTTTTCAACGCCTCGGCACAGGCCATTCTTTTGCTTCGATGCACCTGGCATGCAGTCTGAAAGAAAATCCAAACCACGGGGCGCACGCAGTTTTCTGGCGAGTGCGATGGGCCAGTAGCGCTTTGTTGAACAATGCTCAGGTGGCATTCCATAAGCTTTTGCCTGATTTTTACAGCCTTCCATCATAAAAGCAGTAAAGGGTCCAACTGCTGTTTTTGAAGATTCATTGACGCACAATCGATAAGAATCCATCTTATATCCGGGAAGGCAGAAGCCAAGCCACTTGCTTGGGATTTTATGATCACCCCGAGCGGGGACTTGATTCGTGTCAGAAGGAGATTCTTCTTGTTGAGGGCCACAGGCCGACATGAAAATCATGAAAGAAGACATCAAAACGCACTTTACTTTACTTGCGAAACTCATATTTTGCTCTTTGTTTTTTGCATAGTTTTGAATTAAAATACAATTCATTTTTCTTATGGCTTCACAATGGTAATCCAATATTTTCCATCGGTATTATACTCCGCTGCTGCCCTGCGAATGTTACCGTAGCTATAGTGAATACCCTTACCCCCCGTTTGACCTTCGCACCGAGTGTCAAATGGAAAGCTTGCACCGATGCTTAATCCGTCGTCCGGGAAGCCTGAATAGCAAGCATAAACTCCGCCATTCCACCGACCATAAGGATCATTTACAATCCAGCCTTTAGAATCGTAGCCAATGATATTGATAAAATGTCCGGAATTGGTTGAACACAGTTGCAAAATGACAGGAAATCCGCTCCGAATAGCAGCTTTAATTTGCGATTCTGAGCCTTTCGCAAAAAATTGAGTTCCTTTAAGCCCCATTTCACGTAAGGCACTTGCAACAGTGCCAGTCTCTTTAAGCCATTCCCTTCCAAATCTTCTCATCATATCGTCTGGATTTCGAAATCCACCTGTTTTTCCGAGAGCATTTGCAGCCATCATGGCTGAAGTGGCTTGGCAAGAGCCCGCCGGGCTAATCTCATTGTCTCTTTGGCAAAGATAGGGAGCCGACTTAAGACGCACCACACCATTTCCAACAGTGGTTCCGTTGGAAGCAGGCCGTGCTGCCGTTCCTTTCGCGGATTTAGGGACCCCTGTCGGACCAGCATCTAAAATATCTTCTGCCATCTTGCGCGACCAACGGTTGTATTCGCATACCATATCTCTATAATATTTCTCGCACTTTTTGATCATCCAAGAGGCAAAGGGGCCATAAACGTCATCGCCGTTCATACAAAGTCTTGTCTTTTTATCCCTTTGTGTGCCGGGAAGGCAGTAGGGGTCACTGGCCTGTTTATTTGCCGCAAACTTCAGCACTTGAAGTCCCCATTTTTTCTCCCAAACAGCAATATTTTGGCAGATTTTTTGCCTCGTAGCTCTTTCTTGCGCATTTGATGTGCCATTTGCCAGCGATTTGCAGGTTTCAATCAGATAGGGAGTAAAAGGTCCGAGGATTTCGTAGTTTGTGACACAGATCTTGTGTGTTGTATCAAAATCAAATCCTATCCCGCAGCTGCGCTCCCAGGCGTCACTATGTATAGCCGCAACTTCAGTTTCGTCAGAAGGTGCTTTTCCGCACTGCCAGAAAAATAAAATACATAGAAAGAAGACTAAGATATCTCTTTTTTGATTAAACATACTGCACCTATACTACAAAACTTGTTGCATCAGACTTTTCATTCCGTTGCTCATCCTAGAAAATAGTCTCACTTGTCAACATCTATTTTAAGTCCACAAATGCAGCTGGGGTGTATATTACTGTGTTTTTTTTGAAGTCTTATACGACTTCCCAAAAAAGACGAACCAAAGCAGAATACAAACAAATATTTTAGACTCTCAATACTATTGTTAAAAATTTGTATATCGGCCTTTGGGCAAAAGATCTGCCGACCTTCAGTCTTCACAAAATATAAAAAGTTATTGCACATTCTACTAAAATCTGTTTTGTCAACAGTGGGGTGCGGAATGTCTTTTCCTAGGCATTTTTAGGAGAAGCATCCAAATCAGTATACGACACTCCCTTTTTCGGGGATTGCAAATCAGGAGACCTGTTCAGTGTTGCAGATTCAAAAATTCGGTGTTTCAAGCGCTCTGGCCTTATTAGGATTGATGTCTGGATGTGGAGATAAGGAAGAAGTCAACGACAGCGGTGATTTGCATGCACTTACCGGCCCCTGCGCTGCTGGAACAACCGTTCAAACTCAGTCTGCTGATGGAATTGTAAACTTTCGCCACGCAAACCTCAAAGATGGAAACGGACAACCTATTCTCGTTCGTGCGTTGTCAAACGGCGTCAAAGGCGTTTGCCAAGCCAACGCTGGTGATTTTGCGCTTGTTGCCCTCAACGAAGAAGGCCTCATCAGCAAGCAATTTTTGAGGGTGAAGTCCACAGGTCAGCCTTTAGGAACAGCAGCGTGTACTCCGGGTACGGCCCTCATCGTAACGGGCACGGATGTGAACTTTCGCAGCGTGAGCAACCCAACCACCGTCCTTCGTACGCTTCCAACCAGTATGGAAGTTGTATGCCGTGGCGACGATGCTGCAAATGGCCGCAGCCGCGTCAGCGAAAGAGGATTATTGCACAGAACTGTTCTCTCCGTTGCAGGAGGCACTCCTCCAGGTGGCACACCCACTGGCAAGTTGGAAACTAACGATGTTTCAATCTTGTTTCCCTTGATCGACAGCCAGCTTATTAAGGTCACAGAAGCCGGTGCCAAAGGCGCACTTTGGCCTCAAGCTCTCTTCACTAAAGTTGTTGCAACTGGCAAAAGCCAGGCACAAGTCACTTTTAACGATTCAATCGATCCCAATAATATTGCAAACTGGAAAATCGTAAGCTTCCGTTACGATCCCTGCTTTCCACGCATGAATTCAGCAAATCCTGCGGACTGTAAATTCGAACTTCGCCTTGTTGCTCAACCTGCTGCTGGTAACAACACAGCCGACATGACTGCGCACTTGATTTATCATCCTGCACTTAGCCAACGAGAAGCTATTGCCAAAGAACTTCTCGCACTCAAAAAAGCTTCCCCTGTCAGCACTTCTGGAGCACTGGGTGTACACCCCGGCTTAAAGAGCAACAGTGCTGCTTATACAAAACTTGTTAAAGATTTTGTTTTAAGAAATATGGGCGCAAGCAACCTTACTCAAGTTGCGTTTATGGGAACTCGAAATTCAGATCCTTGGGTTTTCTTTGGTGGAAGCGTGAGCAACGGAAATTACACCTTGTTTAGCATCCCAAACACCAACGGCGCCAAGGTTCAATCGACCTTTGCTGAAAATTCCGTAACACCACGTCCTTCAGGCGCAAGCACTGCAGCACTCCTTGAAGGCGCTGCTCCGACCCAAGCCTTGGTCGACAACGTGATGAAAATAGAAAATCCCAACGTTCACACACAAGGCTCCGTAGACTGCGTAAGCTGCCATACTGCAGTGCGTGTTATTGAAAGAGAAAGATCCGCAGCTCAGACATTTGTCAATAATAGCCAATTCCGCTTTCCTGCACCTGCAGGTATCAGCACAGCTGTGGCGTCTGGACAGCTTTCAACTCAACTCTATAGCGTTCGAAACTTTGGTTACTTTTTTAAGCAGGCACAAATCGCTCAGCGCACTGCAAATGAAAGTGCGGCAGTAACTAATTTCACGAACAAAAACATCTTGAAAGTTCCATAAATTCGACTTACGTAACACTTATGAATAAGTGTTACGTTTTTACTTTGAATAAAGATTTCTCGTTCCAAAGTTGTACGTGTTGAAAACACAAAGGAGCATTTGATATGAAAATTAGTTCACGCCTCAAGAAACAGTTCGCTGCTGCTACAGTTGCAGTCGCTACATTATTGTTTGCATTCACGGGGTGCGGTGATAAAGACGAAAGTTCGAAATCCGACGAAAATACCGCCACTATTATTGCAAATAAAACTGTAGAGCTCACATGGAACTGCCTTGGCAATCGCCCTGACAAATCTGGCCTGAATTCGCAAGAAGAATACTGCGAGTGGACACGCAACTCTCGTACACTCGACAAAGGCCTACAGTGCGAATTCAATAGCAACTTTGATGGTACACGTCCGCATTTTCTTACAAAAAACGAACTGAATCCTTTGTTTAATCAGACTTTTGCCAACAGCCAGCAATTTTTGGTTGGCGGAAAAGAGCCCACCGGACAAGTTCGCGAAGGCATCGTGGCATCTTGCATTAAACGCAAGGGCGTTTGCCAAGGCCCAGGCTGCGTTTGCGGTCGTAAATCTGACCCCCAAATTTGCGCTGTGATTGGCACCATGGTTAAAAATGGCTGTGGCGTTGGCCTCGATGCTCCTGCTGCAAAAACCGTTCGCACTCCAACCGGAAAAGAAGAGCCCAAACCTATTGTTGCCCTTCAAATTCGCATCCCTCAATCTCTCGCTGCAAACTGCTTTTACAAGAATCAACGCTTGCCTAATGGCACAGACGTTGTCATCCCTGGCATGGATCCTGCTAAAGAACAAACCTATGTTCGCTGCTACTTTAATCCCAACACCATGCCCAACATCAAAAAATGTGATGACGTTGCTAAATCGCTTACCATTGTAACGCGCATTCAGGCACAGGGAACTTGTAACTTTAATGCTGTTGCCGCAGCACTCGATGGAAAAACACCTAACGCTTGCCAGTAATTGGCAACATTTTGATTGATTGAAAGTAGAGCGCCCATGCAAAGTCTTTATCGTTTTATTGTAGCTGCTTTGTTATTATCAGCCGGTTCAGCGCAAGCTGTTCCCCTTGAAAGCACCGACGTTTCTGTTCTGATTCCCCTCAAAGCTTTCTCTGATAAAGATGAAATCTTTAAGACTTCTGGAACGGGCATGTGCAATGCTCTCGGACTGGGACAAATTCCAGGTGGATTTCTAACAGCGTCACAGTTCTCCGCATTTGCTTTCGAAGCCTTTGCGCGCGGACCCAGTGGACAATGCAACTCTCGAAACGATTTACCTGTGGGCGGCGGAAATGATGCCCATGTGTTGGGGCGCACGCCTTCACAGCATCTCGCTCTCTTTCGATCGATCCCCGGTAGAGCCTGCAACCAGGCCAACTGGAAAGTTGTTTCCTTTCGATTGAACCTCTGCGTTGAGCGCCCTGGAAAAACCTTTCGGTACCCCAGTGACCTTGAGGGCTGTACAAGCCAATTGCGCGTCGTTGCGCAACCGTTCTTTACGGGAGATGGCGCGCCTTTTCCAGATGACATGGCCATGCACCTCATCTATAAAGTGCCCAGTGTCGCCCAAATCGTAACCGACCTTAAAGCGTTTGCCGATGTGACTCGAACTGCCACAGCAGGAAAGTCGTGGGATGAATATGACAGCAAGCCCTCAACGCTGCGCCCACATCCCGGACTTCGACTTGAAATGAGCAGTTGCAATGGGTCTGTTTCAAAAGCATACCGCACGTTTTTAGGTAAACATGCCAAGTCTTCGATGCTCGACAAAATCGCATTCCTCACAAGTTCAACTGTTCAAACGCAGTGGACGATGGGAGAAATGCGCTGGAACGGAAAACAATTTTCATTCCTCGACACAAGAGCGGGTGGATCATTCGACAGCTTTAGCTCCGAAGTTTTTGACGTGGCAGGCTTCCCTATAAACGGCGCACTTAAGAATTCTAAGGTTCGTAATGTCGCGCAGTTTTATTTGCCAAATGCTCTTGGTAAAAAATCTGCACTCACATCTGATGAAAAGAAACAATTGACATCAAAGAGTGCAACGCTAAATGCCATCGAAAATCCACATGCTATTGGCAACGACAATACCAATTGCATGAGCTGTCACCTGACGACTTCAGTGCGCACAGAGCTCATTAACAGAGATGTGACGTTGGGCACTGTGGAAAGGTATCCGTTTCAAGGCCAATTCCCAGTGTGGCCTCCTTTCGAAGAAGATTTACGTGGCCCTACAAACTTTCGAAATTTCGGCTATGGTCCTGGATTCGAAATGGGCGTTGCGCGCAGAACAATCAACGAAACACACGATACCGTTCAAGCTCTGAAGAGCATGTTTCCTTAACTTTGAAACACATGTTTCATTAAAGCTTGAGCGCATTTGGGTTGTGCTAGTCTTCAAATCGTTTTCTAAACATCTTCTTTTGTGAATTAGATTTCTTTTCTTGAAGCCTCTTTTGAACAGATGAATATGAAGGCTTGGTGGCTTTACGCTCTTTGGGTGGCACCGCCACCGCTTTCAACATGGCTTCGAGCTTTTCGATGCAGTCACCCACATTTTTTAATTGATCGCGAAATTGATCGCTCGAAAGAACGAGAAAACCATCTTCACGGATCTTATTTTTATAAGCGGCTATAAATCGATCACGCACTTCGCTTGGCAAACTCGGGCTCGAAAAAACATTCCAAGATAAAATAGCCTTACTGTTTACTTTATTTACATTTTGTCCACCGGGCCCCGAACTGCGGGCAAAAGAAAAATCCAACTCTTGCCTTGGTATTTTAATGTTCCAACTGATGATGAGCATACGTGGCCTCGTGACTCTTTACAGTCCTTTTGCTTTAACTTCGTCCATCATCGCACAGGCATGCTCATCTCCAGCTTGGCACTGCTTAGAAATGACGTTTTTGCCCTTACCGATGGCATCTTTCATTTCTGAACACTGACTGAGTTCTTTGCCCTTGCACATGGCTGAAAGCTGTTTCTCGATGGCTGGCAAGTGCTCTGCATTGTCATCCATGGTTTCACTCACAAAACATGCCGCTTTGTCGCCGCCTTTACAAGATGCTGCTGCTTTGTCAATTGCAGATTTCGCCTTCCCTTGAGCATGGCAAGGTAACGAAAATGCAAGCGCAAAAGCAGCCAAGGTCAGACTCAATATTCGAATTTGTTGATTTCGTGACTTCATACCGTCCCCCTCCAGCAAGACACTGGTGTGCAGTGCCTTCTTTTTGAATCATCCTTGATTCGGAATGCTGGGGGGATTCATGGAGGGATTTTTACAAAAACGCTGTTACTTGCAGCCTTCTACGCGATTTTTCAGAATTTTTTGTGCATCTTCCGAAAGGCTTTCCCAAGGTTGGGTGTCCTTTTGAAACAGCTCCCACTGGGCTGGAAATTCGTCGGCCAAGGGGTTCATCAAGCAAAGAATTTCCTTTTCTTGCGAATCCTTCAGCACCTTTTTTTTCAGCGTTTCTGCAAATCGTGTCCACGAGGATGTATCTTTTAAGATGATAAGTGATTTCATTAATCTACGAATCACACCAGGATTAGATGCTGTTTTTATCGCTTCCAAGTAAAATGAACGAATGAGCTCTTTCTCAGTATCGGTTGCGTCATCCGCATATCCAGAATCTTTAAGCAAATGCCTGCCTATCGCATATAACGAAATGTCCATTGCTACGTCTGAGGTTGCACGTTCAAATGCACCCTTCCAATGGGTAAAATCACCTTCAACTCCCAAATTAAAACCAGCCAAATAACGAAACAAATTTCCGTCGAGGGCTTCGGGCGACTGTTTAAGAGTTTCAAAATCCGATGCCAGTGCATTTTCGAAGACACTCCGCGGACACTCTTGCAAACCCTTGACCCCGTAAAATGCAAATATGGGCGGAGCCTTTAAAAAGGGTTCCAATGCGGTTGTCCAAGACTTAACATCAGCTGTTTGGCCTGATTTTTCGGCCTTTCTGGCAAGGGAACAAGCCAATTTGAGTGCTTCCATCTTTCCAGCCGTCGAATCTATGCCGTCCAAAAACGCTGGAAATTCAGCCGATGTAAAGTTCCAATTGGAATACTGTTGCAAAGCTCGAATTTGATGCGCAGGTGAAGTGTTTAAAAAGGCATTCAGCAGTCCTACTTGGGCATTTACAAATTTTGTTTGAAGTTGGTTTTTGTAGGTTTCCATATCCATTTCAAAGCTTGCCGACCATTCGGGGTGAACTTCCCGGGGATCGAGCACCACAAAACCTTCTTCATCTAAAGGAATTGAAATGGAGACTCCAGATTTCATGCTTTGACGTTTGGTTTCGCCCAGAATATTGACCCATTCCAAATCAAGCGATGAGATGAGTGTCTTGTTTGGATCTTCCACGCTGAGTTCAAGGGATTTTTTCCCCTCTTGAGTTGTTTCTTTAATCGAAATTTTTGGTTGCCCTTTTGCTTCAAGTGCAGAACGCACGACACTGAGTTTTTCAGGTCCCAGCGCTGGTGCAAAGGCGTTCAAAAACTCTTCCGTCCCAATGTGCCCAAATGAGTACTTTGTCAGAACCTCTCGAAGGGTGCTCCAAAACTTTTCTTCTCCAACCTCGTTACGAATTTGCGTGAGCACCCAACCGGCTCGGCTGTAGGGGCCCGAGGTGTACTTTTTCTCTGGCGAAAGTGCTCTGTCGATTACAGCATCGTCTTTGGTAAAATTAAAGGTGGTTCCAAAGAGTCCTCCATAATTTCCTAAATCATCCTTAAATCGCCTTGCCTCTTCTGCGAGAAGGGTTGCCATTCCTTCTTTGATCCAAAGGTCATCCCATTTTGAGACCGTAACAAGGTCGCCAAACCATTGGTGAGCGAGTTCATGAGCATTGAGCCCAAAATCATACTCATCTCGCCAGCCCTCTTCCGTATTAAAAGTGATTGAGGCATTTTCGGTTCCACCCACAGGATACCTGGGCAGCAAAACGACGGCGTATTTTTCAAAAGGATACGGAATGAGTTTCGTTTCGAAATTTGTAATTATTCCTTCGAGCATGCTGACATGCTTTGCAGAATTAATGGGATATCCACGACGTTTCCAAACGCTCACGGGCAGAGGTCCAGATTTTCTTGGTAAAAGGGATTCAGCCTTTTCCAACTGTCCTACGGCAAATGCCATGATGTAGGTGGGAAGGGTATAGCGCGTTTCGTAGCGCATCCTTTTTCGACCAGAGCTCAACACCTCTTCGCTCAATAAATCACCATTGGCAATCAGCGATTCATCGGCATCCATATCGATGGCAACCGAAAAAAGCGCTCGGTCATGGGGATGATGATTCCCTGGCAACCAAGCTTTACCATACGTTGGCTCAGAACAGGTATAGGCCACCCGCGACTTCACGGGATCATCAGCCTGCGGAACAACTCCAAGCAATCCTTTTTTATAGCCAGCCTTAACAGTATATTTAATACGCACAGCAATAATTGCAGGAGGCGTTTTGAATGCCGCATTGTCTGAGGAAACCTTTCCCAATTCAATGGTCAGCGTCTGCTTTTCCAAGTCTTGCGAATAATTTAAAGACTTTCCAGAATCGTCGGTGACACTGATAATTTCAGAGACCTTGCTGTCCAGCTCCAAGCTGGTCAGATTCTCGGATAAAGGCCTTGCCACAATGCGCACCATGGCCTTCAGCGTATTTTCACTCCAATCGAAGTGTCCTTCGAGTTCATATTTTTCGACATCATACTCGCGCACCGCACGGGTTACGGCATTTTGCTCGATAGGAATTGAATGCGCATCTTTAAGTTGCTCTTGTGCACGAAGGGCTTCTGGCAATTCAGTTTGAGGCGCGATTATTTCAGTTTTAGTGAGCGTGTGTCCGCTTCTTTTCGCTTTACTTTCGCACGCTGCGACAAGGAACATGCTCGCAGCGAGAATTCCAACTGAAACCGGACGAAATGAATGTTTAAAACTCAAACATAATTGCTTGTACCACAGCATTCACAATCTCCCATAACTCTTAATTTTTTGAGAAAGTTGTTACTTGCAGCCTTCTACGCGATCTTTCAGAATTTTTTGTGCCTTTTTGGAAAGACTTTCCCAAGGCTGGGTGTCCTTTTGAAACTGCTCCCACTGGGCAGGAAATTCGTCGGCCAAGGGATTCATCAAGCATAGAATTTCTTTTTCTTGCCATTCACTCAGCGCCATTTTTTTCAGCGTTTCTGCAAATCGTGTCCACGAGGATGTATCTTTCAAGATGATAAGTGAGTGCATTAATCTACGAATCACACCTGGATGGGATGCTGTTTTTATAGCTTCCAAGTAAAATGAACGAATGAGCTCTTTTTCAGAATCGGTCGCGTCTGTATATCCAGAATCTTTATACAAATGACGCCCAATCGCATACAACGCAATGTCCTTTGCTGAGTTTGAAGTTGCACGTTCGAATGCACCCCTCCAGTGGGTAAAATCATCCTCAACTCCCAAATCAAAACTAGCCAAATAACGAAACAAATTTCCGTCGAGGGCTTCGGGCGACTTTTTAAGAGATTCAAAATCCGAGGCCAGTGCATTTCCAAAGACACTCAGCGGACACTGTTGTAATCCTTGGCTCCAGTAAAATGCAAAAATGGGAGGTGCTTTCCAAAACGGATCCAAAGTGGTTGTCCAAGACTTAACATCAGCTGTTTGGCCTGCTTTTTCAGCCTTTGTTGCAAGGGAACAAGCCACCTTCAGTGCTTCCATCTTCCCAGCCTTCGAGTCGAGGCCCTCCAAAAATGCTGGAAATTCAGCCGTCGCAAAGTTCCAATTGGAATATTTTTGCAATGCTCGAATTTGATGCGCAGGTGATGTGCTTAAAAAAGCTGCCAGCAGTCCTTTATTTGCATTGAAAAATCTTGTTTGAAGTTGGTTTTTATAGATTTCCATGTCGACTTCAAAGCTCGTCGCCCATTCAGGGTGAACTTCCCTTGGATCCAACACCACAAAACCTTCTTCGTCTAAAGGAATTGAAATGGAAACTCCAGGTTTCATGCTCTGACGTTTGGTTTCGCCCAGGCTGACCCATTCAAGATCAAGAGCTGAAATGAGTGTTTTGTTAGGGTCTTCCACGTTGAGTTCAAGGGACTTTTTACCTTCTGCGGTTGTTTCTTTAATCGAAATTTTTGGTTGCCCTTTTGCTTCAAGCGCAGAACGCACGGCACTGAGTTTTTCAGCTCCCAGCGCTGGTGCAAAGGCGTTCAAAAACTCTTCCGTCCCAATGTGCCCAAATGAGTACTTTGTCAGAACCTCTCGAAGGGTGCTCCAAAACTTCTCTTCTCCAACCTCGTTCCGAATTTGCGTGAGCACCCAACCGGCTCGGCTATAGGGGCCCGAAGTGTACTTATCCTCTGGCAGTAGAGATCTGTCGATCACGGCATCGTTTTTTGAAAACCTTAATGTCGTTCCAAAAAGTCCACCATAGTTTCCTAAATCATCCTTAAAACGCCTTGCCTCTTCTGCGAGAAGAGTTGCCATTCCTTCTTTGATCCAAAGGTCATCCCATTTTGAGACCGTAACAAGGTCGCCAAACCATTGGTGAGCGAGTTCATGAGCATTGAGCCCAAAATCAACCTCTTCTCGCCAGCCATCTTCAGTATTGAAGGTAATCGAGGCATTTTCGAGACCACCCCAAGGAAATTTGGGTAACAAGACAACGGCATATTTTTCAAAAGGATACGGAATGAGTTTCGTTTCGAAATTTGTAATCATTCCTTCGAGCATGCTGACATGCTTTGCAGAATTAATGGGATATCCACGACGTTTCCACACGCTCACGGGCAGAGGTCCAGATTTTCTCGGTAAAAGGGATTCAGCCTTTTCCAATTGTCCTACGGCAAATGCCATGATGTAGGTGGGAAGGGTATAGCGCGTTTCGTAGCGCATCCTTTTTCGACCTGAACTCAACACCTCTTCGCTCAATAAATCACCATTGGCAATCAGTGATTCGTCGGCATCCATATCGATGGCAACCGAAAAAAGCGCTCGGTCATGGGGATGATGATTCCCTGGCAACCACGTTTTACCAAATGTGGGCTCAGAACAGGTATAGGCCACCCGCGACTTCACGGGATCATCAGCCTCCGGAACAACCCCGAGCAATCCATTTTTGGGATCGGCTTTTGCAATATATTGAATACGCACGGCAAAATTTGCGGGAGCTGTTTGCAATGCCGCTTTGTCTGAGGAAACTTTCGCCAATTCAATAGTTAGAGTCTGCTTTTCGCGGTCTTGCGCGTAATTTAAGGATTTTCCAGAGTCGTCGGTCACACTCAGAACTTCAGTAACCTTACTATCCAGCTCAACGCTGGTGAGATTTTCAGAGAGGGGCTTTGCCACAATGCGCACTGTGGCCTTCAGCGCATTTTCGCTCCAATCGAAGTGTCCTTCGATTTCATATTTTTCGACATCATACTCGCGCACCGGACGAGGCACTGCATTCTGCTCAAGTGGAATTGAATGCGCATCTTTCATCTGCTCTTGCGCACGGAGGGCTTCTGGCAATTCAGATTGAGGTGCGATTTTTTCAGATTTAGCAACCGTATGTCCGCTTCTTTTCGTTTTACTTTCACAGGCGCCTGCAAGGGTTAAACTTGCAGCGAGGATTCCCGCCGAAATCGGACGTAATGAATATTTAAATCTCAAACATAATCTCTTGTACAAATGCATTCACACGCTCCTAGAACAGATATTTTCCTGAAAATTTACGCAATATATCCCTGCGCATTTCATCGAAACAACCGTTAGCAGATTGCTATTTAGATGTACATATTTAGTTATACAATTAAATTATTAAATTATTTTTCACACGGATTGGCAATTTTTCACAAAAACTATGAATAATTCCTACCAAGACATCTGCACTGATATGACACTTGAACGAATTATATTTTAATTGGATTTAAAAAAAGAAAACGATCGCATTTGTGAATCGATGTCTCGCAGTCTTTTCTCAAAACAAAGCAAGCCTACAATTTCGGTTTGCCTTGAAGGCGAGACATTGACGTGCAAATGTGAAACTCTCTCAAATACAAAGCGAAGTCCCATCCCACCACTCGACCGCAAAAGCACACTTTCTTTGGGCAAGGTTTTGTCGAGATAATTGAGAACAATATTTCGCTCGAGGAGGCCAAACCTGTCGACAACCGAAAATCCAAAATATTTTCCGTCAAAACCCCAAGAAACAAGCACCGATTCTTCATTTGTGAGCGAAAATTCATTTCCTCGTTGCCGTCCTCGGAAACTCGGATTTGCATTAAAAACCGCATTTAAAACGAGCTCATCAACCATCATTTCAAGCCTGGACGCATACTCCTCAAATCTAATTTTGGCTAGATTTTCTCCAAGACCCATGACTTGGCGTTTCAAAGCATTTAAAGCGTTTCGCTTATCAGCATCATTAAAAACGAGGTACGAAACAGGGCGAGCAGGAAACGCAAGCAATTTGTCAAGCCCAAAAATTGATCGCTCATTGATCTTTAAAAACAGACACATCAGTTCAGAAATCCAGTATCCCGAATGCTTTTGCGTTGAAGGCAAAGGAAAGAACGAAACAACGCTTGGTGAATAGCGTAACTCTGTGGGCTGATCGATAAGCTGTTTATTTAACAATACGATTGAACTGCAATTCGAGAATTTTTGCTCAACTTGCTTAAGAAATTCAAAGTTAAGATCTGTAGTTACAAATACAAATGTTCTTCCCAGGCCTTGCTCGACCACAATCGCCTCGCAGGACTCTATATTTTCACTCACATCGAAACGCCCGCCGGTTGCATTCACTGCAGTCGCGAGATCATTGATAAGGGCTCTGCTCTGTTCCGGAAGGTAACAAATCACGTGCATAGCAAGTTCCTCAAGTGACACGTAAACCGATTACAAGCAATGCCTTTTCAACCCTGTTTTTGCTTGAGCTCTCTCAGAAAATCAAAATACATTTCCGTCGAAAAATCGGCTTCCATCGCCTTTCCGGATTCATCAACCATGTTCAGTTCATAGTCAGAATAATCATCTAGCAGTGGAATATCGACACCCACTGTTAAGCAACGCATATAAATATCATCGTCTGCTTCAGAATAAAATCGAGCAAAAAAGCTCTCTACGGATACGTCCATCCTAAAAAAATCGTTGATCGTATTGAACTGCTCAACGAGCCATACAGGAGCGTTGACGTAACAAATTGGAACTTGGCATTCATAAAGATAACGAATCCAGTTCATAATACCAACAGAGTTTCCACGAATGACGTTTGACAAGTCGATGCGAACGCGTTCGCCTGTCGCCTGATGTGTTTCTTTGAGCATCCGGAGTGTCTCATCAAAATCCGTGTCTTCATTCATTTCTCCGCTCAAAAAAATGGTACTTTTCTCCACTTTCAGTCGCACAGAGGCCTCCGTCTACACGTTCGATGAGCACGTTTCTAATATTCCAGATAAGACACGGCGAGAAACAATCCAGAGGTTTTTCCAGAATGTCACAGCACACCCATTTGACCCAAGATTATAAGTTTCTTCTCAGAATGATAAATCGCAATTCGTAAAAAGTCAGGAGAGGGGTCAAAACACCGGAGCGCGAATTTGTTGCAGTCTCATTAACCGCGTGGTTGTCGAATGGCGCGCTTTTTACATTCCTTGACAGTTTCAAGGACTTCGACGACATGATTGGTAACCTTTACTTTGGGCCACAGGGCAACGATTTCGCCTTGGGGATTAATGAGAAAAGTCGTTCTTTCAATCCCCATAAAATTTCGCCCATACATGCTTTTTTCTTTCCAAACACCATACTCGTCGCAAAGTCTTCCAAATTCATCAGATATTAAGAGAAATCTCAATCCCTCTTTGTCTGCAAACTTTTGGTGCTTTTCACAAGAATCTTTGCTTACTCCGACAATAACAGCATTGAGATCTTCAAATTCTTCGGCCATTCTTTGAAAATCACCAGCTTGTGTCGTGCATCCGGGCGTCATATCTTTGGGATAGAAGTAGAGTACCACCCATTTTCCATCGAAGGAATCCTGTGAAATTTTGGTTCGCATGGCATCAAATCCTGCAATTGCAGGGGCCCTGTAAGGTTTTTCAAGAATTGGTGTCCCTGTTTTCTTCATTCCGTTCTCCCCTGGAGCTGCTTCAAGAAATCGCCGATAGCCTCGCTCTCGTCTGATTTCTTGAGAGCAGCCTGTTTAATCTGTTCCTTGGTAAGGTAACAACCTTAGAGATACCTGCACAGCACGCTCTTAAAAATTCCGTCAGGGCGAGGCGCGCGAGGTGAGAGCTGACGCATTGGTCCGTGAGGAAGCCGAATCCGATGCGCAACGAAGCCATGGCGGAATTTTTAAAGCGGGCCTAAGGGAACAAATATCTCACCAAAGGAAGTGCTTGACCCTCTGAATTTTGCTGCCAAAGCATCAACCCCAACATCACTGCTACAAATGCAAGAAAAGAAGTCAATGTGCGTTTTTCGCTTTTGAGGGCGGGCGCCCAAGAGTCTGGTTGCACAAACCAGCCTCCTTTGAAAAGACCCGCTAAAGATGGAAACCAACGATTTGGAACTTTTTGGCAATAGTCAATATAAGATTGACCAAAAATTCCTCGCAGTTTTTGCTCTTCCCAAAGAACAATGGGAATGTATTGAACGTAAAAAATAAGGACAACAGCCCAAGGCAAGATGGCAATGCCCGGCATGATCGAGAGTCCTAGAGTCAAGATAAGGTTACCAAAGTAGAGTGGATTCCGAAGTAAAGAAAATGGACCTTCTTGTACAAGTTGACCATTACTGGTCGCACTTCTTGTGCGAGAAATCGTCCCGATAAATGCAACACCATATGTACGGGCAATTTCTCCAAAGAGCGCAACTAAAAAGCCAAGCGTGAGAGAAAGTACGGTGGGATCCGCAAAAAGCAGTGCAGCAATTACAATAGGAATAGGAGTGTAGTCTCGAAATTTAAAAAGAATTCCACCTAATTTTTCCAACGGCGTCATCAAAACATGTCCTCATTTATAGGCTTTGGTAAACTTACGGTGTCGGAACGTATGTGGTTATCGTGAGACACAAAACTCGCGGGTACGAGTGCGAGTAAAGGCTCGAGTGAAGTTGTTTGGCCGCCTTCTAAGATGCGTGCAAAATCAACAGCAGCTGTGCCGGGATTGACATGCACAAAAGGAATTCCAAATGTTTCGTTGAAGAGTTTTTCGAAATCCCCAAGGGCACTGCTTGAAGTCGTTGTGACCCACACTTCATTGGAATCAAGATGCCAGACCACTTCAAGCAAACGAATATTAGGAAGTGTACGGCGCAATAATTCAGACTTAATGCGGTCCCTTGTGGCCTCGCGCATTTTTTTAGAAAGTCGTTTCGCCTTTCCTCGCTCTTCGCCTTCTTCGCTCATCTTCTGGCCCATGGATTCCAGAGCTGCCTTCATCTGCAGACGAAACAATGTACCCGGAACGCGCTTGACATCGATGCGCAACCCAAAAAGGAAGGAGTCTCCATAGATGAGGCTTTCGACATCTCCAAGGTCACCATCCCCTGTAAAAGGATGGCACCAGCCCAAAGATTTTTCTTTATCTTCGTCCATTCCGATGACCGAAATCATGTTTGATTTTAATTTCTCAACGATCCATTCAAGTGGAGTGGCCCGCGTGGATTCCAAAACTTGAAAGCGCCTTAAAGCCAGGGCGCCCGCGCCAATAGACATACTTCACCTTTCGAATAGCACTCACGAGGGACGTTTCAGTTTGCCCTCAACAGGTCTGAGGGCCTTTGTGTTGTGTTGGCCCATGACTCTGACACAGAACGGCCTCGAGGCGCAACCGGAACCTGAGCAGGGACTGAAAACAAAGCGACCTGGCGATTTATTGAAGCAGCCCTTGAGGAAGAATTTCACCTACGCATGCCATATCTGGAGTCGAAAAAGCGGCTCCACAGCGTCCCAAAGCGTCAATGGCAATGATTCCACCGCGTCCCTCTGTGCGACGGTACAAATCGCTCAGCACTTGCTCTGCGGCTTCTTGAGGATGTTTTCCAGCACGCACCATTTCACTCACAGCCTTGGCAACTCCGAGTCGAATAAACCCTTCGCCCCACCCCGTGCAACTGACAGCCGCCCCCTCATCATCCGCATAAGTTCCGCAGGCAATGAGAGGTGCATCTCCAACACGCCCCACCATTTTTCCGGGAATTCCTCCCGTACTTGTTCCAGCAAAAAGCTCATAAGTCGAACTTCCAGGTTCTTTTCTTGCCAAAACGACGCCTACAGTTCCCCTTTTGTCGGGGTGCTCTCCGGCCTGACTTCCACTTTGGCTTGCTGCAAAAAAGGTTTTTGCGTCGGGCCTTCCAGCGCTTATCCAACGCTTGTGGGCTTCCCATTCCCGCGGAAGGACAAGCATTTTAGAATCAAAAATCTCAAACCCTTGTTCCTTGGCAAATTTCTCTGCCCCCGTTCCAACGAGCAAGACATGGTCTGTCTTTTCCATCACACATCTTGCAACCTGCGAAGGATTTTTGACCCCACATATTCCTGCCACTGCTCCTGCTGCAAGGGTTTTTCCAACCATCACAGCCGCATCGAGTTCGACATCTCCCACTTCATTTAGAAAGCTCCCCACTCCAGCATCGAAGGTGGGATCATTTTCGAGAGCTTCAAGCACATGGCAGACAACATCGAGAGAACTGAGATTTTGATCCAATGCCCTCACGGCAGCTTGGAAAGAATTTTCAAGGCCCCTGCGGTGCGAGGCGCGCAGATCAAGTGGGATATCCCACGCTCCTCCATGAATGAGGAGCTTGGTATTCGGGCAAGGAGATGTCGAAACAAAGTAAGAAACCGGATGAAGAGAACCAGGCATTTTTGCCTCAACTTGCCGTTGCCACCACACGTCCCATGACAACTTTAGCAATGGCCGACGGCATATCTTTAAGTGCAAATTCATAGGACGCGAGGCGGGACTCTATCACAGCTTTTGGCATTCCGTACACCACACAGCTTGAGGCACTTTCTGCAAACACGGTTCCTCCGCGCAATCGAACGGTTTTTGCCCCTTCGTGACCGTCTTTTCCCATCCCGGTTAAGGTAACGGCTAAAAGCTCACTGCCTAAGGCTTCTGCAGCAGTTTGGTAGAGCACATCCACAGAAGGCTTGTACAAGACATTGCGAGGCTCTTCGGCAAGCTCACAAAAAATCCTTCCCAATTGTCTGCGGATTTTAACATGCTTTTCAGAGGGTGCAAAGCGCACTTCTCCGGGCAATAAATTTTCTCCATTGGTCGCAATTTTTACATTGTGCCTGGTAGATTCTCGAATGCGCTTCGCCAAAGGCTCAAGAAAAAGCCTGGGCATGTGCTGTACAACGAGTACGGGCACAGGCAACACCGGCAGATGAGAAAAAAGATACTGGAGTGCCGCCGGACCACCCGTAGAAACCCCCAGCACAACGCATCGAATATTCAGAAAAGGCAATTTATGGGGTGAGACAGGTGAAAAACTTTGATGTGCAGGAAGGCCCATGCGTTTTGACGTCACAAAGGCCATTGCTTGTTCGAGCCGCTCTCGAAGCATCTGCAGTGAAAAAGACTTTCCTAATTCAGATTTCGGAATATAATCAAATGCACCTTTTTCAAGAGCCAATAAAGTATTTAATGCAGCATGTTCAGTTGAAGTTGAACACATAATAATAGCTGCATCACTTATTTTTTGCAAAACCGGCAGCACTTGCAATCCACTCTTGCCTGGCATTTCAATGTCAAGAGTGATGATATCAGGCTTGGTCGCCAGTGCCTTTTCAATTGCTTCCTCTGCATTGCGAGCAGTGATCACTGACTCTACCGCAGGGACTCGCAAGAAGAATGAAGTGAGCATACCTACAACAGAAGGGGAATCATCGACAACAAGAATCTTCATTTCAGCATCTTCTTTCGATCAGGAGGCACGTGGAATTCCATCTATTCTTGATTTTGCAAGTTTTTCAAGACAGTCGATGCGAAGCCTCTCGCATGACATAATTAAGAGTTCAGGATTAAATTTTACAATGTAGTCGTCTGCAATATTTTTTCCTTGCGACATATTTGATTTTGCAGACAATGACGTGTGCAAAATCACAGGTAGAAATGAGAATCTAGGATCTTTTTTCACCGATTGAGTAAAAAGATATCCATCTATCCTTGGCATTTCAACGTCTGAAATAATAACCTGCAAATACTCGGAAAGGTGCTTTTTCTCGACACGTGCCTGCTCATGCAGACTTGCAAGGAGTTCAAGCCCCTCTTCTCCATCACACGCCGTGATAACTTTAAAATTAGAATGATTTAAATGCATTTCGACTTGCGCACGGGCCGTGCTCGAATCATCAACAACCAGAACCGTTCGAGCATTGTCTGCCGCAGTTGCCCAGCGATTTTGCGCTTTTTGCGATTCAAATTCTCGTAACACCGAGGTATCGCCATTCATCTCTGCAACGATGCGTTCAAAATCGAGAATGAGCAGCATTTTTTCGCCGTCAAGGTTGTACATCCCTGTGACACAGCCGCGCTCTTTTCCACCGAGCCTTGTGGGTGGCAAAATGTGTTCCCAAGAAATTCGCCGAATGCGCGTTGCTTGGTGAACGATAAAACCCGTAACAAGGTTATTGAATTCACAAATGATGATATTGTCTGTTTGCCTGGGTTTATAGTTTTGAAACCCCAAAAATTTTGCTAAATTAACAACCGGAATGGCTTCATCCCGCAGCTCCAAAACACCTTCAATGCAATCGTGGCAATTGGGTAGTTTTGTGAACTTGCTCATTTTATTTATTTCGCGAACTTTTGCAATATTTATTCCGTAAATACCTTCATAATCTGTCGAAATATTTTGTTCATTATTATCCTGAAATTCGTACAGTCTAAAATCGACAAGCTCGAATTTGTTACTTCCAAGCTGCAACGTTCGCTCTTCAGAACTTCTATTTTTAGAACTGATGATTGCCATGTCATCTCCCTACAAGCTTTCGCTTACGCAACTTTTCTGTCCGAAGAGCGGGCTTGTCTGTACATTTCTTTTGGTTCAAGAACTAGCACAACGTTGCCGTTACCCATAATACACGCACCCGAGAATACCGAAATATTTGCAAGAAATCCGCCCAAAGGCTTAATCATAATTTGTTCTTGCCAATAGAGTTCATCGACAAGGATTCCAACCTTTGTTCCATCAATTTGAACGATGACAATCGGCACGGTTCCGCCCACATCTCGCCCATTTTGATTCGTTTCTTCATGCCGAGCCCGAATGCGCTCTTTTGTAATAAATTCATCTAAAACTGAAACCCGAATAGGAAGATGCTCGGCAAGCCTCAATAAGGGAATGACTTCATCGCGCAAATTAATACTGGGCTGATTATTTAAATTCGCGATTTCATCCGGTTCTGCGCGTACCGATTCGATAATAACTTCCTGCGGAACAGCATAGGTTTCACCATCGCAACCAATGAGCAATGCATCGATGACGGCAAGCGAGAGCGGCAATAGAATTCGAAATTCAGTCCCCCCTCCAAACTCGGTCTCGATGATGATACTTCCACTTGATTTCCGAATATTGTTACGCACCACATCCATTCCAACACCACGGCCGCTGATATCTGTGACCTCGGATGCGGTAGAAAAGCCAGGCTGAAAGATCATTTCATGAATTTCGCGCTTACTCATGGATTCAGCTTGCTCTGGAGTGCAAAAACCCAGGCGCGTTGCTTTTTCGCGAATGCGAACATTGTCCAGTCCATTCCCGTCATCTTTAACAATAATTTTGACATTATTGCCTTCGTAACTCGCTTTCAGAAAAATCGTCCCAAACTCTGGTTTTCCTCTTTCAAGGCGCAAATCCGGAGTTTCGATGCCATGATCTATCGCATTTCGAATCAAGTGCATAATAGGATCGCTGATGGCTTCACTCACAGTTTTGTCGAGTTCGGTGTCTTCGCCCTCAATAACGAGATTCACTTTTTTGTTGAGTTTCTTAGAAATATCACGCACAAGGCGAATGTATTTCGAGAACACGGTTCCCACAGGCACCATGCGTGCATTCATCACCGATTCCTGAAGTCCGCTCGAAAGCCGGGTGACAGTCCCTGTTCCTTCTTTGAATTGTTTTGTCAATTCAGAGCCTGGAAGCGCGCTATCAAGTCGATTGGCGAGGTGAACGAACAGATTTTTAACCGTGATGAGCTCACCAACCAAATTCATAAGTTGATCGAGTTTTTCTTTTTTGATGCGGACAAAGTCATTGGCGTCTCCGTTATTTCCAGCAGCGCCCGACGATCCACCCGATGCACCCATGCTCGGCGCTGAGGGAGCCTGCGTCGCGGCTGAGGCTGCTTGAGGCGCGGTCGCCTGCGGTGTCACCACGCTTGCTGGACTTGCTGCCTTGGGGGGAGCAGGCGGCGTTGATGTTCCTTTATCTGTTGGAGTAGAAACCACGACAGGCTGCGCTACCGGAACAGGAGGGACAATAGAAACAGCACGGGGGCGCTCTGGCGGTTTAACTTCTATTTCAGGAACTGCCATCACAGACAGAACCGGTGCCTCTGTTACGGGCAACACCTTGGGCTCATGGACTGGCGGCAATGGACTCGAAGCTGAATTTCCCTTTGGTTCGACTTTGGCTTCCAACGCGGGCGATGAAACCGACTCCGACTTTGCTTGGTTTTTTACTGGAACCTCTGCCGATACTTTTTGACCAAGGATCACAGCAGATTCACCGTTGACCGCAATAGAAATGCGGCTGGTATCATAAACAAATTCGAAAATGTCGCGAATTTTTTCATAGGGTGAATCGCTGTCAAACTTGAGCACAAACTCGAGGTAACATCTTTCAGGATCCATTTGAGTCAAAGGCGGAATATTTTGGACTTGCGTTGACGAATTAAACCTTGACATCGCCAAGTCTCGACAATTCATCAGCAAGGCAGAAGGATCGATTCCCATTAAAAAATAATTTTCACACCCTTGAATGACAATGGTGTACTCAAACTTTCCAGAACTTTTTTTCGAGCTGTCGAGGTCTTTATTTCGAACAGGTTCCGGTTGCTCAGCAATGTCAATTTTTCCAGAAACAGACAGCTTATTTGAATCTTTAACTTCTTCTTTAAATTCGCAAAGAAGTCTGACCAATTCTGAATTGTCAAAACCCGTCAGCGGTTTGTCTGTTTTTGCGAATGCCATCATCTCTTTGAGGCGGTCAAAACAACGTAACAAAACCGAGAAAACATCTTCTGTCGGAACGAGTTTTGACTCTCTCATTCGATCAAGAAGATCTTCCGCATGGTGTGTCAGGTCGCAGATTTCCCGCAGTCCAAACACTCCAGAGGAACCCTTGAGAGTATGAACTTCTCGAAAAAGGTTTCTAATAATGTCAAGATCCCCGGGAATTCTCTCGAGAACGAGGATGTAACGGTCGATGTTTTCGAAAATCTCCCGCATTTCCTCAAAGAAGATTTCCCGCACTTGTTCTTCGTTATAGCTCACACACCACCCCTGTCCTTAGCCTGCCTTTGCGTTCAGATTTCTGTCGAAACCAAAGAGTTCTACGGACTGCTCAAACTCCTTGCATACGTTTCTAACTTTCACAGTTGCTTTTTCGAGCTCTAAACTGGTCTTTAATGAAATCACAAGTTGAAGTGCAGCCGCATCAATAACCTCAGTTTTCGAGAAATCAAAAGTCCAAACTCCGGTTCGCTCTTTTTCAGGAGCGAGAATTTCGATCAATTTCTTCTTGAGATCTCCCACTCTATAAATGGTAAGATTTCCATCGAAAAATATGCAATTACTATCGCGCAATTCAACAATTGCCATGCCGCACCTACCCCACCATTTTTTCTGTGATATTAAATTCCGAATAAATCGCGGCGCAATCCAGCCATAAAGTGCTTCTTTTACGTTCTTGCTTGATGATGCCCTTTATAAATCTTTTTCTTTCACCGGCAATAATTTCGGGTGGTGGTTGAAGACTTTCTTTTTCGATCTCCATCACTTCACTAACGGCATCAACAATGATACCAGCAAAGGTGAATTTATCATCCAGCACAATAATTCGGCTTTTTTCCGTTATGGAACAAGAAGAAAGTCCCATAATTTTGTGAAAATTTAAGACTTGTAGAATTTCTCCCCGAAGATTGGCGATTCCTTCAACAATAACAGGCGAACGTGAAACCCGCGTAACAAGCGGCACTCGACCAATCTCTTTGACACGCTCAATTTCGATGCCAAATTCTTCGTCTGCCAGTCGAAACCCAATGAGTTTGACCGTTTCTTGCGCAGTCAGTACTTTTTTTCGATCTGCAGGAGCTCTGCGATAGAAATCTTCCAGACGACGACGCTCTTCGCCTCGTTTTCCATTCGAGCGCTCTGCCCCCGAACTGCCCGCCGATGTCGTTCGCGTTTCAACCATGATGAAACCTCCACAGCCCACTCTCTGAAATAAGGGCTCGCTGGATTTTCGGCAAAAATTCATGGTTCTTGAGGAATGGAACAAAATTTTGGCAGTAAAATAAGCGGTGAGGAATGGACCATAGGGGAGCCGTTCGAAAACTACCTGGCTAGCTTCTTGACCGCGCCCACCAGTTGCTCTGGATTAAAAGGCTTCACGAGCCAGCCGCTCGCGCCCGCCTTTTTCGCCCTTTCCACTTTGTCACCACTGCTTTCTGTTGTGAGCATGATAATGGGAACAAACTTGTAGGCTTCGATCTTTCGGATCTGTTCTACCATTTCGAGCCCATCCATATTCGGCATGTTGACGTCACTGATGATCATGCTGACTTCATTTTCCTTCAATTTGGTCAACCCCTCTTGACCATCTGCAGCCTCAACAACGGTGTAGCCCTCTTTTGTGAGAGTGAATCCAACTTGCTGTCTAATTGTCCGAGAATCATCAACAATAAGAATGATTTTCGACATTCCCTTGTCCTCCCTTTGGCATTCCTGTGAATGGACTGATGCTTTGAAAAGCTGAGAGTTACGCAGCAAGTTCCTAAAAGGTACCGATTGGATTCCAATTCGTACTTTCACCAGCTCATCAACTTATACTTTCACAGCGTACCTGTTCCTTCCCATAAAGCGCCAACCCTTCCTTTCCCGAGCCGTCACCCCGGTGACATGGTATGCACCGCATCATATTTCGCACAGGACGGAATTTTAAAGCAGGCCCTCAGCTTGTCCTTTTCAAACCCGCAAAAAACCGCTATGACGAGCGACCTGATTATCGAAGACATTTTGAAGTCTTCACAGAGGAGATCTCGACCGTGAATTTAGAAAAACAAAAAAAACCGACAAAGCATGTCTTTGTACCCGCCCTTTCAAGTGCCCAACGTGCCACTTTAAAAGGAATGGCTCATCATCTTAAAGCCCTGGTGCAGATCGGCGCACAAGGACTGACCGAAAATGTCGTGTTAGAAATTGCAAACACTTTGGGCATTCACGAACTTGTAAAAGTTCAGCTTCCCGGAGAAACCGATGCCGCTGCGAAAGAGGAATTTTCGCAAGCACTCACGCAAAAACTCCCACCACATGCTCACATTGTGGCTCGAATTGGACGTCAAGTCATCCTGTTTCAAGAGCAAGATCCCGAAAATGCAAAGATCGTTCTAAAAAATCTAAAATGAGGTAATCACTGATGAGTCCGACGCTGACTAAAGCATCCGACGCCCACGGCGTCAGTGCTGATGACGCCCGGGCGGCAATTCGGCTGCTTCTTCGCTACATGGGAGAAAATCCCGATCGTGACGGCCTCTTGGATACCCCCGATCGGGTGTGTCGGGCCATGCTTGAAATGACAAATGGCTACCATGAAAATCCGACCGATGTGCTTTCCACAACCTTTGAAGGTCATTCCGATGAGATGATTCTCTTAAAGGATATTGAATTCACATCACTGTGTGAGCATCACATGCTGCCCTTTACAGGAACGGCACACGTTGCATATGTGCCTTCCTTTGGACGCATCGTCGGATTATCAAAGCTCGCCCGCATTGTTGATGTCTTTGCGCAACGTTTGCAAGTTCAAGAACGTTTGACAGAGCAGATCGCCGAAGCCATCATGACACATCTCAAGCCTGGCGGTGTGGGTGTTGTTATTGAAGGAAGTCACAGCTGCATGTGCGTGCGCGGCGTGCGTAAAAATGGCGCTTCGATGATCACAACTTCCCTCCGCGGAGTCTTTCGCGATCATCCTGCGACGCGTGCCGAATTCCTCTCCCTCATTCGCCGATAGTTGACACTCCAGGTTATTACTCATCAGGTTATTACTCATTTGGCATGCTAAGATTCATTGTCATAAGCCTGCATCCTTTGAATAACTTGGAGTCGCCGTGAGAACATTCAGAATTGCAGCCCTCCTGTTTTTACCTTTTTTTGCAAACGTCGCAGAAGCAAACACGCCCGAAAGAACGCTGCGCATCGGCTTTTTAGAGTTTCCTCCACTGGCTTATCCCGAAAAATTATGGGGAAATGGCAAAACCGGATACGTGCTTGAAATTTTAAAAAGTGTTGCAAAGAATCTAGAAATCAAAGAAGAATTTAAGGAATATCCCTACAAAAGAGTAAAGATTAACCTAGAAAATGGTAAAGATATCGATCTTTTTATGTGCGTTCCAAAAGCGTATCAGGGAAAAGTAAAAGAAAACTACCTCATGAGCGAATCGCTTTTTCGCATCACAGCCACCCTCTTTCACGCAAAGTCAGAACCCCAGATCACGAACATCAACCAACTTAAAAATAAGACTGTCATTGCCGTGGAAGGAATTGAAGCTGCATTGTCGCAACTTTCTTCTACAAATAAAATCGATAGGGCGACGGACAGCAAAAATGCAGTCGACATGCTCTCTAAAAATAGAGGCAAGTACCTTGCTGATTACGGAGAAAGAATTCTCGCCCACATGAAAAATGCGGGAGTGACATCGGATTTTCAGGCGCTTGAATTGTTTCAGATGGAAACGGGATTTTGCTTTACCCGCTCGTGGCCAAATGCAGAGAGCGTGTTGAAAAAAATACATCAAAACTTTCGGGCCATCCAAGCCAGTCCCGAAGGGAAAGCCCTGGCCCAAAAATACGAACTTGCAGGCCAGTTTGGTGAATAAGCAAATGAGACTTATTTGTGCATCGCAAGGTTTATAGCCTCTGCAATATCCATAATTTCGATGTCTTTTGTGCCTTCGACATTCTTAAAGGCGCCCTTGAAATTGATCAGGCAGAACGAGCAACCTGTCACAAGAGTTTTTGCTCCCGTGGCTGCAACGTGTTCAAGGCGCTGTTCAACAATATGCCCCCCACCTTCGCTTTCATACCACATATTCCCGCCACCCATGCCGCAGCAATGCGAGGTTTCCTTGGAATATTCCATTTCCGTCAGTCGAAGTCCTGCGATGCTTTCTAAGAGTTCACGAGAGGCATTGTATTCGCCATTGTGTCGGCCCAAGAAACAGGGGTCGTGAAAGGTAACATGCTTACGAACCTTTCCTGGCAACGTGAGCTTCCCATCACGGTACAAAGAAGTTAACAGCTGGGAATGGTGAATAACCTCATAGCGCCCACCATATTCTTGATAATCGTTTTTGAGGGTATTGTAACAGTGAGGGCAGTGCGTCACGATCTTTTTAAACTTAAGATTATTGAGTTGTTCGACGTTGCTGCGTGCAACTTCCGAAAAGCTATATTCATCTCCAAGTCGCTTGATGGGTTCGCCGGTGCAACTTTCGGCTTTCCCCATCACTGCAAAATCGACTCCTGCAGATTTTAGGATATTGCATACGCTACGCGCCACATTTTGATTGCTTGAATCGTAGGAACCTGCGCAGCCGATCCAGTAAAGCCATTCAACTTCAGGGGAGTCGCCTGTAATAATAGGAAGGTTGAGTCCCTCTGCCCACTTAAAGCGATCCGCCGCAGACACACCCCAAGGATTTCCGTGTTGCTTGATATTTTCGATTGCCCTTCCTGCAGATGCGGGAACTTCTCCCAAAGTCAGAGTTTGGTAGCGGCGCAGTTGCATGATAGGTCGCAATTGATCGATGCCTACAGGGCACTCATTGACACACCCACCGCAGTTCGTACACGCCCAAATCTCTTCGTGGGTGATTGTCCCCCCTTCATAAAGCATGCCTTTTTGTGCGTCGGCCTCGGTGGCATTTTTGCTTGGAAAATGAGCTTCAGCAAGCATACTGTCGCGCAATTTTAAAATAACAGCGCGCGGATCGAGGGCCTTTCCTGCAGCATTTGCAGGACAAATGTCGGTGCAACGTCGGCACTCGGTGCAAGAGTCGAAAGAAAGCAGATCTTTCCACGAAAAATCTGTAATTTTTTGTGGGCCAAAGTATTCAGATTCCGCGTTTTCGAGATCCATTTTGGGCATCAAAACTTTTGGCTCGAGGCGCTGTGTATAGAGATTTAAACTTGCTGTTACGATATGGAATGCCCTGGTAAAAGGTACCGTTGCAACGAAACCCATCGTGGTGAGCATGTGCACATACCAAAGCGCCGCATACAAATTCTCGGCTCCTTCAGGAGACATGTTTTTAGGAAACAGAAAAGAAAAGAGTGTACCGACAAAACTCCAACCCCTATCGGGTGGATTTTGTTGAACCGCAAGGCGCAGTCCTTCAACAAGAAAGCCCTCCAGTGCAAGTGCAAACAAAATCGCATATAAAACGTTGTAACCAAGCTCAGTTTTGAACTCTGTTTTCTTAACATTTCTGCGAAAAATCCCCATGGCCAATCCAACCATGAGCGCCACGCCACCCACTTCACAAACAACGGTCACGAAAGCGTAAAACCAGCCATGATAGAGATTTGCAATATCGTATTCATCAAGACCTACAATGAAGGTCCCAAAAACAAGTGCAAAAAATCCATAAAAAATGAGCCCGTGCATCCAGCCTGCATACAGTGAATGCCCCTGGTTGTTTCGTTGTCGCCTTTGCCTCAACACTTTAGATTGGCCCATCACCGTTTTCAGAAAGATCTGTAAACGAAGCCAAGGCTCATCGAAACAAGCTTCTTGTGTGCCCATTCTCCACAGCCGTACGCGACGCCACACGCCATAGGCACAAACCCCAACGGCAAGTGCTAACCAAAAGTAGGTTGTTTGATGAAGAATTTGATTGAGCCCCCCCGTGGGAGACCAGTAAATCTGTCGAGTTAATTCCGCAGGAGAAGACATGTCCAGTTCCTTTTCCGTAAAGATTCAATATATTAGTCCGTGAGGAGGCCGAATCCGATGCGCAACGAAGCCATGCCGGAATATTTAAAGCGGGCCTCAGAGACCACGCATTAAAAACTTTTGCACATACTCATGCACACCATCCTCTAAGGTCGAAAACGTTTCGGATGCAATTCCCAAGGAACGTAAATTCTGGGTTTGTGCACAAGTGTAGTTTTGATAATGTTTACTTAACGACTCAGGCATTTCAATATACTCAATGCGGGGTGGCATTCCTAGAGCTTTAAAGACTGCCGTTGCGAGGGAATTCCATGTTTCAGTGACCCCACGTCCCACATTGAGAAACATCCCCTGGTCTTTGATCTCGATGCCCGTTCCGCGCTGACGCTGCAAGCAAATCTGCAAAACAGCCAGAGTGACATTGAGAACATCCTTGACGTACACAAAATCTCGCACTTGGTTTCCCGCTTCATATTCAGGCACATTGCTTTCAAACAGGCGTATGACCCCTGTTCGTGTGGCCTGCCGATACCCATGAAAAACCATACTCGCCTGCCCGCCTTTGTGTGCCTCAAAGGGGCCGTACACATTAAAGTAACGCAGCCCAAACCACGTCGGTGGCTTCTGCGCGGCGCTCAATGCCCAAAGATCGAAGTCATGTTTTGATTTGCCATAGAGATTGAGGGGCTTGTAACTTTGAGTGAGTTCTTTCTCATCTGAAAAACCCAAAGTCCCATCACCATAAACCGAAGCACTGGAGGCATAGATAAAAGGAATGTTTCGCCTCGCACAGGCTTCCCACAGGGCAATTGAAGAGTTGACATTGAGATTTGCAAACACTTCCGGATCGGTTTCTGTCGTAGATGAGCACGCTCCATTGTGAATGACTGCAAGGGGCGCTTCAGGAAGGGCATCCATTTTTTCGACGAGTTCTTTATGTGAAACAAACGTAACACGGGATGATTGAGAAAATCTTCGAAAATTTGGACTCACGAGTGACTCAGTGAGATCGACAGCCCAAAACAAAAGTTCGTCGCCTGTTGCACCACCCGCAAATCGATTCGCATAGCGCCTGGGCGCTAAACCAAAGGTCTCAAGATCAGAGAGCAACAGCCGCTCGAGCAGGTTCGACCCAATAAATCCGTTTGCGCCGGTGACAATAATAAGTGCCATTCTTTTCCCCATTTTACACGCTGCAACCCCGTCATCCCCTGGGCTCCCTCTGTGCGAACGCTGTTATAGGTTTTCACGACTTGAATGTCGAGTCAGTGAAGACGAATCGAGATGGTGACGAGATCAATCGCCCCATTACTCTTGACTTTTCTCATCGTTTCCCATACCTGAGCCCCTAAGTCGGTCGGGAGGACAGTGGAATGACGAGAATTGCCGTTGTAGGGGCGGGACTTGCGGGCAGTGAATGCGCGTATATTCTTGCAGAAAAATATGGATTTGATGTGGTCTTGTGTGAAATGAAATCCGTGAAAATGACTCCCGCACAAAGCGAGCCCCATCATTTTGCAGAACTGGTCTGTTCCAACAGTTTAAAATCTAAAAGCTTCCTTCAGCCTGCGGGGCTTTTAAAAGAAGAGATGGAACAGCTGGGCAGTCTCATTGTCCCTCAGGCCAAAAGCTCTTGTGTGCCTGCGGGTGACGCACTGGCCGTCGACCGTGAACTCTTTTCTGGTGGCATCACGAAAGTGCTACGCAACCATCCCCGCATTACAATCCGCGAAAAAGTCATTCCAAGTATCGAGGTCCTTTTCTCCGAAGAAAAAGTGGATTTTGCAGTAATTGCCACAGGCCCACTCACAGAAGATCTTTTAGCAGAAGATCTGCGCCGATTGACAGGCTCGGAAGCTCTCTATTTTTATGATGCCATCGCGCCGATTTTGGATGGAGATTCGGTCGATCCTGAAGTGGCATACCTTGCAAACCGTCAAAGTCGGTTTGGTAAGAAAAATCCTACCGAAGAAAAAGTTGATGAAGAAGAAGCGGAAGGCGACTATCTCAATATTCCTCTCTCAAAGGAAGAATATACAACCTTTGTTGAGCAACTTATTGCGGCAGACAAGGTTCCTTTTCATGAATTTGAAGAGCCCCGATTTTTCAACGGCTGCCAACCCATCGAGGTCTTGGCACAGAGTGGTCCGATGACTCTGTCTTTTGGACCCATGCGTCCGAAGGGTTTAATAAATCCAAAAACAGGCCGTGAGCCCTATGCTGCAATCCAATTACGGCGAGAAAAATTAGGCGATGCTTCGTACAATATGGTGGGATTTCAAACCCGCATGACCTGGACAGCTCAAAAGGCAATTTTCAAATCGTTGCCTGGCATGGCAAATGCAGAATTTTTCCGCATGGGAAGCATGCACCGCAACACTTATCTTGTTTCACCCCGACTTTTGCAACCCGACTTTATGTTGCAGTGCGATCCTCGTGTTGCACTTGCCGGACAAATTATGGGTGTTGAGGGATATTTAGAAAGTGCTGCCATGGGGCTTTGGATCGGACATGTATTAGGGCAACGCCTCAAAAACGACAAAATGATTGCGCTTCCCCCGCCAACAACGGCAATAGGAAGTTTGGCGCGCTATGTTTTAAAGGGTGATGCAAAACACTTTACGCCCATGAATGTGCACTGGGGACTGGTGGACGAACTTTCTGAAACAGACGTTCAGAAATTCGGTGCTGAGCTTGTGAAAGGCAACCGTAAAAAACTCGATAAATCCATTAAAAGAGCCATTTTGGCAGCACGTGCGCAACACGATTTCGAGAAGTGGAAAGCAAACAACGCTATTGACGCAGAAGGCTCACCCCGTTAAAGGGTTCACATTGTATAAAGGAGCGCTTTTAATGGGCACAGATGAAAACCACCTCCGTTCACCGATTCTCTATTCGCGAGAACTTGCTGCACTGAGAAATCGAGTGTTGCGTGCTGTAGAGGCATTTCGCAATGGAGAAATGATCCTCGTCGGCGACGATGGACGCCGCGAGAACGAAGCCGACCTTGTTTTTCACGCAAGCGCTGCCACAACTGAACACGTTAATTTTGCGATCACCCATGCGCGGGGCCTCCTCTGTGTCTCAGTCAGCCACGAAGTCGCCGACCGCCTCGCATTTCACAGTGCTCCTAAACTTCCGGGTGGCATGGCACATACGGGCTTCACGCTCTCTGTCGATGCACGCGAAAACATCACAAGTGGAATATCTGCGGCGGATAGAGCTTACTCTATTCGTCTGATGGCCGACCCAAGCACACAAGCGCGTGACTTTATTTCACCCGGACATGTGTTTCCCGTGCGTGCAAACGATGGCGGAATTCTCGCACGTACCGGACACACGGAAGCACTGTTTGAATTGTGCCAACTTGCAGGGTTGCCTGCAGCGGCAGCAATGTGCGAAGTTCTAGCTCCGGATGGAAGTGCCCTTCGCCCTGGGGCTCTGCTCGCTCATGCTTCGTCTGAAGATCATGGTCAGCGTCTTTTGTTGGAGCTTCCATATCTTTCCACCATCGACTTGCTCTGGTACCGGATTTTTTACGGAACAACGTTTTCAGGATCGACTTGGCGAGAACTCAAGGGATTCGAAATTCCCGAGGGCGAGAAATGCCCAACACACACGGTGACATTCGATCGGGGCTTAGAAGAATATATTACGCTCCCCGTTCTTATTGCCTTGCATGAAAAAGTTCTTGTCCCTGAAACCATTCGCATCGTGCTCACAAATGGCTTGCACAACTGGGACAACGGCGTGAGCCGGCAATCTGCATGTGCAGAAATTGTATTGTTTGGTGAAGAGCATATGACGGCTCCACTCAATCATTCGATTTATGAATTTTGTGATCTGAGTGCAAAAGAAGGACTTTCGGGCACAAAACCCAGCGTCAGACGCATTGTTTCCGAGTTGCGAGCACTTCAGTATTTGAAGGCCACTTACGCACTCGATTTTCCGCTGCAAGAGCTTGTGCGAAAGGTTTCTTTCCCCGTCAAAGCCGATCGTGATTTTATTGAATCTGCACTCATGCTCTGACAGGAGAAAGCAAGGTTTTTACTGAGTAACGACCTTGTCGTTTTCGATCAAAAAGCCACTTTTCTTGAGGCAATCAGCCTTGCTGGAGTGAACCCAGTTGAGTTGGCCCTTTACGGCGACACAAGATGCTTGGCTACCCTGGCAACCATGTGCAGCGGATTTTGCAAATTTATCCTTAAATTTTTCTTTGGTTGCATCGATATCCTTTTGCGAAACAGAGCATGCAGCGGCTTCTTTCTTTTCGTTGATTCCGTAGCATTTCACTTCATCTTTTCCTTTGGGCTTCATTGCATCTTTACCTGCGAAGGCAGTCGAAGATGATGCAGCGGCCAAAGTAACACCGGTCAAAGCAGCGGAAAGCAGTAGATTCTTTTTAGACATGAAACGCTCCTTGTAAAAGGCAGGCAAAAGCACCTGCCAACATAACCAAAATTCAAAAAATCAGGGATGAAACGAACCTTAGCAAAGTAACATAAGGCTATTTCAGTTTCCTCACTCCAAAATAAAAGACTCTTCCCAATGCAGCAAGGGAAGGACGAATCGAAAAGACTGTCGCCATACCCGCACGGAGATCGAGGTTTCGAAATCGGAATGCACCTTTGTGGCGAAGGTAACAAAGAAAGATCCCTCCGGTGATGAGCCGAGCCGCGCTGGAGAACTCAAAGGTTCCTTTGTGTGAAAGCCCCATATCGATCGCCCATCCACCGCACAAAGCACCTAATGTACTTCCAAAAGCTCCACTCGCACTAAAGAGGGCAAGCGCCATCAGTGCGGCTCCAGGAAACAACCTTTGGACCAGGAGCCCAATGATGAACTCATACCCACACCACACCACTCCCGACATCACTTGGAGTATGGTTAAGTAGTTTTGTGAACTTCCCAATGCCCACAACATCGGCAAAAGAGCCGCTCCCCCCATCGATAACAAGAGTCCTTCGTAAGTCCGCCTTTCATCCAACAACTTGCCCCAGTTTGCACCAACAAACACTCGGACAAGAATAGGAACTGCATTTAAAAGTGTTACTTCACCGACAGACATCTGAAGTTCTTTAAGCATATAAGGGTTATAAAATGGCGACGACGTTGAAACTGCAAATCGCCATGCCAAGTTCATCAGACAGATGACGAGGAGACAAACGCCCGCTTCATTTCTTTCAAAGAAACAAAAACTTCTCGGCTTTGTACAGGCAGGGAGCGAGAAACTTAAGCGTGGGTGCTTCACCAAAGACCAAAGTGAAATGCAGCGGCAGACGACTGCGACCGTAAAAAAAGTTGGGATCGCTTTTTGAATATTGTAGTTCCGTAAAAACAGTCCGGTGGCAAGAAATGCACCCAACATGACGAAATTTGATGCAATCGCGCGCTTTGCAAAAAAAACATTTTGCTCTTCGGGTCGTAACAAACTTGCAATCCAAACTTGCCAGGGAGCACCTGCTCCCATCCCGCCCATCCAATAAAGGCACAAGCCGATGCCCATGGCTGCAAGATTTCCATCGCCAAAAACGGCCCCCGTCATGACACAGAGTCCTGCGATTTGCACCAAAACAGAGCAGAGTGTTAAGGTAACAGCCGAAAATCGTCCAAAAAAATAAGGCATTACAATTTGAAACAGCGCACCCATGGCTGGTGGCACTGTTGTAAACATGCCGAGCAGTGAACTTGAAATTCCAGTTTGCGCCAAGTAAACAAGCGCAAGTGCCTCGCTAAAGCACGACATCAGTGCATAAAAGCAACCATCGACACAGGAAATAATCAGAAAACGACTTTTAGCAAACATGTTTTTCGACGAGCCTTATTTTTTTATTAAATCTGTAGAAGTCATCATAGAAATAAAATATCTAAAGGCGCAACTGCTTCGGTAATGTTCGGAAAAGAAATTCAAGGCTTAAGGAACGTTGAGAGGATTTGACTTCGGAAAAAAATGCAGGGTGAGATTAAGATATGGACACAGGAAAAGCCATTGCCGTTTCTTTAGTTACGTTGCTCAGAAAAGAGGGCATCGACAAATTCCTGAGGACGGAAAATTTCTAAATCTTCTACGGATTCGCCCACTCCAATGTATCGGATAGGCAACCTCAACTCGTTTGCAATGGCGATGGCAACACCACCCTTTGCAGTTCCGTCGAGTTTTGTAAGGACGAGGCCGGTGATTTCTACAACTTCCCTAAAAATCCGTGCCTGTTGGAGCGCATTTTGCCCGGTGGTGGCATCGAGAACAAGAAGGACTTCATGGGGAGCACCGGCGAGATCTTTTGCAACGGAGCGCCGAATTTTAGCCAGTTCTTGCATGAGGTCTTGGCGATTGTGCAACCTGCCTGCGGTGTCGATAAGGCAAAGCTGTGCAGAGCGATCACGAGCTATTTTAGTGGATTCAAAAGCAACGGACGCAGGGTCTGCGCCTTCTTTTAACCGGACAAAATCAGCATGAGCACGCTTTGCCCAGACTTCAAGCTGTTCGACTGCGGCTGCACGAAAGGTATCTGCGGCACCCACAACGACTTTTTGTCCACGCTGGCTCGACTTGTATGCAAGTTTACCCGTTGTAGTGGTTTTACCCACACCATTGACCCCCACCATGAGTACAACGTGGGTGGCATTGTTATTTTCTTCGATAGTTCCCACGCTTTTGACGTCGACATCCTTAAGCATCAAGAGGATCTGCTCGCGCAGTTGGTCTTTTAATGCTGTGACGTTGCTCCAATCATCTGCCTTCAGGCACTCCTTGACACGCGCCACGAGCAGCTCTGAAGTGGTAACTCCCACGTCAGATTGGATGAGAATTTCGAAGAGCTTCTCAAAAGTCTGTTCCCTTGTTGATCGATCTTCCTTGGAGAGAAAGAATTCATCGAGACTTTTTACAATTTGGCGTTGGGTTCGTGAAAGGCCCGTTTTTAATCGTTGCGACCACGTCGCGATGGGCGCGACTTCAGATTCCGTGGGAACCAGTTTTGGTTTCGCATATGGCGCAGGTGTTTTGGTGCTTTTTTCCAAGTCAGGGGACGCAGAAGGTTGCAATGTACTGGGAAGGTGAACATCTAAAGGCAAACTGCGCAAAGCATCTTTGGCGGGGGGAAGTCCGGGAAGTCGAAAAATCGATTTCAGGACTCCAAAATAGACGATAAAAAAGACGCCCCAGAAAAACGTGAACAGCGGAGTGTTATGAAACATGAGGCAAACCCTAGCTAACTGGAAAGTCGATAAAAATGAAAGGCAGATTGGAACTCAGACCCATTGATGACGTTGCGCGATGGAACGAACGAGACCAATAAATCGCGAATTATCGTCTGTCAATGGATGACTTGCAAGTTCCATGATGAGCGATTTTGCTTCTGCTTCGTGCTTCGATTGTGCTTCAAGACACTCCACAGCAGCAATTCTAACACTTTCGTCGCGGCACTTGAGCTGGTTTTTAACCTTGGAAACAATGTCTGGATGCGAGACTTCTTTGAGTGCCAACATAATTTCGATGTTGCGCTCTTGAACAGAATCATCAAAACCGACAAATTCATCCACAAGATTTTCGAGCAAAATACTCACGTACTCTTCGTGGACAAACAATTTTTCAGACATCTTAAGAGGCCACGAAATTCTTTTCAAATTTTTAACTGCATTTCGCACAAAAGGCTTCGCAGCTTCCTTGTGCCCTAAAATGAGTTCAGAAATCATTTCTTTTTCGCGGTTGTCTTGCAGGCCGTGATCGATGACAATATCGAAACGCTTCAGCAATTGCGGAATGACTTGTTCAGCTGGGCCGCTACTTAAGCCGTCGATCGCTTCTAAGCGCTGCTCTTTGGTCGTGACTTGATTTTTTAAAGTATCGCCACATTTTTCGTAACTTTTCTGTTTGCTGCCTTCACGAAACTTCTTAAAACTGTCGAAAATTCCCACAATCTTCCCCTTGGAAAGGTCTAAATATCTAAAAAACAGAATACAAAATCTCGGGCTTGACGAAATTCAACCTTTTGATGATTTTTCGCCCTGGGGGGTCTTTGGCACAAGGCTCAGCACGGCATCGTGCCGGCGGGGACCTTTCGTAACGATGAGCACTACCACTGCAAAAACAATGAGGGCCGCGCCTATGGCGTGCCCCGTCCAGTAAGTAGAGTCAGAAAACCTTGCGGCATCATGAACCGGAATCGACTTTGTCACAGGAGCCTCTTGCTGCATCGAATTCATTCCTCTCTCAAAACCCCGAAAAAGGGAACGCGAATTTCCTTGTAGTCTTGATCTGACGTTTTGACAACAAGAACACCCGAGGTGTTTACCACACCGCTTTTCCCCTTCATCATCTCAGGGTATCTTAGATCGAAAACCAAAGAAAAGCTTTTGCCATCTGAACTTTTTTTCATCGAATACTTGATGATCTCGTCGGGGAGGATTCCCTTTAACTGCGCAGTTTGGCGCAGTGTGACATCGACCCTTTCGACGCGAAAATCTTTGCCACGAGAAGAGATGCTGAGCGTGCGCTGTGATCCTTTTCGAGGAGTGACGACTCCAAATTCCAGATATTTTGATGACACTGTCAAATCACCGACGACTTCTCCCACAACTGGAATTACGAGTTGCCTGAGATATGTGGAGTTGTTCCACACGATAATGCGCTCGCGAACGGGCCCTACACTCGGAATGGGACCTTTGATGGTGACATTGAGGACGGGGTTCGAGGGCCCCCCTCCCATTTCGGCTTTGAGATATGGGGCGCTACTGGTAATCGCAAGGACTTTGATGGGCCCCACAGCAGCATCGGGCGAAGTCAGTTCGCGTTTGACTTCGGGGCTTAAGGCTACATCTGTCCCGAATTCAGGAGGGCGGCCCTCGCCTTTCGCTCGCTCAGAAATCACGAGGGGAATCTGAAATGATTTACTATAGTCCTGGGGAATTTCATCCAAGGAAAGCAAAGGTTTTGAAGCCGTAATTTCTTGCTTAATTTTTGCAGAAAAATTCATTGTGACACGGGGTGAGGAAAACATATTTGTGTCAAGGGTGATGGTTCGTGTGACGGTGTCGACGAAGTCGGCGGTATCAAATTCATAGACGACAGACCCTTTTTCACCCGGTTGAAATTCCATTTTGGGTTCGATGCGGGTATTCATGCAACCGCAAGAAGCATGGATGCTGCGGATCTGCAGAACGCCATTGCCTGAATTTGTAAATTCGAATTTTCCAGAAAGTCTTTGTCCACGATACACATTTCCAAAATCATATCTCTGGAAAATAAAGTCCATCTCAGGCTCTTGCCCCTGAAGGTTGTTACCTGTGATGTTTTGAGCGGAAGCTTGCAGAACAGATGCTGCCCCTATCGCCCCAAAGGCAACGAGGCAAGTTTGAAACGTGCACAGAATCTTGAAAAAGGTGCGCATATTGTGACCTCCACTTTTTTTATGTTACATCACACCATCGAATTGAAAAGGACTCCCTTTCAACCTGCTACCGCTGGAGCAAAAAATGAGTGAGACAAAAGCACGACTGACTGTTGAGATGAAAGAAGCGATGAAGTCGGGCCAAAAAGAGCGCCTTGGAGTCATTCGGATGCTCATCACTGAAATTCGGAATGCAGAAATCAACGACTCTGAAGTTCCAGGGCGTGCACGTACCGAAGAGGAAGCGCTCACTTTGATCCTCGCCTACCATAAAAGTCTGACGAAATCGATCCTCGAATATCCGGCCGACCGTCAGTCGCAAATGCAGGCAGAACTCAAAATCGTCGAAGAGTTTTTGCCCAAGCGCTTGTCACCCGAAGAGCTTCGAGCAAAGATTGCGATCGAGATCCAATCAACAGCCGAACGAAACTTTGGAGCCCTCATGAAAGTCATGCAGGCAAAGTTCGGATCTCAGAGCGATGGAAAAACCATCTCTGAAATTCTCAAGGCAGCTTTAGCGGAAGGTTGAAAAGAATCTTATGGTTCGAATTCTAAGCATCGATTTTGTCGTTCGCATTCTTGCTGCTATCGCAACTGGTATCATGATTGCCTGCGGGTTTCCGGGCAGTCAATTTCCAACCATGAGCCTTGGCTTTTTGCTTCCAATTGCCCTTCTCCCCCTTTTTCTGGCATTGGAAACCCTCCCTACAAACGGCGGAACGACGGGAGTTCGTTACTCACGTGAAAAACCCGTTACGTCTTTTGCAAGATTTAAATGGGCTTTTATTCTGTGTTGGATCTCTGGAATCGTCGCCGTTTTCTTTGCATTTTTTTGGGTCACATATCCTGCCATCCTATTCGGTAAAATTCCTAAAGGAATGGCCTATCCTGGCTTCCTATTTTATAGCTTGCTTTCAGGGCTCTATTTCCCCGTCCTATTTCTGCCTTTTTTGTGGAATGTGAGTCGGGGCACCAAGCGTCCCTATGTTCCTTTTCCTGTCCTTGCGATGGCTCTCACATCCACCCTCATCGAAATGTATATCCCGCGTTTTTTTCACTGGACGTTGGGCAGCCTCATGCATTCCGTTCCTCAGATTAATCAGTGGTCGAGCATTTTCGGTTTTTCGGGGGCAACGGCTTTTATTATTTACAGCAATGGCCAATTGGCGCGAGGATTTACGCTCCAGCCTCGCAATCCTTTTCGTTTCTTTATGATTACAGGCGGAGTGGCACTCTTTTGGTCGTTTCTTTATGTGGGCGGCGATTGGCGTATTGAACAGGTTTCTGCAGAACTTGAAAAGGCACCTCGTACCAGAATTGGATACATTCAGCCCAATTTTACTTTTGATGAGTTGTCTTCCAACCCCACGCGTTCCCCCGAAGCACAGTCACAAAGCATCGAAACCCTTGTTCGGATGTCTGAAAAGCTGGTTGAGCAACAAGGTGACAAGAAAATCGACCTCATTGTCTGGCCTGAAAGCACGACGCCCACAAACTTTTTGCTCGCACCCGATCAACAAGAGTTCGTAAAAGAGTTTGCGCGCAGAACAAAAGTGCCGGTTCTCGTCCAGGCTATTGAATTCGACGAACAAGAAATGAAAACCAATCGGTACCAAGAGGTCACCACCTATGGTGTTTCTTTCCTTATTCGACCCGATGGTGCCATGAGTTCTCGGTTCAAAAAATGGATTCCCATTCCCTTTGGAGAAACCACTCCCCTCGAAGATAAATTTCCAATTCTTGGCAAACTTGCGCGCGAAAATATTGGAAATCTTTCAAAAGTCGGCTCGGGAACAAGCTATGAAGCCATTCCCTATACTCCCGAACTTTATGTGGGTCCGCTTATTTGTTTCGACTCCATTTCCCCAGAACTCGCAAGGCTGCAAACGCTGCGAGGAAATGCCAGCATTCTCGTCAATCAAGCCAATTTTGTGTGGATGGAACGCAGCAATGCGGGTGCTGAATTTATGGAACTCGATAGATTTCGCGCCATCGAAAATGCACGAAGCCTCCTCGTAGCGGCCAATACGGGTCCGAGTGGAGCATTCGATCCTCTCGGAAGAGAAATCGTTCAACGATCTGAACTCATCACCCAGTCTGCGCGCGTCGTAGACCTTCCTGTCTACGATGAAATAACCATTTACACGCGCCTTGGAAGAACTCCCCTTCTCATTGCGGGCATTATTTCTGCCTTTTTTCTCATGATTTATTCAGGACGAAAAGCTTCGCTGAAACGAGGTTAAATTCTTATGACGCAACTTCTCGCTGAACGCCTTAGGCCTTCGTCTGTCCATCCCCAACGCCTTGTTGGACCTGCTGCGCGGATTTGGAACAGAGAACTGAAGATGTGGCGAGAAGGAAAGCGCTTTCATATTATTTTTTGGGGTCCTCCTGGCTCTGGAAAAACTACCCTCGCAAATATGCTAGGCGAGGCATCGGGACTCATTCAAACGAGCCTTTCGGCAGTGCGCGATGGGGTGAAGGAAATTCGTGCTGCGGTCAACAATAATCCGGGCCAAATGATCTTTATTGATGAAATTCATCGCCTCTCAAAGTCTCAGCAAGATGTTTTACTTCCCGTACTCGAAAATGCGGAAGCCTGGATCGTTGGAGCCACCACAGAATCCCCTCGTGTTACTTTAAATCCCGCCATTCTCAGTCGCCTTCGAACGATCTACGTTGCGCCTCCTTCGGAAGAAGATGTCCTTCAGGCCTTGAATTCGGGACTGGAGGAACTCAACTCTTCCAACGAAGAAGACGCGAATGCAGAAAAAATGCAGCGCCTCAAAATATTAATTGAAAGCAAATTGGCACGGCTTTCAGGCGGAGATGTGCGCTTTGCACTCAATATTCTTGAGTCTGTTTTTTACGCAGCAAATGCACAAGAAGAACACGACATTTTACTTGACACTTCGAAGGCATTTACTTCTAAAGAGCACTACGACCTCGTAAGCGCCATGATTAAAAGCATGCGCGGTTCCGATCCCGATGCCGCACTCTATTATGCGATTGCTGCCCTAGATTCCGGCGAAGACGGCCTTTTTCTCATGCGTCGCTGTGTGATTTTTGCATCTGAAGATGTTGGAAATGCAGATCCCACGGCACTTGCGGTTGCAGTCAATGCCTACAAAGCCATCGAGTGCGTGGGCATGCCCGAGGGACGCATTCCGCTCGCTCAGGCTGTTACTTACCTTGCGTCTACGGTTAAAAGTAACAGAGCTTATAAAGCCATTTCGACAGTCAGGGAATGGCGACAAACCGTAGAAACAGAGAAAGGCCTCCGTGCTGCACTGGAACCGCCTGCTTCCTTAACAATAAAAGGCAAAGGCGATTACCAGTATCCACACGACTTTGCTGATGCCTATGTTCCCTTTGAATATCTACCCGAAAGCGTTGCCCGCCTGAAAAATCAGCACGGGCCTGCGTACAAACCGACGGATTTTGGAGCGGAAGCACGCATTCGTGCACGGCTCCTTGAACTTTGGAAGAAAAAAACCGGCAAAAATTAGTTGATTTGTGCTGTTTTAACTTTGCATTTTTTATCGTCACCACGCACAAGCGTTACGTTGTATGATTTCGTAACAACTTTAGAATCTATGGTATTCGTAAATGTACCTGTTGCAACCACTGTATTTTCAGCCGTTTTTTCTACTTTAACATTTGCTTTCAAAGCAACAGTATTTTTTTCGGTTTTTCCAGACATTTCCAGGGTTTCTTCTGCAATGGGTTTATCTCCACCATTGATGTTACCTGTCCCCGTAAAATTGAGCTTGTTAGCCCCGGTCGCGATATCTCCGAGTTGCTTTAACTTTATGACTTTCGTGCTCATGTCTGAATAAAGTTCATATTTAACTGTCATTTTCAATTCGCCAATGGTCGTTGTCGTATCGTAAATAACCACAACTGCCTTATCGCTTGCTCCAGCCGAAAATGTATGAACCACTTTCATGGTTCCAAAACTCGCTTCCCCGTTGTATGAAATCGCTGTTCGGCCATCGGTGGGGGTTGCTTTTTTCATACCATCGGGAACTTTTCCGTCTTTGATTTTTTCGAAAAATGCATTCATCATCTTCAAAGTTTTACTATAACCCACGTTCAGCTTCGAAAAGGCCTTGCTGCAGGAAGCATTTTCTTTGACTTCCGAAACATCCACTTCGGTTTCAACTCCTCCAGAACTTTTTTCTGCATCTTCAGCTAAGGAAACAGCAGCCATTTCGAAGGGCAAGAGGTTCGTACTCGAAGCATCTTCAACTCCAACTTTTCCTTCTACTTCTGTTACCATCGTGTTGAAAGTTGTCGCTTTTTCACCAAAATTTACTTCTGTTGCGGTATTCTTAAAATCTGAAGGAATGGTCGCCTGACCCGAACCTTTGCTTTCTGATTTATCACCACAACTCGAAACAGCAAAAACAGTTGCAAAGGCAATCACTTTTCCAATTTTTTCAAATCTCATTCATATTTTCTCCATCATTAAAAAACTTTTTTATGGGGCAGAGTTTCACACCGTGAATCAGATTCACCGGCACTCTTTAAGTCGTTGAGCGAAAGCAATCCCGTAGTTTCGACAGCATGTCCCACAGCGGTTTGAGAGAGCACTTTCTTTAAAAATGCGTCGAAGGGCACTTTCTGCGGAACCCCAACGCGGCCTAAGAGGTGCTTGAGAAAGTTCATGCGCTCTTCGTTGGGACACAAGAAGACGCCTCCGCAAACGCCAAGATCGGCCCGTATCCAAAGAACAACACCGATCAATTCACACTGTGCAGGAATTTCACGCCCTCGAAGCTGGAACTCCATGGTCAAAAGGTCTCCAAGCGAGAGCCTATTCATGGAACCTGAGGAGAGGCGAAACCCTTCTTCCGACAAATCCTCTAATGAGGCCGAAAAAAGGGAATTTCGAAATTTTGTGCAAAAGTGCAGTGATTCTTTCTGACTCGAAAGCAAGAATCGCTGTCTTTTTCTTGCCATAACGTCTCCTCCCATTCAGAATATCGGACTGCACTCCGACAACTTAACAGAAAAATTTTTCGGGATACTTCCAAAGTGGGCCCCCTTTGACGACATTCTTGGTGGGTGAATTCACTTTGAAATCCAAAGATCTCAAAGAACCGGCTCAGAAATTTTAATGAAAGATCCGAAGAAGAGTATGAATTGACATTCTAGAAATTCAGAGGACTATTGTGAGTATAATTCGTAAATTTTTTAAGTTACGTTACTTTATTCTCGCATCGGCCTGCACATTTCAAATGGCATGCACAGCGCAAAGTTCTCAGATGGTTTCTGGTCAGTCGCCGCCCGAGAGCGGGAAGTTGAAAAGTCCTGCAAACGAAGAAGGTGATTTTGATCCTGCTGGAAAATCCGAAAACGTAGCGGCTTCAAACCTTACGATGGATTGCGAGCGGAGTGCAGGGCAAACTTCCCAAGCTGATGGAAATATATCCTTAGATTGTTCGTATCAGAATGAGAGCGGTGCGGTGAAACAATCCGTGCCGGTTTCAGGAGTTTTTGTCGAACGATCCGACGGAATGACATTTGTACCACAATTTGTCGTTCTCCCATCTGAAGGAACCACTGGAACCCGGATTCGGATGCAAATTTCCAGTGCGCAGTTTGGCAAATCGAAACGCATTTATTCGCAACTCAGCGCTGAGCACCCTTCAAAAGAAATCAGTTTTCACATGACGGATCCTTGGAAGGAAAGCATTCTGAGTGCAGAAACAGGCCCCATCATTGCACAGGATGAATCGATACGGCCCCGCGACGGACGAAAGATAGACTATGCTCGATGCTCTGCGAACTCTTCCCAGTGGACAACGGTTTTTGATGCGCGAAGCCCTGCTCAGTGCGCCACAGGAAGTGCCCTGATTGCCCTCTCTGAAAGTGGGGGAAGTGGAAAGATGACTTGCTGCCCACTGCTCATCGAGAATGCGCTTAAAAATCTGTCTGTCCTGCGCTTACAGGGAACCTGCGGCCCCGGAGAATTTATGAGCGGTCTCAACAATTACAAGGAAGGCAAGGTGTATTGTCAGTTGCTAGACAATCAAAATGCGACTTTGGGACTAAAGACCGTTGCTGAGAATTTTAATGTCCCACTTTCTACTGCTCCCACGTGGGAATCTATGATTTCAGAGCAGCTCGATCGGCTCGGAAATGATCTCAAAAAAATTGTTTCGTTATTTAGCGAAAAGAATGTTGTGATCTGTCAGAACGATAGAGTCATGGTTTATCTTTCGCACAGCAAACCCGCTGAAAGCACGTGTGCGTCGCTCGTTGAAAAAGAGTAATTTGTGTTATAAGGGAACCTGATTGATATCCGTGGACGTGCTCCACAGTAGCCCCCTTAACATCATTTGTTCGAAGGCGAAGCAGCATGAAGACTTTGAGTTTCCTAAGAGCTATTTCATTTGGCATGATTATTTCAAGTTTTTTCGTGTCGAGTCATCAAGCTTTCGGCATCGAAAAAGCCTCGCTCACCATTTCGGCAGCAGTCAGTTTGAAGCCGGCACTCGAAGAAATTAAAACTCAATTTGAAAAAAAACATCCCAAAACGAGCCTCCTTTTTAATTTTGGTTCGTCTGGATCCTTGCAAAGGCAGATCGAAAATGGGGCCTCCGTTGATGTCTTTATTTCTGCTTCTCAAAGGGAAATGGACAACCTTGAAAAAAAGAGACTGTTGCTGAACGATTCAAGACGCACGCTCATTTCAAATTCACTTGTACTTGTCATTCCAGCGGCTGCTGAATTTCCAAAATCTTTTCAAGATCTCCAGAGTCCTTTGGTCAAGAAAATTGCAATGGGGGAGCCTCGCAGTGTGCCCGCTGGGCAGTATGCGAGTGAAGTTTTTGAATCACTTAAGATTAAGAAGTTCTTAGAAACAAAGTTTGTCTTTGCAAGCAATGCAAGACAAGTTCTTTCTTATTTAGAGATGGGTGAAGTTGATGCAGGTTTGATCTATGCGACAGATGCACTCACATCCAAGAAAGTAAAAGTCATCGCAAGTGCTCCAGACGTTAGCCACAGCCCTATCGTCTACCCTGCGGCCGTTGTAAAAACGAGCAAACAACCAAAAGTTGCGGGTGAATTTATTTTATATTTGAAAGGTGCAGATGCAAATTGTGTCTTTACATCGTTCGGATTTAATATAAATAGTTCGAATCTTTGAATTGAACTTAGATAAAAACAAAGCCATGGCCCCTGGCGGGATATTTAAAGGACTGCCCGCTCTTAAATATTTCGTCAGGGCGAGGCGCGCGAGGTAAGAGTCGACGCAATGGACGCATTGGTCCATGAGGAGACCGAATCCGATGCGCAACAAAGCCCTGGCGGGATATTTAAAGCGGGCCCCCGATATATATCGGCGAACTCTGAGTGGCCCAATCCCAGTACCCACCTTGATAGAAGCGCACATAAATAGACATGACTTGACCCTTTTGAAGATTCAAGGGTAACGGAAGTTCAAACGAAAATTCTCCAGCAATTGGAGATTTTCTGGGGCTTGAAAGCGGGAATGGGAGCGGATTAAAGAAAAGAAAATCGAATAAACGGGGTTTCTCGCGAGCCTGTTGCGGAGTGACGATTTTTTCTCCGACAACCTTTCCATTCACAACGACTTCAAGTTTTCCAGGTTCGAGATTTCCGTCTGCATCTGCATATCTCACGCGCACGGGCGCTGATTTTTCAGGGAGATCCTGAAGTGAGACTTCTTCACCCATGGCGGCCCACGATCCGTTACGTTTTTGCAAATTGACTGAAAAAAGCAAATTTTCGTTCTGTGTTGCATAAAAGCGTCGGGCTTTGATGCCTGCCAGCAAAGATTCGGTGCTGAGTGATTCGAGGTGAATTCCAATGCGTGAGCTGTCTCGAACACCCCAGTTCCCATGATGAACATCTTGAGAAGCAACAGACCCGAGTCGCCACCCTTGCGCAACTGCTTCATCAAGATAAGGAATTTTTTTATCGAATCCCCTGAGAGAAGAGCTAAACACGTTCATGTGGACCGTTTCGATGCCTATGATTCTATTTTTAAGTTCAGGTAAAAAAGAAAAATGTGCGAGATCCCATGGCTTCCGATAACCGTGATATCCAGGATGGGCAAATATAGAAATCGCTTTATCGTGCAAGGATAACCATCGATAAAAATCATCGAGGTGAGACAATTGAAGACTCGAAACTATTTCCTCGGAATTGAGCACTACGTAGTGTCCCATGCTAACATTACTGTATTCAAACCCTGCGAGGGCAACGAATTGGTTGCGCGTTGAGGCGTGCGCTAAGGATTTCAGCTGCGACCAAGCGTTTGGGTGCGAAACCACCCCATATTCGGAATGATCCGTCACTGCAAAAAAATCAAGCTTTGCGATTTCTTTAGCCACTCGAAAGGCATCTTCGGGCTTTCCGATTCCATCAGAATCGCTCGTATGGGCATGCAAAAGTCCAAAATAAGTTCCAAAAGATCCTGCAAGATCTATTCCGGGGTTCTTTCGGTCTACAAAATCAACTTCCATCGGATTGACACGAACGCGGGATGCGGGTGTCCAAAAGAAATTTGCAGACTCAAGATTTCGAAAATAGTAAATGGGATCATGAGGCTTGACAAAATCAGACAGCTCGTCAAAACTATATTTTCGAAGCACTTTACCTTGAGAATTAAGCATAAATTCGGATGGCTTTTTTTCTTCAAAATCGATAAAAATCGGCGAATTAGAAAGTTCATTGAACTGAAATGCTGAAATTTCGTGCTTTGGAAATTTTAGGAGGGGCTGCATATACAGTGGACTGCGATAAATATAAGCCATCAGTGTCCCGAAAGATCCGCAGCTTAAAAACAATATCAACAGAATAAATCTTTTAAACAAACTTGCTGACTCCACAATTCATGCTTGAGCACAGCTCGCTTCTGAAGTTTCTTGAAGCCAAATTTTGCTGAAACACCAAGAATTGATTACTCTGGCCCGTCAAGAGAAGAACCTTGGAGAAAGAGTTTAACCTTACTATGATCAAAAATCTAACTTGGAAAAAGGCATTTCCCATTTTCCTCTTGGCTTCATGGGCCACGGGGGTCTTGCTGGGTCTTCCAATTAGTCCTGAAGAGGCCCTTGAAGTTCACTTGGCTGAAAGCCTTAAATCCAGTTCGAACCTCTTTAGCATTCATTGGGATGGAATCCCGATGACCTCCCGATCCCCTGCATACACATGGCTTCTTGCGCTGATTTTCAAACTTTTCTCACCAACGAGCTATGAAGCAGAAATTATTGGTGCACGGCTTACGAGCTTCGTTTTCGGATGCCTGACCTTTTGCATAGTCATTCAGAATACGCGCTTGGGTTCGCCAGGGTGCTTGAGCATTCATAAAAAAGTAACTCCGCTGCACTGGACATTCAAGGCGCTCTGTATGTGCACTTTGGTTTCCGCGTTTGCGTTTACTCACATCACTTCTTCGTCAGTGTTGCTCTTTTTACACACCGGATTCGTCATTAGCCTTGCAAGACACCTCAATGATAACATGGGAAACACGCAAAAAAATGCCCCAGGGAAGTGTTGGATTGCGGCCTGCTGTTTTCTGTTTTTTTGTGTCGCATTCAAGGGACTCATTTCATTCATTGCTTGCCTTTTTGCAGCATTGGCCACCGTCGCTGCATGCGCACCCTACGAAGCAGGCTTAAAACTCACAAAACTCCACTTCAAAACAGGCCTCGCTGCAGTTGGAAAAGTGTTTGTGCCCAGTTTTTTGCTCATTGCGCTTTTCCATATTTTTTTATTGAACAAGCAAGGAAATACTGCACTTTTAGACTGGGTTATAAATCACCAAATCAACTCTGAAACCTACGCTTGGAACGCTGCAAATTCAGATCCTTTTCTGCTTTTTGGTGTGTTCTTCTTAATTGCTTTTATGCCATTGAGCATTTTTTTCTTAAAAATAATCGTAACATCTCCCGTGTTGTTACTACGAGAATTGCGCAAGGGCGGGTCGCTCACCACTATGGCGGCTTTGTTTTCAATGACGATGGTGGCCATCGAACTCTTTCCCAAAGAAAAATCCTGGGGAGTTTTTCACGAAATCTGGGGTGCAATTGCTATTCTGGCCTTTAAAGAAAGTTACACCTTAAAGTCTCTGACCAACAAAGGATGTGCGCATCCCATTCAAAAGATATTGCTCCGTGCTTTTTCTTTTCTCATTATGGCTTTGGGCCTGGTTGCTGCACTTTTGGCCCTTAAGTTGCGCGAGGTCGTCGATCTTTTCGTGTCCGGATTTCTTTCTCCATACGTCTTATCTTTCGTAACAACAAATACAATTGAGCTTTCTCTTTCCTTTGGTTGCCTTGGAATTTGCCTTATTTTCCTAGGTTTTTTTCTTCACAAAGCCACGCTTAATTACGAAATTAAGTGGAACGGAATTCTCACGGTCATTTTGATTTGTTTCGTTGTACAAAGTCTTTTTTTAAATCTGCTCTTACGGCCGGCTTTAGCAAGATGGGAAAGTGAAAGCTTGATAAAGCTTGCTCGCATTGCAAATAGCGCGAATGAACCCCACGTGTTGGTCACAGGGGGACTGTTTAGCCCCATTGTGAGTTCACTCTATAAAAAAGGAAAACTCTTTCAGTATTCAAGAGGCGATGAAAGAGTTTTTTCATTCGAATTTCGGAAATTTATTCTCGTCCCTGCGTGGGATAGAGAAGAATGCCAAGCAAAAGGATTTTCAATTATTGAAGATGCAGGTCGCTACATTTTGTGCAAGTCTCAAGAGCAAAACCTAACCCCAGAATAGCGCAAAAAAGGGCATTTCTTGTAGCTGAAAAACCAGCGCAATTTTGGGCGGCGTGAGTAACTTATTAAGAGATGCACTGTCACCTTTTTCGACAACGGGCATTCCGATGTCGAAGGTGTAGCCATCTTTCGACAGAAAGACTTTGGATTTTCCACAGACTTGGTTGCAGAGTTCACTGGTTACATCGGCACGATCCGCTTCATTCACCTGAGCATCTTGAGGCATATTAAAAACAGCTTTTGCGATGGCATCAATACACGAGGCCTCAAACGCAAGAGCCATCACGCCCTTGCCACCATTGTGTGAAAGATGAAGTTTTCCCGCAATAGCGATTGGAAAAGACATTCCCTTTTCAATTCGTATTTTCAGAAACTGCGGATCTTGCTTTGCGTTCGTCTTTATGACTTCACGCGTTGCCTTGATAAAAGCGTTCAAGACTTTGACATCAAAAATGGAAGGCTCGGACGCAAGAAATTCCTTCAAATTCTGCGCCGCACCTGAAGGTGGGGGTCCGGAATTCGGAGCTTGTCCAGCACTCGAAGCAGGCTTTGTGGGGGAATTTGTCACTTTATTTTCTTGCGTCTTGAGAGGAGAGGCATGAGGGGCTGTTACGGAAGTGTGCGCAACAGCAGAAACAGATACGCTTGGATGCTGTAAAGAATGCCCTGGGGCCTGCATCATGCGCGTCCGTATCCAGTCGACGTCTTCTTGCGTGTGTATACCCAGTTCACGCAGTTTTGAAAGTTCTTTCTTTATCTCTTTATTTTCTGCAAGAAGTCGTGCATGCAACTCGTGGAGAAGAAGAATTTTCTCCATAAGGTCATCATAATAACGGTCGAGTTTTGTCTCTATGCCGCCGGGTACTGCCACTTGAGTCTACGCTCCAAATTCGGAACAAAGCAAAATCTCAATTCTAAGGATCTCCGAATGGAATCACTTTTTCAACGGCAAATGTTTTCCCTGTCATCCCCTTTGGTGTAGTCTACTTTTTACGACTTAGAAAAGTATGGGGATTCAATGGCTGAAAAAATTTTTCGGCGCGTCATGGTTTTGGACGACGACAGTTCCATTCTTTCTCAGGTAGAGCGGGTTCTCCTGCTCGAAAGAGATGTGGAAGTTGTTACGTGCCTTGACGTCCGTTCTGCAAATCAAGTTCTCTCCAAAGGTCCCTTCGACCTTTGCATTGTTGACTTACGAATGCCTGGAGTCTCTGGCGCAAGCTGGATACAGTCCATGCTTTCTCATAAAGACGAACGCATCCGGCATTGCCCCATTTTGGCGATCTATGGAGTCATCAATAAAGATGAAGTGCGATTGCTCGGAGAACTTGGAGTTTCAGACATTCTTGCAAAGCCCTTCAATGACGACGCACTTCAGAAAAAATTAAAAGAAATAGAAGAGCGTCTTTTGAATCCTGAGAAAGATCCCGAAAAGAGCTTTCAAGATGTCTTTCAAAAAGCGATGCGCTTAAGACGCTATCCCGAAGCAGAATCACTCTTAATTCCAAAATTGAAGCGCGACCCTGCGTCCCCAAAATTGCTCACCATGTATGCAGAAATTTTGATGCGCACCAACAAGACCGAACAAGCTGAAAAATTTGTTCTGAAAGCATTGGAAAAAAGCCCCGAATTTCTTCCCGGACTGACACTGCTTTCTAAAATTTATATTCGAGATAAAAAAGTTGAGACAGCTTTAGAAACCATGGAAAAAGCTCAGACATTGAGCCCACTCAATATCGACCGCATTCTTTCCATGGGAGAAGTTCATCTTGCAACGGGACGCGTTGAAGAATCAGAGAGACACTTCCGCAATGCTTTGAAATTAAATCCAGAAGAAGAGCGCGCAACAATGGGACTCGGAAGAGCCCTTGTTTCGCAAGGCAAAGTAGAAGAAGGTCAAAAAGTTTTTGGGAGTTTAGAAAACTCCGCGCAACTTGTTACGTACTTCAATAATAAAGGCATACTTCTTGTTCGTGCGGGCCGATATCAAGACGGCATAAACCTTTACGAAAATGCGCTTAAAATTTTAGGTAACAAGCAAAAAAGCTACCTTTTGAATTACAATATTGCGCTTGCGTATTATCGAAAGGGAGATCTCGCAATGGCCTCCCTTTACACTGAAAAAGCCGTTCAAGATTGCCCTCCAGCCTATGAAAAACCCGCTCGTTTACTCGAACGCGTTAAAATGGATGAACGAGGAAAAGCAGAAGAACGAAATAAGGGACGCCCCGCTGCGGTCCCAAGCCCCTCTGTTGAGGAACTGCTGAAATCTGGCCTCAATGAAACCTCCCCCACTGCTGCTGTGTCTACCTTTCTCGCCACGCCCGATCAAATGTCTTTTATCATGGGTGGATTTGATGTCGAGGAAGAAATTCCCAAGGAACAAGAGATCAGCAATGGCGGTGAGTCGCAAGACTTTTTGATGATCGGATTCGAAAGCGACGAACCCACAGCTGCGATAGCAGCAAAGAAGTCCCCCCCCAGCAAGCCAGCTGAACCCATTGAGCCATCCAAAGAAGACAATAATTCTGAGTTAACAGACTTTATAATGTTTGAGTCGTGAGGCTGACCATGGAAACCCCGAAGAGTCAATTAGATGCAAACCGGCCTTTTAAGGTTGAAAAATCTCCTGATTCCATGAGGGTTTTTATTCCCGCAAAAAGCACTGTCGCCGAAGAGGCTTTAACCTGGGACGATCTAAAATTCGAATCCCATTTAAAGGAACAGGGTTACACCGGAAAATTTACAACTGGTGTTTCCAAACTTCTCAAGGCTGCGTTTGAATCTAAAAAGTCTCGTACTCTCAGAGAAGACGTTGTGCTTTTACAAGGAATCCCTCCAACGAACGCTTCTGAAGGGCTCCTTGTTTGGCTTTCTTCCGATGACTGGCCCCAGGGGCTTGTCAACAAAGGAGAAACCTTTCTTAAAATCGTGCAACCTCAACCTGCGCAGGCCGGCACCGATGTCCTTGGCAAACCCATCACACCCATGGGTTTGAATATGTACCCTCCCATCAGTATTTTTCTTCCTCCAGAATTGCGAATCGTCGACGATTCATTTGTCGAGGCCATGAAGCCAGGTTACGTCATTATCGAAGCCTTCACGCTTCATTTTGCAACCGAATATGTGGTTCCAGATCCTACCGATCCCAAGCTGCGACAAATAGAATTTCCATGCAGCATTCGCGTTAAAGGAGACCTTGCCGGGCCCATGAGTTGGGTCATTCGAGGGGATTTGCATGTGGAGGGACATTGGTCTGCGCCTGACATTACAGTGCACGGAAATGCGCTTGTTGCATCGGGAATTCATACAAATATGCAAGGCACCACTAAAATTTTTGGAAATTTGGAAGCAAATTATGTTCAGCTTTCGCGCATTGGCATTGCGAAAAACGCGAATATTCGTCACAGCATTGTCCAGTCAGAAATACGAGTCGGCGGAAACTTAACATGCACCGGCACTCCTGGCGCCGCAATGGGTTCAAAAATTGACTGTTTTGGTACCTTAAAAATATCTCGCGTCGAATCCGCCGGAAAAACACCTTCTACCGTTGTTTTACACAATGCAGAAAAAGCGAAGGCTTCGCGCATTGGCACGTTGTTTGAGGGTTGCTCGGTAAAAGTTGAAAGCGAGGTCTGGATGTTTAAGGAAAGCGCACAATGGGACATCAAGTCAGAAAAATCCTAAGCCTTGCAACATCAAGGCCACTACGATGCTTCAGACTCTGACTGCAGATATTCGCCCTCTTCCATCGCCTGGCTAATCTTTAAAAGTTTTGGAACTAAATTACGCCTTGCTTGCTGAATAACGTAAACGATGTCTCTGGTGGTTAAAGACGCAATTTTGCCAAGCTCCAAACGTGTTCCTTCAATTTCAATATCTGGAAGACACTGAAGAGCTTCCAGTTTCGCAACGAGAGTTGTTTCCGACGCAAGATCGAAATAGTCGAGCGTCCTGACTAAACTTCGCAATGGAGCAGGCAGTTTTGCGAAGATCGTTTCGGCTTCCGAAAAGCGCATTCCCAAGTCCAAATAAAAGATCTTCAGCTTTTTACGACGCCCTACAGCGTGATGTTGCTTATCTAAAAACCATTTTCTTGCTGGAAAAAGCATAGGAACAAGTTCGGCCAACCCTCCATCGACCCACATGTCTTCGGTAGGGCGCGAAGCGTGAATGGATTTGGGAGAGAAGACCATCGGAATGGCTGAAGAGGCTTCGATGATACTCAGTGGTTCGCAGTACGAAATAAAATCATTAAAATAGTGCGCCAATCCTGTTTCAGGGGTCAATGCAAAAGGCCTTTTCAGGGTGCCATTCACTGCAAGACCAAAAAATGGGATGTGTGAAAGTTGAGTGTTACGATAACGATGCGCCTGTCCCACCATTTTGGAAAGCACTTCGGTTAAAGCAACAAGCCCTGAGTCTGCGGGATTGAGAGATCGAACGTGAGTTTTCAAAAACTTAAAAAAAGTCGTTGCGCTCGAATTCAAAAAAGTGATTTCAGGATATTTTTCATTGTAAAAGTCGTAGCCAATTTGTTCTAATTGATGGGGAGGCACACCGATAGAATAAAGGTATCCCACAATGGAACCACCAGAAGTTCCCCATATTTCATCTATCATGGGCCGCAGGTTCAAGCCATCGAGAATTTTGAGGAGGGTTGTGGCTCCCAGCATGCGCAAGCCCCCACCCCCGAGAGAAAGCACAATGCGACAGTTGGGTTCAGAAAACCAATTCGTCAGCCCCCGGAACTGATCCGCGAGGGAAGGCGAATGAAATTGGAACGACGCTTCGTGCGCTTTCCAGTGATATTTTCTTCTGCCACCGGCAATATCAAGCATAAAGATTTGACCGGCGTTCGGCTTACCTTGGAGGCAAGAAACATTTTCAGACCCACTGCCACGGCCAATATACTCCAGGCTCAGATGGGGAAAGACATGCAAAAAGAGTATAATTTCGTCGAGAACATCCGCATGAGGGGGATCTTGCAAGAAGGACTCAAGTGTATAGTGAACTTTCGTGCGTGCAACTTGCTTTTCGCCATCACCCAAGACAAGTGCAACAGCTCTTTCGAGGACACCACGCTCAAAGCCCCCAATTTTTGCATTCTGCATCAGATCTTTTGCATAGTTAAAGGTACGTTCTGTTAACACAAGCCACTCTTCGGGAAGTCCTCCCAAACTCAGTGTTGCCGGATAAATGGTAAGCCGTTCACGCTCTGCCCATTGGAGCAGTGTGCCGTGAAATGGGAGCGCAAAGTAGCGCATTCCGACTTGCCTCCTTGGACAAAGATATCAATCCATAACTTTTCAAATTGCATTTCGGCACATTCCATGTTCCCATGGATGAAAATATTTCCTCTCCACTTTTGTAAATATGACATGCGCAGAAAGTTTATTTCGTAAACCATTGCCAAGCTTCATCGGCAGAAAAATCGAGATTCATTTTTGGAGTCTGCAAGTTTTGTGAGAAAATAAAAAACGAGTTTGATTTTTTTATCCAAACTTGCCACAGTCACAAAAATAGATATTTTTCGGAGGAGATCGAGGAATGAGAACTCTCCAAGTCCACGTCAGAGCTTCGTTGCCGCAAGCCCTCGAACCACTATGGGAAATCGCACGTAATGTGTGGTGGTCTTGGAATCCCGATGCCATTGCCCTGTTTCGAAGAATCAATCCGGAAGATTATGAAGCCAGTGGACCCTGCGCTCTTCGACTCCTCAATCGAGTTTCTGCGGAAGTCTGGAAAGAACTCGCATCGGATAACAGTTTCCTTGAACACCTCAACTCGGTTTGGACGCATTTACAAAATTACTTGGAAACAGGACTCACAAGTGTCGAAGGTTTGCACCAAGACGACACGTCCCGCTGCTGCATTGGGTATTTCTCAATGGAATTTGGATTGCATGAAAGCATTCCTCTCTATTCGGGAGGTCTTGGAATTCTTGCCGGAGATCACCTCAAGACAGCCAGCGACTTGAGTCTTCCATTGGTTGGAGTGGGTCTGTTCTACAATGAGGGCTACTTTCGTCAGAAAATAAATCACGAAGGCTGGCAAACTGAGTTTTATGATTTTAACGATCCGTTTTACATGCCCATGAGTCGCGTTGAAGATCGCAGCGGAAATCCCCTTACAATTTCTGTAAAAATCGAAAATCAAGACGTCTATGCGCAGATTTGGAGAATCGATGTCGGAAGAGTTCCTCTTTATTTACTCGACACCGATCTCCCCTTAAATCAGGCAGAACAACGAAGAATCACTTCACGCCTCTATGCAGGTGGCGAAGATCTGCGCATTCCGCAAGAGATGATCTTGGGAATTGGCGGAGTGCGCGCCTTACAAGCCATGGGAATTCAACCAACAGTCTTTCACTTAAATGAAGGACATAGTGCATTTCTAACGCTTGAACGTGTTGCTCAAAAAGTCGGAATGGGAATGAGTTGGCGCGAAGCCCTTCTTTCTGTCAAGGGATCGCAAGTCTTTACCATCCATACTCCCGTTCCCGCAGGCAATGACAGCTTTTCACTCTCAAAAGTTCAGAAATTTATGGGCGACATCGATAGCATTTACAAAATGCCCGCAAATGAATTTTATAAAATTGGACAAACATTCGAACAACCTGAATTATTTTCAATGCCTGTTTTTGCATTACGCACCAGTGGACAACGTAACGGCGTGAGCAAACTTCATCAAGCGGTTTCGCAAAAGATTTGGAAACACCTCTGGCCCTATCTCTCAGAACAAGAAATTCCAATTTCGGGCGTGACCAACGGTGTGCATACTGGCACCTGGATTTGTTCCGAACTTGCTGTGTTACTTGATCGGTACCTTGGTAAAGGCTGGGAGAAGCGCGTCGAAGATGAAAAGATGTGGGCGAGAGTTGAACTGATTCCTGATTCGGAAATTTGGGACATGCACCTGCTTCGTAAAAGCAGGCTCATGACTTCTGTCTTCAAATCACTTGCAGAGACCAAGCGAAAGGCTTCTCACGGAATTGGCGAACTCAAGCAAATTCTGCGCCCTGAAGTTCTGACTTTAGGTTTTGCAAGGCGGTTTGCCTCCTATAAAAGAGGCCACTTGATGTTTCGCGACATTCAACGCTTGAAACGCCTGATCTTAAATGAAGAACGGCCTGTCCAGATCTTTATTGCCGGGAAATCTCACCCTGCCGATGGGCAAGGAAAAGAAATCATCAAGCGCGTCATCGACGCCATTGAAAGCGAAAAACTTGGCTCGCGTATTCTGTTTCTGGAAGACTACGACATGAGCCTTGCACAACGCCTTGTCAGGGGTGTTGATGTGTGGATCAACACTCCCATTCGGCCCTTAGAGGCTTCTGGAACCAGTGGAATGAAGGTGGCACTCAATGGCGGCCTCAATTTCTCCATTCTTGATGGCTGGTGGGACGAAGGATTTGATGGAGAAAATGGTTGGGCCATCGGCGACCGCGACGAATTTTCAGACGAAAATGCTCGCGATGAACACGATGCTCAAGACTTTTACGAAATTCTTGAGCATGAAATCATTCCCATGTACTACGCATCCACCGTGCCAGCCAACTGGATCCAAAAAATGAAACGATCCATGATGACACTTGCACCCCAATTTAGCGCCCAACGCATGGTCCTGGATTACGTAAAGGGTTCCTATATTCCTGCACAGAGATTTCATGAAAATTACTCAGGTACCCTCGAAAAACAACGAAACACATTGCATGATCTGACATCCAGAATTCATGAACTTCAAAACAATTGGAGCGGTGTGGGAATTTTGCAAGTTGACGTCAAGCCCAAACATTCTGTTACGGTGGGTGAAAAACTTCACATCGAAGTTGAAATCACGGCTCCTTTTTCTGAAAGTTGGCTCGAGGTGAGTTTGCAAACTGCAACGACACATACGCATTCGAGTCCCCAAGGAAATCCAGTGCTGGCTTGCGTCTGCCTCCATTTTTCTCACAAAAAAGACACCGGACTTTATGTCTTTATGTGCGACCTCGATACCACACTTGCAGGCGTTCGCTCGTACACAGTTCGAGTGACCCCCAATCAAAGTCTTTTTCCTCACCAACTTGATCTGAATCTTGTCACGAGATGGTAGTACTTATGCACAGCTCTTTGCACTCTGCATGGGGGCAATGTTCGATCAAGGAGCGAGACTGATGAAGATTCTTATGATTGGCTGGGAGTATCCTCCTCTCATTTCAGGGGGCCTTGCAACAGCAACCGAAGGGCTTATTAATGGACTTATTGAACTGGGGCACAAGGTTACACTTGTCCTCCCACACTTTCCCTACCGTTTAAAGCGAGAAGGCCTGACCATTGTCAGTCCCGAGAACCCACCTGAACTTTTATTGCAATATCAGCCAGAGGCACAACTGGAATCTCGAACCCTTTCTGAAGTGCTTGTTGGTAAAGTCATCCAAGAAACTTTGGAGCGCATTGAAAATGCGTCGCGAGTTTTCAGTGCATTGCCACTTTCAGATCCTTTAGCTTCTCATTATTCCTACGCATCTTGCAATGAATTCAGCGAAGAAATGACTCCAGAGCAACGAGTAATAGTGGCTCGAACTCTTGCTGATTTTGCTCAAAAAATCGACAACACAACATTCGAATCTCGAATCCCTGTTTTTACTACGGTACAGGAACAGTCGATGAGCATAAGCATTTTAGCAGAAAGATGCTTGAGCACTGCCACTTTCGACGTTGTACACGCACACGATTGGATGTGCTTTTCAGCTTTAGAGGCCCTTCGAGGTAAAACTGATATTCCTTTTATCGCTCACATTCACTCGACTGAGATTGATAGAGGCGGAATTCATGGCAATCGAAAAATACAGGACCTTGAAAAGCGCGGCATGGAAGTGGCTCACCGCATTATTACAGTTTCAGAGTACGCAAAAGCTGTCATTGTAAAACACTACAACATCCACCCTCAGCGCATCGATGTTGTGTACAATGCCGCAAACGCGGGCCATACGACGTCCGAAATCGAATCAGAAATCGACGTTTCCGTAAATTCTCGTCCAGCTCTCAATCAAACGAAACCCCTCTGGGCACCCACCGTCATTTTTGTCGGACGCGTGACTTTTCAAAAAGGTCCCGCCTACTTTGTACAGGCAGCTGAAACAGTTCTACAAAGCATGCCCGAGGTTCAGTTTCGCGTCGTCGGAACTGGAGATCTTCTTCCTACAATGAAACAACTCGTGTGGGAATTAGAGCTAGAAAAATCCTTTCACTTCGAAGGATTTCTAGATGCAAAAGGAGTTCAGCAAGCTCTTTTGCAAAGCGATTTATTTGTCATGCCAAGCGTATCTGAGCCTTTTGGAATTGTTGCACTCGAAGCGGTTCAAAGCAAAATTCCCGTCATTATTTCAAAACAGGCAGGCGTCAGCGAAGTGCTTAAGCATGCCTTAAAAGTTGACTTCTGGGATACCGATCTCCTTGCCGATCGCATTTTATCGCTCTTGCGTTACGCCTCCATTCGACGCGAACTTGTTCAAAACGCCCAAATCGATCTTAAAAACAACACCTGGAAAAATGCAGCCGGTCGATGTTACGCTATTTATTCACAGGCGCTCGTGGCAACATCACTTTCATCAGTTCAGAGTTAGGGAGTCACGGAATGGTTTCGCTTTGCTTTTATTTTCAAGTTCATCAGCCTTTTCGGCTCAATCACTATCGTGTGAAGCAGATTGGTTCTCACACTCCGTACTTTGATGACACTAAAAATCGACAGATTTTCAATAAAGTTGCTACAAAATGTTATTGGCCAGCCGGGCGCCTTTTTGCATCTCTTTTGCGCAGGTTTCCTCAGGAATTTTCTATTTCTTTTTCTTTCAGTGGTACTTTTTTGGAGCAGTGTGAACTCTATGATCCCGCTCTTCTAGAATTGTACCAAGACATCCTTGCGCTCCCAAATGCTGAAGTCATCTGCGAAACCTCTCACCATAGCCTTGCTGCACTTGCAGATTCCGAGGAATTTTTTGACCAAGTCGAAAAACAACGTGAAAACTTATTCAGACTCTTTGGGGCAAAGCCCACAGTGTTTCGAAACACGGAACTCATTTATTCAGACGCCATTGGCGAACTTGTGCATAAACTGGGTTTCGACGGCTGTTTACTTGAAGGCTGGGAAACCTATTTGCCAGAGGGGTGGAATGCTCATCACCTCTTTCATCATCCAAGGCATCCTGATTTGAAGTTGTTACCTAAAAGTTACCAACTGTCAGACGATATCGCATTTCGTTTTTCCAATCGGGAATGGAATTCCTGGCCACTGACGGCGTCTAAATATCATTCCTGGCTTGAAAGGCTCTTGGATGGAAAGCATGAATTTGTGGGTCTCTTTATGGACTACGAAACCTTTGGTGAGCACCAATGGGCCGACACAGGCATCTTTACCTTTCTAGAGACTTGGGTCGAGAGTATGGCCAAAGACCCTCGATTTCATTTTGTGATGCCATCCCAGGCCATACAGCGCTTTTCACCCAGATCCCCGATGACAGTCGGAAAACCTATGAGCTGGGCTGACACGGAACGCGATATTTCTGCTTGGCTTGGCAACAGCATTCAAGAAGACTCCTTCGCAAAAAGTTACGCTCTGAAAAAAGATGTTCTTGCGACTAAATCAGATGCTCTACTGGAAGAATGGAGAAAATTGCTGACGAGCGACCATCTTTATTACATGTGTATTAAGTGGTCACAAGATGGGGATGTTCATAAGTATTTCAGCCCTTTCGAAAGTCCTTATGATGCTTATCTCGACTATGCAAATATTATCGAAGATCTCACGCTCAAATGTGTTAAATTTCGTGATGCAATAACGACGGCCGAAAACGCTTCCGAGCAAGGGATTCTCACATGCGACCAGAGCTCTATTCTTCAATCCTCGGAACCACAGAATCCCTTGCAGCCTTCGGCTCCGACGGCCACTTAAAGCGTTTTTTTTGGCCACATAAGGATGCTTTTCATCACAGTCTTGAGTTTCTTCTTGCAGGATTTGTGCTCAATGAAAAGCCGTTTTGGCTTGACCCCGCTCGCGATCATCTGTCGTTAAAATTCAGTCCCGAAACAAAGGAAATTGAGTGCCGATGGATTGTCGCAGACCATGAAGCTTACGGGCTTCAGATCGTCATGCGTGCCGCTTTCATTGCAGAAAACTGTCTTATTTTGGAATATAGCTTCTCAATTCCTCGACAATTATTGAATGCGTCTGTCAAGATGTGGCATATTTTTTCACCAGAAATTCTTGGTAATAGAAGATTTCAGTGCGCAATGGCAGGATCCGAAGGTGAAAATTGCATTACGGCTTTTTCTGGAAACACGTGCCTCGGAATTTTTAGTAGCGGTCCTCATTCGATCAATAACGAAACAGGTTTTTCGATTGCAAAAGTTGCCCAAAGAGGAAGAAATCCGCTTGGAATAACGCTCAATGCTTTTGTGCATGCCAGCTCTGCATTCCGAGACATCGAAATGGGACATGTGCTTGGCTTAGCGCTTTCACACGAACTCAATAGAGCCCTCAGTCCTTCAAGTTCCCATTTAACACCTGGGCGGGCAACACATGTGATTGGAGTTCTTGCAGGCGAAAATCCTGAAGAACTTGTTAAAAAATGGCGAAGTTTGAACCCAGGTACCTTCTTTTCGCGAGGTGAATTTCCCAAGACGCTCCCACGGGACGTGCTGCTCAGAAACTCGTCGCTTGCAGTGTTACGTTTTTTGACCGACTCAACAGGTGCGCTTATTGCCGCTCCTGAAATGGACCTCGATTTTGTTCAGAGTGGCGGGTATGGGTATGTTTGGCCGCGCGATGCGGCTTTTTGTGCGCTTTCACTTTTAAAAGTGGGCGAAATCGAGCACGCCGAAAAAATATTAGAATTTCTTGCTCAAATACAGGAATCAAACGGCGACTATTTTCAACGATACGATGCGCGCGGTTTTAAAGCGCCTTCTTGGGGAAAACTTCAGGCTGACGAACTGGGACTCACTTGTGTCGCTTTTAGTGAACTTCTTTTAACTAAACAAAATGAATGTTTGCGCAGCGCGCTGCTCAAGGGCATTCACAGAATTATTCACGTTCTGGAAAAACAGCAAGGACGGCTTGAACCCAGTTTCGACCTTTGGGAAGAATCGTTTGGACAACATTTTTATGCCAATGTGTGTGCATACGAAGCACTTGAAAAGGCGTCGCTTCTCTTTCCCGAACTGAAACTTACGATACAGAAATCCCAAGAAAGTCTCATTAAAACAACGAAACGGGATTTTTTCCAAGATAATGTTCTTTGCTGTCGAGGTTTTTCCGCCGAATCCGGTGCAGATCGCCGTTACGATATCTCGATGCTCGCCTGTGTTTTTCCATGTTCGAGCTTTCCCATGGAACCCTCGGCACAGGTTTTATTGTGGAAGGCCGTTCACACTTCCCTCATGATAGCCCAAGGCGCAAAACGCTACGAGCGAGATGCTTATATGGGAGGACATCCCTGGATCCTGGCGACACTTTGGCTCGCTTGTGCGGGTAAAAATCTGGCCCCTTTCGATGCGGAAATCGGGCAAGAAGCTGCAAGGCTTTTTGAACTTGTGCAAGGTCAGGCTACGGCGGGTGGATTCTTTCCAGAGCAGGTCTGTTTGCAAAACGGCACGCCCCACTGGGTGCTTCCCCTGGCATGGAGCCACGCTTTTTATCTTTGGGCGGAGCGGGCAATAAATTAAAAATGGACTGACGTGAGCCATCTTTGAAGGATGATTGAGATGCAGAAAATGACCCCCAACAAAGAATGGCTTCTGACCGACGGCTTTGGATCATACGCAATGGGGTGCGAGAGCGGCATTCCTCGCAGGCGTTACCACTGTTACCTTTGTGTGCCGGGCCCCCGTGGCAGTGGACGTTACGTTCTTTTGACTCACATGGAGGAAGTGCTTTTGTGGGAAGGAAAGCAATTGAAAGTCTTTCCAGATTTCGAAGGCCATCAGGGCAATTTTTCCTTCCGAAACACTCCCGTTGAAGAAGCAGGTGGCAACGCTCTTCAAACAGCACGTTGGACCAATCCTCTGGAATATGAAGGAGAGTCACTTCTTGTTTCCAAAAGCCTCTCGTTTACAGCTCCTGGCACAATTCGCATCGACTATCAGTTCAACAAACCCCTGCCCTCAAGTGCAGTTCTAAGGGTTCGCCCCTCCTTTGCGGTGCGCGAGCATCACAGCTTGTGCAAAGCAAAACCCCACTTTGAGATCGGCACTGCGAATCTCAATAAAATTCGCATTAAAACTGATCTGCATCAGGTGCCTTTTTTTACGTTCGAGCGTGTTGATTCAAAGAGTGAATTGTTGAAAATTCGTACTCAAGAATGCCCACCCGCAGAGTTCTATTACGAAATAGACGCAGAACGCGGATTTGAAGCACAAGAGATCTTAGAAAATAAATATGTCCTTGAACTTCCACTCGCTCAACATTCCCGGGGTGCGAGCATTGAACTGGGAGTCAATGAAGATGTTACGTTTGAGAAGAGCCCTTCTGTCGAGCATTTTGAAGGGAACGGAAAATTTGATGAACTCAGAACGAATCTCGGAGCTGCCTGTGAAACTTTTCTGACTTGGAAAAGTGGGCGTCGCACGATCATTGCAGGCTATCCCTGGTTTGAAGATTGGGGCCGCGATACCTTTATTTCGTTAACAGGCATCTGTTTGGTGCGCGGACATTTTCAAACGGCAAAAGATATCTTACGTGGCTTTGCAGAACTCCTGCAAGATGGACTTATTCCCAATTGTTTCGGTTCAGAGGGCGAAAGGTCTTATAATAATGTCGACGGTACATTGTGGTTTTTACACGCCGCCGCAAACTGCATCGATTACACCCAAGATTTGCAGTTTGCACAAGAATTTTTTCCTGTTGCGCGGGAAATATTCAACAGACATGTCGAAGGAACACATTATAAAATCAGTGTTGATCCGACCGATGGACTCCTGCAGGCCGGCATGGCGGGCGTACAACTGACCTGGATGGATGCCAAGGTGGGCGCAGAAGTCATCACTCCCCGCATGGGCAAGCCCATCGAAGTCAATGCACTTTGGATTTCGACGCTGCGCCGTTGGGGAGGTCTTGCGGAAATGTTAGAACATTCCGTGGATGCAAAGAAATGGAATCAATGGGCAGATCGTGCAAATAATTCTTTCCTCAATTTTTGGTGTGCGGAATATGGATGGTTTTCAGATGTGCGAAGTGCGCCGCTGCTCGGAATTTACTCAGACGATAAGAGCTTGCGGCCTAATCAAGTCATCGCACTTTCATTGCCGGGGGTGCGAGTTCCTTTAAAAATGGCACAAAGCGCACTCACGGAAGTTCGTAACACACTCCTCATACCATTCGGCTTGCGCACACTTTCTCCGTTCGATCCTCAATACAAACCTTGTTACCGTGGCTCCCCCGAGGAGCGCGACCGCTCTTATCATCAAGGCATTGCATGGCCGTGGCTTTTTGGATCATACGTCACAGCAACACGACGCCATTTTGGCGACATTGCAACTTCTCATCTCGAACAGGCCTTTGAACGATTTGCAGAGGGTCTTGGAATGGCTTGTTACGGACATTTCTCGGAGCTTCACGACCCCGAGCCGCCTTTTGCCCCCAAGGGTGCTCCGGCACAGGCATGGAGCGTTGCCGAACCCCTGCGCGCCTTAATAGAAGATGTTTACTTAAAGCAGCCAAATAGAATTTTTATAGAGTGATGGCTTAGATTGAAAACTATTTTGTGACAAGCGAAGCACACAAAGCCCCACCGAAATAAGTCATTCTATTGTGGTACCAGTCCTTAAAGTCCTTTCTGAGCGCACTCAGAGTTCTTTCGTCGACTATTTTAAAATCGGCTCGCTGCCTAAAGACAAATCCATCGACGGTGTTAAACAATTCATTCTTTGGAACTGTCAGAGAGTTAAAGATATTCATCTGAAATGCAGCAACATTGAGCCCTGTCTTTGCTGCGAGTGCTGGAATTTTATAGCCAATCATTCTATCGCCACCGTGAGCAGACTGAAAGTCGTCACGAAATTTCATTGCAACGTGGAACGATGGACAGCTTGGCTCCGTAACGCTAGCGCGATCATCAATGTCTACAATGTACAACGCAGAGTGAGGAGGAGCTTCTTCTCGGAAGCGCTTGAGTAATGTCAGGCGGTTTTGTTCTGAAAAATGTTGAAACATAAAACGCAAGATATAAAGATCAGCTTCTGGCCAAGGCGACTCTTGAGACAAGAGATCGACTTTCAAAAAGTTTCTTTTTTCACTACTATACTCTTGCTTAGCATATTCGATAAAAATGGAATTCACATCAACTCCAAGGCATTGAAGATGAGGAAGGCTCTCTGAAAGACTCTTTAAGTAGTGGCCAGGACCACAGCCGATGTCTACAATCGTCTGGGTTTTATTTTTTTCAACGTAACTAGAAATAAATTTAATATCTTCTTTATGACCTAAATGTACTTGAACTTTAAGGCGATCAATTTCGAGATTTGCAACTGAAATTTCGTCGGTTCCAAAAGATTTTTCGGCGCTGAATGATTTTAACTTTGTTGAACTCCATTGGTCGCGGGTCAGCTCTACCTCAACTGAAGGCATTGCCCACGGAAGTTCAGCATGATCAGAGCTTTTCGCATAAGCTAAAAACTGATGCTTTTTCAATCCGACTTCTTTGAATCCAAGGTTCAACAACAGACGCAGTGCAGCTTGATTCCACGGTAAAAAAGAAGCCTGGATAGTTAAAACTTGTGTTTCTTTAAAAAGGTACTCAACAAGCTGTTCAGCGCATTGGGTGGCTAAACCGGCTTTTCTGAACTCAGGTAAAATAAATATTGATATTTTTGCGATGGACTCTGGTAAATGAATGGCATGCTGAGTGCAGCCGATGATGACATCCTTGTCTTTCCATACGAAACCGCCGCCTGTTGCGCAATTCTCGACAGAGTCGCCTGGAGATTTTAATACCGAAAAACCAGTTTGAGCGGCATGTTCAAATTCCACATCTGTCGCAATTTTTTCACTAAAAAACTGAGTGGTATCGCTATCAAACGCCACATTTTGAATTTTAATAGATTTTTTTTCCGCGTTTTCTGTCTTCATTTTAAATTCTCTCTTTGGAACGGTTTATATTATTCTTAGCTTCTAGAACTCAAGTCTTCGCATTGATAAAATTTGTGAATAGCATACATGACAGAGTGAGTGCACCATGCCGCAAACTCTTAAAAAAGGCACCTAAGCGAACAGTACACTTCGAATACAAACGAGCCCCTCTCGCTCCTTATGTATGCCCATGAATGGGCCTACATAAGGAGCGGCAATTTAAGCAAATTCGCGAGTTGCAACATTTGCACATGAAAATCACCTTGTATCCAGAAGAATAACATCACGTCAATGGACATTCGAAATTCTTAAAGAAGACGGCATGAGTTCGGCAGGGCGTGAAAATCTGCATGAACGACAATTCTTAAAATAAAAGCGCAGTCCATCAGAACTGCGCTTTTGAGGTGGAGAAATGGTTTGACAAAGAACTAATGCATCGGGGCTTGAGTCTGCGGTTCCGCTTGATTTTCAGAAACCTTGGAAGCTTGCTGAGCATGAGTGTTCACATCGATCTGGGAAGATTCTTTTCCAAATTCAGAGATCGCGATTTTTCGCGTTTGTGCTGTTTCTTTTTTAGGAACTCGAATGTGAAGCACCCCATTGTCGTAACGGGCATGAATTTTCTCAGAATCGACTCCTTCAGGCAGAGTAAAGGAACGCTCAAAGCTTCCATGACCACGTTCGACCCTATGTCTCGATCCGTTTTCATGACGAACATCGTACTTTCGTTCGCCAGAAATGCGCAAAATGCCGCTCGAAAGATCGATGTGCAGATCTTCTTTCTTAATGCCGGGGGCATCGAATGCGATGTCATATTCCTTATCAGATTCATGGACATCACAGGCCGGACGAAATGACTCCATCATTTTAGAAAGTCCTGTTTGGCCAACGACTTCGTTTGTTAGATCTTGAAATATTTTTTCCATTCGCTGAAATAAAGGACCTCCATTTAAGGACGAACCAAAAAGGCCAAAGTTTTTTTCACGGTTTATTAGATTTCCAGCTTTCATCTTCCAATCCTCCCAAATGCAGACTTACGACGAACTGTCAGAGAAGGTAACTTGAAAGCACTTGTAGTCAATGGAAATGGATTGCATTTTCCCGAGATTAAGCGTGGAGCTTAGTCGCTCATTTCTATGTCAAAGAGCTTGTAAAACTCTGCTATGAAATAGTTCCGTCCGGTGAAGTAATGCTCCCCATTCCACGCTCCATGAGGAATTCAATTTTATGTAACTTCATAGGTTTTACTTATTCTCTCATCAATTTCGTATATTTGCCTCACTCACTAAACGTTGTTAAGGTAACTTGTGGTGTGTCAGGGAAACAAGCAACAAAGGGAGTGTGAAGTGGAAAAGAAACAAGGCGAGCAAACAAGCCAAAATGGCGCAGGCAAAACCGAAGGAGTCCTTACAAACAGGCAAGGTCATCCAGTGTTTGATAATCAAAATTCCAGAACTGTGGGCGATCGCGGTCCCACAGTTCTCGAAAATTATAACTTTCTCGAGAAAATTTCGCATTTCGACCGCGAGCGCATTCCTGAGCGAGTTGTTCATGCGCGTGGCGCCGGGGCACATGGATATTTTGAATCATACGGGACAATTGGAAAAGATCCTGCAAGTAAATTCACGCGGGCAAAAGTTTTTCAACAAAAAGGCAAGCAGACCCCTGCTTTTGTGCGGTTTTCTACCGTCATTCATGGTGGAAATTCTCCAGAAACCCTGCGCGACCCCAGGGGATTTGCGATTAAAATGTATACCGAGGACGGCAACTGGGATCTAGTAGGTAACAACCTCAAAGTCTTTTTTATCCGCGATGCTATGAAGTTTCCTGATCTTGTCCACGCCTTTAAGCCTGATCCCGTGACCAACCGACAAGATGCCAACCGCATTTTTGATTTTGTGAGCATGACCCCTGAAGCCATGCACATGGTCACTTGGCTTTTCAGTCCGTGGGGAATTCCAGCCAACTACCGACACATGGAAGGCTCAGGTGTAAATACCTACAAAATGGTCAATGCAGACGGAACGGCCCACCTCGTAAAATACCATTTTGTGCCCAAGCAGGGCGTGCGCAGCCTGACGCAGGTCGAAGCGGAATCCATCCAAGCTAAGAATTTTAATCATGCAACACAAGACCTTTACGATGCCATTGCGCGCAAAGAATTCCCAGAATGGGAAATGTGCATTCAGGCGATGCCCGATGGTGCTCATCCCGAGCTTGATTTCGATCCCCTCGATCCCACAAAATTGTGGCCCGAAGATCAGTTCCCATTTCTTCCTGTAGGAAGACTTGTGCTCAATCGCAACCCGACAAACTACTTTACTGAAGTTGAGCAGGTCGCATTTGGAACCGGAGTTCTGGTTGATGGACTTGATTTTTCTGACGACAAGTTGTTGCAAGGCAGAACGTTCTCTTACTCTGATACCCAGCGCCATCGCGTTGGGACAAACTATCAGCAGTTGCCAATCAACCAACCCAAGTGCCCCTATGCAACCAACCTGCGCGACGGACAGATGGCATTCGGAGTCGACAGCGTCAGTTCTGGTGTTGATCCGCACATCAATTACGAGCCCAGCAATCGCGGCGGACTGAGAGAGGCAACCCCGAGAGGCAAAGAACATACGCCCCACGTTGAAGGCCCCATCGTTCGCAAAAAGCTCGAACGAACCAACGATTATGCACAGGCAGGCGTTCGCTACCGAACATTCTCGAAAATGGAGCAAGACGACTTGGTGAACAACTTAGTTGGCCTGTTACGTGAATGCGATGCGGGAATTCAAGCAAAGATGGTTGAGCACCTCACAAAATGTGACAAGGAATACGGTGGACGCATACAGGCGGGGCTCTTGAAATAAAATCTCTGCGTTTTCCTGCAGTAATGTAACAGACTTCATTTCTACGAAGAAAGTCCGATACGGCGTTGTTACGTTTGTTCGGCAGGTTCCGAGGTCGAAAAGAAGTGTTTGCCCTAAAGCAGAGGGAATCAAGGTTGTTGCCAAAATTCGACTCAAAATGGTGTTGTCTAGCGACCAGGAGTGCATCCATTGCATTTATTTCGGCGCTCGCAGTGGTAACAATAACTCTGATGAGCTGCGCAAAGGTTAAGGTTCCTGCGGGAAAAAACTCCCCCAAATCAGTGACTCCCCAAAATAAAGATGATCCTAAAACAAAAAATGAAAGTCCATCCACTGCAGAGGAAAGGGTAATGACCGCCAGTCAACTCACGTTTCTGAAAGAAACACAGGAAGATTCGCGGATGTTGGCGAGTGGCAAGGGAATGTGTGAAATTCCTGAAGGTGGAACACTGCATTTATTCGAGAAACCAATCGGTGAAGAAACGGGCCACCAAGAGGTTCGCAATGTTATTTCTTTGAAAGATTCAAGTGGGACTCTTATTTCCTGTGTCCTTAAAAATGGTTTTATTTATGGTCCACACTTTGCAGACAAGAAGTCCGTTTCCTCCATGCCCGAGGGCCCTCCGGAAGAAGAGAAAAAAGAACCAGAAGTGAAGAAAGTGGCTTCTCCAACCGGCGAGCCGTCTGCAGAAGGCTATATTTGGCCAACTGTCAATAGAAAAATCCGCAATGATTCAGGCGGTGATGGTCATTTTGCGACTCCCCGATCGGGTGGTCGAACTCACAAAGGGATAGACATTGCCGGAGAGGTCGGAGACAAACTCTATGCCGTTAAGGAAGGCATTTTGTCGGTTGCAGAGGACCCAGCGGGATATGGCCATTATACAGTCATTGATCACAGTCCAAGCATTTATTCTCTCTACGGCCACCTCAGTAAATATACCATCAAGAGCAATGGCGCGACTGTGACACGGGGACAGGAAATCGGCCTCGTGGGTCGCTCAGGAAACGCCATCGGTTCTGACATTGGCACTCACGTTCATTTTGAAATTCGTTACGATAAAAATGCCGTTGACCCCACAAAAAAGCTTCCGTAAACAAATAGCCCCTGTTCTTGCCCTGCTCCTCGTTTCCAGTGTTATACTCCTGCCGCGCCACACATTTGCAATGCACAAAATTTCATATAGGTGATTTGATGTTTCGAGTGCAGCATTTCTGTCTTTCGGTTTTTATGGGGGCTGTTTTTCCACTGTATGGATTCGCTCAGGCCACGAAGTCAGGGGCGCCGAAGGAACAAGATGCTCTTTCTTTAAGCGTGAGTGGAGGCATTTCTTTGGGTTCCTACATGGCGGGATACCTTTATTATGCCACTGAATTTGTCAAAAATAATCCCACAAGGTTGGCGGTGAAAAGCGTTACGGGTGCCTCAGCTGGCAGCGTAAATGCATTTGTTTCCATTGTTTCGTTATGCTCCGATCTCAGTAACGATCCCCAGTCGAGTCTCTTCTGGCATTCCTGGAAAGGCCTTGACATCGATCGACTCATGGGAGCCAATCCCGAAGGGCTTGCTGTTTTTTCACGGGAACCGCTCATTGCAGCTGCAGATTCCATCGAAAAAGTTTGGAAAATGGGATTGCCGGAATCCTGCGACATGGTTTTGGGAGTGACAACAACGCGACGGCGCGCTCTGGAAGTTAAAATTACCGATACTTTTTTGTTACCCCGGGCAGAAGAGAAATTTCTCTTGCGCATTCAAGGTCGAGGCAGAGGAAAGTACCCATTCATTTCAAACTACCTTCTTTATGACTACGACTTCTCTCAATCGGCATTGTTTTTGGGCGACAAAAGTGAAAACGCGGGAAAGCAACAGTACGAGGCTGCTAAGAATCTGATGTTTGCGTCTTCGGCATTTCCGGTCGCATTTATGCCAGTAAAACTGAGTCACTGTGTGAATGCCAGCGCCGATTCACCCAACGAATGCAACGGCAGCAATGCCCAAGTCGATGAATTTGTAGATGGGGGAGTGTTTGACAATCAGCCTCTTCGCTTGGCATTTCGAATTGCCAGTGCGGGATTGCGTAAAAATGAACAAAACATTTACCAGTGGATTGACAAGCCTAGTCATAAAAAATCTATACCTCCAACAAACCTTCTTTATACCTATGTCGATCTTTCGGCGCGTGCCTATCCGGTTGCATCCGAGAAGTTTTCGGGAAATGACTCTTCACTTCTTGGCTTTATTGGTGAGTCTATCGCTGGTTTTGTCGGCAGTTCTCGTTCGAAAGAAATTTACACGCTGCTCGAAGGGTCACCTGAGGTCAAAGAAAAAATGCGTTCAACCCTCAATTACTACCCTCGAATCAGTGAGCACTTAGGTGCATTTTTTGGATTCTTTGACGAGTCCTTTCGCGAATTCGACTACTACCTTGGCATTTACGATGCCTACCGATCCTTTCGTTCTGGGACACAGACAAGTGCTTCATTAAAGGCAATGCCAATGGCGTACCCAGAAGAGCGCTACATTAACGAAACAAATGCGAAAAATTGGGATGGATTTTTATGTATGCGTGCTGTCTTCGATCGGCAAAACTCCCTCCTTTCCCATTGTGCTAGCGCCAAACTGTATAATTTTCGCATCCTGATGCAAGTTTCCTTAAATAGGCTCTATCAAAACTGTTCTGAACAAAAAGCAACTGCGACACTTCGGCATAAAAGACATGCCGATTGTAGCCGCGCCATGGCGGGCGAATCGCCTCCTCAGGTTCCAGGACTTCCCATGCAGTCGCACTGGAGAAAAAAGCCCGGCGAAGGGGAATTTGAACACACCATGCGCTTGCTGGCGGAGAATTACTATCACTTTAAAGGCTACGGACTGAGCCCAGAACAAGCCGCGCTTGGCAAAGAAGTTATCAAAGAAAAGCTAGTTGCAATGGTTGATAATTTTTCCGAGAAACAAGACACATACGAGGGCGCATTGCTCAAAGCTGCCGGCCGACCGCTTTTAAATTTTATTTCTTATTCTCCCTCTTTTTCTCATTACTATTTAACAGTCGGAAGCAACTTTGAACTGGGTGCAAGCATCTCGGTAGTACGTTCAGGTCTGTTACCTTCGTGGTTCCGGGTCAATCCAGCCCTACAAATTCAGGGCCTGCACACTCTGCTTTCTTCAACGCGCGATGAAGTGGCGCTCTCACCTGTGCTGGGCTTTGAACTGGAACCCCTTTGGGCGAGCACCGCATTTATTCAGTGGAGAGCCGGTGTCCGAGGAGGTTATCGATTTTCTTTTCTGCAAAACTCTAAAGGCAATTGTTCGGGGGCATCCACGGTGGGAAGCGATGGGGTTCCTCCGTGCAATTATCCAGTGATTCAACCCCACGTTTCGTTTTCGCTTTTGGAGCGCATGCGGTTTTCTGCTGTCTTTCAAACTGCCGCACAAAAATTTGAGGAAGGAAGGCGGCCACTACACCTGTTTTTAGGAATGGGGCTGCAAATCTAATTCAATGCACCCGTGAGCAGTTTCTCCCTACAATTTCGCCTACAATTGCGGCAGAGCTAAAGGCACCCTAGACTTCTTCAAAACAATCTCATAACTTTTATGCTGGATTCTCATTAAACTTGAAAGGCTGAGCATGAAAGCTTTTGCTTCTGTTACCCTCTTGCTTTCCTCATTTGTTTCTTTGTCTGCTTACGCGAATTCGATCAAAGTGGGCGACACCGCCCCAACTTTCTCGCTTAAAACTCAAGACGGCAAGGATTTTAATCTCGACAGCCGGCGTGGCAAGGGCTGGACGGTTCTGTTTTTCTATCCAAAAGCCGGAACCCCGGGTTGCACAAAACAGGCCTGCGCATTTCGAGACTCTGTTAAAGTGATTAGAGCTGAAGGCGCAGAAGTGTATGGAATCAGTGCAGACAGCTCCACAGAGCAAGCAAAGTTTCATGCCGAACACAAGCTGAGCTTCGACTTGATTGCCGATCCAGACGCCCAGGCGATTGAAAAGTATGGCGTTAAAATGAAGACTTTAAATCTTGCAAAGCGATGGACCTTTATTCTCGATCCCGAGCTCAAGGTTCGTTCTATCAATGAAAACGTCGATCCCGCTATGGATGCTCAAAAAGTCAGTCAGGAACTTGTAGCGCTCAAAGCAACAGCAAAGAAATAAGGAGTCAAGGTGACAAAGAAATGCATTCTGTTTATGTTTTTGGGTTTTAGCCTTTTATCGAGCTGCTCAAACGTACTGATTGAAGCTTCGCATTCTCCGACTCAAGATTGCAGCACTTTTCCCATCCGATTTTCATTTCCAAATAGCTGCAATGTAGGCAGCTCTGCAAAATAAAACATCAGGCCACGATGCCGTTAACTGAGGTCCGACAGCCTCTTAAATTTGTCATAGTGTTTTGCAAGAAACGAAAAAAAGACAGGGATTTCAAAATCTGGCTCCAGGCTTTGGTCGTCGCCTGAAAGGGCGATATCAAAGGCTTCATAATCATGGAGCAGTGGGACATCGCTTCCAAGAACAAGCTTTCTCATAACTATAATATCTTTACTAGGGCAATAAAATCGCGCAAAAAAGCTTGAAATAGTCACTTCGCCTGTGAAAAATTCGTCGATCATGCCAAACTGCTCCACCATCCAAGAGGGTGAATCGACATAAATTAAACGAACTTGTTTAGGAGCGAGTTCAGAAAGAACTCTTACCCATTTGAGAAGTCCTACAGAATTCGCTTTGGGGACGTCAGAGAAATCAAGTTTGACCGGTTTTGCGGGATTTGCGTTCACGCAATTCAAGATGAGTTCCCTGATGGGATCGAGCTCCGATGATTCTGTCAGAGGTGCGCTTAATTTGATCAGCCGATCCTGCAAAGAAGCTTTCATTCAACCTAGACCCCGTTTCTTCCAGCTCCAGCAACCCAAAGAAGATCGTTGAGCATTGCAGTGCAATGCAGTTGCTTCAACATCATATCTCCTTTTTCGAAAAGTCCCCTTAGGTAGGGTAAACCCCGGTGTCAATTCACCAACAGATATTGATGCAAATCTTTACTAGAGTTGACATGTCAATTCCTTGCCAAGCAACTTTTGTCACGTCCCATATGAACAATGCAACGCATTATAGTCTCTGTGAGTAAATAATTCGCAATGTGCTTATTTAAATTGTTGAGTGAATTTATTTCGAAAACAAAGGAGCCAGGGAGTGAGCGAGACATCCAGTCAAGGAACGCCGGGGTTCTCTGTTGAGGGCCTTAATAGAGTCATCCAGGCCTCACATGAAGTTCTTTCACTCATGGAGGAATCAAAGTCTGAAGTTGAACGACTGTTCGATGACCTCCCTGATATCTTTACGATCGTAACACCAACGGGCATGATCTTAAAGGCAAATCGGACCCTTGAGAATCGCTTCAACGCTCGAGAAAGCGACCTCCTCAATCGATCGATATTCGAGGTCTTTGACAATGCAGGGTGCGACGTTTTTCGTCGAAAAATGGCGGAAGCTGAACTCCACCCCAATGGAGGCCTTGAGTTTGAACTGAAACTTTCGGGCCCCGGCGTCGTTGAAAAAGCTCATCATTGGTTTGTGAAAAAACTCTTCGACATTACTGCAGATCGAACTGCGATTTTTTTGGTTATTGGAAGAGACATCTCTCAACTTAAATCCTATCAGCAACAGCTTTTGTTACAAAGGCAAATCGAACTTCTTTTTGTTGCAACAAGGGAAATGTCGCTTTGCAAAGAACCCAGTTCTGCATGCCTCACCTTTGTAAAACATCTGATGAGCGTTGTTGCCCTTGAGTCTGGGTACCATGCCCGGATCTTTTTTCGAGATGATAGCAACAGCTCTACGCCGTTTTCCTATTGCGAATTGGCTGTTTGCGGTGAAGTTCTTTCAGATACGAAGTTTCAGAACGTAACAGAATTGCCATCAGGAATCGAAGCCCTGTTTGCGACGAATCATTCGGAACTTTCGTATAATCACGATCTCCTCATTCCAGTCACTCACGGAGATCACGGCCAAGCAGTTATACTCATAGGCCCCCTTCTTGAAAGAGTTCACGACCGCCGCACCATCATGAGTTTTGTCGATACTCTTGCCTCTTCCCTTGCCATCACACTCGAAAGTCTGCGCTTCTCTTCTGAGAAGGTGAAACAAGCCCGCCTCGAAGGAGAACTTGAAGCCGTTCGAACCGTTCACACGGCTCTATTACCTGCAACCACAACAGCCAACATTCCTGGCCTAGAAATGGCTGCAACTTTTCAGCCCGCGTCGCAGGCCGGTGGAGACTGGTTTGGATTTCACTATGATGAATCTCAACATCGCTTTTATTTTTACATCGGCGATGTCACAGGTCACGGCATTCCATCGGCCCTTATCACGGGCCTGTGTTGTGGGGCGATTTACGGCGGCGAAGGGATGTGCGAAATCACGCGCAAGGGTGAGCCCACCAGCGCACTTGAACATCTCGAAACCATGGCTCGGGTCGTCAATAAAGTGATCTGCGAACGTGGCAAGGGCCAGTATTTTGTCACCATGAATTTTATTTCGCTCGACTTGAAAACAGGGGAACTTTTTTTACTGAATGCGGGCCATACGCACCCCTACTGGATTCAGAACACCACTTCAAATGCGAAACTCATTGCAGCCTCGGGCCCACGACTTGGGTTTTCGCTGACTTCTAAGTTTGGCAGCAACCGCGTGATTCTGCAGCCTGGAGACATCCTGTTTCTTTATACCGACGGCCTTGTGGAAAACGAAGGTCCCGGTGGAGAACGACTTCCTGTGCGCGTCTTAAAGAAACTCCTGACAGAGTCGATGGACGTTACCAAAATCAAGGAATCTTTGATGGGTTGCGTGGGAAATATTTGGGGAAGAGCCGCCATTGAAGACGATGTCAGCACGTTTATGATCCAGTGGAAAGGGCCCATCAACTTAGAACGCGCCGCTTCGTAACACCGAAAACTTATTCAGACAAGGGTGCACAGAGAATGTTTGAAAGTAAACTGTTACGTCCCCAATCCGCCAACGCTGCGCATGCGCTTCCCGACCAAACTTGGTCGCGCGAGCTTCAAGCGCTGCTTGAGCTTTTCTCGAAATCAACTCACCGCAGGTTGGTGCATGATTACGATGTTTCAGACACCCTCTTGGTGTTTCTCGACAATCCAAATCGTTACGTTTTTGGTCACCACATGGCGCTTATTTTTTTGGCGGGCCCCTGTTTTCGGTTGATCTTAAAAGCCCATTATTCTGTTAAGGGTGTCGAGCAACTTGTCGCACGCACTCTCAAACGTCAGCCCGATAAAATTGAAGAAAAGACAATTCATGATTTTATGCGCGAGTTCCTTAATCTTGTGGCAGGTGGCTGTAAAACGATGCTCGGCGAAATCGGAATTCCCATGGGACTTTCTTTGCCACTGGTGTCGAGAGGTTTTGATGAAATCTACTATCGTCGAAAAGTGCGCGATTCAGCCGTACTGACGGACTGGGAAGTTCACTCTGAACTTTTTAAGGTGACATTCACTCTGGTCTGTGAAGTAATTGAGTGGAAAGAGCTTGAAAAATTGAACGTGCTTATCGGAAAAAGCGAATCGCCACAATATGATGTTGAATTTTTTTAAGGAAGAAACCGCACCATGACAAGAATACTCATCGTTGAAGACTCCGAGGTCATAAGGGCGCAGGTTCGCATGGCACTTTCTGAACTCAAATGCGAAATTCTGGAGGGAGGAAATGGCCTGGAAGGACTCAAGCTTCTCGAAGCCAATTTAGACATCAATCTCATCATCACTGACCTCAACATGCCCGAACTCGACGGAATGGAAATGTGCCGCAGGGCACGCCAACTTCCGGCCTACGAAAAGGTACCCATTTTTATCCTTACCACCGAAGGTTCCCATGACCTGAAGATGCGTGCGCGAGAAATAGGTGTCACTGGCTGGATCGTAAAACCTTTTAAACCAGAGATTTTGTTACTTGCGGTTAAGAAAATAACAAAATCTGTTTGAACTTTCTAATAGGCATCCAAAATTTCTTAGATTTCAAAAATCAGAAAATGTTACGTTTCCTTATTATTTAGAAAGATCTCTAATCTTCTCTCCGATTTTTCCGTTTTATTATAAAAAATAGTAATTAAATATTTTTAACGATTCAAATATCTTACACAATAATAAAAATACATGGCATGACTCTTGCATAGCTACAAATACCTCACGAGAAAATCTCTGAGGCAAACAATTTATGAAGGAGTTACCTTGCTTAATCTAAAGAAATTCGCACTTCTTTCGGCTGTCATTACATGCTTTTCAAGTTTTGCAATGGCAACAGATTTGAGCCCCAGGGAGGATAATGAAACCCAGTTAGAAACAATTTCGCAAAGCCCCATGAAACTCGATGATAGTTCTTTAGAAGCAAATATTGTTAAGGCTTGCAAAACAGCAGGGAGAGCATGCCTTCCAGTAGAAAATTATAACGCGTCGTTATCGAGAAGTGAGAATTGCAAAAATTGGGATTCCACGAAGCCTTGCGGAAGTTACTCAGGAAATGTGAACTGCGCAACTCATATCGCCTGCAGTCAATATGCAAAATAGTTTGACTTGAATGCTGCTTCAATAAATCTCCCTATGAAGGTCCTCGCAAACCATATTGGCACAAATGGTTTCCACTATGAGTACCGAGTGGATTTTCGTCTCTTCTGGCACCGGAGGGGCGCGCTATACCTGGCTTATTTACATATCTCCTGTAGGCACTAAGATGATAATCTAGACCCCATCCCATTGCATTTGCGGTTTGGGGGACATAGCCCATAAACATAAAACTGTGATAAGGTGCTCCAGCCGTTCCTCCTTGTGGGTCAACCGTAAATACGACATCTCCGGGAAGCAATTTTTCGCACGAAACTTTACGCCAACCTTGATTGCGCAGTGACTGTGAAAGATTTGAAGTTGAAGAGTTATACTCCCTCTGGCTTGCGGCACCCGACTTATCCAAAGCAAACGATAAAGTGATAGCACAGTACCCACCCATATTCTCGGGCGCAACTCCCCAACTATCAAGCTCCGCCTTCGCTTCAGCCACGATACGGCTGTGATGCGCATTGTAGTAATCACAGAGCTTTTGCGTGCTTACACTGCCCGCCCCCCTGCACGTCGCAATATCTGTGGCGATTTGTTGAGCTTCAGATTCATCGCTCTTGGAGCTAGGAGATCCACATGCCGAGAGCATCATTGCCAATAGTAACCCATACCATCGTGATTTCATCGTTCGTCCTTTAATGTTTGTCGTTCTTCAATAATCAGTTGAACTGCCTGTCGCTCTTAGAAATTTTTACACAGAAATGCAAGAGCTGAATTGGCGTTCATTTAAGGAACATGGTAGGGAAAGTCAGATTGTAATTCTTACGAAAGGCCCTTTTCAAATGAAGGTTACCTACGAAACTTTTTCTGTCGTTCCGAGCGATTCCCACACACTTCATGTCAAAAGAATTTATTCAAACCCAGAGGGTGAAGTTGTTTTATTAATCCATGGAGCTATGGAAAATGGGCGCATTTTTTATTCTTTAAATGAAAAAGGCCTTGCCCCCTACCTTGCCAGACAAGGATATGATGTTTACATCCCCGATTTACGAGGGCATGGCGAGAGTAAGCCCACGATTGGAAGAGGGTTCGATTATGGACACTGGGAAGTGATAAATGAAGACTTTCCTGCGTTAACACAAGCCCTCAAAGAACGCAGAGGCACTGCGCCTCAGACGTGGATGTCCCATTCCTGGGGCGGCTTTATGATGCTTTCATATTTTGCAAAATATGCGAATACCTGCACAAATGTAAAAGCAATGGCTTTCTTTGGTGCTCGTCGCCTTGTTTCCGTTCATTCTGTCGAAAAATATTTTAAAATTGATTTAATTTGGAACTCGGTTGGATATTTGGGAGGTCGGTTATGTGGGTATATGCCTTCAAAAGAGATTCGCATTGGTCCTGAAAACGAAGCTCGAACTTGGCACCATGAAACGGTGCGCTGGATCCGTGGTGCTGCCTGGAAAGACTTTAAAGACGGATTTCCTTACGGAGAAACCCTTCAAAAACTTAATCTTCCTCCCATGTTTTTTATGACCGGGGCAAATGACAAAGTTCTTGGCAATCCCACAGATGCAAAGAAACTTATCAAAGAATTGAATCATTCTCAGGTCGAATTTCGCATTCTGGGCAAAAAAATGGGAGCACAGCACGACTACGATCATGTCACCCTTTTAACCCACCCTGCTGCTCAAAATGAGCATTTTCCTGCATTGTGTAAGTGGATGAAATCGACCCCTTAAAAAGAAGAGATTGCAGGAAATTCAAATGAGTTTCAGGGCTATTTATCCCAATTCTTCAAGAGAGGCCCCACAGTTTTCCAAACGGAATCGGCAAGCAAACGTGCACCCTGGGCATTGGGATGCACGCCATCTCTTTGGTTAAGTTCAGAATTCATTGCGATATTTTCTAATAAAAAAGGAATGAATGGCACTGAATAATCTTTTGCAAGCACCGCAAAAACCTCTGAGAATTTTTGTCGATATTGCGGACCGTAGTTTTCAGGAAGCTGCATTCCTGCTAAAATAATAAAAGACTTTTCTTTACGTGCTCTGTCTAAGATAATCCGCAAATTTTTCTCAATTTCTTCGACTCGAATCCCGCGCAGGCCATCATTGGCACCCAATGCGACAAATAGTACGTCGACAGGAGCCTTATAAATCCAATTCAAGCGAGCAACTCCCCCAGCGGTTGTATCGCCGCTCACACCCGCATTGACAACTTTCCAATTTAAATTCTGCTGCCGTACTTTTTCTTGGACAACTCCCGGAAAGGCTTGTGCTGCGCTCAGACCATATCCCGCTGTTAAGCTATCGCCCAAAAACACGATGGACTTTTGTGAAGTTTGTTGTTGGCTTTTTACGGGAGTTTCAGCGCCCTGCACCTCTGACGCAATTCCAAAACTGAGAATTCCTTGAAACGCCAAAATCCCTAACGTGCGCAAAAGCTTCTCGTACATTCTCATCCGTGTTACCTCTCATCTCATTCCTCTTCGAAAAAAGGATACCCATGATTACCATTGAAAGTTTGACCAAGGATTTCCTGACCGCCGAGAATGAGCGCATTCGCGTTCTCAATGCAGTCTCCTTTGAGGTTGCATCGAATTCAAGCGTGGCCATCAAAGGACCTTCAGGAAGTGGCAAAAGCACCCTTTTGGGCATCCTTGCGGGTCTCGAAAAACCCACACATGGAAGCGTTACCATGGATAATGCCGTTGTGACATCATTGAGTGAAAACGATTTGGCGCGCTTTCGTGCCCGCCATCTCGGATTTGTCTTTCAGCAATTCCATCTCTTGCCTCATTTTTCTGCTTTTCAAAACGTCTTGATCGCTGCAGAAATTTCAGAAGTCCCAAGTCCGAGAAAACAAGCCCTCGAAAGCTTAGAAAGAGTGGGCCTTTCTGCTCGTGTTCATCATTTGCCATCTCAACTCAGCGGTGGTGAATGCCAACGCGTTGCAATCGCGCGCGCCATGGTTACAAAGCCCAGCATTTTGCTCTGCGACGAACCCACAGGCTCCCTCGACCCCGCAAATGCAGACAAGATTTTTCTTCTCTTGCAAGAGCTGCGCCAAGAACTCAAAACAACCATGATCCTCGTCACGCACGATGCAAACCTCGCCGAAAGAATGGACACCGTTGTTGAGCTGGAACGCGGTGAAGTCAGAATCAAACGGCCAGGATTGAATTCAGGAGGCTTAAAATGATTTGGGTCATCCGCATGGCAGGCCGCGAACTATGGGCCGAACGAGCACGTTTGTTACTTCTATCGTTGTGTTTGGCACTGGGAGTTTTTGCCTACTCGAGCGTTTCGTCGTTTACAAATGCCGTTCGAAATATGATGAAAACAGAATCTCGCTCCATTCTTGGAGGAGATTTCAGCCTCACGTCTGCTCGCGAATTTCCAGAATTGCTTGTGAATGAAATAAAGGCGCTTCCCTGGTTTGGAAAACAGTTGCTACTCTTTGATACCGTGAGCATGGGCCAACTCATGATTCCGGGCGAAAAACCTACACGGCTACTGGACATCCGTGTGCTGACAAACACGGAATATCCACTGGTGGGAAAGCTCGTTTCGGACCCACCCGATGCATTGGCAAAACTACCCCAAGGAGTGCTCATTGATCAAAATTTGGCACACATGTGGAACGTTAAAAGCGAAACTCTGCAGCAAAATCCAATTGCTCTAAAATTAGGGAACATCGATTTTATTGTTCAAGGCATTGTTCTTGATGATACGAGTCGGCAAGCCAATGCTTTTTCCCTTGGGCCACGCATTTATCTCACCTTCGAAAATGCAAAAAAGGCAGGACTGCTCTCAGAGTTTAGCCGATACACTGCGCGCCTGCTTCTCACCTCGGGAAGCGACAGCCTTTCTATCAATGGCAAAAAGGATATTCAGGCCCTAACCAAGCGCTATCTTGCGGGCGCTCGTGTTCAAGCAGCGCAAGAGTCTTCGGGCTCCCTGGCAAGACCCCTTAAAAACCTCAGCCTTTATCTAGACCTTGTTTCCTTATCGACCCTCTTGCTTGCGACGTTAGGGGCCTTTGCAAGCATGCATACCTACCTCCAAGATAAAATACCCGAGGTTGCAGTGTTGCGCACACTGGGAATGAAACAAAGTAAAGTCTCTCTCGTTTTTGCGTGTAGTCTTTCAGCCGTAGCATTGCTTGGAATGATTGCAGGCATGTTACCTAGCACCCTTGCAGTAAGTTACTTAACAGATGTTTTTCGAAATTTCCTACCCGCAGCATTTCCTAAAGACATCCCTCCCCTTCTGGGCCTCCTAGAACTGACTGTGGTTTTTTTCATGGTTCTTCTTCTCTCCCTTCCCTCTCTTTTTCAGCTAGGACATGTCCCTCCTTCGGCAATCCTTCGTTCCGAGTTTAAAACGAAAAAAGGTTTCAAACTGGGTTCAGCCCTGTGTTACTTTGCCTCACTGTGCCTGTTTTGTTTACTTGTTTATCGCCATTCACAGTCGCTTGTGACGAGCATGAGCATTTCAGGTGGGTTGCTTGCTGTGGTTGTATTGCTTGCCCTGCTTTCACAACTGATGCTTGGACTGTTTAAGAAAGCACATGAAAAACTTTCGATGCCCGCCCGGACCGCGCTCTACCGCCTTGCAAATCCAGGAAGCCTCAGTGGACTCGTGATTGGAGTCATGGGAATTGCAGCTTTTCTAGCCTGCGCCACACGTTTTGTGCAAAACGATATTGTTGCCCCCATTGCACAGGCAGAGTCCTTAGAAGGTCGCCCCAATGTGTTTTTAGCTGATGTGCAAACCACTCAATTAGAGGGTGTTCAAACCATTTTGCAAGATTTTGGAGGCACTGAAGGCATTGCTGCGCCCCTGGTGCGCGCCCGGATTTCACGCATTGATAACGAAGATGTTGTCGATGCCCCACCTTCACAGGGCGAGCCTGTCCGAAGCACAACGCTGGGTGAAGAAAATACAAGCGACGACACCAAAGAACGTATGCGTACACGGGAGCAAAATTTAACGTACCGTGCCGGACTTGCACCAGGTGAAGAAATCGTCGCTGGAAAATTCTGGGCAGTGAATGAAAGCGACCCTGCGCAAGTCTCTTTGGAACAGAAATTTGCAGAAAATATCGGGGTAAAAATTGGCAGCTCCCTCGTTTTTGATATCCAAGGTGTTCCCATTACAGCAAAAGTAACAAGCTTTCGAAAAGTCACATGGCAGAATTTGCGACCCAATTTCTTTATCGTTGCCCATCCTTCCTTGCTCGCCGACGCCCCTCAAATTCACGTCGTAGCCAGCAATGTTACAGGTCGCGAAAAACGCATTGTTTTGCAAAAGCAAATGGTCGACCGCTATCCCAATATTACTGTCGTTGATGTGTCGGAAGTTGCTGAAAGAATCTGGAACGCATTGGATGGGATTACCCGTATTTCGTCGATCCTTTCAGCGATGATGCTCTTCTCTTCGCTTGCAGTTCTAGCAGGAAGTGTGATCGCTTCGCGCCCGATGCGTGTTCGAGAATTTGCGATTCTTCGCACGCTTGGAGCCACAAATGCCGATTTAATGAAGTCGCTTTTTGTAGAGTTCACTGCGTTAGGCATACTCGGTGCACTTCCAGCAACTTTTTTGGCCTACGTTGCCGCAGTTTACTATACTCAACAAGTCTTGGAACTTCCGGTCGTCTCACGCATCGACAGCGGCCTGCCATTTTTCGCAATAACAACTCTCTTTTCACTTATAATTGGGCTTCTTTGCTCATTAAAACCATTCCGTGAAAAGCCCTTAGCCGTGTTACGTTCCGAATAGAAAATATTTTCCTTTTTTAAGATCAAGTTAATAAATCCCCCCCTTCTCTCTGATTATCAATTTCCAAATGCTTCCATTTTAACTAGGCTGGTATTAACAGATTTGCTTGAAATGCAAGCCTCTGTTTACAAGGCATTATCTTGTAACGTTTTCTTAAGCTCATCTTAAAGAGGATTTTGTTATGGTTGATTCAAAAAACTCACAAAATTCAAGAAATTCTGGCAATTCAAAAAACTCCAGAAACAGCGGAAATAAAGGCTCCAAAAATAGTCAGTCGAATAAAGAATCTACGGACATGAACAAAGAAAAAGACAAAGGGAACATGACCGTAGAAGAAGCAGGTCGAAAGGGAGGCGAGCGCACTGCAGAAACCCATGGCCGGGAATTCTATCAAGAAATTGGCCAAAAAGGGGGCGAAAAAACTGCAGAAACACATGGAAAAGAATTCTATGAAGAGATTGGACGAAAAGGTGGAGAAAAAACTTCAGAAACCCATGGACGGGAATTTTATGAAGAAATTGGACGAAAAGGGGGCGAAACAACTGGACAGATGATTCATGAGGCCGCTCAAGGAAAAAAAGGCAGTTCCAATGCGCGTTCAAATAAAGAACGAGATTTTGACCAAGACGAAGTGGATTCAAAAGGTCGCTAGGTCACTTTAAATCGATGCTTAGAAATAGCTTCCCAAGGCAGAAGGACTTCTTGAAGGCAAGAATCTTTCTGCCTCATTTTTGGTTTATCTTACTTAAAGGGGATTTCTGCTATGGAAAATACTGTTGGAAACATGCAACGAAAAATGATGGCCTTTGAACTTGCTGATTTGTTAGCATGTCAAAGATTGATTATCGACTATAACGTTTACTTGCTTGCAAATGTCAATACTCCTGAACTGCGTGAGAGCGTTCGAGAACTCGCAGAAGAAGATAATAAAAATATGCGACTCCTTGAAACTGCATTGATGCAGTACGGAGTTAAATCCGAACCGAAATATTTAACCTCCCGCATGCTCGATCTTTGCCATGAAGTGCTCTCCCAGCCTAAATACTCTTTGCTCGAAAAAGTGGGCCAGTATGGAGTTTTAAAGGCTCTGCAAATGAGCGGTGGAAATCTGTGCCAAAGGTGCATACAACAGGCCGATCCCGATATTCGAGAAGCTCTGGCTCCGCTTGCGCCTATCCATCATGTGAATTCTACGCAGGCAAAAACTGTCAAATATTTACATGAAGCTGTAGGGCTGCAACAAATTTTAGGAAAAGCTCCCGAGCAAGGATTCCTCGCTGGAATGAAAGACCTCGCATCTGGAATCGGTGGAGCGATGGCAAATTTAGTTGCAAAACCCGCAGAGAACATGTCCATTCTTTCAGTTCTAAAAGCAGAGCATACAAAGGTAGACACTCTTTTTTCGGAAATAGAACTCACTTCTCTTGCAGAGAAAAAGCTAGAATATTTCGATCAACTTTACAGCGACCTCATTACACACGCTGTCGCAGAGCAGAAGTCTTTTTATGAACCCCTTTCGCGCCTTGAGGAATTGAGCAATGTCATCCATCATTTCATCTCAGATCATGCCGACATTAAAGAGCAACTTTCAGCACTTCAGAATTTAGATCCTTCAACTTCTGATTTTAGGGTGCAAATTGCTCAGCTTCAAAGACTGGTGACACGGCATGTGGATGAAGAAGAAAATGTTGTGTTCCCTCAGGTCAAAGAGCGCATGAGTGAATCCAGGCTGCAGGAAATGGCCGCAGATTTTAAACGCGAGAAACTTATTGCGCTTGAAGATATTGAAATTTCTTTGCAACGTAATTCAAGAGATTCTGAAGTGGATTCAACAAAACAAAGTTCCCAGTTCGGCCCTGTAAAATCAGACCCTCAATCGAAATACCTTACCTAATATATCTTCCTACCGTTGGGCAGCCTCTCTCTGTGACGTAAAAATGACACGTGCCTCGAATACTTATTCGTGGCACGTCTTAGCTGTGGGGAACTTGACTAAAATATTTTTACTATAAAATAAAAACTGAGCGATCATCCCTTGATCGCTCAGTTAAAGCTCTAGCATGATATTTAGAGCGACCATATCACAGCATCCGTTGAATGGTCTCAACAGATTGCATATGCGCCCTTAAATCTGAGTAAGTTCTTGCTAAGAATTCACGAACATCGGGATTGCGAGAAACGCTGACATAGTCTTCGATATTCCAGAGTGACTCTGCATGGCTTTCTTTCATATATTGGAGATACATTTTATCGAAACCACGACCGAAAGACACTGAAAGCCTACTGAGCATGATTTTACTCTTCGTAAGCTCTGCAACTTCCCGCACTGTGACGGGAACTCCGAGCCCTAATTCAATTCCTTCATTCCGAGCGAGCTGCACAAGTTCACGATCAGCGGCCTCATGTTCTTCAAGGAGATCAAAAGCGTATTGACGAGTTTCAGGTAAATATGCCCTTCCCAAAGCAATACGAGCCGCAAGAATTTCAATTTTGTTGATCCTATGAATACGAGAAAGAATTTGCGATTCAGAAAGCCTCATTTCATAAGGCGTCGCATTTTCTAGAACCGTATCTGTATTTACAGCGTCAGCTCTTGATTGAGCAGGTGTAAAAATCAATGCACTTGAAATCAACATCATGGCGACATTTGCTGAACGCAAGGTCAAAATCTTTTTCATATTCGACTCCTCATTAATATGAATTAAGCTCATGGGCAGATACACACAGTCAAGAAGAATTCTTCTGACTCCAGAGCTAATGAATGAGACCTGAAAGGTCAAAATTACATCGGCAATAATCCGGATAATTTTTTCCTTGTTGTGAGAAAGAGAAGAAGGCATGTATGAATTGCTAAAGTAACACAAATCCGATTGTTTGCTCGCTTATTTTGTAACTTTATTGATGAGTTATTGACAAAACAGAGAAAGATATGATATTTTAATTATCGATTAAGATTAATAATCTGTAAATTGTGACCTCCTTTTCATTTGAAAAAGGTTGCAGGAGTAAAGCAGTGAGAGCGGATGATCGATTTTTTATGAGTAAAGCCAACTTAGACGATTTTTTAAACGAACAGAAAAGCGTTATTCTGAGAGCAAATGCCACCGGTGTAAAAATAGTACAATTCAGCCTTATCAAGGCTCTTCGAGAGCAAAATGCTGCACGCAAGCTTGCTGGACTTTCTTTAATTGAATTAAAGGTGCGCAAGTGTATTGTCTGTAGCGGTTCTTTTCTTTCTGCAGGCCAGCACAACTGTGGTTGTACCAAAAAACGTGGTGTAGGTTTTATTGCAGGTCGAGACATCCTGTAATTCCATCTGGACAACACAAGGCCGAGTCCATTTCGCATCGAAGAAATGGCGGATTCAATGAGACCCGGTATCAGAAAAGGAAGGGGAGTGGTAGAATAGGGGTATGCAGGTCATATCGCCAAAGGAGTGGCAATTATGTTTTTGAGGTCCTTGTCTTTGTTGTCAGTTTTTGCATTCTTCGATGGTTGCAAAAAGCAGGCATCCGAAAACAAGCCAGTGCAACTTAAACAGGCTAAACTTATTCATAATGTTGCGTGCGAAAAAGTTTCCGAGAAATCAGATACAAAAGTCTTGAGCCAGTCTACTGTTTTTTCTTTAAGCGGCTCCAAGAAAAAAACCTACGCAACAATGGAATATTTTGCGGGTCCCGACTGCCAGAAATCCGAAAAAATTGCAACGTCGACTACAGAAGTTGATTTTGAAGGAGACGGTGAAGCAGAAGTCACATCGACGGGAATTTCCATCGTCTTAAAAAGCAAATCCTCGCTTTCTGTTCAGTGTTTCCGCGAGAGCGAATTAGCTTACATCAACAACCATCTTGGTACCGAATTAAAAGACTGCAAGCAGCCCGTGCAGACGACATTACTTGATGGAAGCATGCTCCAGGTGAGCATGAATTCTTGGTTGCGCAGAGATGCCAACATGCTCCTTTTTTGCGCTTCAAAAGACCTGTGCGATATCAACATGGGGACCGACAAAGGCGTTTTTAAGAGTCCGATTCATCGAGAAGAATAGAAAATTCTAACTGCTGCCCACTTGATCGCTCGCCCGCTCTTAAATATTTCGTCAGAACCTATTTCGTCAGAACCTCGACTGTTAGCTCATGCATTTTTCTGCCGTACTCATCACATCATTTGCAATGTCTTCTGCATCTTCAAGACCAATGCTAAACCTCACAAGTTGCTCGTCAATTCCTAAGCGTCTTTGCTCTTCCAAAGACGTCCATTTGTGGGTTGTAAAAGCGGGCATGCATGCCGTTGTTTCGGTCGAACCTAAACTTGGTGCATCATAAATAAGTTTGAACTCTCGCATCATTTTTTTAACATTCACTTTACTCGAAAACCGTACAGCACACATCCCTCCAAATCCATTTTCAAAAAGCGCGCTGAGGTGTTCCTTTTCTTTAGAAAGACCGTAACAAACATCATCAACGAGGGTTGTTTTTCTCAGTGCTTTTACAAATGCCAAACCATTGGAATTGTGTGCTTCCATGCGGATCTTTAAGGTGCGCAATCCGCGCAGAAGCTGTACGCAACCTGTGGTGGAAAGAAATCCTCCTAAGTACATCGCTGTTTCTCGAAGCTTCTTCAAAAGTAACGTACTCCCTACGACAGCCCCTGCAACCAGGTCGGCATGTCCGTTGAGGTATTTCGTAGCACTTTCGAGAACTAAATCGACACCCAAGACTCCGGGCCGACAATTCATCGGACTCGCAAAAGTGTTGTCGCAAAGCGTTAAAATTCCATGTTTCTTGCCCAAGGCAACAGCTTGTGCAAGATCTTGCGGGATGCAAAAAGGATTCGAGATCGTTTCGAAAATCAACATGCGCGTATTCGATCGAATGAGATTTTCCCAATTTTCAATGGGCGCAATACTCGCTTCGACACCGAACCTCGCCATAATCTTCGTAAAGAAATTTTGTGATGTTGCATAGCAATTTTCTTGCAAAATCACGTGATCGCCCTCTTTAAAAAAAGTCAGAGCAACTGCAGTGAATGCAGCCATCCCCGAACCAAAAACCGCAGCTGCTTCTGCTTCATGAAGTGCTGCAAGCATCGCTTCAACTTCGAAATGATTGTTGGTGTTACTGAGTCTGGCGTATACAGGAACTTCATCTACTGATTCAGTTTGGTAAGTTACAGACATTTCAATTGCAGGCGAAAGGCCTTTGCCAACTCGAAACTTTTCCCCGGCATGTTGTAAAAGTGTCGCTTCTTTTGATTTTTCACGCATGATTCACTCTCCCATGATGATGAGGCACACGCCATTTTTGGGATCCAATTCCACACATTTACCTCCGGTAGACCGATTGCTGAGGCCGTGGGAAGGACGTAACAACGAGATATTTCCAGAATACACAGCACCTCGAATTTCTATCTCGAAAGGGAAATCGATGCCAGAGGGAAGGATAGAAAAAGGACGCTCCTTCTCGGGAACAAAAGAGACCGGGACATTGGTCACAAGGATGTCAGGATGAAAGACAACGACCCCACGGTATTTTTTTAAGAAAAAGGATGCTTCAGACACATTGATGGCTTCATGGTCGGAGCGTCCTCCTAAACCGTTGAAGATCTCTATAAAGGGGCAGTCTGAAGGCGCAAGTTCTTGTTCAATGTGTTCTAAAAGCGCCGCAAAATCTGAGAGATCTTTGCTTGCTGGCAATAAAACAGCACCCCGGATACCGGCATGATGGCTCTGAATTTCTTCCAACCACTGCCCCGTGCCTCCCTCCCCTTTCAAAAGGCCATTCTTGGGTAAACTGTCGCCATCCCCAATCCACCAAATGTGCTTGTATGGAGCACCATTCTCGAGGTAACGAAGCCCGCCATCTGCAATAAATAGAGTTTCGGGAACTGTGCCGCGATCAAATGTGGGTGCAATTGGAAACAGCCCCCCTTTGCTTGAACCATTTAAAGAAACGTGAAAATTCTTCCAATGCAAAAGAGTCCCCTTTCTTCGCTCAAGAGATCTTTGCGAATCATGTGCAATGGAGATACCACAGACTTCCTGTACTTTTCATCGAAAAAAGGAGATCAGCGTGGCTTCGGACAACTCTTTTACAGATGCATTTGAACCGACAAGCGATGAATCCCATCTTGATCCCCGCTCGAGCGAAGAATGGGAAGAGGTGCGCCGCAATGGGTACCAATTGGTCGATTTGATGATTCGTAAATATCAAGGTGAATCTGAAGCACCGTGCTGGCAACCTGTTCCAAAAGGAAAATTGCCTGAAATGCGTGAAAATCCAACTTCAGAGGGACTTGGCCTTTCGCGGGCAATGTCACGCGCCACGCGCATCGTGTTCCCTTATGGCACAGGGAATACGCACCCCAAGTTTTGGGGTTGGGTCATGGGGGCTGGAAATATTCCGGGAATTCTCGGAAGCTGGATGGCAACCTTAATGAATACAAATACCTTTGGGGGAGAACAGGGACTCGTACTTATTGAGCAACAAGTTCTTGGTTGGTTTCGCAAGTGGCTGGGTTTTCCACAAAACTCTTCGGGACTGTTACTGGAGGGATGCTCTACTGCAAATTTGCTCGCCCTTGCCGCAGCACGTCACAAAGCCACAGAAGGAAAAGTTCGAAGAAAAGGCCCTGAGGCATGTTTGGGCTTGCGTATTTATGCTTCTGCAACCTGCCACAATTCAATCGTTAAAGCCGCTGAAATTCTAGGTTTAGGAAGCGATGCGGTTCGGCACATTCCAACTCTTGCCGACGATGTGATAGATTTAGAAGCCATTGAGCAAGCCATTCAAGCAGATCTCGCTGCCGGGCTTCGACCTTTTTGTCTGGTTGGAAATGCAGGCACCGTGGGAACAGGGTCTTTAGAGCCGTTACTTAAAATGCGTGCTTTAGCCGATCGGTACCAACTTTGGTTTCATGTCGATGGTGCCATTGGAGCTATTGCATGTTTGTCGAACTCATTGAGGCCTCGATTTGAAGGGATCGAAACCGCCGACTCCGTGGCATTCGATCTCCATAAATGGGCACAAATCCCCTATGACGCAGGTTGTTTACTTATTCGCGATGGTGCTTTGCACAAACAGGCTTTTCAATCCAGCGCCGCCTACTTGCGACCCGTTGATGGCGGGCTCACCCCACGCGGATCACACGTCTTTAGCAACTACGCGCACACCCTCAGCCGAGGAGATAGAGCACTCAAAATTTGGATGACATTTATTTCTTTAGGCACAAAGAGAATTGCATCCATTTTTGAAAAAAACGTCGCCCAGGCAGATTGGCTTGGTAAAAAAGTAACGGAACATCATTGCCTCGAACTTCTCGCTCCTGTTTCCTTAAATATCGTTTGCTTTCGATACATAAATAGCACCGCGACAACAATAGACCTCGACAAATGCAACGAAAAAATTCTGGTCGAGCTGCAAGTATCTGGATTTTGTGTCATCAGCACTTATCGAATCAATGACAAGTCGTGCTTAAGAGTATCCATTGCAAATCATCGCACGAAAAAAGTCGACCTTGAAAATTTTCTTCATAAAGTGATTGAGCTGGGCGAAAAATTCTCTGCTCTCTGAAAGATTTCCATAAAAAGCGCAAGGCATGGCCCCTGGCGGGATATTTAAAGCGTGCCCACAGTGGGCAAATCCGCTCCGGCATCTTGAGGAATAGGAAGGCCTGCATCGCGCATGATATGGAGCGCATTGGTTGTAGGACATTTGCCTTCTCGAAGCTTGTAATCAAAGATCAGCGAGCCTTCCTGAACGTGCTCACGAAAGTGCATATTGCGCAGCCGGACGTCTTGCGCTGCGAGGTCGGCAAGGGCTAAGTCGTGCGTTGAAACAACTCCAAAGGATTTTTGTTGTAGGAGTGCTTGCAAAATATGCCAGCTTCCTAAAAAACGCTCACGGTTGTTGGTACCCCTAAAGATCTCATCAATTAAGAAAAGCGACTTTTCGCCCGTTTGCAAAGTTTGAAGGATCAGTTTGAGACGTTTCACTTCGGCATAGAAGTAACTGGTGCCATCGGTTAAAGAATCGTCGACACGAATCGCACACAAGAGCCGGTGAGGTAACACCGCAAAATAAGCGGCACAGACGGGTGCTCCCATATTAAAGAACAGCATGTTAATACCCAGGGTGCGCAAGAACGTACTTTTTCCGGCCATGTTACTGCCCGTGAGCAAAACAAGCGGAGAATCGATGGAAAAGTCGAAGCTGTTGTTGATGCGCGACTGTGCACTTAACAGAGGATGCCCCAAGTCATTAGCCAGGAAACGCTGGGCAGTGGCCTTTGCTTCTTCTTGTTCAGACACAAAGCGAAAGGTCGGATTCTCGCGCGCCATGCGCGCAATGGCGACATCGACATCGAATTCAATAGCTTCGTCCCACCATTGATCAATTTCACTCGACACTTTGCGCAGTTTTAATAAAAGAAACAAGCACACGATGGAATCGAAAGGTAACAGCACATGCAAGGCAAGCCAAAAGATGGGGTTTCCGCGCAGCGTGATGAGATCGACACCGAAGTTGAGCTGACGAATACTGGATTCTGCATTGGAAGTGAGGCTTTTAAATGCAAAAATCTTTCCCTGTGGATCGAGGTTTCGCATATGCTTTAAAACTTCCATCAGAACCTTTGTGCGTCTGCCCACCCTGCCTGCTGCTTTGACAACATTTCCGTAAATCCCGACACCCACCAACGGAACAACGAGATATTTAAACACACTTGTGAAGAGCTGTTCGCCGTTGGCGTTCTCAAAAAAGGTGCGCAGAGCGGGAATAAGAAAATAGCCCCAAGCCACAAAGCTCAGAATCGCAAAACCAATGCCTACGGCAAGGTTAACGGAACCTTCATCAGCATTCTCAGAGGAATGTTCGACAGATTTTTTGACGTCATCTTGGTTACGAAGATATTCGCCAATATAATCTTCATTCAGTCGCAAGGCTTCCATGCGTCGCAGCAAGGTTCCCTTTTTGGCTAAAAAGGCTGCTCTATTTTTACGCGAAACGCGTTCTTCGCGTGGGAGTTCTTGGAGCCCTGCAGTCAAAAGCAGATGATAAAGCTTTGCGGAGCCTTCTTTTGTGGCACAGGTATCAAGTAAATCAAAGACGTGACTTCCAACATCGAGGTCTGTTGCATACACATGCCCCCGAGGTCCATTGTCAGCGATCTCTTTGTGCCACGGAGCTAACCCTTCAATAAAAACCTTAGAATCGCGACGCATGCGAGCGAGCCCCAATTCAAAGCTCTGCACACTCGATTTCCAGAACTGCGCTTTTGCCTGCAATTTTTTATGAAAAAGGGATCCTAAAAGCAAAAATCCCACAAAACCTGCCCAACCCCCAAGCCGAAGAACGGGATCCCAATTGCCTGCGGCTCCAACCAAGGCTGCCAAGACAATCACGACTGTGAGCAGACGAAAAAATCCCACCCTTGAATCGAGTGCAGACAGGGTTTCATTGTGGCGGAGTGCGCGTCGAAGGGCATTTTCTTGCGCGGATATGAGCTTTTGCGTTTTGATCACCGCTTCACTCATCGAGAACTGAGATTCCATGGGTCCCACCTTTAAATGTCAATTCGCCTCTTTGAAATGATACAAACAGGCAGAGAATAACATACGCATTTGATGGGATCTAAGCAAAAGATGAGACTGACCAGCTTTACTTCACTTGCGCCCAGGATTCGACGATATTCGTGATAAGCCCGTACTCTTTAGCTTCCATGGCGCTCATCCAATAGTCTCGCTCGATGTCTTTTTGGATTTTTTCGAGCGGAAGCGAAGTTTCTCGTTGATAAAGCTGAGCGAGCCTTTCGCGTGTTTTAAGAATTTCTTTCGCATGAATATCGATGTCAGAAGCCTGACCTTGAATGTAACCTCCGATCAGAGGTTGATGAATCAAGAGGCGAGCGTTGGGCAATGCAAAACGATGTTCCTTTTTAACTCCGAGCAAAATAACCGTCGCAATACTGGCAGCGAGACCGGCCACGACGATTTTTACGTTGGGACGAATAAATCGAAGGGTGTCGTAGATCGCAAATCCTGATGTGACTTCACCACCGGGGCTATTCAAAAAAAGATAGATGTCTTTTTCGGGATCTGCAGCATCATATGCCAGGAGTTGTTCAAGAGTGCGCTTTGCGATGAGGGAATTGATTCCTTCCGACAGCACAATAATGCGCGAGTTAAAAAGAACCTTGAGAGCCGAAGTCTCAAGCACGGGCGGGACGACGGGTTCATTTTCTGGACCTGGCATAGCGAACTCCTGCGAGGGGTTAAGAAACATAAGTGTCGCTTCAATAAATCGCCGATAGCAACAGAGTAATAAGTTACCATAAGGAATATCACAGTTGCATCGCCTTGGCGAAAAATTCACGGGAGAGTCAGTTTCCACGTTACCTTGATGGGAATGCTATACTCTGGCTTGCGATTCAAGCGATTTCCCACAGATAAGCAGAGGAAGGTGATACTATGACCGCTCTTGATTTGCTGTTTCCTGCAAAAGAAGAAGTCCCCGCAACCAGCGCACTTCCCCAGGTCGAAGGACGCATTCTCATCGGTGGAAAAATTCTGACGCAAGGCTTTTCCCGAAAGCGCGTCGAAAGTCCGTGCACGCTTCGGTTGCCCGATGGAACGTTGGAGCACCCGCTTTTAGGGACCACTCCACAGGTTTCGGCCGAAATTCTACAGGACGCTGTTGAAGCGGCGTCACAAGCTTGGGACAGAGGGCTTGGAAAATGGCCCACGTCACGCATGGAAGAACGTGTCAAGTCTGTTACGGCATTTCGGGATGCCATGAAAAAGAAACGCGAAAGCATCGCACGTTTTTTGATGTGGGAAATTGCAAAGCCCTGGCTCGAATCACTTGCTGAATTTGATCGCACCCTTTCTTATATTGATGACACCATCGAAGCTGTCAAAGGACTCGATCGCGATTGCAGCAGGTTGCAATTTTCAGGTGGAATTATTGCGCAGATTCGTCGGGCTCCTCTCGGTGTTACTTTATGCATGGGTCCATTTAACTACCCCCTCAACGAAACCTTTACCACACTCATTCCCGCACTTATCATGGGAAATACGGTTGTTGTTAAAATTCCGCGCTTTGGTCAATTACTTTGGGAAGAATTGCTTGAACCCTTTGCAGAACACTTCCCAGCCGGGGTCGTGAATATCATCAATGGCGAAGGACGCACCATTATTGGCTCCGCAATGCACAGCGGAAAAATCGATTGTCTTGCGTTTATTGGATCAAGCTCAGTGGCCTCAAAAATCAAAATGAGTCATCCACGCCCTCACCGTTTACGCTGCATTCTCGGACTCGATGCAAAAAATCCTGCCATCATTCTTCCCAGCGCAGATCTTAAAGAAACAGTGAGCGAATGCGTCAAAGGAGCACTTTCGTTCAACGGACAACGCTGCACCGCAATTAAAATCATCTATGTTCCCAAAAGTCTCGAAGATAAATTTATCGCCGACTTTGTGAGTGCAGTGGATGCATTAAAGTGTGCAATGCCCTGGGTTGCAGGCGCACAAATCACGCCCCTCCCCGATCAAAACAAACCCAAGGCTTTGCAGGATATGGTTGATGAAGCCATTGCGCGCGGCGCTGTGCTCGCCAATCCTTCCAGAGGTGGCCGCGTGGTGGGACAATTCTTTATGCCTGCGGTTCTTACTCAGGTGTCTGCAGAGGCCCGTGTTGCCAATGAAGAACAGTTCGGCCCCATCGTGCCCATTGTCACCTATAATGACATTTCTGAAGTTGAAGAGGCCATTGTAAATTCCCCTTATGGGATGCAAGCGAGTCTGTTTGGACGCGATCCTGCCCAAATGGGAAGGCTCCTCGACTTTCTTTCGAATCAGGTGTGCCGCATCAATATCAATACTCTGTGCCAGCGAGGCCCTGATGTTTATCCGTTTACCGGACGAAAAAACTCAGCGGAAGGAACGCTGAGTGTTACGGACGCTCTGCGTGCCTTTAGCATTCGCAATATGGTTGCAGCAAAGCAAGACGAAGGCGGCAAAAGCATCGTTAAAGCCATCTTGGAAGGAGACCATTCGCAGTTTTTGAATACCAATATTTTGCTCTAATTAAAACTGAGCGACTCTTCATTGTTCGCAGAGGAATTGCATTTAAAAAAATAAAAACTGCGCGCTCTTAAATATTTCGTCAGGGCGAGGCGCGCGAGGTGAGAGCTGACGCAATGGACGCATTGGTCCATGAGGAAGCCGAATCCGATGCGCAACGAAGCCATGGCCCCTGGCGGGATATTTATAGCGGGCCACTATTTTTGGGGTAAAAACCCTGCCCGCTCTAAGAAACGAGTCGAATGCTTTCCTGCGCGAAACTCAGGATGTGCAAGAACTTCGAGGTGAAAAGGGATATTGGTGCGAATGCCTTCAATCACGTATTCGCTGAGCGCCGATTCCATGCGCCGAATGGCCTGTTCACGGGTGTCTGCAGTGACGATGAGTTTTGCAATCATAGAATCATAGTGCGGGACAACCGTATATCCATGATAAATAAAACTGTCGACGCGCACACCAAGCCCACCTGGAGCCGAATAGGCTGTGATTTGCCCAGGCCAAGGAGCAAAGCTTTTGGGATCTTCAGCATTGATACGACATTCGATGGCATGGCCTTTGATGCGAATATCTTTTTGCACAAAAGGCAATTTTTCGCCCATGGCCACCAGGAGTTGAGTACGCACTAAATCGATGCCCGTAATCTGTTCCGTTACCGGATGCTCGACTTGAATGCGTGTATTCATTTCCATAAAGTAAACACGGCCATCATCATCCATTAAAAATTCGACGGTTCCTGCACCCTGGTACCCAACGGCTTTTGCCAGTGCAAGTGCATATCCCCCAATGTCTTCGCGCTTCTTTTCATCCACACTCGGACACGGACCTTCTTCAATGACTTTTTGATGTCTGCGTTGCACACTGCAATCGCGTTCGCCCAGATGCACAATATTTCCATGGGTGTCACCCATGATTTGAATTTCAACGTGGCGCGGATTTTCAAGGTACTTTTCAATGTAGACTTCAGGATTTCCAAAAGAAGCATTGGCTTCTGTCCGGCAGCTTAAAAATGCTTTTTCGAGTTCGTCGCGGGTGCGCACGATTTTCATGCCACGCCCACCACCGCCGCCCGAGGCCTTAAATATGACTGGAAAACCGATTTCCAGCGCAAATTTTTCAGCTTCTGCAACGCTTTCAATAGCGCCGCGCGAACCCGGAAGGAAGGGAAGTTTTGCCTTGCGCGCAACGGCACGGGCCGCAACCTTATCGCCCAACTGTCGCATTTGTTCAGGCGTAGGGCCTATAAATTGAATTCCGCATTTACGACACACTTCAGCAAAATGCGCATTTTCAGAGAGAAATCCGTACCCCGGATGAATGGCATCAGCCCCTGATATTTCTGCGGCCGCCATAATTGCCGGAATATTGAGATAAGATTTTTTACTCTCAGCAGGCCCAATACAAATACTTTCGTCAGCCATCTTGGCATGTAAACTTCCGGAGTCGGCCTCAGAGTAAACAGCGACGGAACGGATTCCAAGCTCACGGCACGCTCGAATCACTCGGACAGCGATTTCGCCTCGATTCGCGATCAGTATTTTCTTCATCGTTCACGCCCCAGGCGCAATGACAAAGAGGGGTGTTGAAAATTCCACCGACTTCGCATTGTCAACGAGGATGGCAACCACTTCGCCGTCTGCTTCGGATTCAATTTCATTCATAATTTTCATGGCTTCGATAACACAAAGCGCTTGCCCTTTTCGAACTTTAGAACCAATTTCAACAAAGGCTTTAGAGTCGGGCGATGGGGCGCGATAAAAGGTCCCAACAAAAGGACTCTTGATGACGGTCCCTTCGGGAATTTTTGTTTCCTTCTTTTTATCGATGTTTGGTGTCGCAGTGAGCGTTTGAACTTGCTTGCCTTCGGATGAACCTTCGCCCAAGCTCTCGCTTTGGTTTCCAGACTTTAATCCCTGAGGGGCTCCACTGGACATTTGCTGTGGAGAGAAAAAACCGAAATGTGAGGCATTCCGAGCCAAGGCTATTTTTTCGCTGCCCGCCTGGGCCTCAACCACATCAACCCCATATTGCCCCATAAGATTCATGAGCTTTTCAACTTTGCTTAGATCAATCATGATCATCCTCTAAATTGCGAGTTGGTTCTGCATGCCACAAAAAAAGGACCAAATTGGCTTTGGCCCTCTGTGCGAATATTAAAAAATCCAAAGCCCAAGGAACGACTTGCGCCCAAAACTTTCCAACATACGAGAATGGGATAAAATTTATTACTTCTTGTTCACTCGGTCAACATAAACATCTTCACGGGTGTCGATGCGCAGGACATCTCCTTCATTGATGTGAAGGGGCACGTTCACCATCAAACCTGTTTCCATGCGGGCAGGCTTGTTACCGCCCGTTGCGGTATCGCCACGAATGCCAGGCTGAGTTTCAGCGACCCTGAGCTCAACAAAGGTTTCGGTTTCGACCGCGATCGGACGTCCCTGAAAAAACAAAACCTTGATGACAGAGTTTTCGAGCAGATAGTTAGCAGCTCCGCCCACTTCATCCTTCGCAAGTGAAACCTGTTCGTAATTATTGGTATCCATGAAATTGTAGGAATCGGCATCACCATAAAGAAACTGCATGCTGCGCTCTTCAACATCGGGCTTGCCGAGCTTGTCGCCGCTCTTGATGTTGGTTTCTAAAACTTGCTGTGTGCGCAAATTGCGGATTTTAACACGCGTGAAAGCCGCGCCCTTCCCGGGATTGACATGCTGGAATTCGATAATTGACCAAGGGTCGTTCTTAAATTCAACCTTCAGCCCTCGGCGAAAATCAGATGTATCATACATGGCTTAGCTCTCCTTATTAAAAAGGGAGCCCTATCATCTAGGGGATAAAAAGGCAATCATCCGTTTGCTTCCTCCTCAATTACTAAAGGCCCTCTGTCCGCGCTTCAGGTATCAAAAATCTGAAAGCCCTGTGGTCCAATTCCGGCCAGCGAAAAAATTTTACAAAAGCCAATGTTACTTTGTTGCCGAGCTAAATATTGTATGATAAGTCGACAAACCCTGGAGCGTTAGCGAGTTCTGTTACCTCGTGACAATTTATGTCACCAGTTTTATTAGGCACGACTCACCGTTTCAAATTGTAACGTAACGTATTGCTGGGATTTTTAACTCACTGTAAACGCCAAAAGAAAACCTTTTGGGGAGGAAATTATGAAAGAGAAACTCGAGAAACATCACCGTTACCCTTGGCCAGTTATCGAAGCAGCTGTCATGTGGTATCAACGTTACCCCTTGACATACCGTGCTATTTCCGAGCGCCTTGTGGGCCATGGCGTTGAAGTTTCACACAAAACTGTCTACGAGTGGGTCCAGAAATTTGGAACAACTGTTCAAAAGAACTGGAAGAAAAAGGCAAACAACTTGGCCAAATGGTCAGTGAATGAAGAGTACATGAAAGTCAACGGCGAATGGCGTCACCTCTATCGCGCTGTCGATGGAACGGGCAACACTCTCAGCGTTGTCACACGTGGACGTCGCGATTTGACTGCTGCCAAGGCTTTTTTGAAGAAGACCATCGACGAACTCGAAAATCTTCTTACCGAATCTGACGCTGAATAATTCCTCGCCCATCTCTAGGCAATCGGCTCTTCATCCTTCCTTTACAATACGGTAACAAAATTTATTCCGCGCCTTCTGAGCAGCTCAGAACCCTTGGAAGCTTCCCGTATTGTTTGTATTTCTTGTTACCCTATGGCAAAATTTGTTTTTCCAGATCTCCACTCCAACAACCATAGGGGAGCCTTATCTATGATTCGACTTTCGGCTAACTCCAGATTGATCTCTGGAATGGGCCTCGTTCTGGCAGCAGCTAGCATATTCGCAAACAGCTGTGCTTCCGAAACGAAACCCAAAACAACTGACGTCACCGAACTCAAACCTGCAATGGACTTGCAAATCTTTCCAAACGAAACCAGCATCGATGTCAGCTGGCTTGCTAATAACAACGAAGACGATTTTTCGGGCTACAACATTTACGTTACAACGGAAAATCCATCGACAATCAAAAGTAACTTTAAACTGAGCGACGATCCTTACGATCCGCAAGCGTTTTCGCCTATCGTTTTAGACGATGCAGAGCGCGCAATATTTGGCAAATATTTTAACTGGGACAAAGCAACTTCTAAAAATATTGCTCCAACCGATGAAAAAACAGTGAATGCGCTGGTACGTTGCAATGTCACAACACAAGACAGCTATGGCGAATGCAAAGCCATCACCGATGCCGATGATAAGCATGAAGAATACCGCGCCAATGGCCGATTAACGTACCGCATTACGGGCCTTACCAAAGGTACCAAATATGTTGTGGTTGTCAGCGCGACCAAGGACAGCGGCAAGAAAATCATTTCGCCAACCTCCCGCCCCATGTATGTCTCCACAAGAGCCATTCAATCTTTAAGCGGACTCGCTTTACAAAAAGATACGGTTTCTGCAAATACCTACACAGGTGTCGACATTGAGACGATGACTGCTGTAAATATCACCACAAACAATACGGGGGGAAGATATTGCCTCCCAACAGCATCGGAAACGACGGGAGCTAAGGCCGATTTCTATTTCGACCTCGTGCGTGGAACTGATCCTAGCATTGTGGGAGCAAACGGCACGCGAATTGCTGAACTTGGCCCCGTTGAGGCAGGCGGCAAAATTTTCTCCGAAGATCTCCTGAGCAATCCCGCACGTATCAATGGGAATGGAATTCTTCCTGCTGTGTCCCAAGATATTGCTGCTAGCACTCCTGGAACAATCGATCAAATTACAGATATTGGTGTGAAACAAGGTTACAGCCGCTGTGGTCAATCTGTCTTATTGCTGCCATTCCACCTCTATGCCATTGCATTTCCAAGCGGTGGAAGCTGGAAATATGCATTGCTCGAAACAGGAATTTATACCGACGATCCCAAAACTTTTAAAATCGTCGTTGCCAATGAAGCGGGCGAACGAAAACTTTAAGTACACAGATGGCTATAGAGCAAAAAGGAAAATTTCATGAAGAACAAGTTTCTGACAATTCCTCTCCTCGCCGTTCTGGGCTTAGCCTCATGCGCGGGCGAAACGGCAGCGGATCCCAAAACTCTCGACAAAGATGATTTAAATCCTCCCTTCGATCTCGTTTCGGTGACAACTCACCAAGGTATGATTTTGCAATGGCGAATTACCAACACCGAAGATGATTTTAAAGGCTACAATGTTTATATCGCCGAAGCCGGCATCGACGAGCTTCAGGCAAAGCTCGACAGCTCGCTTAAAACCGATTTAAGAATGCAGCAAATCCGCCGCTGCAAAGGCACTGCTCAAGTCTTTTCAGTATTCGGATTCGATCCAAAGGCTAAACTTGCTGAAAAAGACTGCAGCGATTTTGGAAAAGCCGACGAAACGAAGGCTAAAACCACGACCGGACTTCAGGCTGCTGCCAATGAAGAAGAAGAAAAAATCGTTTCCAAGTTCGTGAAATGCCAAAGTGCTGCAGGAATCGATGACATCACCACCCCTTCGACGGGCGAAAGCAATTCGTTTTTAGGTGATGACAAGTTGTCGGTGGATATTGCCAAAGCGGTCGATTATAAAGGAACAGCCATTTCATCGACGCCCAAAGATCGCGTTGGAAAAATTGTACGCTGTTACGTAAAAACCGGAAATGCACTTTCCAATGGAGCCACAAGCTTTACCAACGGAAAGAAATACACTGCATTTGTAGTGTCTGTTTCAGGCGATAAGTACAATAGAATTTCGTACACAAGCAACTTTGTAGAAGACATTCCCATTGCCTATACGGATTTGAAAGATGCTTCCCTTAAAAAGGATAGCTATTTGATTTCCTACTTGAGCCCTTCTGCAGGCAACGCTTCAAGCTGGACTGAACCTGCTGCTGGAACAGACTGCACCAATTCAACCACGATGACTCCAAGTGCTAACGTCAGCGGAACCGCAACAAGAAAATGCATGCTCTCTGGGGACCTCGCAAGTCTTGGAGTTATTGCAAATAAAGCTGGATTTGTGGTTGCTGAAGATCAAATTGGCGCTTCGGATCGAGTCTTGATTGGCGGACAACCCGACGGGACAGGCGCAAGCGGCTATCCTCTTTATCTCTTAAAGAGAAATGCGCGCAGCACTATTTACACACCAGGTGACAGACCTGTTCAATACACCGGAAATGAAAATCAATATAACAAAGGCAAATTCCTTGCAGCTTATGCAGGAGACCTCTTTGACGTTGCCGTTGTTAACGGATCTGACACTTATTACGGCAAAATCTTTTTCGCAAATATTGAACCCACTGCTGCAAGTTGCACTGGCGACTGCGACAAAAAAGTACGCGTTTGGGCGGCGATTTCAACTGCTAAAAACGAACTCTTTTACTTAACTCGCTCCCTTGCAGACGGAAGCTTCTTTAAGTAAAAATAAAGAGTATGTGAGGATATTTCCTCAAATACTCTTGGCACATTTTTTTGTCATATTATTTTTTCTGAAATACATTTTTAAAGTAACTACAGATATTGTCGCTTCCAATAATTTCTTGCATATTTTCTTTTCTGCCTACCCATATCCGTTTCCCAATGACACTGTCCATTTCCAATCCACCCTCGAATTTCGAATCTACAAATTTTGCATCATCTAGGTCGCAGTCGGAAAAATTCACATCTTTGAATGTGCAACTTTGGAACTCGGATTTTGCAAATCCAGCACCCGCAAAATCAAGTTCCTTAAACTCGCAGCGCACAAAGATTTCTCTCATGAAATAGAAACCTCCAATTTTTGCCTTTCTAAATAATCAGTCATAAAATATGCCCTTGATAAACTACGCATTAATCAATTGAGGGCTCTATTCCAAGTCATTTAGAAATCCCGGAGAAGGAACAGGAGCACAAATTCATTGCAATAGAACAAAGCCAAAAAACAATTCCAATTCCCTTCCATCGAGTTCACTCTTTAGTTACCTTAAGTGATGCTTCCAAGTTCTTGCACCTTTGTGACTCAAACCAAATCTCTTTGAAAGGCCACATGTCGAAAATGGAAAAATGCCTTTTGAGCTTGCTTACATTGTTTATAATGGTCTTAAATTCTTGCGTTAAAAAAGAGACTTCCAAAGTCAAATTTGGACTCTTAGAACAAGTGACCCTTAAAGCTTCAGTTCTTGCCGAATTGCTCAAGCATAATAAATTAGAGGTGTGCGTTACGTTTCCCGACATCGAATCTGCGGAGGATGCAGAAAAGCTCTTTGTCCAAGAAGTTAAGGGCAACATCATAAACTCCATTCAGCGCTGGAACGTTCTGATTGCAAGCTCTCCTCGCTGGCCACATAAATCTGCTGCAAACATGGAAATCGTCCGTAAAGAGAAATGCGATATCTTGGCAAAAGGAGTAAAGTTCTTTGTTTGGACTCAGCAAAATCGGTACGAAAAGGAAACAAAAAGGTGTCAAGACATCCTCAAAAAAGGAAACAGAAAGACTTGCCCCAGCTCAACCAATCCGTCTCGCAAAGTTGTTAATATTTCTGCCAATAGCCGACGCTTTAATGCGACGTACATGCACGAATTTGGACATCTTTTGGGTCTTGCAGATACCTATGTCGAAGCGGGTCGCCAGGAAGATTTAGGAGATCAACCGCAGTCCATTATGAATAAAGAATACGTTTTGGACGGTGAAACACAGTCCGGAAATTCTGCGAGATTTTCCCGAGATGATGAGGCTGCTGCTCATCTTATACTCGAGTTAATTCTTGACGGTCCATCAGAGTGCCCCGAGGGTTACGAGATTATCCATCCAGACTTGGGTTCTAGAAAAAACCGACTCTACTGCCTCCCCAATGAAAAGGCACAGAAGTTTTTAATCGATGTCAAAAGCGCTCCCTTATGGACAGCATTCGACCAGGATTCCGAAGAGGCTTGCGAAGTTCCGACTGGAACCGTTCTCAAAATCAAAAGCCACAAAAAAAGATGGTTGGAAGTCGAAGTCCCACAAGGATGTCTTTCCGATCAAAACTCACTCTGGACCCTTGCGAGCTATGGATTTTATTTTCCCAACGAAAAAGCATCTCCAACTCTCCTTCAAGGATTTACGCCCTGCCCCAAAGACTTTGAACGTGTTCCAGTTGGAAATCGAGGAGCAAGCTTCTGCAAGCGCGGAACGGAGGCCCTCGCCATTGTGACGACAAAAATGCAAACCGAGTGCAATAAACAGGGCTTTAAATTCTGTAGTCAGCCCCTTTGGCCTGTTGAAACTTTTCTTTCCCTCCGGAGTCGTTCTTTTTGTGCAACAGGATCTTTGATTGATTTCAAATCAGGATACTGCATTGAAGAAAAGCAAGCCCACGGTCCGTTCCCGAGAAAGCTGATTGAACTGTGCAAAGCGAGGTCACAGAACCCTGATCTGGAATGCCAGACCTTGCGTATGCAAAGAACTCTCTTCAACGCTGTCATTGCAGAATGGTTTGAGAAGTATGAACGAAAATAGAAACCCAATCTGAATTGAGAGGAACCACTTTGTAAGGATTTTCCGATAAAATCACTTGCACTCTATTCGACCTCTTATTACAGAGGATCCGAAGAGTTCAACGGACAAAAAACTCCTTTCGAGGGCACACACCATGACTATCAATTTAAGATCTGTTCTTACAGGTTTCGCCATTCTTTGCTTACCTACCCAGGCCTTTGCCTGCCTTGTTTCTCCGAGCTGGTATGATGGCTGGTGGGATTGCCGAATCGACGGCCGTCCATCAAATGTGGTGTGGGAAACCAAATGCGTGCCCGTCACCACATGCAGCGGTGGAGTGTGCTCATCAACATATAAGGTCGAAACCAAGGGTTGGTTTCGTGAGCAAAATGCAAATTGGTTTACTTTAATTAAGAACTCCTCAACCGCACAATCGATACGTTTCACCTACACGGGCGACAACACACCTTGGTATTTACGTTACAATGCTGCCACACGGACGGCGGCAGGTCACACAACTTGGCAAGGAAATCAGTATCCACTCACTTGCACAAAGATGTAATAATAATGCCCTCATGTGAAAAATTCAGTCGCGTGAGTGAAATCTAATTTTCGTTGAGCCCTGCTTCTATTTTAGAATTTTTTGCAATTTCGGCTATACGAATAACAGGATCTCTCAGAATTGATTATTCCGATATACCCTCCAGACATTGCTATATCCATTCGTGAACTGCAGAAGATCAACATTGGACTGTAGTGGAAGGTTGCAGAATAATCGTTTCACAAAAAATGACTTTCATCTCAGAAATTGAAACTCTCTCAAAAAAAACGACTTAGAAAAAATCATTTTTCATACTTAGATCATTAAAGTAACAGCGAAAATTTATCGTGTTCCATAATAATCCTTCAGAAAATTCAAGTAACTCCGAATATCCTCTTGTTTCCGAGCGCATGCAAGCCTCGAAACCTTTCTTAAACATGACATACCTAGAGGAGAACGTCATGAAATTGCACTCACATTTTGCATTGGTACTATTTCTAGTTTCTGCGGCATGCGGAGGGCAACAAAGTATTCCTTCCCAGACTTCAGATGTTACTGAGCAGCCCCTTGCCTCCGACGAAGGTCGCACTGGAACATGGAATCGGGCCGTGGAGTCGGGTATTGCGCACGAAGGCTTGTCACTTGCGGCAGGAGATACTTTTCAATCTGACGCGCCCAAAGGAAGCCTTGAATACCATATTCAGGCAGCCGTTGAGCTTGTTGCGTCGTATGAAACAGGAGGAGCAAAATACAGCGCACTTGCCGGGAATTTTGATGGACAGTGTATTTCGTTCGGGCTTTTTCAGTGGAATATTGGTCAGGGCACTTTGCAAGGTCTTTTGAAGGAAGCTCTTCTTTCTTCCGAAGCAGATCTCCGTCGTATTTTTGGAGACAATTTTAATAAGCTAGTTGCCCTTTCCAAAGCACCCACAGGTCGGGCTGGGCTTAATGTCTGCGACTCCCTTGGCGTTCTCAATGGAGACAATGTCAGTCCTCAATGGCGTAAAGCATTTGAAGCGGCAGGCCAACTGCAAAAAGTGCGCGAAATACAAAGGAAACACGCAAAAGTCTATGTTGAACGCGCCCAGCAAGAAATGAAAGAACTGGGATTTGTGCAAGTGAGATCATTTCTCGTTCTCGTACAAAATGCGGTGCAGTGCGGATTTACATTTCAGTCCGTGGGTGACGAAATTGTCAGTGGACAGTACCGAAACTGGCTGCGCGACAACGCCAATGCCTCTGAGATTAAAAAACTGGAAAAGATTTCAGTCTTGCTGACGCAAGCTGTGAATCCTCAGTTTGCCTCCGATGTCGAAAGTCGAATTTTTACGATTATAGATGGAAAGGGTAGCGTCCATGGCAACTCATACGATATTGAAAAAGACTTTACCTTAAGTCTGAGTGCGCATTTTGAAGGAGCTAAAGTAACAACGCCAGCCACGATTGCCGCAAACTTCCAAATCGCAAGTGAAGATGGATCGGCAAATGTCAGGTCGGCGGCAAATTCTCAGGCAGGCATCATCAAAGTTCTAAAGAATGGTGACATTGTGAGAGTTGGAGAAGTTCAGGGCGAGTGGAAAAAAATAGAGGAATTTGCACTTTCCACGGATGTTCAGAAATTTTCGGCTGCCGCATTTGTTCATTCTTCTTTGCTCAAATGCAATACAAACTTTTGCGTCATTGACAGCAGTGATGGCGAAGCAAATATTCGCACGGAGGCAAGTTCTCAGAGCAAGCTGGTGCGCGTTTTGAAGAACGGCGACTGGGTTACAAAACATCAAAGCGAAGGTGATTGGGTTAAACTGCAAGGATTGGTGCCTGCAGCGGCTCGCAAGTCTCTTCCTTCCACTGGATTTATTCATGGCTCACTTTTGTCGACGGGCATGAGCGATCAAAAACCGGGAACGGTTCGTCTGAATGTGCCCTACCGCACACAACATGACAATGAATTCCAACCGGGATCCACATGCGGTTTAACGTCGGCAGCGATGCTCTTGAGCCTTTATGGCGGTAAATTGCTTCCAGATGAGCTCTTTTTGAAGTACGGCAAGCCCATGGGACAATCTCCAGAGTCTCTTGCGGAGCTGTACCGCATCGAATTAGGAAATGGCTTCCACACCTTTCAAGGGACCTTTGCACAAGTGCGTCAATTTATCGATAAAGGACAGCCCGTTGTGATGCATGGATGGTTCACCCATGCCGGACACGTTGTTCTTGCAGTTGGATATGATGCGCAAGGCATTATCTTTCATGATCCCAATGGCCGCTGGCTTGGTGCTCCCAGCGAATATGACCTCACAAAAGGATCCGGAAAATTCATCCACTATACTTATGCGCAGATGCGCAAGCTGAACTTCGTTTCGAGTACGGGCCAAATGGAACCCCTGTTTGGAGGCACCGGAGACGGTGATGGACAACTTTGGCTTTCAACTGCTAAACGCCCCTAAGCAAGGCAAACGAGAGCTTAGGATGAGCTTTTAATACCCTTGCTCAATGGAATCCGCGAAAGCATTAAAAGCCCCACAGCAAAGAATGCAACGACCAAAAGCATGGCCCAGCGCCTCGAGCCCAGCAGATCGGATGCAAAGCCAAAAGACATGCCCAAAAGAGTTGCGATGCGCGCAAAGAAGCCCCAAAATCCAAAGAGCTCTGCGGATTTTTCAGGCGGAACAAGCAAACCGACAACAGTTCGACTGCTGCTTTGCGTTGAGCCAAGCCCTAATCCTGCGAATATTGCAATACCCAGAAAAAGATTTTTAGGGGAGACATCGAGCAGGGGGCTCAAATAATCAATACTAAAGATTGCCAAAATAGCAACAATCCACAAGACAAGAGTGGACATCACCGTTGATTTGGGGCCGATTTTTGCTTCTAAAAAACCAAATCCAAAGGCTCCAATTGCAGCGAAAATTTGAAGAATTAAAAACATTTTAATGATATCGCCAGAACCAAAATTGAGCTCCGAACGGGCATATATGCCCACAAACTTGATGATGGCATCAAGACCAGCCATGTAAACCATGAATGCCAACAGAAATTGAAACAAAACTTTGTGCTCACGAGCCGTTGCAAATCCATTCGAAAGTTCTTTAAGTCCGGCAGAAAGGTAACGAGAAAGTGAGGCTTTTTCGAACCCTGGCGCAGGCTTAGAACGCGTTTTTACAAAGAGAAAGGTTGGCAATGCTGCAACAAGAAAAAAGACGCCTGTTGCAAGCATGGCTTGCCTATTTTGAAGCAAATAATTTGCAAGGTCGGACTCCGGATTTGCAACGACGATGAGTTGGACAAGGATGAGACTCGAAAGGCCTCCAAAATATCCAATGGCCCATCCAATTCCAGAAATTTTTCCAATATTCTTTGAATTTGAAATATCAGTGAGAAAGCTTGCGCAAAATGTTTCAGAAATCATAAAGGCAGCATTACTGATGGCTATCAGAAAGATGGCACTGGCAATATCACCGGGCTTTACAAAAAAGAGAAGACTCGTCGAAAGCGAACAGACGAGCGTGGTCCCGATCAGGAATCTCATTTTACGCCCGCTCAAGTCTGCAATTGCGCCTGCCAAGGGCGAAAGAAACATCGCCACCAGGGTCGATAGAATAATGGCAAGCGACCAATAAGAATCCCTGGTCGCAGATTCTTTGGGCACGATGTGCTGCGTAAAAAAGCCGCTATAAATTGCAGTGATAATCACTGTGGTGTAACTGGAATTGGCAAAATCGTACATTGCCCAACCCCAGATTTCCCTTTTCTTGACCGGTGGATAATTCAAGAAATCCTCCCTTCGATTGTGCTGTGCAAATATCTAAGCAACCCTTGGATGATCCTCTTCAAGGTCAGACTCTTGCTCCATAGGCACGGCTGCCGCTCGTGTTGCGCGTGGTACCGGTCGATATTCCATCGCAGGAGCAACGAAAGACTCTGCCGTTACGTTACTTGAAAGCCGTTCCATGCCGTGTGAAATTTTGGAAAGATGCCAGGCCATGCGTGTTTTGAGTTCCAAATTTTCGGCCTGAAGCAAGAGTTGTGTCGATCTCGCCATTCCCAAGAGAATGCCTGTAAAAAGCCCGATAAAGGCGATAAAAACAGCTCCAGCAATGAGACCCTGACTCAAAAGAAACCAATTTTCAGGAGTGAGCATCTGAGCAAATCTATTGTCGATGTCTGCAATTTTTTCATGATTGCCATGGTAAAGCATGCTGATGGCAGTCACCGCAGCTGCCGAAGGAATCCCTGCAATTGCGCATCCCACGAGTGGATACACAAATCTGACCCAAAAAGCTTCGTTTCGATGTCCTTTTATTTTTCTGAGATGTTCGCCATAGTAGGCACTTAGATACTCAAGAAAGGGGGGCTCCATGTCTGCTTTGAATCGTCCCATTGGCTTCTCCTGCCTTCAATTGCTGAACTCAAACCTTTCGCCGCATTTTTCACTGCGAAGTATACTCTATAGGAAAGTGAAGACTCAATGAGTTCAATTCCTCTCTATGATTTCCCACAATGACCTTGCCTTTACCCCACAGATTTGCATACAGATGAAGTGACATCACACAAGAAAGTTGTCCCGGACTCAATGGATTCCTGGGGACTTCCCTCTTTTGAAAGCAAAGGAATTGATCATGCACTCGAAATTAAAAGCCATATTGGGGTGTTTCCTTGCAGCAGCTCTTCCTTCCTTGAATGCTGAAGGCTCTCCGATCAGTGCTTATTCGAATGTCGATTTTGAACTGAGCGTCACAGTGCCTGATTCAGGAATGTGTAAAATCTACCAGCGAGATACCCCACAACCCTACGCCACATTTGCAGAGTGCCTCGGGCAACCTCCCTTTCAGCTCTTTCGAACCGATTTGCGCGGCAAGGTCTCTTTGGCCATTTCCCGAGCCAGTGGCCCCGTCGTAAAAATACCCTATGAAAAAGTATTTTCGGGAAGCAATACCGTTGGCCCCCTTGTGGAATGGAGAATGGATGATGCCGGTGGGGAGCCGTATGCACTCATTGTGCGCGTGACAAACGTCACTCCAAATTCTGGAAATCCCCAAGTCGTGACGGTGGCGAGATTGAAGGGAAACTCAATGTGCCTCGTAAAATCATTCCCCGCTGCTTCCACTCCCCATGTCAACGAGGCTGCACGAAACTTCGCCGACAGCGACGAACTTCTCAGTGCACCATGTCTGTTACTTCCATAACTCAGCCAAGGCCTGCGTCAACGGCCCTACCCTTTGCCAGGCAGCGTAATTTTTTCCATGCAGGCATTGGAAATGTCTCTCCACTCTTTCATGGCCTCCAACCACCTTCGGGGTGAGAAAAGGCGGAGCTTTGCGAGTGTGAGCACTCCTGTAAAGAAAAGAAAGTGCCCTTCCATCATAATGTCGAAAAACAGCAGAAAAACTCCGAGCCAGCCAAAGATAAAGAATCCCTGGCAGAACGTGTTCTCCCAAAAAGGCATCGCTAAATACGAGAGCGCCATTCCCATTCCAAAATTCCACAAAGGAAAGAGGTAAATTCCATGGGCGATCTTCATGGTGGCAACCACATCCCGCTCTTTGGTACTTAAATTGGCTAAAATTCCACACATCTGCGTTGGGAGGTACCAAAAAAGCAGACTCAAATAGCGCGTTGGCAGAGCCACAAAAAAGTGGAGCCAGCCCAAGCCTAAAATGAGCTTAAAAAATGTGCGTTTTTTCTCGTGGCTCTCGCCCCAGAGCATAATACGGGGCGAAAGATTTGAAACGAGAAGCATGCGTCTCATGGTTTGAACGCGTGCCATAAAAACTTGATCCGCTGTCATTCTTGTAAAGTTTTTCGAAACAAATTTTTGAAATTCACGCGCACTGTAAGGAGGCCGTCCATAGGCAATTTCAAAAAGAAAGTGCCAGTTTCTTTTTTCGTCCCAGTTCGAGAACGTCGCAAGCCCCCGAAGCAAAGACTCACGCACGGCATTGACCAAATCTTCGACTTCAATGTCAGGGCTCGTCACAGCGATGGGCTCGCAGTAGTGCAGAGCGAGGTCTGAACGAAATTCGTCTTTTTCAAAATAATCGATTGCAATGGGCTGGATAACCACTGCAAAATTACTTTCGGTCGCCTGGGCCATGGCCTGCAATCCCATGCGCGCAAAACCCGTTTTGAGCTTATTTAAGTAAGGCTGGTCGTGGCTTATTCCCTCAGGAAAAATCAGAATGCGATCGCCTTTCAACAACGACATGGTAACTGCTCGGAAGGCCTCACTGTTAGAAACGGCGGGGCTGACAGAAGGTTGCTCTCCTTTGCTTTGGGCCTCCTTGTGAGCTTGCAAATCTTGTTTCATGTCTTGCACGCGAAAAACCGGAATCGCCTTTGCAAGTTGAAGCAAAGGACGCATGACAGGATGATTCCAAAGGGTACTTTTGGAAATGGGTCGCAGAGGAACCGGCACAACACCAAAAACCACCATGGGATCGACGATTCCGCTGGAGTGATTGGAGCACCAGATGGCCCCTTTTCCGAGGTAAGGTGATCCCGAAACATAGACGTTTCGAAAAAAAACCTTACACAGTATTTTAGCACCCATTCTCAGCATAAACTCCTCCGGGAGTACCACTTTGTAAGTTCTGGGCGACGCGGGTTTCCTGCATTAAAAAAACGTTGTAATGTGGTTGGCACTTAAACTGCACTGAGGACCATGTGTTTACGCCGCAAGAAAGTGTAACGTATTTTTTAAGGCACCGGGGCGCGCAAGCACGAATGAAGCACTCGAACGCTTGAGAATTTGACGCCTGCGCATGGGGTAACAGGATTTTTCATCGAAAAAGTTGAGGGATACATTTGACACTTAAAAACATACCCGATCCAAAATCCATCAATCTTCAAAAAGATGATCTCTCTCAGCTCAGTGATGTCGACAGATCCGTTGCCATGGAATCGGCGAGGCTCCAACTTGAAACCCGCAGTCAGGGTGGCTGCAGAGCCTATCTTGCGAGCTTGGAACTCATCGACGATGATCCCGCCGATATTCAAGAGAGCCTTGAAGAACTCGGCTCACTGGTGCGTTCACTGGGCGACGAATGCATGGGGGTGATGGTTCAAAAGCGTTCGAAAATCACACCCGGAACTTTTATAGGCGTAGGCAAAGCGGAAGAACTCAAGGCTTCAGCGCGTGAACTCAAAGTCGACTATGTCGTGTTCGACCGCGACCTCTCGCCTTCGCAGGTCCGAAATCTCGAAAAAATCATCGAGCGTCCGGTGCTCGATCGCACGGGTATTATTCTGCAAATCTTTCGTAAAAACGCCAAAACCCGCGAAGCCCGCACGATGGTTGAAATCGCCCACCTCGATTATCTCGCACCAAGGCTTGCCAATGCCTGGGTAACATTTGAACGCCAAAGAGGAGGCTCGGGGGGAGCAGGAAGTCGAGTGAAGGGAGCGGGCGAAACCCAACTTGAAATGGATCGCAGAAAAGTAAAAGAAAAAATCTCGAATTTGCGTAAAGAACTTGAAAAAATCCAAAAAGAGCGCGAAACACAGCGTAAACAGCGCAATGAAGAATTTTCGGTTGTTCTGGTAGGGTATACCAATGCTGGAAAAACCACCGTGATGAATGCACTCACAGACAGTCAATTGAGCGCGAAAAATGCACTCTTTGAAACTCTCGATTCTTCGGTGCGTACCCTTAAAGGTTTGGCAGCGCCCAAGATCCTCATTACCGATACGGTGGGGTTCATCCGAAATCTTCCCCACGGCTTGGTCGCAAGCTTTCGAAGCACCCTCGAAGAAGCATCACGCGCCGATCTTTTGCTGCACATTGTCGATTTAAGCCAAAGACATTATAAAGATCATATGCAAGTAACAGAAGATGTTTTAAAGGAAATTGGGGCCTCAGATGTTCCACGCATGATCGTATTTAATAAAGTCGACGAGTTAAAAAGTGAGCCCAGGCTTGCACGTATTTTAGCACGCACTTATCCAGGGAGCATCGCTCTTTCTGCACAAAATGAAGCCGATGGACAACGCCTGCGTGAATGTATTGTCGAATATTTTTCGCGAAATATGGTGGAAAAAACCCTGCATGTTTCTTACGACGATGCAAAAACCATGAATCTCGTGAGAACCCAAACAAGGGTGTTGGAAGTCAAGTGGAATGAAGATGGGGCTATTTTTCACATCCGTGCGCCCTTAAGCATCATGCAACGTTATTTCGAGTCTCCCAAAACCACCGAGACTCCTGAAGAAGTCGATTCGAATCTTCCAGAAAATCCGTGGAAAAGCGGAGAATTTTCCTTTGATTCGGATGCTCCTTCAACCTCACAGTCGAGTCCAAGTTCTCAATCGAAAACCGATAAAAAATCAGATAAGCCCCGCGCGGGCGACTTTTCTCTTCCAAGGAACGAAACTCCATGAGTGATGCACAACAAAAAATAACGAAACAAGTCCCAGAAGCGGTTGCAAAAAAAATAATGGAACTCAAACGCATCGAAACAGAGCTTGGCCATCTTCCTCCTGAAAATTGGGCCATTAAAGAGCTTGAACGGCGAACGATGGACCCGAATTTTCCATTTCATGCCAATCAAATGGAACAGCGCACCGAGCTTCTTTTTGGCGATATCTGTGATGAACTCTCTGAGCTTGGATTTGTTCCAAAAGACATCGCAGATTCCATCAATTTGAGTTTAAATTATGCAGGCGGCCCTAACTATTGTAATGAAAGAGAAGTCGCCGAAAGCTTGGGGCTGCAATAAATTTAATTAAAAATATACAAGAGACCAAGGAATAACAAGGAAAGTTCTACTTGAATACCACTTCCACGCTCCCCGGTTGCATCACAACAATGGAAGATCTCTCAGAGCATACTTATTACCGCATGGGCGGTCAGGCTTCGCTATTTGCAAGGCCAAAGTCTTTTCGTGAGGTCCTTGAAGTCCTTCGGTTCGCAAATGAGCAATCCCTTCCCATTGCCGTGTTGGGAAGTGGAAGCAATTCCGTCTTTGCGGATGGTGTCTTTGAAGGTTTAGTTATTTCTTGCGAGTTTCTCAACCGTTGGAGGTGGGAAAATCGCGAAACACTTTTTTGCGAAGGAGGCGTCACCAATACAGAAGTTGCAGAAATTTGCTTGGCAGCCAATCGCGCGGGCGCAAGTTGGATGTTTCGCATGCCGGGGCAAATCGGCGCAACGGTTCGCATGAATGCACGCTGCTATGGCGGCGAAATATCGCAGATCGCCACTGAAATCACCACCGTCAATGAAAATGGAGTCCTTGAAACACTCACGGGTGCCGACGTCTTTAAAGGTTACAAAAATACGCTTTTGATGCATGAGCCACGCATTGTTTTGTCTGTAAAATTAAAATTTGCAGATGCCCAAGCTCCTGAAGTTTTATTGAAGCACATGCTCGAGTGTGAAAGAGATCGGCATTCGAAGCATCATTTCGATTTGCCAAGCTGCGGAAGCACCTTTAAAAATAATTATGCCGTTGGGAGGCCGAGCGGGCGCATTTTTGATGAGCTTGGCTTAAAAGGGACGCGCGTTGGTGATGCCGAAATCAGTCAATTTCACGCTAATTTTGTTTGGAACCTTGGCCAAGCCAAGACGGAAGACATGTTAAATCTGACGGCCCACATGAGGCGAGAAGCGCTCAGTCGGGCAAAGTGTGAACTCGAACTTGAAGTTCAACCCATTGGAAATTTTTCTACACAATTGTACGAAGAGTGTGGAATGCAAAATTTGGGCCCCTCGTTTCGCGAGGAAGACACTCAAAAATCCTCTGAATGGGTCGGACTCTTAAAACATCCGCAAAAGAGTTTTCTTCCCAATTTAACGTTCCCTTATTTACTTTTTAAAGCACCATTTCAGAATTACTATTTACAAACCGGAAAAGGAATTGATGGGATTGGAACAAGTCTTGAACAAATCCTCCCCATTTCGGAAGCACGCCAGTCTCCACATCTTCCTTTTCTGCGTTGGACAACATTCTGCAAGAACGATTTTTCAGCGTATTTTCCAATTCCTGTACCGCAACATCTCGTCACCCAATCTCAGTTCATCCCCGAACTGTGGCACCATAGTGTTTCGGAACTTTTTCTTGCCAATCCTTCCCAGCCCACGCGCTACATCGAGTTGGAACTGACCCCAAACCTCGAATGGATCGCTCTTTCGTTTCAAAATATTCGAGCACGCGCACCGGGACACCAAGTGCCTGCTGAAAGGTTTTGGCACAACGTCGAGCGATTTTCATCGTCATCAGATTTTGGAATGCTTATCCCCTATGAAAACGTTGAACATCTGATCTCTAAAAATCGAATTCTTGTGCAAGGAGCTTACGCGCCAGGATTTGGGCGCTATTACTTGGCCCCCCATATGGAATTTGCCTATTTGCAAGAAAAAAATCGGAACTTCAACGCACAAAACAGACGACTTCCCAAAGAGGATTTCCACCAGCCCCAGTGCTATTGGCCCGTTTCTCTCCTCTAGGAGAAGAAGGCTTCAAAAGAACGCTTTGAACTCTGCCTTTTTCGGTGTAGAAACGCGCATTGATGACGGAATGAGTTCTAACGAAAGGTATCACTGAGATGTTTGCAAATACTTTAAAATACAAACCGAGCACTTCCCAAGTTCCCGAAGCGGGACGCGAAATTCCTGTTACGATCGTGACCGGCTTTTTGGGTTCGGGTAAAACCACCCTTCTCAATCGATTGCTCAAAGAAAATCATGGCAAAAAAATTGCCGTCATTCTGAACGAAATTGGCGAAGTCAACCTCGATTCAGAGTTGGTCGTTCAGTCTCAAGAAGAACTGAAAGTGATGAACAATGGGTGCCTTTGTTGCACCGTGCGCGGCGATCTGTCGCGCATTGCCAAAGAACTCATCACGAAGGGCGTCCCGTTCGACTACATGGTCATTGAAACAACTGGAATGGCCGATCCAAGCCCCGTTGCGCAGACATTTTTTATGGAAGAAGACATTCAGCGCCATTACTTCCTCGATTCTATCGTTACAGTGGTTGATGCCCTCTACATCGATCGAAACTTAGAAGAAATCAAAGAAACTCAAGACCAAATTGGCTTTGCAGACGTCATCGTTCTGAACAAAACAGATTTAGTCGATGAATCAAGACTCAAAGAACTTGAAGGAAAAATCCGCGATATTAACTCGCAAGCAAAAATGCTTAAAACGAGCCACTGCAATGTGCCCGTCACGGAAATTCTCGACATTGGAGCCTTTAATCTCGACAATAAGCTTGAAATTTATCCCGATCTCAAGTCTCAGTACCACGAACATACCCACGATGAAGCCATTCAAAGCATCTATCTCGAAGAAAAACAGCCCCTCAATTTAGAAAAACTCGATCGATTTCTTTCTTTGATTTCGAGCGAATTGGGAAGCCAGATTTTACGGTCCAAAGGCGTTCTTAACATCGAGGGCGAAGACCAACGCATCGTGTTTCAGGGCATTCACATGACCATGGGAAGTTCGCCCGACCGTCCCTGGAATGCAGGCGAAGAGCGAAAAACTCAGATGGTCTTTATTGGTCGTCACCTGCCCAAAGATGTCTTGACTGAAGGCCTTAGCCTTTGCATCGCGAAATAGCCAACTCCGGGAGCGCCTTGCGATAAAGTTGCAGGGGGTGCCCATCAAGAGGCACTGCAAGATTGTAGATCTCAGTAGGTCTTGCTCCCAGTATTTGCCCCTTTTCGTTGCGATCTGGATATTTGGGGAACAACAGCACACCGGGCAATGGCGCAAAAAACTCCGAACCATTCTCGTTATGCCCCAATAACTCTCCTTCTTTGACTTCCATAAAATTAGAGCAACCTTGTTTCATGCGCATGTCATCGTGAGAAAAGGCCTTGCGGTGAGCAATGGTAAAAAAGCGGAAATCTTCCTTTTGCTTTGCCAACTGCGTCAGCTTGCGCCCCTTCATTAACTGTTCACCAAGCTGCAAACACTTGCGCAGAGAGTAGGATGCCAATGCCTCACTCTGTTCTGAAAAACCACGCTGCCCCAGTTCCAATGTCATTGCGGGGATCCCTTTGTTGCGGGCGTATTCGTCGCAGCACACCGCTGTTCCCGCAAAGCTCACTCCCGGAGCCCGTGTGACAAGGACACGCCCTCCGCCCACCGCCCTGGCCCAGAGATAGGAATCGACGTCAAAGCCAAAGGTATAGAAGGGTTCAACACAAGGTTCGCGTGTTTGATGAAAATCAAGAAACACATCCGCTTTAGAAAGCAAGGGCATGAGCTCGAAGGCACGACTTTTTTCTGCAGACTCGGGGGCAGACGGTGCAAAAACCCTATTTAAGTCTTGCTCCAGAAAGCGCAGGCCTTTGCGAGCAGCCGGAACGTTTCCTAAAAACACCGTGAATTTTCCGCCATACCTGAGTTTTCCGGTGGAAAATTCTTGCAAAGCTCGAATGAGCGCAGGCAAAGAGCCGACTTCATCGCCATGCACGAGACCGCCGATAAGAATGTGGAAATCATGCTCTCCCCCATCGTGTGTCCAACTCCAGTCCACCGGACCCGGACTTCGACTCTGTAACTTTTCAAAATCTAAAAGAAACTTCTCAAGCATGGCGACCCCTGTCCTGTGGAAATTTAAAATGTCGAAAGAAAAAGTTTGCCAGAATCACTCTATTTCCCGCAATGATTGGAAAATGAATTGCTATTTTTTGAAAGTGAGGGTATGGGACTTGTTCTGCCAAGTTCATGTTGGAGGTTTTACCTATGAGAGAATTTATCAAGCTGGTTTGTGTTGGAGAAGTCAAGAAGGACTGTGGCTCCGTCTACACAACAACGAAGAACAAGAAGACGATGCAAAAGAAGCTAGAACTTAAAAAGTATTGCAAGTTCTGCCGGAAGCATACAAATCATAAAGAAAGCAAATAATTCTACTTTGCTTTTTTTTGACTCGTTGCCTCTTTGCATTTCCTCAGCTCTGTAGCAAACTTCTCCCGGACCAAAGCGCATGCGATGGAAACCGGGATAAAGTTATTTCAGCGGTCGCACAGCACAGAGGATCTTTCTATGCCCATCTATGTTTACGAACCAACTCTTTTCTCTCCTGAAGATCCCGTGTCCACGTGCTGTTACTTCGAAAACCTACAGTCCATCAACGAAAGTCCGCTCAGGGCGTGCCCCACTTGTGGCGCTGCCGTTCATCGTGCGATTTCTGCTTTTAGCTTTTCAACCAAAGGGAACAGCGCAAAAGGGGAAACTCAAATGCCGGGTGGGATTTTAGGTAAACAGAATTCTGCAGACACAGCGTCGGGTCGCGCCGCTCGCCTCGCGATGCGTCACGTCTGTTCTGGCGTTTGTAAGCACTGAGTTAGAGAGTTTCGGTTTCAAAAAACAAGACCGTTTTCGGCTTTTTCTGCATGTCGCGCAACGACTGATCGCCCCGCATGACCGCAACCGCACGCGTCATCTTACCGCGTTCAACTTCGTAAGAGAGCGCTGCAACCTTTTGAACGACCAAATACAATCCTAGCCCCGCACCCCCAGGACCTTCGTTGATCTTGGCGTCGTCACGCAAACCCAGTGCGTATCGGAGAGGCTTCAAAATGGCACTTTTTGGAAAACTTCCGTGACTATCCGAGACACTCAGTGCCAAGTTTGTTCCATCACAGGCGGTTTCAATAGAAACGGTTTCTCCCTGTTGCAAGATCACAGACTTTGAACGATCGGCGTGTTCCCTTGAAGGACAGGCATCCCAGATCGCGTTCATCAAAAATTCGTCTAAGACATCGCCCATATTTTTAGGATAACTCGAAGTCCCACTCACAATTTGATCTTTAAATTCTGCAATTTGACGGGTAAAAAAATCGGTCACTTGGTCTTGGATGGGGCCCCTCTCGGCGGAGTCTACAAGCACCTTTTTTTCGGACTGCAAACACTGCACCTGCAAAAGCCGAGACAGAAGTCCCCTCGCCTTTCGCGTGACTTGAAATTCTAGAATGCTTGAAAGGGTCCCACGCATCATTGAAGGAGTCGCTGCACCAACAACGTAACGCAGTGATCCCAGCGACGAGGAATAAGGCGCAATCAGTGGATTTTCACGTTCCAAAGTACAAAGGATGGTCTGTCCATTGGGAGAGAAGCCATGCTCAGTCATCATTTCGATGAGCGTTTTGGGTTCAAGAAGCACCATGGCATGGGGCTCATTTTGAATGTCCGCAAGCGCAACAGCAATGTCGTCATGTTCTATCGGCTCATAGCTGCAATCGAGGCAAGCAAGCTCAATGGCATCTATCTGAGCAGTGTGCAAGCCGCTCCGGAGCGAACCCAGTATGTGCAGGCGTCTTGTTCCCATCGTCAGTCTTTCAAGGAAGGTAACATCCGTTAACGGTCATTCTCAATTGAAATGGTTGTGAGGTCAAAACAAGGTGTGGTGCTTTTGGCAGAAGGAAAGAAGTTCACCTTTCGAAGTTCCGTTGAAAACCGAGAAATAAATGCAGGAAGCCCAATGCGTTTTTTGCATTGTGAATGCGAATCTCTGTTTTCGTGTAGGGCTGTCGAAGTCGAATTCAGCTCAAAGGAGCAATTATGAAATGCCTTTTCTTGAAAAAACCAAGACATCTCTCTCTTTTTGTTTTGTTAGCTCCTTTTTCGCTTTCCTTGCTTTGGGAAAATGATGCACTTGCTGCCGGGCGATTTCTGATATCACCCTATGCTTCTTCAAGTTCTTCCAAAGCCATTAAGCCCAACAAATCAAAAACAGCCGCCGATGAAACCGTGACTCAGCGCACCACCTATGGATTAAAGATCGACATTGGACTTTTTCGATTCCTCAGCTTTCAAGTGGGAGTTGGAACGAATAAAGTCGATACCACCCGAAAATCTAAAACCATGCGCGACGAATTTGGTGAAATCAAATTAGAAGATTCAAACCTCGATTTACAACAAGATGGTGAATACAAATATAAAGAAGAGCAACGCCTTGCCACGGCAAAATTCTTGTTTTCACCACGCATTGGACAAATGCTCACACTCAAAGCAGGAGCAGGAGTTCGTGCAAGACAAAGACTTCTCTCACTCAGCGAGCCAGAAAAGGAAGATGGTAGCCCTGGAATTCAACAGAATATCAAGGATCCCATAAGGTACCATGCACTGGCCTCTGCAGGATTGAGCATCCGACTTTTAAAAGCCTTTTCTTTTGGTGCTGAATATAATTTTTACTTCATGAAATTTCCTAAAATCGAACCCCACGAGCAAGAAGTCGCAATAAGCGCTGGCGTGCAGATTTAACTTGAATCACATTGTGACATCGCCAGCGACTGACCTCTTCAGTTTACGCACACAGTTGCAAAAATATCTACTTGAACTCTTGATCTTTCTATGAGACTTTTCCAAGCGTAGAGTCAAAATATGGCATACATTCAAAACTAAGTACGAAAACATGCACTTCGATGAATTAAAAGAGAAATAAATGGATGGCAGCAGCAAAAAGCTAACTAGGTTATTTCAGATTTTTACAGGTGGAGTCCTGCTGTTCATTGGCATGGCTATCATGCTTGGCTGGAAGCTAGAAATTCTGCGGCTTGTCCAGCCCTTTTCAGATCGCTCGGCGATGGTGTTCAATGCAGCACTTTGTTTTAGCTTGTTAGGTGCAGTGCTCCTCCTTCGGACATGGGCTCCGAGAATTCGTTCAGGATACTTATTTTCAATCATTGCCATTGTTGTTACAATTGCTGCTTTAACCGCTATTGAGTATGTCACCGGTACCAACGCATACATCAATACATTGTTTATTGAGCCCTTTATGCTTGGCATGATGCCCAGCCCTGGACGAATGAATTTTTTGACGTCTATCGCTTTCATTGTCGCCTCGATTGCATACGTTATCGAGTTCGGATATTTGAAGAGTCAAAAATATTCTATTTACATCCGCAAGCTGTGCGCTGCCATTGTCATGTTGATTGCAGTTTATGCCATGAGCAGTGCAGTATTTAACTTCCAGGACATATATTTGTGGGGAAACATTTCGCAGGTTTCTCCTCTTGCAGCAATTTGTTTTTTGTTGATATCTTTGCACATTATGTTACATATCTGGGACCATGAGAGTTCCACGAACCCAATGCCCAATTGGATTATTGTCGGAATTGTATCCGTTGGAATTGGTGCAACACTCATGACATCCTATAGCTTGAGTAAAAAGCACATTTCACTTCAGAGTGATGCTAATGAATTGTTTCTTACCAAAATCAGTGAAAAGATTAAGCATGTTTTTAATGAACGACTTACAAGCGTTAGTCGAATGGGAAAAAGGTGGTCTATTTACGAACCAAGTCAACGCGAGTGGAGTGAAGATGCTGAAACTTATCTTGTAGATTTCCCCGAAATTCAAGCCATTAAAATGGTTTACTCTGATTTGAGTTCAGCGTGGGTTTTTCCAGAAAAAGAAACTGAATCGATAAAAAACATGCAATTAGAATTAAATGCGGATTTTAAAGTTACACTAGAGGCCACTTTAAAATCTGACAATGCAGCTCTAAGCAAACCCATCGATTTACCACAGAGCTCCCAAAAAGGAATCATTACTGCGTACAATCTTAAAAAAAATGGCTTGAACATTGGATTCATTTTTATAATATATCGCATGGATATGCTTATGAATTCGTTGTTAAGAGATGATGACTTTAACAAAGTTAAAATTTTTGAGCAGGGAAAAGCCATCTTTCCATTGCCATCAACTCCAAAAAAAGCCACTGCATACTTTTCAAAACTAAAAACGATACAGGTTGGTACTCAGTCTTGGGAAATTGCGATTGAACAAGAGCCAAACCTTAGTTCTGGCGTTGCCATTGGCGTTGCCATTGGCGTTGGTGGTTGTCTTTTGTCATTGTTCTGCGGACTCGGAATTTATACTTCACACGGCCTGAAATTCTGAAAATTTCCTATTCATAAAAAATTATGTTACAGAATCCGAAAACCTGAGGATTCAAAAAGTGACAATTTCCTTATATTTCGCAGATGGTGTGCTTGATGAAGTGAGACGGATTCGATTCTCAGATTTCCGTATAACGATACAAAAGAAGGCAGAAGTGATCATGCTCCACGGGCACGGTCTTGCCGCCGAACAAATAGCCGAGATCATGAACATGAGTGTCAGTACAATTTGGAATTACCTCAGGGAGTTTGAAAAAACCGGGCTTGATGGGCTATGGAACCCTCCAGAAAGCCCTCGTAAAAGCGGACTTATTCCCCATCGAGACGCGATAGAAGAAGAATTTAAGAAGAACCCGCCCGCCACTGTCGCACTTGCCGCGAAGCGGATTGAAGAAATTACTGGTGTGCGTCGCGGTCAGACGCAGGTGCGCCTTTTCCTTAAGGAAATGGGAATGGAGTTTCGAAAGACTGCTGTGATTCCAGCAAAAGTCGACATTGAAGGGCAGGAGGTTTTTAAAAAAAAATTCTAGAGCCTTTGATCCAAGAGGCGCGAGCAGGTGATACAAGGCTATTTTTTATGGACGCTGCGCACTTTGTGTACGGTGCTTTTCAAGGGTATTTATGGTCTTTTGAACGCATTTTTATAAAAACTGGAAGCGGCCGCCAGCGATTCAATGTCCTTGGAGCATATGATCCAATCACCCAAGAATTAGTGACGGTTGAAAATGAAGACATTGTGAACTCAAAAACAATTTGTAAAATCCTTCATAAACTGCGGTATAAGTGCGGTCCTGGACGGATTTCTATTGTTTTAGATAATGCAAAATATCAGAGGTGCGACTTGGTGATGAAGAGAGCCAAAAGGCTTGGAATAGAGCTAGTTTTTCTTCCTTCTTATTCACCAAATTTAAATTTGATCGAACGATACTGGAAATACGTGAAAAAAACCTGCTTAAATTCAAAGTATCATCCAGATTTTAGGGCGTTTAAGAGTTCGGTAATCGACTGCTTACGGAAAACCAACGTCAGCATTGAGGTTAGAGCCGAACTTTCGACTTTGCTCACGCTAAATTTTCAGACTTTCAAAGAATCACAACTCCTGGCCGCGTGAAGTATATCTTGCGAAGATTGCAAAATTACACCAACTCTTAGCAAACAAGGCTTTGATTTCTTTGCAGCAGGAGACTAATGAACGAGAAAAAAAGCAAAAAGAAATCTTGCAACTCGCTGAACGCTTGAGATTATCAATGGCAATGTCCCCTATGGGCATGTCTGTGTTTGATTGTCATTGGGTTATTGTGGATTGCAATCAGGCCTTTGCTTCGATGCTTGGTTACGAACCTCATGAAATGATAGGCAGGAATATCTACGATATTACTTCACCCGAAAACGTAGAACTTGACCTGGAAACGAAAGCAGCCCTTGAATCCCAGACTATAAAAACATTTCGTCGGCAGAATCGATTTCGACATCGTGAAAGCTATTTGGTTTGGGGCATCATGAATGCAACCCCAATTCGAGATGAATCAGGTCAAATAGAAGCCTTTTATGCCCAAGTTCAGGACATCAACGAACTTAAATTAGCAGATGAATTATCGGTTGAAAAACTTCATGAACAGCAATCCATAATGAAGAGTTTTTTTGATAGCTCGCCCGCATTTATGGGTGTCGTTGAGCTAGATAATATGGATATTATTCAAATTTTTTCTAACAAAGCTGACGAGACATTTATAGAGCAAAAAGGCGAAAATTCTAATCATACACTTGAACAAGAAGAAAATAAGGAACATCTCCAGTGGATTCGTGAACTGTACGAGCGCTCAAAGGACACTGGACAAGCTATTAGAACGGAACATCGAAAAACTTTAAAGGGCAAAGAACATTGGTTCAACATGACCGTCAACTGTATTGGCAAATCTTCGGAAGGAAAAGATCGTTACTCCTATTTTGCTTTAGACATCACTGACAGGAAAGAGGCAGAAATAAAAGCACAGTTAGCAACTGAAGCGAAGTCGCGATTCTTGGCAAACATGAGTCATGAAATTAGGACGCCCATCAACGGCATTTTGGGTCTAATTGAAATTCTGCTTGATACAAGTCTTTCGGCAGAGCAAATAAGCTACGGGGAGTCGATTCTGCATTCTGCTGAGGGACTTCTGACCATTATTAACGATATCTTGGATTTTTCTAAGATTGAAGCAAACATGCTCCCGTTTGATAATCAAGATTTCATACTTTACGATGTTGTTTTGGAAGCAAAAACCTCACTTGATTTTCATGCACTTAAAAAAGGCCTTCAGATAGAGATTATTTGGGATGATGCGCTCCCACAAGTCGTGCATGGCGATTCAACCCGATTGCGACAGATTTTGCTCAATTTATTGAGTAATGCTGTAAAATTTACTTCGACAGGTTCAATCATTCTACGTGCAGGGTGCGAATCATCCATTGATCGAGCTGTCGCCATCCGATTTGAAGTTCAAGATTCAGGTATCGGAATTTCGACAGAGGCGCAAACGCGCTTATTTCAGGCATTCTCGCAAGCAGATAACGCCACAACCAAACTTTTCGGTGGAACAGGCTTAGGTTTGTCCATTTGTAAACACCTTATCGAAAAAATGGATGGCTCAATTGGGGTGCAAAGCGCGGAAGGTAAAGGCTCTACTTTTTGGTTTACAATTCGACTTCCCGATGCAAGCAGCAGTATAGTATGTAAAAAATTACCTAAACAAAAAACTGCAGCTGTTTCTTTGCATGGGCTCGTTTTGGTAGTCGAAGATAACGATGTCAATACCCTCGTAACAACGAAAATGATTAAAAAACTAGGACTGGATTTTCAAACAGCAAAGAATGGATTGCAGGCACTAGCGCTTATAAAACAGGAAGATTTTGATCTGATTCTAATGGACTGTCAGATGCCTGAAATGGACGGCTACGAAGCCACTCGAGTATTGCGATCTTTGGTAGACAGTCATAACCTGCATACTCCAGTCATCGCACTGACGGCAAATGCAATGAAGGATGACATGGATAAGTGTCTTCAATCGGGCATGAGCGACTATTTGTCAAAACCAACGAGCTTTTCTGAATTATCCGAAATTGTTAGCAAATGGATTGGTCGGCAACATGAAAGTAAAGCTGCTTCGTCAAGTCATTTGAGACATTGACATTTGGCCTTACCTTCGATTCAGAGTTTATTCGTAACCGCTAGATTTAACCCTGTGGCATAAGAATTTGCATTGTGTGAATCTCCTTTAGTAACAGGAGGAGCGCATTTTGAAAAATTATCGTGCTGAAATTTTGTCGCTGCAAGCGCTAATAGAGTCAGAAAGAAAAGCCACTTGGAAAAGCTGCACGCCATTTTATCAAACACTTCGAAAAAATGACTGTTTATTTAAAACATCCCGAACTTGAGCCCACAAATAACATCTCAGAAAGACTCCTCCGACCTGAAAAACTTGCCCAAGGCTCAAGCTACTTTCGCGATTCCCTTGAGGGCCGTGCTCGGTTTGACATCCTGCGTTCCTTGCACCAAACCTGCGTCGCTGCAGGCGTTCCACTTGCTCACTATCTCCTTCACATTCTTCTTGCACCAGACCTGGATATTCAAAGAAATCCCGAAAATTTTACCCCCCACGCAGTCAAAAAATCCCTCGCTGCCCGACCCAATCTCAAAGCCAAAATCGAACGCATCCTTACAAATGGTTACTGACAAAAAAGAATTTACATGAACCACAAGCCTCTGCCACAGGGTGAGATCCAGCGCTTACGCTGCATTTGAATTCATCCCCTCAAAAAAGCTGAGATTCAAAAACTCAAGGAGTAAGACAAACGCGACCTTAACGAATCATTTAAGGAGTCGGAGTGGGCGTCGCTGTCGGAGTCACTGTGGGAGTCGCCGTTGGAGTGGGCTCTGGTGTCGCCGTTGGAGTCGCCG